>DASRLO010000113.1:0-100248 GCA_035648415.1 Allostellaceae bacterium
ATGTTCTGCCAGGGGAACTCGGCCGCCGATTACGACCGCGCGGCGCGACCTCGTCGCGGGCGAGCGCGCGGACGCTGTCGAGCAGCTGCCGCCGCTGTCGCCCGAGGAGCGGCAGCTGCTCGACAGCGTCCGCGCGCTCGCCCGCGACGAGGTCGCGCCGCGCGCCGCCGATTACGACCGCGCGGCCGAGTTCCCCTGGCAGAACATCGCGGCGATCAACGCGCTCGGGCTCAACGCGATGTTCGTGCCCGAGGAATACGGCGGCGCGAGTCTCTCGTACGCCGCCTACCTTGCCTGCGTGCGCGAGATTTCCGCCGCTTGCGCCTCGACCGGGATCATCTGGGCGACCAATTTCCACGCCGCGAAGCCGCTCATCGATTTCGGCGACGAGGAGCAGAAGCGCCGCCTCTTGCCGCGCGTCGCCGCGGGCGCGCTCTGCGCGCTGGCGATCACCGAGCCCGACGCCGGCTCCGACGCGACGCGGATGACCACCCGCTTCACCCCGGACGGCGATAGCGTCGTCGTCGATGGCGGCAAGATATTCATCACCAACGGCGACGTCGCCGACCTCATCCTGCTGTTCGGCAAGTGGAGCGATATTCCCGCCGCCGGGGACAAAAACGGCCGCGCCGCGATCACCGCCCTGATCGTCGAAAAAGGCACACAAGGCTTCGCCGTGCTGCGCAAGGAGGACAAGCTCGGCCACCGCGCCTCGTCGACCGCGGCGCTGGCTTTCGACAATTGCCGGGTGCCGCGCGCCAATGTGCTCGGCCAGCCCGGTCAGGGCCTCGCGCTGCTGCTCGCCGCGCTCAACAAGTCGCGGCCGAGCGTCGCGGCGCACGCGCTGGGGATCGCCCGCGCCGCGTTCGACGACGCTGTCGCCTACATCAACGAGCGCCGCCAATCCGGCCGCCGTATCGTCGAGTTCCAGGGCATCCAGTTCCTGCTCGCCGACCTCGCGACCGACCTGGCGATGTGCGAGGCGTGGCTCTGGCATGTCGCAGGCCTCGTCGACGCCGGCATCTTCGATATCGGGCCGGAAGCCTCGATGCTGAAAATGCGCGCCTCCGATTTGGCGATGCGCGTCGCCACCGAGGCGGTGCAGCTCCATGGCGGCTACGGCTACATCACCGGCAACCGCGTCGAGCGCCTGATGCGCGACGCCAAGATCACCCAGATCTGGGAAGGCACCAACCAGCTGCACCGCCAGCTCATCGGCCGCAGCTTTATTGCGCGCAAATAAAACGGCGCCCGCCGCGAGGCGAGCGCCGTCCTATCCGGCGAGGCTTGGATCAGGCGACGACGAGGTCGGCCACCATCTCCTTGCCGTGGGTTTCCGGGGCCCATAGCAATGCCAGGACAAAGCTGACGCAACCGCCGACTGTCGCGATCAGCATCGGCCATGCGAAGCCATAGCCGAGGTCGACCGCGAAGTAGCTCAGCACCGGCGCCAGGATGCCGGCGAAGATCGCGCCCTGGTGGTAGCAGAACCCGGCCGCGGTGGCGCGCACCTCGGTTGGGAACCGCTCGTTGAGATAGCTCGGGTTCTGGCCGTAGATCCCGCCGCCAAACGCGCCCTGGATGACGAATGCGACGATGATCAGCGTCAGGTTCGAGGTCAGCAAATAGAGCGGCGCGATCGGGATCGCGATCAGCGCCGGGATGATCATTGCCCAGCGTCGGCCGATCCGGTCGGCGCACCAGCCCCAGAACCCCATGCTGAGGAACACCAGCAGATTGGACCAGAAGATCGGCGCCGCGACCGCCTTGGCGTCAAACCCGAGGTCCTTTTGCAGATGCGTGGCGAACAGCGAGTTGATCGCGTAATAGACGATAAAGCTGCTCGCCATCCACCAGCACGCGGTCGCCGTGTTGAGCAACAGGCCGGGTTTGAAAATCTTGACCAGCGGCACGCGAACCTCGCGCTGCTGGGCGCGCTGCAGCTTGCGGTTTTCCGCCCAGATTGCCGGTTCCTTGACGAAAATGCGGACATAGATGACCGACAGCGCCGGCAACACGCCGAGCATCAAGAGGCCGCGCCATCCGATCCGGTCGAAGAGGAAGCCGTAGGCCAGGCTCGACAGCATGAAGCCGAGCCCCCAGGAGCCTTGCAGCACGCCGCTCATAAAGCCGCGCGAGCGGATCGGCCAGGTCTCCATCGCCAGCGCCGCGCCAGCCGGCCATTCGGCGCCCATGAAGATGCCGAGCAGCGCCCGGAAGAAGAACAGAAACCAGAAGGTCGGCGAAAACCCCGCAATGAAATTGCAGGCGGAGTATCCAATGATCGAGATCATCAGCGGCGTCTTGCGGCCGACCCGGTCGGCGAGCCAGCCCGATGCCGTCGCGCCCACCAGCCGCATCCACAGCGTCACCGTGAAAATCACCGTCACCGCGGTGATCGGTACGTTAAAATCCTTGGCGATCGGAACCATGATCAACAAGAAAATCGTGAAGTCGAACGCATCGAGCGTCCAGCCCAGCCAGGCCGCCACATAGGCCAGCCACTGGTCTTTCGTCGGCTCTTTCCACCAAGGCAGGGAATGTCCGAGCGTAGCGTCACTCGCCATAATTTGCCTCCATCTGTCCTGTCCGGATGCCATGCTGCTTCCGATACCCAATGGAGACTAATTAATGATCTTGCGAAACAGCAACAAATGATTGCGGGGCGCGGCGCGGACAGTGTCGGGAAGCGTCGTCGCGGCGCCGGGACGGCGGCCCAAACCGGGCCGCGCGGTTTAGACACGGGATCGAATTGGGAGCTGAGTGCGCATAGGAGAACGTCAATTTAGCCGCCGGTGTGCGCCCTTGACGATATCGGCGCGTCAGCTAAGTTGTTGCCGTTGCGGCTGCGCCGTCACACGAGGCGCCGTCTGATCGGCTCACAAAGGAGAGCAGCGAGATGTCGAAATCAATGCGCCTGACCGCCACCGTTTTTTCCGCGATCGTCGGAATCGCAGCGCTGTCGGGGAACGCGATGGCGCAAGCCGGCGTGAATGTCGGAACCCTGACCTGCAACGTGGCGAGCGGCTTCGGGTTCATCTTCGGCTCGTCGAAGGCGCTCAACTGCACCTTCTCCGGTCTCGGCCGGGCTGAGCATTACACCGGAAACATCACCAAGTTCGGCGCCGATATCGGCTACACCTCCGGCGGCGTGCTGGTTTGGACGGTGGTGGCGCCCGTCGCGATGATGCGCCCCGGCGCGCTTGCCGGCTCCTATGCCGGCGGGACCGCGAGCGCCACGGTCGGCGTCGGCGTCGGCGCCAACGCGCTGGTTGGCGGCTCCACCAACACGGTCGCGCTGCAGCCGCTCAGCATCGAGGGCAATACCGGCCTCAACGTGGCGGCGGGGATCGCGGCCATTCAACTTAACCCCGCCCCCTAGCCAAAGACATCGGCGGCACGGAACCGGATTGGCGTCAGCCGTGCCGCCGCCCTACCGGCGAATGCAGGAATACTTGTGAACCTCCAGCGTTCGCCGTAAACAGCGAGCGGAGCCCAGGGCGCTCGGCGCATCGACGGCCCCAGGAGGTTCGCCCATGGTTATCAGCATCGCCCATCTGCAGCCGCTCGTGGCGCTGCTGGCCGGCATCCTGATCCTTCTGGTGCCGCGCATCCTCAATTATGTAATCGCGGTCTACCTGATCATAACCGGCCTGATCGGGCTCGACATCATCCCGCATTTGTTCCACTAAATTCGCGGGCCCGGGACTGGGGCTCGTCCGCGTCACTCCCGGTTGCCCGCCATGCGGTGCAGCTCGTCATAAACCAGCTGATCGAGATCGAGGCCCTCGCGCGAGAGGCGCTCGCGGTTGCGGGCCGAGTTCTCGCCGGGGATGCGGATTCCGGCGACGCCGGGAGCGCGGGGCACCGCTTTCACGCGCGCCACCAGCGCGCTCACCTCGCGCTTGCATTGCTCGAGCGAGATCAATAGAGCGTGCTGATGTTTGACGGAATCGGGATTCCCAAAGTTCACGGGGTGTGATTCAAGCTTCCTGCTGGAGGGGAGGCCAGCATGGATGACTCGACCCTATTCGGAGGATCTTCGGGAGCGGGCGCTGGCGCGGTCTGAGGCGGACGAGACGGATCGGATGATTGCCCAGGCGCTGTCGATCGCGCCGTCCTGTCTGTCGAAGTGGCGCAAGCTGCGGCGTGCGACCGGGGCGCTCAAGCCGGGCAAGATGAACGGCCACAAGAAGCCGACCCTGACCGGTCCGATCGCCGAGTGGCTGCGCGAGCGCCTCAGGGCGGCTCCGTTCACCACGCGCCAGCTTGTCGGTGAGCTGGCAGCGCAAGGGGTCAAGAGCGACCGGCGGGCCGTGTGGGTGTTTGTCACGGCCGAAGGGCTGAGCTTCAAAAAAAACCGTGCTCCCGGCCGAGCAGGATCGCCCTGACATCGCCCGTAAGCGCCAGCGCTGGAAAGCCCATCAAGCGCGCATCGCCGCCCATCGCCTGGTCTTTCTCGACGAGACGTGGGTCAAGACCAACATGGCTCCGCTACGCGGTTGGGGGCCAAGGGGAAAGCGGCTGCCGGCCAAGGTCCCTTACGGCCACTGGCAGACGCTCACCTTCATCGCCGCGCTGCGGCACGACCGGGTCGAGGCCCCCTTGGTCATCGACGGGCCGATCAACGGCGCGATCTTCACCGCTTACGTCGAGCAAGCGCTCGCCCCCACCCTTCGGCCGGGCGATGTCGTCATCCTCGACAATCTCGGCTCGCACAAGGGCAAGGCGGCGCGCCAGGCCATTCGCGACAAGGGCGCCCATCTTCTCTTCCTGCCGCCCTACAGCCCCGACCTTAACCCGATCGAGCAACTCTTCGCCAAGCTCAAGCATCTGATGCGAAAAGCCGAAGAACGAGCCCACGAAGCCACCTGGCGCAGGGTCGGTCAGCTGCTCGACTTCGTCGGCCCCAGCGAGTGCGCCAACTACCTCAAAAACGCAGGCTACGCTTCCGTCTAAAAACAGCCCGCTCTAGGTCCGGACGGAACGCGATGAAGAGGTAGCCGTCCTGCGCGCCGGTCACCATGCCGGCGCCGCCGAGCACGCCCAGCGCCTGGACGACCAGCCCGAGCCCGAACCCTTTGTATCCGGCGAACGGCAAGAGCGCCCCGGCCTGCGCCGCCGCCGGGTCCGTGGTCGGACGCCCGTCGCGGTCGATCGCGACGCCTTCCGGCAAAGCCTCGTGGCGCCGCACCCGCAATTGCAGCTCGGTCGCCATAAACGCCGAAGTTCCCATGTCGAGGATCAGCGGCCCCTCCTCCGTCGGGATCGCGAAGGCGATCGGGTTGGTGCCGAGGATCGGCTTCACCCCGCCCAACGGCGCGACCGCGCCGCCGCTGCTCGCGGTGTGGATCGCGACAAAACCCTCGCGGGCGATCATCTCGACAAAATAGGCGTTGCGCCCGCTCATCCAGGTGTTGGTCATGCCGACGACAGCAATGCCATGCGCCTGGGCCTTGTCGATCGTCGCCCTCGCCGCGTGGTAGACCGCCAGCATCCCGTTGTTGTTGCCGCCGTCGTACAGCGCCGAGACCTCGGTCTCGCGGATGAGGCGGATCGGTCCCCGCGGGCGTCCGAAGCGGCGATGCTCGGGAACGTTCAGCAGCTTGGCGAGCCCGGAATACTCGTAACCGCACAGCGCCGCGTCGATCACATGGTCGGTGACGATGCGGGCTTCCTCGGGGTCGTAGCCGATGCCGCGCATCGCTCGCTCGCCCAGGGTGCGGGCCTCATCGACGCTCAGATGGACGCGGCCTTCGGGCATCTCGCAATCTCCTCACGGTTTGTCCGCAACGTAGAGTTCGACGGTCGCCTGGTCCGGAATGGCGTCATTCTCGGCGATGGCGCTCTGATAGGGGATGTTGTACCGGCCGAAGGCGTCGATGAGGATTTTCGCCGCCTCGGGCGCGGCGGGGTTGCGGACATAGAGGCTGATCCCCATCGCCTGCCCTTCGCCCGAAGTCCTGGTCGCTTCCGGCCCATTGGCGTCCCAGCCCGCCGCACGCAGGATATTGGCAAGCTGATTGGCGTAGGTATAGGCCTCGACGTCGCCGGGTGGGCATGACACGACAGCGCGATAGCTGCCGTATTGGCGCAGGTAATCGGCGAGTCTGACCGCGGTCTCGGCATCGACCGACCGGCCCTTCCCGCCGGTTTTCAATGCCGCGATCTGGTCTGCGATGCTGGCGACCTTGGCGCTCAGCGAGGCTAGCGCCTCGTCGACGCTGTCGAAGTTCGCCGCCGGGCCGTCGTCCGCCGGCGGCGGCAGCGAGCGGGACAGCGTATCCCATTGCGACCAGAGCCCGCGCAGCGCCGCCGTCTCGCTGGCGAGTTGGTCCGAGGTGGCGGTATTGCCGGCCTGCTGTTGCCAGCGCAACAGCGCCGCCGAGCCCACGCCGCACAGCACCACCGCCAGCACCCAGGCGCCCTTCGCCCACAGGCGCCGCGGCAAGATCGCCGCCTCGAACACCGCAACCGCGAGCAGTAGGGCGACCGGCATCGCCGGCCCCCAGCGCGTCACCTCGCCGATCAACGCCATGTGACGCGCTGGTCTTGCTCAGACGTCAGGGACGCCGCGCTCGAGCTCCGCGAGCCACGTTGCGGCATGCGAGTCGGACGGCGCGCGCCAATCGCCGCGCGGCGACAGTGAGCCGCCGGAGGAAATCTTCGGACCGTTCGGGAGCGCCGAGCGCTTGAACTGGCTTTGCTCGAAAAACCGGGTGAGGAAGACCCGCATCCAGCGCTTGATCTCGCCGAGATCGAAGGCGCGGCGCGCCGCCTCGGGCGTATTGGCCGGCCACGCCCCATTCTCCGCATCCTGCCAGGCATTCCAGGCCAGATAGGCGATCTTCGACGGCGCGAAGCCGAAGCGCGTCACGTAGAACAAGGTGAAATCCTGCAGCGCATAAGGCCCGACAAAGCTCTCGGTCGATTGGATCGCGCCGTCCTCGCCGGCCGGCACCAATTCGGGCGATATCTCGGTGGCAAGAATATCGTCAAGGATCTTCGTCGTCTCGCCATCCACGTCGCCGTTATAGGCGACAAACCGGATCAGGTGCTGGATCAGGGTTTTCGACACCGACGCGTTGGGATTGTAATGCGACATGTGATCGCCGACGCCATAGGTGCACCAGCCGAGCGCCAACTCCGACAGATCGCCGGTGCCGACCACCAGCGCGCCATTATGGTTGGCGAGGCGGAACAGATAGTCGGTGCGCAGCCCCGCCTGCACGTTCTCGAAGGTCACGTCGTAGTGCTTTTCGCCGCGCCCGGCGGCATGGCCGATGTCGCCGAGCATCTGGTTCGCCGCCGGACGGATGTCGATCTCGGCGCCGGTGACGCCCAGCGCCGTCATCAGCCGCCAGGCATTGGCCTTGGTTCCCTCGCTGGTGGCGAAGCCGGGCAGGGTGTAGGCCAGCACGCTCTGCCGCGGCAGGCCGAGCCGGTCCATCGTCCGCGCCGCGACGATCAGCGCCTGCGTCGAATCGAGCCCGCCCGACACGCCGATGACCAGCTTCTTGAGCCCGGTGGCGGAGAGTCGTTGCGCCAGGCCCTGCACCTGGATGTTGTAGGCCTCGTAGCAATTGTCGCGCAGCATCGCCGGGTCGGACGGCACAAACGGAAAGCGCTCGACCCGACGCCTCAGCTCCAGCCGCCCTTCGGGCGCCGCGAACGGGAATTCGATCCGGCGGAACGGCGCGGTCTGCTCGGCGATCAGCCGCGCATTGTCGCCGAATGTGTTGGTGCGCATCCGCTCCTGGCGAATGCGGCCGAGATCGATATCGGCGACAGCGATCTCCGGCTGGGCGCTGAACCGCTCGGTCTCGGCGAGCGCATCGCCGATCTCGAAAATCCCGGCCTGCCCATCCCAGGCGAGATCGGTCGTCGACTCGCCGGCGCCCGCCGCGGAATACGCGTAGGCCGCGAGGCAGCGCGCCGATTGCGAGGCACACAACAATCGACGCATCTGCGCCTTGCCGATGGTGATGTTGCTGGCCGACAAGTTGAGCAGGATTTCGGCGCCCGCCGCGGCGCCGGCCGCGCTCGGCGGTTGCGGGACCCACAGGTCCTCGCAGATTTCGATGTGGAAGGTGAAGCCCGCCGGCCCCGCCGCCTCGAACAGCAGATCGATGCCAAACGGCGCCTCCTGGCCCGCAAGAATCATCGCCGCGCCGCGCACCGCCTCGCCGGAAGTGAAATGCCGGCGCTCGTAAAACTCGCGGTAATTCGGAAGGGATATCTTCGGCACGATGCCAAGCACCCGCCCGCGATGGATCGCGATCGCGCAGTTGTAAAGCCGCCCGCGCCAGCGCAGCGGCGCGCCGATGACGACGACCGGCAGCCGGTTCCTGCTCAGCTCGATCAGCCGCTCGATCTGCCCCGCGACGGCATCGAGCAGCGCATCCTGGAACAGCAGATCGTCGATCGCATAGGCCGAGAGGCACAGTTCCGGAAACAGCAGGATCGCAGCGCCGTCGCGCCCGCCGGCTTCGACAAGCGCGGCAACCTGATCGGCGTTCTTCGCCGGGTCCGCGACCGTGACCTGTGGCACGCAGACGCCGACGCGCGCGAATTGATGCGAATAGGGCGAGAAGAACTCGGACATCAGGCCGGAACGCTCGGACGCGTGTGGTTTTGGTTTAGCCAACACTTATACTCAGTATGAGTATTTGTCAATCTCAGTCTGCGAAGGGGTCGCGCACCAGCACCGTGTCGTCGCGCTCGGGACTGGTCGAGAGCATCGCCACCGGCGCGCCGATCAGCTCCTCGACGCGGCGAATGTACTTAATTGCCATCGCCGGCAGATCGGCCCAAGAGCGCGCGCCACGCGTACTTTCGCGCCAGCCGGCGAAGCTCTCGTAGACTGGCCGGATTTCAGCCTGCGCCGTGGTGCCTGCCGGCATGTAATCGTAGGTCTTGCCACCTCGGCGATAGCCGGTACAAATCTTGATCTCCTCGAAGCCGTCGAGCACATCGAGCTTGGTCAGGGCGATGCCATCGATCCCGCCGAACTTGATCGCCTGCCGCACCATTACCGCGTCGAACCAACCGCAACGCCGCGGCCGACCGGTCACGACACCGAATTCTTTCCCGCGATCTCCCAGCATCTGACCGATCTCGTCCGTGAGTTCGGTCGGGAACGGACCGCTGCCGACGCGCGTCGTATAGGCTTTGCTGATACCGAGCACGAAGCCAACCGAGGACGGCGCGATCCCCGCCCCCGCCGCCGCCTGCCCCGCCAGCGTGTTCGACGAGGTCACATAGGGGTAGGTGCCGTGATCGACATCGAGCATCGCCGCCTGCGCGCCCTCGAACAGGATGCGGCGGCCGGTGCGGCGTGCCTCGTCCAGGATGCGCCAGCACGCATCGGCATAGGGCAGCACCCGGGGCGCCACCTCGCGCAGCGACGCCAGCAACTCGTCTCGTTTGACCTCGGGCGCATCGAGTCCGCGCAGCAGCGCGTTGTGGTGCAGCAGCACCTCGTCGACCCGGTCCTCGAGCGCCTTCGGGTCGGCGAGGTCGCAGACCCGGATCGCCCGCCGCCCGACCTTGTCCTCGTAAGCCGGGCCGATGCCGCGCCCGGTGGTGCCGATCTTCTTGGCGCCCCGGCGCTCCTCGCGCGCCCGGTCTAGCGCGCCGTGCGACGGCAGGATCAGCGCCGCGTTGTCGGCGAGCTTCAGGTTCTTCGGCGAGATGTCGAGCCCCTTGCCGCGCATCGTCTCGATCTCGGCGATGAGAGCCCACGGATCGACGACGACGCCGTTGCCGATGATCGACAGCGTCCCGCGCACCACCCCCGACGGCAACAGGCTCAGTTTGTATTCGACACCGCCGACGACGAGTGTGTGGCCGGCATTGTGGCCGCCCTGGAAGCGCACCACGATCTCGGCGCGCTCGGCCAGCCAATCGACGATCTTGCCTTTGCCCTCGTCGCCCCATTGGGCGCCGACCACGGCGACGTTGCCCATCAGACTCTCCCGCCGCCGCGAATTGGTTTCGGCTCGCCGACTTCGAGCACATGGCTGCACTCCAGCCTCCGCGCCTCGGCGTGCCAGTCGGCGGCCGGGGCCAGCGCCGCGACCGTAATCCACCCCGCGTCGCGCAACGTCGCGGCGTGCGCGGCATCGGCGCCGACCGGCAGCAACAGCCGGCGGCGCGGCTGCACCTTGGGCAAGGTCGACAGGATCATATCGGTATAAAGGGTAAAGCCGGTCGCCGGTTCGGGCAGCGCCGGATCGCCGGCGTCGTAACGGCCGCCGCGGCCCAACTCGCCGAGGGCGCCGCGCCGCGGTTCGATCCGCGAAAAGAACGTGAAGCTGATGCCGGTGTGATACTCGAAGCCGCGGTTCTCGACCGGATCGACGGTGAGTTTGAGCGCCGGCATCGCCGCCGCGAGCCCGTCAAGCACGGTGCCGAGCCGGTCGCGCTCGGCCCGCGCGCGCTCCGGCAGATCGAGTCTCGCGAGCGCGAGGCGCGCGGTTGCCGCGGGACCGGCGGCCGACACCAGAGCCGACAGCAGCTTTCCCGCCTCGCCCGGCAGCGCGGCGACCGCGGTCGTGTCCTTGTGATCGAGCGCCGCGCGCAGCGCCGCCGCGCTGTCGCCGACGATCCCGAACGCCTCGGCGATCGCCGGGACCAAGGTCGGCATCGTCAGGTCGACCGACAAATTCGGCACGCCGATCTCGAGCAGCGCCTGGGCGGCGATCGCCACGACTTCGACATCGGCGCCTGGTCCCGCGGCGCCGATCAGCTCCGCGCCGACTTGGCCGAACTGCCGCTCGGGCCGCACTTCCGAGCCTTTTACCCGCAGCACCTGCCCGGCATAACTAAGCCGCAACGGCCGCTCCCGGTGCGCAAGGCGGGTCGCGGCGATACGGGCGACCTGCGGCGTCATGTCGGCGCGCACCGCGACCATGCGGTGCGAGGTCGGGTCCATCGTGCGGAATGTATCGTTGCCCATCGCCGCGCCCGCGCCCGACAGCAATGTCTCCTCGAATTCGACGAGCGGCGGCTTGACCCGCTCATAGCCGTGCGCGGCGAGCACCGCCATCAGCCGGCCGGTGATTTCGGCTTCAAGCTCGGCCTGGGGCGGCAACAAATCGTACAGCCCGGTCGGCAAGAGAGCGGCATGCGGTGCGTCGTTCATGTCGCGATTATTGCATTGAGCGCCACGAGAAAGCGATTGCTCCTGCGGCAAAAAAAGTCGATCGCGTCGGTGCTCCCCACCGATGCGAGCTCTTCGCTGCAACTTACTGCGATCGCGGGTGAAAGCCGCGCGGTCCGCCTTTCAAGCCCGGCTGGGCATGCCGCTTTAGGAAGGCGCAGCGGCGCGGCCGCCATCAGGTTTCCTTAACCACAATTGTCAGGTTGAATTGAGGATAAGTATTGCATCTTTTTGAAACTGCTTACAGAATGCAGGTTGCATCGTCACTTCCCCCCACCTCGACGATGCAAGCCCAGTTCCGCCCATCTCGACGGAACTCGAAACCGCGGCCAACCCCCGGCCGCGGTTTCGGATTTCCAAGCGCGGAATCTTTCAGAACTGCATCGACTTGACCTGCACGACATTGGGCAATTCGCGAACTTTACCGAGCAGCGCCGGGGTTAGGGGCTGATCGACCTCGACCAGGCAGATCGCATCCTGCCCCGCGGCGGTTCGACCAAGATGGAAGGTCGCGATGTTGATCGACGCCGCGCCGAGCGTGTTGCCGAGCGCGCCAATAAATCCCGGCTTGTCGAGATTGCGCACGAAGAGGACATGCTCGCCGAGCTCGGCCTCGAGCGGTATGCCCTCGACCGCGACGAGGCGCGGCTTGTCGCCGGCGAACACCGTTCCGGCGATCGAGCGCGAGCCGCCCTCCCCGGTCACCGTGATCCGCATCAGCAGCTGGTAGTCGCCCGGCTCGGACTGCAGCGTCTCGCTGACGCGGATATCGCGCTGGCGGCAGATCACCGGCGCGTTGACCAGATTGACCGCCGCCAGCTGTGGCGCCAGCAGCCCGGTAAGAGCGGTCGCGGTGAGCGGCTTGACATTGAGATCGGCGATGGTGCCTTCGTAATCGATCGCTACCGACTTGATTTCGCTTTCGGTCAGCTGCCCCGCAAAGCTGCCGATCTGCTCCGCCAATTTAAAGTAGGGCCTCAGGCGGAGCGCATCCTCGGCGCTGAGCGAAGGCATATTGACCGCGTTGGTAACCGCACCGGTCAACAGGAAATCCGCCATCTGTTCGGCGATCTGCACCGCGACGTTTTCCTGGGCCTCGGCGGTCGCCGCGCCCAGATGCGGCGTCGCGACGACATTGTCGCGCCCGAACAGCGGGTTCTCGGTCGCCGGCTCGTCGACGAACACATCGATCGCCGCGCCGGCGACCCAGCCGCGGTCGAGCGCCTCGGCAAGATCCGCCTCGACGATGAGGCCACCGCGCGCGCAGTTGATGAGCCGTGCGCCGGGTTTCAGCTTGGCCATCGCGCGCGCATCGAGCATGCTGCGCGTCGCGTCGGTCATCGGCGTATGCAGCGTGATGAAGTCGGCGCGGGCCAGGAGCTCGTCGAGGCTCACCCGCTCGATCCCGAGATCGACCGCGCGCTCGGCCGAGAGAAAGGGGTCATAGCCGATCACCCGCATCTTCAGCCCCTGCGCGCGGTCGGCGACGATGGCGCCGATATTGCCGCAGCCGATGACGCCGAGGGTCTTGCCGCTGAGCTCGACCCCCATGAAGCGCGACTTTTCCCACTTTCCCGCCTGGGTCGAGCGGTCGGCGGCCGGGATCTGGCGCGCCAGCGCGAACATCATCGCGATCGCGTGCTCGGCGGCGGTGATCGCATTGCCGTAGGGCGTGTTCATCACGACGATGCCGCGTTCGGTCGCGGCCGGCACGTCGATATTGTCGACGCCGATTCCGGCCCGGCCGATGATCCGCAGTTTGTCGGCGACCGCGATCAGCTGCGGCGTCACCTTGGTCGCCGAGCGCACCGCGAGCCCGTCATAGGCGCCGATCCGCGCCGCAAGCGCCTCGGGCTTGAGGCCGGTCGCGACATCGGCTTCGACCCCGCGCTCGACGAAAACAGCGACGGCGCGCGGGCTTAGCTCGTCGGCGATCAAGACTTTTGGCATTCAATACCTCAAGAAGATGAACAATGAGGCGATGAGATTTAGGTGTCATTGCGAGCGGAGTGAAGCAATCTCGCTCCGAAGGAAGCCTCGTTTCTTCGAGATTGCTTCGTCGCCCTGCAGGCTCCTCGCAATGACGCCGTACCCTCACCGCCTCATTGTGAACTTAAGCAGCTTTGGCCGCCTCCCGCTCCTTACCCCAGGCCCAGTCCAGCCACGGCAATAGCGCCTCGACATCGCTCTGCTCGACGGTCGCGCCGGTCCAGATGCGGATCCCCGGCGGCGAGGCGCGGTGCGTGGCGAGATCGTAGCCGACGCCTTCCTTGTCGAGCCGCGCCAGCATCCGCCGCGATGTCGTGAAGCGGGTTTCCGTCGGCAGTGCGGCGAACCACGGGTCGGTGATCGTCAGACATGGCGAGGTACATGACCGCGTCGCCGGGTCCGCGGCGAGGAACTCAACCCAAGGGGTGCGCTCGACCCAATCGGCGACAACCGCGAGGTTGCCCTCGGCGCGGCCGACGCAACCGTCGAGACCGCCGACGCTTTCCGCCCATTTCAGCGAGTCGAGCGCGTCCTCGATGCACAGCATCGATGGGGTGTTGATCGTCTCGCCGCGGAACAGCCCTTCCATCAGCTTGCCCTTGGCGGTCATGCGAAAGATTTTCGGCAGCGGCCAAGGCGGGGTATAGCTCTCCAGTCGCTCGACCGCGCGCGGGCTCAGCGCGATCATGCCGTGCCCCGCCTCGCCGCCCAGCGCCTTCTGCCACGACCAGGTGACGACATCGAGCTTCGGCCACGGCAGCCGCATCGCGAACGCCGCCGAGGTCGCGTCGCAGATCGTCAGCCCCTTGCGGTCGGCGGCGATCCAGTCGCCATCGGGCACGCGCACGCCCGAGGTCGTGCCATTCCATACGAAAACGACATCGCGGCCGGAATCGACCGCGGACAGATCGGGCAGCTTGCCGTAAGGCGCCGCGAAATGACGGATATCGGGCAGCTTCAGGTGGTGGACGACATCGTCGACCCAGGTCTCGCTGAAATTTTCCCAGGACAGCAGATCGACCCCGCGCGCGCCCAGCAGCGACCACAACGCCATCTCAACCGCACCGGTATCCGAAGCCGGGACGATCCCGATCTTGTAATCCGCCGGTATGCGCAGCACGGCGCGCGAGCGCTCAATGATTTCGGCGCATTGCGCGAGACCCGGCGCGGAACGGTGCGACCGTCCGGCCAAAGCCGCCGACAGTGCCATTGGCGACCATCCAGGTCGCTTGGCGCACGGCCCCGAGGAAAAACATGGATTGGCCGGACGCCGCGTCGGCCTCATGGTCATCCTTTCTGTAACAGGATCGTCACAAAACGAGACCGACGAGGGCCTCGTTTTCAGCGACGAAACCTATGCAAAGGACAGGCGCCGGTCAATTCGGCGGGTATGGGATCGCCCGCGGCAACGCCGCGCAGTTCCGTTGCGGCGGTGGGGTCCGCCGCTGGCACTTAAGAATGCGAAAGCCTCGGGATCAGAAGATCGCGAGGCCGATGACCGGGTTGTTCCAGGTCTTGCGAACCTGCGCCTCGACGCATAGCCCCGACGGGGTGATCGCATCGTGTATGCGAGGGTCCAGTTGGGATTCTACGGGGGCTAGCGACCGGACTAAATGCGCGATGGTCGCTTCTTCGCTGACATGCCATTTCCGAAAATGCGCGTGGTCGGTGCGCTCGGTCATGGTTACCTCCCTCCGATTGAGCGATGGGGGCTCGCCCCTTCCGGTGAGACTTTAATAGGATCGGTTTTGGCGAGGAGCAACTGTTTTGCTAACACAACGCTCAAAAAAATCGCGACTTGCCCATTTTCCAGTCAGTTTACCGCGGGGACATCTCCGGTTACCGGGGATTTACCAAGGTCAGTCGCTGCCACATTGCGGCGACGGCCATTCGGTGGATTACTCAATCTCGCTTCATCCACAGCGGCGACAGGGATTATCCACCAAGGCCGCGAAAACCATCCACAGCGACAGAGGAAGACGATCAATGGAATACGGCCTGTTCACGATGCCATCGCATCCTCCCGAGCGCAGCCTCTACGACGGACATCGCTGGGATTTGCAGACGCTGCGTTGGGCCGACGAACTCGGCTACAGCGAGGCCTGGATCGGCGAGCATCATACCGCGCCCTGGGAGCCGCACCCCTCGCCCGATCTGTTGATCGCCCAGGCGCTGATGGAAACGAGCCGCATCCGCCTCGCGCCGGGCGGGTTCCTGCTGCCCTACCATCACCCCGCCGAACTCGCGAACCGCGTGGCGATGCTCGACCATATGGCACAGGGCCGGCTCAATTTCGGTGTCGCCGCCAGCGGGCTGCCGAGCGATTGGGCAATGTTCAACGTCGACGGCAATTCCGGACAGCACCGCGAAATGACCCGCGAGGCGCTCGACATCATCCTCAAGCTGTGGACCGAGGACGAGCCGTTCACCTATACCGGCAAGTATTGGCAAGTGTCGCGGATCGAGCCGATGCTGCGCACGCTGCGCGCGCACATCAAGCCGTTCCAGAAGCCCTATCCGCCGATCGGCGTCGCCGGGGTCAGCAAGGGGTCGGAGACGCTGAAGCTCGCCGGCGAGCACGGCTTCCTGCCGATGAGCCTCAACCTCAACCCCGGCTATGTCGCCAGCCACTGGGAATCCGTCGAGGAAGGCGCGCGGCGCAGCGGCCGCACGCCGCGCCGCTCCGATTGGCGGCTGGTGCGCGAGATCTTCGTCGCCGATACCGACGAAGCAGCCTGGCGCTTTTCCGTCGGCGCGCAGATGGGGCGGATGATGCGCGAATATTTCCTGCCGCTCCTCACCGATGTCGGCGTGATCCAGTTCCTGAAGCACGACGAGAACGTCGCCGACAGCGACGTCACCCCGGAATACTGCGCCCGTCACAACTGGCTGATCGGCTCGCCCGCAACGGTGGTCGAGAAGATCGAACGGATGTACGAGGAGGTCGGCGGCTTCGGCTCGTTGCTGCTCTTCTGCTTCGACTACAGCGAGACACCTGAAGCCTGGCGCGATTCGATGCGGCTCCTCGCCGAAGAGGTGATGCCGAAGGTCGCGCATCTCACCGGATCGTAGCCTCGATATGTCAGGGTTGCACCGCGGCGGGGGCCGTTCCCATATAAGCAATGCGCCGCTGCCATGTTGTTGGAGAGATTGCGCGGATGCTGCCGCTGCGGCAGATTTCGCGCCCCGCTCCGCATGCAGTGTCTCGCATAGGGAGGATGACGGCTATCGCCGGTAGGGGTATAAGCGCCGCCTGTGCCGTCGTACCGCATCCCCGGCGGGCGGCGGCAGGCGCGAGGCCGCGCCGAGAGATAATCCGGGCCGGCGGGGGCTTGGCCCGACGGGAGATAGTTGTTGCAGCCCACCGACATTACTAACCCCGACTATTTCCACAAGGTTGTCGACTGCCAATGGGCCTGCCCGGCGCATACGGCGGTGCCGGACTATATCCGGCTGATCGCGGCGCAGCGCTATACCGAGGCCTGGGCGATCAACTGGGAGTCGAACGTCTTTCCCGGCATCCTCGGCCGAACCTGCGACCGGCCGTGCGAGCCCGCCTGCCGGCGCGGCCGCATCGAAAAGGAGCCGGTGGCGATCTGCCGGCTGAAGCGCGTCGCGGCCGACAACAAAGGCGACGTCAGTGCCTACCTGCCAAAGGTTCCGACCCAGACGAACGGCAAACGCATCGCGCTGATCGGCGCCGGCCCGGCATCGCTGACCGTCGCCCGCGACCTCGCCCCGCTCGGCTACGAATGCGTGATCTTCGACAGCGACGCCAAAGGCGGCGGCATGATACGGACGCAGATTCCGCGCTTCCGCCTGCCGGAATCGGTCACTGACGAAGAGGTCGACCAGATCCTCAACCTCGGCGTCGAGACCCGGTTCGGCCAGTACGTGCCAAGCCTCAAGGCGATGCTCGCCGAGGGCTGGGACGCGGTCTTTGTCGGCTCGGGCGCCCCGCGCGGCCGCGAGATCGAAATTCCCGGCCGCAAGGAAGCCGCGGCGCACATTCATATCGGCATCGACTGGCTGTCCTCGGTTTCGTTCGGCCACATCGACAGGATCGGCAAGCGCGTCATCGTGCTCGGCGGCGGCAACACGGCGATGGATTGCTGCCGCTCCTCACGCCGCCTCGGCGGCGAGGAAGTCACCGTGGTCGTGCGCAGCGGCTTTGAGGAAATGAAGGCGAGCCCTTGGGAGAAAGAGGATGCGACGCACGAAGGCATCCCGATCCGCAATTTCCTCGTGCCGATCGAATTCCGCCATGACAACGGCAAGCTGACCGGCGTCTCGTTCGAAAAGGTCAAGGCCGAGTTCGACGAACGCGGCCGGCGCAACCTGGTGCCGACCGGCGAACCGCCGGAGATCATCCCCTGCGACGACGTGCTGGTCGCGATCGGCCAGGAGAACGCGTTCACCTGGATCGAGCGCGACATCGGCATGGAGTTCGACCGCTGGGACATGCCCAGGGTCGATCCGCGCACGATGCAATCGACGATCCCCAACGTGTTTTTTGGCGGCGATGCGGCGTTCGGCCCGAAGAACATCATCTGGGCCGTCGCGCACGGTCACGACGCGGCAATTTCAATCGACAAATTCTGCAACGGCGAGGATGTCGGCGAGCGGCCACCGCCCGGAACGACGCTGATCAGCCAGAAGATGGGCATCCACGAGTGGAGCTACGACAACGACATCTCGAACGATCTGCGCTACAAGGTGCCGCTGCGCGAGACCTCGATCGCGCTCAAGGACATCAAGGTCGAGGTCGAGCTCGGCTTTGATGAAAAGCTCGGCTATCTCGAGGCGGAACGGTGCCTCAATTGCGACATCCAGACGGTGTTCACCGGGCCGCTCTGCATCGAATGCGACGCCTGCGTCGACATCTGCCCTGTCGATTGCATCACCTTTACCGAGAACGGCGAGGAGGCAGAGCTGCGCACGCGGCTTAGCGCTCCGTCAACCAATCCGACCCAGGATATCTATATCGGGAATTCGCTCAAGACCGGGCGCATCATGGCCAAGGACGAAGACGTCTGCCTGCATTGCGGGCTGTGCGCCGAGCGGTGCCCGACCGGCGCCTGGGACATGCGCAAATTCCTCATTGAAATGACATACGCTGGGCCCTCATGCCGAAGCCGATAGAAGCGACCAACGACTTCGTCGTCAAATTCGCCAACGTCAACGGATCGGGCTCGGCCAGCGCCAACGCGCTGTTCGCCAAGTCGGTCCTGCGGATGGGAATTCCGGCGAGCTCGCGCAACATCTTCCCGTCGAACATCCAGGGGCTGCCGACCTGGTACGAGGTCCGCATCTGCGAGGCGGGTCATCTCGGCCGCCGCGGCGGCGTCGATCTGATGGTCGCGATGAACCCGGAGACCTGGGACGAGGACATCGCCGAAATCGAGCCCGGCGGCTACCTCATCTACGATTCGACGCGCGACCTGCCGCAGTCGAAGTTCCGTGACGACATAAACGTTATCGGCGCGCCGCTGACCGAGATTTGCAACCGCACCTATTCGGAGATGCGGCAGCGGCAGCTCTTCAAAAATGTGATTTATCTCGGCGTCCTCTCGGCGCTGCTCGAGATGGATCCGGCCGCGACCGAAACCCTGATCGCGGAGCAGTTCAAAGGCCGTGAGGCGCTCATCAAGGCCAACCTCAACGCGCTTAA
The DNA here is from genome assembly GCA_035648415.1 of Allostellaceae bacterium. Classification (GTDB taxonomy): domain Bacteria; phylum Pseudomonadota; class Alphaproteobacteria; order ATCC43930; family CGMCC-115725; genus DATARH01. The sequence goes on from DASRLO010000113.1 coordinate 18,825, forward strand.
TCTCGGCCGCGATTGGGCGCTGACCGAACTCAAATGCCCCATCGGTCTCCGGCTCAGGAAGAGCGGCAAGGTCGGAGACCAAATCTTCGTCAACGGCAACGACACCTCCGCGCTCGGCGCGGTCTACGGCGGCGCGACGGTGTGCGCGTGGTATCCGATCACGCCGTCCTCCTCGCTCGCCGAGTCATTCTCGGCGCATTGCCACCGCTATCGCCGCGACGACGAGAAGAAGCACAAATTCGCGATCGTCCAGGCCGAAGACGAATTGGCTTCGATCGGCATGGTCGTCGGCGCCGGCTGGAACGGTGCGCGCGCCTTCACCGCGACCTCGGGCCCGGGCATCTCGCTGATGCAGGAGTTCATCGGCCTCGCTTACTTCGCCGAAATCCCGGCGGTGATCTTCGACATCCAGCGCGGCAGCCCGTCGACCGGCATGCCGACCCGCACCCAGCAGGCCGACATCCTGTCCTGCGCCTACGCCTCGCACGGCGACACCAAGCATGTGTTGATCTTCCCCAAGGATCCGCACGAGGCGTTCACGATGGCGGCCGACGCGCTCGACCTCGCCGACCGGCTGCAGACGCCGGTTTTCGTCATGCTCGATCTCGACATCGGCATGAACGACTGGCTGATCCCGCCCTTGGAATGGGATCCGGCGCGCAAATTCGACCGCGGCAAGGTGATGACCGCCGGAGAACTCGAAGCCGGGGTCGAGTTCGGCCGCTACCTCGATGTCGACGGCGACGGCATTCCCTATCGCACGCTACCCGGCACGCATCCCAGGCGGGGCGCCTTCTTCACCCGCGGCACCAGCAAGGACCGCTACGCCCGCTACAGCGAAGAGGGCCACGACTACGTCGACAACATGCAGCGCCTCTTGCACAAATTCGACACCGCGAAGCGCCTGGTGCCGCAGCCGGAGAAGCGCGCCGCCCCCGAGGCGACCAAGTTCGGCGTGCTCTATTTCGGCTCGACCACGGTGGCGATGGAAGAAGCCTTCGAGGCGCTCGACGCCCGCGGCGTGCATCTCGACGCGATGCGGCTGCGCGGCTTCCCGTTCGCCGACGAGGTCGCCGATTTCATCGGCGATCATGAGCGCGTCTTCGTCGTCGAGCAGAACCGCGACGCGCAAATGCGCGCCCTCATTACCAACGAACTCGAAATCGACCCGGCGAAGCTGGTGCCAATCCTGCATTACGACGGCACGCCGATTACCGCGCGCTTCATCGTCAAGGCGATCTCCGACATCATCGCCGTCGTCACCCTCGCCCCGTTGCGCAAGGCCCGCTTCTGATGACCTACATCACCAAGCCCAGACTCCACCACCCGCAACTGCCGACCAACGAGCTCGGCTATACCCACCGCGACTATGAAGGCTCGATCTCGACCCTGTGCGCGGGCTGCGGCCACGATTCGATCAGCGCGGCGATCATCCAGGCCTGTTTCGAGTTGAGCCTCGAACCGCATCGCATCGCCAAACTGTCCGGCATCGGCTGCTCGTCGAAGACGCCGACCTATTTTCTCGGCAAGTCGCACGGTTTCAACAGCGTGCACGGCCGCATGCCGTCGGTGCTGACCGGCGCCAACCTCGCCAATCGCGACCTCGTCTATCTCGGCGTCTCGGGCGACGGCGACAGCGCCTCGATCGGTCTCGGCCAGTTCGCCCATTGCCTGCGGCGCGGCGTCGACATGGTCTATATCGTCGAGAACAACGGCGTGTACGGGCTGACCAAAGGGCAGTTCTCGGCCACCGCCGACAAGGGGTCGAAGACGCGACGCGGCCCGGTCAACAACGATTCTCCGATCGACATGGTGGCCCTCGCGCTGCAGCTTGGCGCGAGCTACGTCGCGCGCAGCTTCTCGGGCGACAAGGACCAGCTCGTGCCGCTGATCAAGGGCGCGATCGAGCACAAGGGCGCCGCCTTTATCGATGTCGTCTCGCCGTGCGTCGCGTTCAACAACAACCCGGAATCGACCAAGAGCTACGAGTACGTCCGCGCACATAACGAGGCGGTCAACCGGCTCGACTTCATGGTCGGCCGCGAGCCGATCACCGCCGATTACGCACCGGGCACGGTCGAGACGGTGGTCCAGCACGACGGCTCGGTGCTGCGCCTGCGCAAGCTAGCGGTGGACTACGATCCGCACGATCGGGTATCGGCGATGACCTATCTGAACCAGCACCACGCCCTCGGCGAAGTCGTGACCGGCCTGCTGTTCGTCGAGCAGGATCACGGCGACCTGCACCATTTTCTCGAAACCGCCGATGCGCCGCTCAACGCGCTCGGGGAAGCCGAACTGTGCCCCGGCCCGGACATCCTCGCCAAATACAACGCTGCGCACCGGTAGAGACCGCTACGCCGTACGGTCGGACCGGGTGAACCGCCGGGAACTCCTACGCGGCTCGCTGGTGCTGCCGCTTGCCGGGGTCTGGCCGGGATTGGCGTCGGCCAAACCTCTGTCGCGCGTGCGGCCGGGCGACGCGGCATGGCCCTCCCTCGCGCACTGGGATGAATTGCGGCAGCGCACAGGTGGGCGCCTTATTGAAGTGCGCTCGCCGCTCGCGGTATGCCGCGAGACGCCGGTCGGTGCCGACTGTCGCACCCTCTTCAAGGAACTGAAGAACCCCTACTTCATCGGCGACGAGGTTGGACTGACCCAGACTACCGGCTGGATCGACGCCTGGAACCTGCAGGAAAGCGCATATGCAGTCGCCGCCGAGACCACGAGCGACATCGTCGCCGTAGTCGATTTTGCCCGCAGCCATAACCTCCGGCTCGTCGTCAAGGGCGGCGGCCACAGCTATCTGGGTACATCGAACGCACCCGACTCGTTGCTGATCTGGACCCGCCGCATGTACGACATCGAAGTGCATGAGGATTTTGTCGCCCACGGTTCCGACAGCGCCCCGCAGCCGGCGGTAACGGTGGGACCCGGCGCCATCTGGATGCACACCTACAACGCAGTGACGACGAAAGCGGGCCGCTATGTCCAGGGCGGCGGGTGCGGCACGGTCGGCGTCGCAGGACTGCTTCTCGGCGGCGGCTTTGGAACATACTCGAAGACCTACGGCACCGCCGCCGCCGGGTTGCTCGAAGCGGAAGTCGTCACTGCCGACGGCATGGTGCGGACCGCCAACGCGGCGACGAACCCCGATCTGTTCTGGGCGCTCAAAGGCGGCGGAGGCGGTAGCTTCGGGGTCGTCAGCCGAATGACGTTGCGGACGCGCGACCTGCCTGCGACCGTCGGCATCGTCATCGCGACGATCGAGGCCCGCTCCGACGCGGCATTTCGCCGGCTGCTCGCCCGCTTTCTCGACTTCTACCGCGACAGCCTTTTCACCCCGAATTGGGGCGAGATCGTCAATGTACGGCGGGAAAACCGGCTCGAGATCCGTCTTGAATTCCGGGATTTCGACCGACAGCAGGCAGAAGCCCTATGGCAACCGTTTTTCGCGTCGGTCGCCAGCTCGGACGAACTCAATTTCAGCCTGCCGCCGCGCGTCGTCGCGGGCCCGGCGCGGCATCGCTGGGACCCGGAATGGCTGAAGAAATACGCGCCGGGCGCGATCCTCGTCGATGACCGCTCGGGGGCGCCCAAGGACAACATTTTTTGGTCGTCGAATCTCGGCGAGGCCGGTCATTTCTTGCACGGCTTCGAATCGGCGTGGCTGCCGGCATCACTGTTGGCCGCCGCGGCGCAGGACCGCCTTGTCTCCGCCCTGTTCGCCGCCAGCCGCCTTTGGTCGATCGAGCTGCATTTCCAGAAGGGCATGGCCGGGGCCGCGGCTGAGACGCTCGCCGCCGTCGCCGACACGCCGACCAACCCGGCGGTGCTCGACGCCTTTGCCCTAGCGATCATCGCCGGCGAAGGCCCGCCGGCCTTTCCCGACCTGCGCGGTTATCAGCCGGACCTCGCCGCGGCGCGGCGCAATGCTTCCGCGATCGCGCAGGCGATGGTCGAGCTGCGCAAGGCAGCGCCCGAGACCGGCTCATATGTCGCCGAAAGCAGCTATTTCGAGCCCGACTGGCAGCATCGCTACTGGGGCAAACACTATTCCAAGCTGCTTGAAATCAAGCAGAAATACGATCCAGACGGGCTCTTCTTCGTCCGTCACGGCGTCGGCAGCGAGGCGTGGAGCGACGACGGCTTCGCCCGTCTGGCGGCACGCTGATCACACCAGCGAAAACCCGCCGGCGAGCGGGTCTCTGCTGTCCACGAAGATCGTATTGAGCCCATGCTTTCGTGCCCAACCGGCGACGCTGGGCACGATCGCCGGGTAGAAGCCGACCTTGGCCACGGCCTCGACCCGCCCCTCGAACAGCGTGCCGATAATACTTTCGTGGATGAACTCGTCGCCGATCTTGAGGCGCCCCCGCGTCGCCAGCTGCGCCATGCGCGCCGAGGTGCCGGTGCCGCACGGCGAACGGTCGATCGCCCGCTCGCCATAGAACACCGCGTTGCGCCCATGTGCTCGGCGATCGCGCGGCGCGCCGGTCCATTGCACATGGCTGACGCCGCGTATCGTGGGGTCCTCGGGGTGCGTGAGCGAAACCGCCGCGTTGGCCGCGCGGCGCAGCTGTGGGCTCCAGCGCAACAGCCAGTCGGCCGAAACCGCTTCGAGCCCCGGGAAATTCTTTTGCCGCTCGACGATCGCATAGAAATTGCCGCCATAGGCGATGTCGACGACGAGCTCGCCGAGGCCATCGATCGCGACCGCAACCTCGGCCATCGCCAGGTAGCTCGGCACGTTGTAGAGGCGCACGCTGTCGATATGCGGACCGTCGCGCACGAAGCTCGCGGTCACCCGCCCGGCCGGCGCATCGAGCGCGACCATGCCCTCCTCGCGCGGCGTCACGAGGCCATGCTCCAGGGCGAAGGTCATGCTCCCGATCGTGCCGTGGCCGCACATCGGCAGGCAGCCCGTCACCTCGATATAGAGGATCGCGATGTCGCAATCGTCGCGCAGCGGCGGGTAGAGGATCGCGCCCGACATCGCGTCGTGGCCGCGCGGCTCAAACATCAGCGAACGCCGCACCCAGTCAAAGCGGGCGATGAAATCCTGGCGCTTTTCGCTCATCGTCGCGCCGTTGAGGAATGGCCCGCCGCCGATCACCAGCCGCACCGGGTTGCCGCAGGTGTGGCCGTCGATGCAGGAAAAAGTGTGGGTCCCCGGCGGAACCCGGTCAGCCGCCCTCATAAGCACCCTAAACGGCTGGCTGATGGAGCGGAACCTCGATCGGCACGCAATTGCGCCGGCCTTGCATCAGGCAGTCCTCGATCTGCGACTTTTCGCGTAGCTCGCGCACCAGCAAGACGCCGGCGATCGCCAGCAGCAGGATGACGATCAGCCCCATCGAGGCGTTGGTGCGCCGCGCCTCGCCTTCCTCGATTTCTTCGCTGCGCCGGAGCATCGGCAATCCCTGCGACCCCGCGGGCCGCTCCGAGCTTACCCGGTTTGGCTCGGTCGTGCACGGACAGATCGGCAAGCGAGCCGGATTGCGGCTCCTCCCGCTCTGCGCTATTCACCAAAGCATACCAGCGCAAGAGGAACCGCGGCATGGCACAGCCGGGCCCGCTTTCGGGCATCACCATCGTCGATCTGTCCCGCATCCTGGCCGGGCCGTACTGCACCCTGCTGCTTGCCGAATTGGGGGCGCGGGTGATCAAGGTCGAGGCGCCGAAGACCGGCGACGACGCCCGGCAATACGGCCCCTTCGTCAACGGCAAATCGACCTATTTCGCCTCCGTGAACCGCGGCAAGGAGTCGATCGCCCTCGACCTGAAAGCGCCGGGCGACCGCGAGATTTTCGAGCGCTTGCTGGATAAGGCCGACGCCATCGTCGAGAATTTCCGCCCCGGCACGATGGAGCGGCTTAGCTATGGCTGGGAGCAGCTGCATCCGCGCTACCCGCGGCTGATCTACGCCGCCGCTTCGGGCTTCGGGCATACCGGGCCTTATTCGCACTACCCGTCCTACGACATGGTCGTGCAGGGACTGGGCGGCATCATGAGCATTACCGGCCATCCCGGCATGCCGCTGACCCGCATCGGCGCTTCGATCGGCGACCTCGCCGGCGGGCTCTACACGACGATCGCCCTCAACGCCGCGCTCCTCCATCGCGAGCGCACCGGCGAGGCGACCAAGGTCGATGTCGCGCTGTTCGATTGCCAGCTCGCGCTCTTGGAAAACGCGATCATGCGCTACACGACGACCGGCGAAATCCCCGGTCCGCTCGGCGCGCGGCATCCCTCGATCACCCCGTTCGAGGCGTTTGCGACGAGCGACGGCAACATCATCATCGCCGCGGGCAATGACGGTCTTTGGCTCAAGCTGACCCAGGTGCTGAACCGGCCGGATTTCGCCGAGAACCCGAACTACAAGACCAACCCCCTGCGCAACCAGCATCAGCCGCAACTAAAGGCTGAACTCGACGCCATCCTGACGGCCGCCACGACCGAGCATTGGATCGGCGTGCTCGAAGCCGCCGGCATCCCGTGCGGCCCGGTCAACAATGTCGAGCAGGCGCTCGCCCACCCGCAGACCGCGGCGCGCAACATGCTGATCGAGGTCGACGACGCGACCACCGGAAAGCTCAAGCTCGCCGGCAACCCGATGAAGCTGTCCGCCTTCGACGATCCGGCGAGTCGCGCCCCCGCTCCCGACCTCGACGCCGACCGCGCCAACATCTTGCGCGAACTTGGCATGTGAAGGCCGCGGCGCCTCCGGTCGGTTCCCGCCGTGAGGCCGTCGCGTCGCGAGGGAAAGCGTCAACGCAGTCGGGTATGGCGCATCCTGCGCTGGACGTTGGTGACGCTCGTCGGGCTCGCGCTGTTGCTTGCCGGCGGCGGATATATAGCGCTGCGGTCGTCATTGCCGCGGGCCGCTGGCCGCGTCGTGGTCCCCGGCCTGCATGAAGAGGTCACCATCGCCCGCGACGCCGACGGCATCCCGACGATCACCGCCAAAAACGATGACGACCTCGCTTTCGGCCTCGGCTACGCGCATGCGCAGGATCGCCTGTTCCAGATGGAGCTGCAGCGCCGCTACGGCGCGGGGCGCCTCGCCGAGCTCTTCGGCGCGGCCGCGGTGCCGATCGACACGCAGATGCGCGTCCTGGGCCTTTATCGCGCCGCCGAGGCGGCGTTTCCGCTCCTGTCGCCCGCCGTCCGCAGCGGGATCGAGGCCTACAGCGCTGGCGTCAACGCCTATATCGCCGCGCACGGCTTGCTGCTGTCGCCCGAATTTTTGCTGCTGCGCTTCAAGCCCGAGCCGTGGAAGCCGGCCGACACGCTGGTTTGGGGCAAGCTGATGGACTTCCAGCTCGGCGGCAATTACCGCGGCGAATTGCTGCGCGCCCGGCTGGCGCGGACGGTATCCGCCGACGACATGGCGTTTCTCTACCCCGACTATCCGAAGGACGCGCCGCGGACGCTGGCGGCGCTGGCCCCGCTCTATCGCCGGCTGCCGCTCGCCCGCCTCTACGCCGCCCTGCCCGAAGGGCTGGGGCCGCATTACGCCTCGAACAACTGGGTTGTCGACGGCGCTCATTCGGCAAGCGGGAAGCCACTGCTCGCCAACGATCCGCATCTCGAATTCTCGACGCCCGGCTTCTGGTATCTCGTCCGGCTCAAGACGCCGGAACACGATATCGAAGGGGGGAGTGTCGCCGGCAGCCCGCTGGTGATCATCGGCCACAACGAAAAGATCGCCTGGGGTTTCACGACCACCACCGCCGATATCGAGGATTTGTTTATCGAGAAGCTCGATCCGAAGAATTCGGGCAACTATATGGTCGCCGACGCCAGCATTCCGTTCCGGACGCGCCAGGAAACGATCGACGTACGCGACGGCAGTCCCGTGGCTCTGACGGTGCGCGCCACCCGTCACGGCCCAGTGATTTCGGACATGCTGCCGGCCGGCAGCATCGACAACGGTTATGTCCTCGCGCTCCAGGCGAGCTTTCTGGACGGCGACGACCGCAGCGCCCAAGCGCTATGGGACATCGACCGGGCGGGCGATTGGGCGAGCTTTCGCGACGGGCTGAAAAACCTCGTCGGGCCGCCGCAGAACATCGTCTATGCCGATACCGGCGGCACGATCGGCTTTATCGCCGCCGGCCGCATCCCGATCCGCAAGAACGGCGAAGGCTGGCTTCCGGCGCCGGGCTGGAGCGGCGACTACGATTGGCGGGGCTACATCCCGTTCGACGAGCTGCCCCAGGGGACGAACCCGGCATCCGGCTATTTCGTCAGCGCCAACAATAAGATCGTGTCGGACAATTACCCTCATTTCATCAGCCGCGACTGGGACATGCCGTCCCGCGCCGAGCGCATCGCGAAGCTGCTGGCGGCGACGCCGCTGCAATCGCCCGACGCCAGCGCCGCGATCCAGGCTGATACGCTCTCGCTGATGGCCCGCCGCCTGGTGCCGTTAATGACGAAGGTCGTACCGTCGAACGACATGGCCCGGGAGGCGGTCGAGCGCCTGCAAGGGTGGGATTTTCACATGGACGCGGATAAGGTCGAGCCGCTGCTGTTCACTGCCTGGCTGCGCCACTTCTCGCGGGCGGTCCTCTACGCCCATCTGGGCGACGCCGCCGCCGATTATTGGGATTTGAAGCCGCAAGTGATGGAGGCCGTGCTCACCCAGCGCCCCGATTGGTGCGCCGATCCCAAAAAATCCGGCGAAACCTGCGGCACGCGTCTTGCCGAGAGCCTCGACGCCGCGCTCGACGAGCTGCGCCGCGGCTACGGCGGCGAGATGGCGCAGTGGCAATGGGGCCGCGCGCACATCGCTTATTTCCCCAATGCCGTGTTCGAGCGCGTGCCGCTGCTGCGCGACTGGCTGCGCGTGACGATCCCGACCCCCGGCGGCTACGATACCGTCAACCGGGGCCCGAGCCTCGTCCGCGACGACCAGCATCCCTACGAGCAGCGCTTCGGCGCCGGCCTCAGGATCATCACCGACATGGCGCAGACCGCAGGCTCGCGAATGATGATCGCGCCAGGCCAATCCGGAAATCCGCTGTCGCGTCACTATGCCGACCTCTTGTCGCGCTGGCGGGCCTTCGACTGGCTGTTTCCCGCGAAGGGTCAGGCGGTCGACACCCTGACCTTGGCGCCGGCGCCATGAGCGCGCTGCCGGTCTCGCCCGCCGAAATTTGGCAGGCGCAGGCGGCGATCGCCGGCGCGGTCGCGAAGACGCCGCTCGTCCCCGCCCCGATCCTGTCGGAAGCGGCCGGCTGCGAGGTCTGGCTGAAGCTCGAAACCCAGCACCCGACCGGCTCATTTAAGGAACGCGGCGCGCTCAACAAGCTCTTGACCCTCAACGCCAACGAACGCGGCGCCGGCGTTGTCGCAATGTCGGCCGGCAACCATGCCCAAGGCGTCGCCTACCACGCCCGCCGGCTCGGCATCCCGGCGACGATCGTGATGCCCGAGGGCACCCCCTTCACCAAGATCGACCGCACGCAGGCGCTTGGCGCGACGGTCGTCCTCAATGGCGACAGCCTTGTCGCGGCGCGCCAGGCCAGCGACGCGCTGGCCCGCGACAAGGGGCTGGTGCCGGTACATCCCTACGACGATGCGGCGGTCATCGCCGGGCAGGGCACCATCGCGCTCGAAATGCTCGCCGACAATCCCGGTCTCGACGCGCTAATCGTGCCGGTCGGCGGCGGCGGGCTCATCTCCGGTATCGCCGTCGCGGCCAAGGCGCTCAAGCCGCAGCTCGCGATCTTCGGCGTGCAATCGGCGCTTTATCCGTCGATGGCCGACGCGCTGCACGGCAACTCCCCCGACATCGGCGCCGCCGGCGCGACCCTCGCCGAAGGCATCGCCGTCAAGGAGCCGGGCACGCTCACCCGCCGCATCGTCGCGGCGCTCGTCAGCGACATTGTGCTGGTCGACGACACCCGGATCGAGGCCGCGATCGAGCATCTGATCGACCGCGAGAAGCTGGTCGCCGAGGGCGCCGGCGCCGCCGGGGTCGCCGCGCTGCTCGCCAACCCCGAGCGCTTTCGCGGCAAACGGGTGGGCATCGTCATCACCGGCGGCAACATCGACGCGCGACTCCTCGCCTCGGTGCTGATGCGCGGGCTGGTGCGCGAGGGATGCCTTGTCTGCCTGCGCTCGGAACTGCCGGATGTGCCGGGCGCGCTGTCGCGGCTCTCCGCCGTCATCGGCGGCCACGGCGGCAACATCGTCGAGGTCCGCCACCAGCGCCTGTTCCAGGACGCCTCGGTCAAGCGCGCCGAGCTCGACGTCGTCATCGAAACGCAGAACCGCCGACATGTCGCGGCGATCGTCGCCGGGCTGATCGCCGCCGGCTTCCCGACCGAGTTGTTGTCGGCCACGGGCGGCGGCGCGCCGCTTACGGCTCCGTAGCGTCGACCGGCGCGACCAGGACGCGGTCGACGCGACGGCCGTCCATCTCGACCACCTCGAAGCGGAAGGCGCCGGCGATCACCCGATCGGCGACCATCGGCACGCGGTTGAGCCGCGCCATGAGATAGCCGCCGAGCGTATGGAAGTCCGCGTCTTCGCCGGGCAGATGCGAGAGCCGCAGCGCCTGCTTTACCTCGTCGAGCGCGACCATGCCGTCGAACAGCCAGCTACCGTCGTCGCGATGGACGACGCGCGGGTCGGCGTCGATTCCGCCGGGCAGCTCGCCGACCAGCGCCTGCAAAATGTCATGCAGCGTCACCAAGCCTTCGAGATCGCCGTATTCGTCGACGACCAGGGCCATTGACTCTCCGGTCGATTTGAACACCTCCAGCGCGCGCAGCACCGTGACCGTATTCGGCAGGAACAGCGGCGTACGCAACGCCGCGCGCACGTCGAACCCGGCGCCGGTCAACGAAGCGTCGTACAGATCCTTGACCTGGACGATCCCGGCGAGCTGGTGGGTCCCGCCCTGCACCACGGGAAAGCGCGAGAAGGCGCTGTCGTGAATGTGCTTGCGGAGCTCCTCGACGGGATCGTCGAGATCGAGGAACTCGATCTGGGTGCGCGGCGTCATCACCGCGCTGACCCGGCGGTCGCCAAGCCGCAAGGCCATCTCGACGATCGCGGTTTCGGCCGGCGGGATGTGGCCGGCGGCGACACCCTCGCGCAGCAGAAAGCTGATCTCCTCGTCCGTTACCGCCGTCGGCTCGCCGCGGATCGGGATGAGCTTGAGGATCAGGTCGGCCGATAGGCTGAGCAGCCATTCGATCGGCGTGCCGGCGACCGCGAGGGCGCGCATGAAGCGCGCCAGATGGCTGGCGATGCCCTCGGCATCGGCCAGCGCGATACGCTTCGGCACCAGTTCGCCGAGGATCAGCGAGAAATAGGCGATGCCGATCACCACCACGGCCATCGCGGCGACATGCGCGTAGCCCTCGAAGCCGGGCAGCGTCGCGAAATACTTTTCGAGCGGGTCGCCGAGCGTAGCCTGGCCGAACGTACCCGACAGGATGGCGATGACCGTGACGCCGATCTGCACCGTCGCCAGCAGCCGCGACGGGTCGGCCTTGAGTTCGATCGCCGCTTGCGCCCCGGCGCTGCCCTCGCCGGCCAAAGGCTGCAAGCGCGCCGGCCGCGCCGAAACCAGCGCGATTTCCGCCATCGCGAAAAAGCCGTTCAGCAGGATGAGGAAAAAGATGATCGAGAGGTGCAGCAACAGCATCGCAACCCCCTGGCCAGACAGGCTTGTAATCCTAATGGTCGGAATACAGCCTTTGGCCGGGCTAGGCCCGGCCATCCACGAATTTTTCTCGTTGCAAGAGGTGGATGGCCGGATCAAGTCCGGCCAAGGCCGGTTTGCGACGGCTCAGCGCGAATAGAATTCGACGACGAGGTTCGGCTCCATCGTCACCGGATAGGGCACGTCGGCGAGTTTCGGCGCGCGGATGAACTTGCCGCGCATCCGCTCATGGTCGATCTCGAGGTAATCGGGCACGTCGCGCTCGCTCGACTGGGTCGCCTCGATGACGACCGCCATCTCCTTCGCCTTTGGCCTGAGCTCGATCTCGTCCCCGTCGCTCAGCTTGGCCGAGCCGATGTTGAGCCGCTTGCCGTTGACCAGCACGTGACCGTGGTTGATCAGCTGGCGGGCGGCGAACGGGGTCGGCGCCAGCTTCATGCGGTAGACCACCGCATCGAGGCGGCGCTCAAGCAGTTCGACCAAATTCTCGCCGGTGTCGCCGCGCCGCCGCACCGCCTCTTCATAGAGCCGGCGGAACTGGCGCTCGCCGATATTGGCGTAATAGCCTTTGAACTTCTGCTTGGCGGCGAGTTGCGTCCCGTAATCGGACGGCTTCTTGCGGCGTTGGCCATGTTGGCCCGGTCCGTATTCGCGACGGTTCAGCGGGCTTTTCGCGCGTCCCCACAAATTGACGCCGAGGCGGCGATTGATCTTGTACTTCGACTCCGTGCGCTTGCTCATGCGCGTTGACTCCGTTTCCGGTTCTTTGTTGTCCCAATAGTGCCACCGCCGCGTCGCCGCCCGGAGGCCGGGGCTTTCGCCCGCATTTTTGGGAAGAGCGCGCACTATATTCGGCGCGCGCGGGAAGTCAATTTCAGCGGGTCATGACGGCTTTGCTGTTCTCGCTGATATTTGCAGGGAATTTACAGCTGCGCCTATACCGCCGCGGCGGTGCGGCTGGCGCGCTTGCGGTCGTTGGCGTCGAGCAGGCGCTTGCGCAGGCGGATCGCCTTGGGGGTCACCTCGACCAGCTCGTCATCGGCGATATAGGCGATCGCCTCCTCGAGGCTCATCTGGATGGGCGGCGTGAGGCGGACCGCTTCGTCCTTCGAAGTGGTGCGGATGTTGGTGAGCTGCTTGCCTTTCGCCGGATTGACGTCGAGGTCGTTGTCGCGGCTGTGCGCGCCGATGACCATGCCGGGATAGATCGCCTCGCCCGGCGTGACGAACATGGCGCCCCGCTCTTCGAGGTTCCACAACGCATAAGCGACCGCCGCGCCGCCCGCCGTCGAAATCAGCACGCCGTTGATCCGCCCCTCGACCGGCCCCTTGTAGGGCGCGTAGCCGTGGAAGATGCGGCTCATCACGCCGCTGCCGCGGGTGTCGGTCAGGAATTCGCCGTGATAGCCGATAAGGCCGCGCGTCGGCGCGAGGAAGGTCAGGCGCAGCTTGCCGCCGCCCGAGGGACGCATGTCCTGCATCTCGGCCTTGCGGCGGCTCATCTTCTCGACGACGATCCCGGCGTATTCCTCATCGACGTCGACAAAGACCTCCTCGACCGGCTCCAGCCGCTGCCCGGCCTCGGTCTTGAACAGCACGCGGGGGCGCGAGATCGACAGCTCGAACCCCTCGCGCCGCATCGTCTCGATCAGCACGCCGAGCTGCAATTCGCCGCGCCCCGAAACCTCGACCGCGTCCCGCTGCGCGCTCTCGCGCACGCCGATCGCGACATTGCCCTCGGCCTCGCGGTAGAGCCGCTCGGCGATCATCCGCGACGTCACCTTGGACCCCTCGCGCCCCGCCAGCGGGCTGTCGTTGACCGAGAACGTCATCGCCAGGGTCGGCGGGTCGATCGGGTCGGCGGCGAGCGCGGTCGTCACCTCGAGCGCGCACAGCGTGTCGGCGACCGTCGTCTCCGCCAGACCGGCGACCGCGATGATGTCGCCGGCGCGCGCTTCCTCGACCGGCTGCCGTTCGAGGCCGCGATACGCCAGCAGCTTGGTGAGCCGCGCCTGCTCGATGACCCGCCCGTCGCGCGCCAGCGACTTGACCGGCATGTTGATCCGGGCGACACCCGAATGGATGAGCCCGGTCAGCACCCGCCCGACATACGGGTCGTAGTCGAGCGTCGTCGCCAGCATCGCGAACGGCGCATCGGGATCGGCCCGCGGCGGCGGCACGTGCGCCACGATCAGGTCGAAGAGCGGCGCCAGGTCGCGCCGCGGCGCGCCCAATTCGGCGACCGCCCAGCCGTTGCGCCCGGAGGCGAACAGCGTCGGGAAATCGAGCTGGTGCTCGTCCGCCTCCAGCAGCGCGAACAGGTCGAAGATCTCGTTGTGCACCGCCTCGGCGCGGGCGTCGGGACGGTCAACCTTGTTGATGACGACGATCGGCCGCAGACCCCGGCGCAGCGCCTTGGCGACGACGAATTTGGTCTGCGGCATCGGCCCTTCGGCGGCGTCGACCAGCACCAGCACACCGTCGACCATGCTGAGGATGCGCTCGACCTCGCCGCCGAAATCGGCGTGGCCGGGGGTGTCGACGATGTTGATCCTGACATCACCCCAGGTCAGCGAGGTGCATTTCGCCAGGATCGTGATGCCGCGCTCGCGCTCCAGTTCGTTCGAGTCGAGCGCGCGGTCGGCGACCTGCTGGTTGGCGCGGAACATGCCGGATTGGCGCAGGAGCTGATCGACCAGGGTGGTCTTGCCGTGGTCGACATGCGCGATGATCGCGATATTGCGGATATCCATGGTCACGAGTACGCGCGAACCCCTTCCGGCGGCACCTACACCAGGCCGGCGGAGGCGACGAGTTTGTCCAGCGCGGCCTCGGGCCGGGCGCCGACATGGCTGATGATTTCGGCAGCGCACAAGCTGCCAATCGCTCCACAGATGGGAAGCGGGAGGCCGCGGGTCAAGCCGAACAGGACACCGGCGGCATAGAGATCGCCGGCGCCGGTGGTGTCGACGGCGCGGGCGACCGGGGCCGCGGCGATCTTGTGCGCGGCGCCATCGGCGAGGATCACGCTGCCCGCTTCGCTCCGCGTCAGCGCGGCGATCTTGACGTGGCCGCGCACCGCCACGGCGGCCGCCTCGAAATCCTGCGTCTCGTAGAGCGAGCAGATTTCGGCCTCGTTGGCGAACAGGATATCGACCTCGCCGGACACCAGGTCGCGAAAATCGTCGCGATGCCGCCCGACGCAGAACGGGTCGGAGAGGCTCAGCGCGACCAGCCTTCCGGCCTCGTGCGCCAATGACGCCGCCTTGCGGAATGCTTTCTTGGCGCGCGGCGGATCGAAAAGATAGCCTTCGAGATAGGTGATCCGCGCGGCGGCGATCGTCGCCGAATCGATGTCCTCGGGTCCCAGACTGACGCAGGCGCCGAGATAGGTGCCCATCGTGCGCTGTCCGTCGGCGGTGACGAGGATGAGGCACCGTGCGGTCCCCGGACCCTCGGTCGCGGGCGGCGTGTCGAAGCGAAGGCCGAGCGCGGTGATGTCGTGGCGATAGATCGCGCCCAGCGCATCGTCGCGCACCTTGCCGATATAGGCGCCGCCGCCGCCCAGGGAGGCGATGCCGGCCATCGTGTTGCCGGCGGATCCGCCCGAGCTTTCGATGCCGTCGCCCATGCGGCCGTAGAGCGCGTCGGCGCGGGCCGCGTCGATCAGGGTCATCGCGCCTTTGGCGAAGCCCTCGGCGGCGAGAAACGCTTCGTCGGCATGCGCGATGACATCGACGATCGCGTTGCCGATCCCGGCGACATCGAGTGTGGCGGCGTTCATCCGCTGTCCCATGATTGCGAGAAAAGAAAAGCGGCGCAGTATAGGAACCTCCGCCGCCGCGACAAGCGCGCCCGCCGTGTCCGCACACTCGCCCCGATCGGACCCGATTCGCCGAAGCCCGCGCCGCCCGCTCCCGACCGTGCCGGTGGATCGAATTCCTAACCTATTGGCATTGCCGGTTTCCCTCCGGGTGCGGGGGATGAAACCTTTTGTTTTCACCGCCCTCAACGGATATGTTTCCAGGCGAGGGGCAGTTTGAGGTGGTCGCGTCGAGACGGCTCCGCGCACTTCGAGTGGTGCGGCCTTTTGGTCGTAGCCGATACGCCCGATAGCTCATTTGTGGGGGTGCGGCATCCATGTTTGGCCGAAAGAGACCCGATACGGAGGATCGTATAATGGCTGATTCGCCCGATGATTTGGGCATCCCCATGAAACCGTCTCGGCCGATTGGGCCAGTCTCCCTGGCCCCTGTCGCGCGCACCCCGGCGACGGTGCCGCCGCGCGTCCCCGAGATGCCGCGGCCAGCGATCGATGCGCCGGAACCGGTGCGACGGACGGTTACCGAGCCCATCGGCATGCCGGTGACCCCACCGCCGGCCGCCGCCGCGCCGCCGCCTTCGGCCGCGCCTATCCGCCGCAGCGAGACCGGGCTGCGGCAATTGACGGTCGGCCGCGAAATTTCGCTGTCCGGCGAGATCGCCTCCTGCGACACGCTGATCGTCGAAGGCAGCATCGAGGCCAATTTGCAGAATTGCCGCGATGTCGACATCGCCGAGACCGGGCTCTTCAAGGGCACCGCGGAAATCGACAACGCCGATGTGCGGGGCACCTTCGAGGGCAGCCTCATCGTCCGCAAGCGGCTATTGATCCGCGCCGGCGGCCAGGTCTCCGGAACGATCCGCTACAGCCAACTCGAGATCGAGCTCGGCGGCCAGATTTCCGGCGACGTGCAGATGCACAGCGAGGCGAGCGAGGTCATCGCCGAGCTGGCGAACGCGCGCGCCGCGTCTTAGCAAACGCGGTGGCCTGCGCCGCCACCAGCTCGTCCGGCACCGTCTTCGCCTTGTAGCGGCACAGCGAGGCGACGACGCAATTCGGGCAATCGGGCTTGCGCGCCTTGCACACATGGCGCCCGTGCAGGATCAGCCAGTGATGCGCGTTGAGCTTGTATTGCGCGGGGGTAACGGCTTCCAGCCCCAGCTCGACCGCGTGCGGGGTCTTGCCCGGCGCGAGGCCGGTGCGGTTGCCGACGCGGAAGATGTGGGTATCGACCGCAATCGTCGGCTCCTCGAAGGCGACGTTCATCACCACGTTCGCGGTCTTGCGCCCGACTCCGGGCAGCGCCTCCAGCGCCTCGCGCTCGCGCGGCACCTCGCCGCGGTGCCGCTCGACCAGGAGGCGGCTCAGCGCCACGACGTTCTTCGCCTTGGTGCGGTAGAGGCCGATGGTGCGGACGAGGCCGGCCACCCGCTCCTCGCCGAGCGCCGCCATCTTGGCCGGCGTGTCGGCAAGCGCGAACAGCGCCGGCGTCGCCTTGTTGACCCCGACATCGGTCGCCTGCGCCGACAGGACCACCGCGACGAGCAGCGTGAACGGATTGATGAATTCAAGCTCGGTCCGCGGGATCGGCCGGGTCTCCGCCAGCCGCCGGTAGAACTCGGCGATTTCGGCTCTGGTGAATTTGCGCATCGGGCGGGAGCTTAGCTCATTTTTTGGTAGTGTCTCAGTTTGATTGTAACAGGCGCATCTAACGTATCTCGATGCCTGTTGGCTCCTCGCAATCAGGTGCGGCGATCGGATGAGCGGACGAAACCTTGCATCGTTCTGAAATAGGCGGCTCAGTTAACGCCATCAAGATGAAATACGATAGGAAAAGGGCGACGTAGACTGCGAGAGCAAGGCGAGAGCTCAAAACGCGGACGAGTCGGTTTATTGCGGGCATCAGCCCACCATCGCTCGGCCAGTGCGAATATCCTCGCGCCGGTCGATCAGCGCCACGATGTCATCCATCGACCATAGCCGATCGGTAACGCCCGCCGCCATCGCGGGCGACATCCGCAGCGTCTTGTGCATCCGCACGAAGTTGTACCAAAGGGCATAGAGCGCGACCATGTGAGCGTGGTTCGTCAGCTTCTTGCTGAAAGCGCTCGTCAGCCGGGTGAACCGCCGCATCGACATCCGCATTGTGAGGTTCGCCCGCTCGACGTAGGACGTGCTGACGTGCTTGGGATCGGGTTTGCCGGTGATCGTGTCCTTGCGCGCCCCGACGCACTCTGACGGGCTGTATTTGCGCTCGTGGCCCTGACCGCCTGTCTCTTGCCCGTACAGCTTCACCAGCATGCCGTAATCGACATCCGCGCCGAATGCTTCCTCGACCGCGCTGAGGTATGCGCGATGCCCGTCTGTCGTCAGTTGAACCCGGTTCGCCAGCCGGCCCCGAAGATCGTCCATCAGCATCAGGGCAAACTCGGCGTCGCGCCCGCCTACCATGTAGCTAACGAGCAACTTGCTGTCGGCGTCGAGGGCCGTCCACGTCCAGCAATCGCCGATGGTCGGGTCGCCGGCGCGCTTGCTGGTCGGGGCGTTCTTTTGCTTGGCGTGAACGAAGCTCCAAACCTCATCGCACTGTATGCGGCTCGCCTTCACGCCGCGAACGTGCTTGTCGTGATATTCGAGCGCCGCCGTACCGGCATCCTGCAACAGCTTGTCGATGGTGTTGATCGAGCAGCCGACAATCCGCTCAATCGAACGCATGGACATCCCCTCGCATAGGAGGGTGAGGATTTGGGCGCGCTTGGCGAGGGACAGCTTGTTCATCCCCCGACTATATGAACTTATTGCTTGATACTCAAGCATAAAGTTCACTAATTTGCGTGATCATAACCACGATTCCCGCTTCTCACGGTGTCAACCCACTTGTAAAGTGTCAAGTAGGATGCCAAGTGGGGAAGCGCAATGGGTCAGAAAATGTCGAACGCTCCGATCTATTTTGCTCTGGCGCAGGTGCGGTTTAACGCGATCCTTGCGCTCGATCAGTATCTTCCAGCAATTCAGGATAACCTGCGAAAAGCCGGCTTCCCGGATTTTGAAAAGGCCTTTCTCGGAGTGATAAATTTGGCGGTCGGCGGGGGGGTGCCCTCTCAAGGCTCCCCCATACCTGCAATTCAGCCAATGCAGCCGCAGGCAAGATATACATTTTCGAATGAGGCACGGACATCCGGGTTTGTTCTGGATCAGTCAATGATGTTATTTCAAACCACCGCCTATGACGTCTTCAAAGCCTTTTCCGATGATTTTCTTAAGGGCATCGCAGCGGTCAACGATGCCGCAACCCTTAGCTATTCAGAACGCATTGGCGTTAGATGCTTGGATGCGATCTGCCCTCGCGATGGCGAATCTCTTGATCAATATTTAGTTGCTTCTGTGAAGGGTATATACGATCAGCTCGCACCGCGAGAACTCGTTCATTCGTGGTCAGAGACCAGGACCAAGGAAGGAAATACTACACTCGTAAGCCGCACAATCATCACGCGCCACGATCGGGAGGAGAGTGTGGCCTTCCCCCCCGAATTGCAGCCAATGCAATTAAAGGTAAGCGATAAGTTCTCCAAAATAAAAGGGTTGTACGGCATCGTTGATACGGATAGCTGGCTTGAGGAAAGAGAAAAATTTGACCTCTCTGGTATAGAAAAACGATTGGATGCGCTACACAAAAAGCTTCGACGTAGCTTTAATCTAATGGCAACTTCTTATGCTCTCAAGGTTTGGAAATGAACTCGACTAGGCTGGACCCGACGACTGCCGTTAACGGGCTTATGATATTCACTCTGCCGCTAACGCTACTCGTTGGCGTCAGCACGGGAGGCGTTGCCCCGTCTCAGTGGCCGCAGGGAACGGGAGGCACTCTCAACCAGTACAATGTGCAAGAAATCGCTCGCTCCGATCATGGCAGGCGCCGCACGGAGTCCGTGTCCACCGCTGCGGACGATATCGACCATATAAAGACATCTCTTAAGATCACTACCACTGAATTGGCAAAGTATCTGGGCGTTTCCCGTCAGGCGATTTACGATTGGCGAGCGGGCGCTCATGTAAAAAGCCATAATATTTCGAAGCTGGAAAACCTACGAGCGGCAGCTAGCGTTGTCGACAGCTCGGAGACTACGTTTTCTGCGTTGCAGATTAACCGGAAACTTCCAGGGGGACGCACGCTGTTGGAGACTATTGCCGCGGGGGGCGATGGGTCTGACGCCGCTCAATCGCTTGTGAACATGCTCCGCCGCGAAGTGGCGCAGCGTGAGGATCGTATTGTCAGGCTTGCGGGCCGGAAACCAGCAACCGACAGCGAATTCAATCCGGGCATGGCTGCGCTCCGAGAAAGCGGCTGATGCGATCACTATGGGAGAACGTTCACCGGAAACCCCGTGGCGGCAAGGCCATGTCCTATCCGCCGCGTCAGCCAAAGAACTCGAACTGGTTCATGCCGCCGCAGGCGATGATCCGATTGCGCTAGTGATTTCTCATGACTGCGATTTGGTAGCGCCAGCCGCAACGGAACCCGATTGCGAGATCATCCCCGGACGGCATGTCGAAACACCTGATGGAAATCTTACCAACGCCAAAAACCCCCGAAAACTGCATCTCACATTTTCTGCCGGCAGCGTTCCTGTAGTTGCTGAATTCACTTCCACCGACAAGGCTAAAATAAGCAAAGATATCTTATTCAGGCATGCTCCATCAGAAAATGTTCGGTTGAGCCGTGCCGAATTTGCCATACTCCAAAGTTGGCTTTCTTCTCGGTATCGGCGTCCATCTTTTGCAGATTCTTTTGTATCTCGCTTTACTCATCAGAAACTTCATAGAGAATTTCTAAAAATAATAAACCAGACGAAAACGCATCTTCTCGCGGTGCTTTTTGATGTAGATAACGGCGAAGAGATCGAGCGACAAGATGCCGAGGATACGTATTCATTAAGTATTCATTTGGTTTTTAATAATTCAGAAGACCCAGGTGCGGCGGAAATAGCCGCAAAACAGGCCGCAACTGACATTTCAGCATTATTTCGTAAGGTATGTTTTTCTAAGCAGAAATGGCAAAATATTGAATTGCGAGAATGCGAAGCAATTTCGGAGGGAACCATGTCTCTCTACGAATCGCGCTTGTACAAACAATGGCAATTTGATTACCTCAGTTTGCGCGAAGAGCCGCAGGGTCAAACATTAGAAGGCCCCGCAGCGGCGGAGCGCTAAGTCTTCTCCCAGCGTTTTCGTGCTGCCTGTTGAGCGATCTGCTTCCGGCGTTCGGCGGATAGGGTTTTTGCTCGCGCCACGCCGCCCTTTATGCCTCCCTTGCGGGCGTACTCTTTGCCCGGTTCCCGCACCTCCTCGGTTTCCTCGCCAGTCGCGATCCGCATGACGCGGACGGCGTTACCGATCACGTCGGCGGGGCGCTTCTGACCCTGTGGGCCGCGCGGCATTAGAGAGCGATCCCGATCCGATCCACCTTTTGCCCCTCGCGGTATAGGTCGATCATATTGGCCTCAGCTGGCCGCGGGCAGGCCAACGCCTCGATGCTGGCGGCCTCTAACGTATCAGCGTCCAGGTCGCGGCTACCAAGGAATGTTTCCTCAAGACCGGCCGCCTTGACAAACGTCGCTTTAAAATCGCCCATGATGCGCTCCGTGCTTCCCGCTAAGCATATGGGAACGGAGCGGCCGGGGCGATAGCCGCGTCAGCGTCTGTTACAATCAAACTGAGACACTACCCATTTTTTGCATCGGCAAGACCGAGCCGGGATATTGTGCAAACGCGATGACATCGACCTCCAGCGCCACCCTGGCTGCGGTCCCCCGCAGCGTCTTCTTCGAGCGCGTGCTGCTGCCCCATCGCAGCCTGCCGCCGCGCGGGTTCAACATCCTGATGCTGGTTCTCGCCGGGATCAGCATCGCGGTCGGCACGCTCTTCGTGTCGCTCGGCGCCTGGCCGGTGTGCGGCTTCTTCGGGCTCGACGTCGGGCTCGTCTACCTCGCCTTTCGCCTCAGCTACCGCAGCGCCCGCCAGCGCGAGACGCTGCGCCTCGCCGGGGACGAACTCACCGTCGAACGCGTCGGCATCCGCGGCGAGCGGCGGATTTGGCGCTTCCAGCCGTTCTGGGTGCGCGTCGTCTATGAGGAGCGGCACGACGAGTCGAACCGGCTCGCGCTTGCCTCGCACGGGCGGAGCCTGCCGATCGGCATCTTTCTGCCGGCGCCGGTGCGGCGCGAGGTGGCGGCGACCCTGCGCACCGCCCTCGCCCGCTGGCGCGACGCGCTCAACCCGACGCAGCCGGTCGATTAGGGCAGCGCCAGCCGTTCGGCGATGACCCGCAGCGTGTGCGGATTGACCAGCATCGTCGTGTGCGCGCCGTTGACCGCGACGTTCTCGCGGTTTGGCGCCGGATCGTCGACACAGCTCCGCCAGGCGACGATTCCGTCGGTCCGGCTGTAGATGGCGACGGTCGGCACCGGCGGCGGCTCGCTCAGATGCGCCAGCATCCGCTGCTGGCTGCCGTGCAGCGGCGCCAGCGCCCGGTAGATCGGCTCCAGCGGGCTCGCCGTCGGCAGCCGGAACGGGCTGCACACGGTGATGACGCGGCGCACCCGGTCGGGATGCGCGTTGGCGAGCGCCCGCCCCAGCGCGCCGCCGAGGCTCACGCCGACCAGGCTCGCCTTGCGACCGGTGGTCTCGGTGCTGATCCGCAGGATCCGGTCCGCCGCCGCCGCCGCCACCGCGGCCGTCGTCGGGCCGAGATTGACCCCGGCGCCCCAGCCTTCGACCGCATATCCGAGCGCCGCGAGCCAGGCGCGCAGGCCGCGGGTCATCGCGTCCGAGCAGAAAAACGCCGGCAGCACGATGACCGGGTGGCCGTCGCCGCGCGGCACGGGGCCGGTGCGGATTTGGCGCGGCCGCAGCCGCGCACGGAGTATGGCGCTGCCCTCGCCCATCAAGTCGCGCAAGGTCGGCCCGGATACCGACCCCGAACGGTCGAAAATCCGCGCGTGCTGGTTCGGGCGGCCGCTCACAGCCCGAGCACCTCCTTCATGCCGTAGAGCCCCGGCGGCTTGCCGACCACCCAGCGCGCAGCGCGCACCGCGCCCTTCGCGTAGATCGCGCGGTTGGTGGCGCGGTGCGAGAGTTCGAGCCGCTCGCCGGCGCCGGCGAAGATCACATGGTGATCACCGACCGCGTCGCCGCCGCGCAGCGAGGCAAAGCCGATATCGCCGGCCTTGCGCGCGCCGGTAATGCCGTCGCGGCCGCGTTGCGCGACCTCGTCGAGCTTCGCGCCGCGCGCCGCCGCGGCCGCACGGCCCAAGGCGAGCGCGGTGCCCGACGGCGCATCGGCCTTGCCGTGATGGTGCATTTCCATGATCTCGATGTCCCAGTCCGCGCCGAGCCGCGCCGCCACCTGCGCGACGAGGCCGAGCAGCAGGTTGATGCCGAGGCTGGTATTGGCCGCCCAGACAATCGGGATGCGCTGTGCCGCCGCGCGCACACTCGCGGTCTCGGCGGGCGAGAGCCCGGTCGTGCCGATCACCAAGGGCTTGCCGAGCCCGGCGGCAAGCTCCGCATGCAACGCACTCGCGGCCGCGGCGCTGAATTCTATGGCGACATCGCCGGCGCGGATCAGCTCGCCCGGCGCGCTGCCGGCGACGAGTCCGATCCGGCCGATACCGGCGAGCTCGCCGAGATCGCCGCCGACGTGGGCGCTGCCCGGCGCGACGGTGCCGCCGACCAGAGCGCAGCCCTCCGCGGCGGCGATCTCGGCCACCAGCATGCGGCCCATCCGGCCGCCGCACCCGATGACCCCCATCTTGATGTCGGCCATGCGAATCCTCCGCAATTGCGTCCCTACGGGTCGTTATGAGCGAGCGAGCAATCTCGGTGCGACGACGCTCCCGGCCGACAAGATTGCTGCGTCGCTCCGCTGCTCGCAACGGCCAGCGAGGCTCCGGCCATTTTCCCGGCCATGATTTTAGTCTACACCGCCGAGCCATGGCCCTCTTCCGCTCGGTCGCCACGGTCGGCTCGCTGACGATGGTGAGCCGCCTCTTTGGCTTCGCGCGCGACATGCTGACCGCGGCGATCCTCGGCGCCGGGCCGGTGGCCGACGCGTTCTTCGTCGCCCAGCGCCTGCCGAACCTGTTCCGCAGCCTGTTCGCCGAGGGCGCGTTCAGCGCCGCCTTCGTGCCGCTCGCCAACCGGGCGCTGGTCGACGGCGGCGAGGTGGCGCTCAAGGACTTCGCCGAACAGGCCTACGCGGTGCTGTTCACCGCATTGCTGGCGTTCGTGATTCTCGGCGAAATCTTCATGCCGCTGGTGATGAACCTGATCGCACCGGGTTTCGCGGCCGAGCCCGGCAAGTTCCAGCTCGTCGTCACGCTGTCCCGCATCACCTTCCCCTATCTGCTGTTCATCTCGCTGGTGGCGTTGCAAGGCGGCCTGCTCAACACGGTCGATCGCTTCGCCGCCGCCGCCGCGACGCCGGTGCTGCTCAACCTGTTCCTGATCGCCGCGCTGGCGACGATGGCGGCGCTGCATTGGACGGACGGCGAAGTGCTGGCGTGGGCGCTGACGGCCGCGGGCGTCGCCCAGTTCTGCTGGCTGATGGTGTCCTGCGCGCACGCCGGGATCAGGCTGCGGCTGCGCCGGCCTCGCTTCACGCCGCAGGTGCTCCGGACCCTGAAGATCATGGGGCCGGGAGTGCTCGGCGCCGGGGTGACGCAGCTCAACCTGCTGATCTCGACCGCGCTCGCCTCGACGCTGCCGCAAGGGTCGGTTTCCTACCTCTATTACGCCGACCGGCTCAACCAGCTGCCGCTCGGGGTCGTCGGCATCGCCGTCGCCACGGCGATCCTGCCGCCGCTGTCGCGCCAGGTGCGCGGCGGCGACACCACGGGCGCGATCGCGACGCAGAACCGCGGGCTCGAACTGGCCCTGCTGCTAACCTTGCCGGCGGCGACCGCGCTGGCGATTTTGGCGCTGCCGATCCTTACGGTGCTGTTCGAGCGCGGCGCGTTCGGCCCGCGCGAGGCCGCGGCGACCGCGTCCGCGCTGATCGCCTATGCGGTCGGCCTGCCCGCCTTCGTGCTGGTCAAGGTGCTGGCGCCGGCGTTCTTCGCCCGCCACGACACCGCGACGCCGGTCAAAGTGGCGATCGTCGCGCTCGCGACCAACCTGCTGCTGACCTTGGTGCTGATGCGCTTCTTGGCGCATGTCGGGGTGGCCATCGCGCTGTCGGCGGCGGGTTGGCTGCAGGCGGTGATGCTGCTGGTATTGCTGGCGCGCCGCGGCCATTTCCATTTCGACGCGCGGGCCCGCGCCAACCTGCCGCGCATCGCGCTCGCGACGCTCGGCATGGCCGCGGTGCTGGTGGTCCTGCGCAGCCTGCTCGATCCGGCGCTCGCCGGCGCCGTAGCGGTGCGGCTCGCGGCCCTCGCCGGCTTGGTGGCGGCGGGGTTCGCCGCCTTTACGGCGCTGATCCTGCTGCTCGGGGTGACGCACTGGCGTGAACTGCGGGGCCAGTTCCGCCGCCAACCAGCTTGACAGTGCCGCTTCGCGGCTTTCAGTTCCGCTCACGCGGAAGCGGCTCCGTAGGCTCCGCGGATGCGAGGCCGCACTTGATGGGAACCCGATGAATCGCATCTTCTCCGGCGTCCAGCCGACCGGCAATCTGCATCTCGGCAATTATCTCGGCGCGATCCGCAACTGGGTCGCGCTGCAGTACGATTTCGACTGCATCTTCTGCATCGTGGATTTGCACGCGCTCACCCTGCCCCAAGATCCGGCCGAGTTGCGCGCCTCGACCCGCGAGGTCGCCGCCGCCTATATCGCCGCCGGCATCGACCCCGAGCGCTGCATCATCTTCAACCAGAGCATGGTGTCGGCGCACGCCGAGCTCGGCTGGCTCTTGTCGTGCCTGACGCCGCTCGGCTGGCTCAACCGGATGACCCAGTTCAAGGAAAAAGCCGGCAAGCAGCGCGACCTCGCCGGGCTCGGGCTCTACGCCTATCCGGTGCTGATGGCCGCCGACATCCTCGGCTACCAGGCGACCCACGTTCCGGTCGGCGAGGACCAGAAACAGCATCTTGAGCTGGCGCGCGACATCGCCGGCGCCTTTAACCGGCGCTACGAGCGCGATTTCTTTCCATTGCCCGAGCCGCAGATCTTCGGCGCGGCGGCGCGGGTGATGAGCCTGCGCGACGGCACCAAGAAGATGTCGAAATCCGACACCTCGGACTATTCGCGCATCAACATGACCGACGACAATGACACGATCGCGCTCAAAATCCGCCGCGCCAAGACCGACCCCGAGCCACTGCCCGCGACAATCGAGGCGCTCGCAGCGCGGCCCGAGGCCGACAACCTCGTCGGCATCTACGCCGCGCTCGCCGACCAGTCGCGCGAGGCGACGCTCGGGCGGTTCGCCGGGCAGAACTTCTCGGCGTTCAAGGAGGCGCTGACCGAATTATCGGTGGCGACGCTCGGCCGCATCGGCGGCGAGATGCGCCGGCTGGTGGCCGACCCCGACCACATCGACACGGTACTGCACAGGGGCGCCGAGCGCGCGGCGGCGATCGCCGAGCCAATATTGGCCGAGGTCAAGGACATCACCGGCCTGTTGCGGCCGTAGCAGCGCCGCCGGTCGCGGAAAGCACAAAGAGGGCTAGCCGCTTTCCCCCTGTGGTTGCGGGTTGTAAGGTTCCGGATCACGCCGCCGGCCCGGCGGCGTGATCGATTCGAGCCCCGGGGATCAGAACCTTCCGCCATGGACATCTATCTGCCGGTCGCCGAGGTATCGCTGGACATTTTCGTCCTGCTCGGCCTCGGCGCGGCGGTCGGGTTCCTGTCGGGCGTGTTCGGCGTCGGCGGCGGGTTTCTCCTCACCCCGCTCCTCATCCTGATCGGAGTGCCGCCGACGGTGGCGGTCGCCTCCTCGGCCAACCAGCTGGTGGGCGCGTCGGTATCGGGGGTGCTGGCGCATTGGCGGCGCGGCCATGTCGATTTCAAGATGGGCTTCACGCTGCTGATGGGCGGCATCGCCGGCTCGATCGTCGGCGTCTGGCTGTTCACGCTGTTCGCCCGGCTCGGCCAGGTCGAGCTGGTGATCTCGCTGTGCTACGTCGTGCTGCTCGGCGTGCTCGGCATGCTGATGGGCATCGAGAGCGTGCGCACGATCCTGCGCCAGCGCCGCCCCGGCGGAGCGCGCCGCCGGCTCCACCGCCACACTTGGATGCACGGCCTGCCGCTGAAAACGCGGTTCCGCAAATCGCAGCTCTACATCAGCGCGCTGCTGCCGGTCGGGCTCGGCTTCGTTGTCGGCATCCTGAGCGCGGTGATGGGGATCGGCGGCGGGTTCGTGATGGTGCCGGCGATGATCTATACGCTCGGCATGCCGACCTCGATGGTGCCGGGGACCTCGCTGCTGCAGATCATCTTCGTCGCCGCCAACGTGACGATCCTGCAGGCGGTGACCAACCACACCGTCGACGCGGTGCTGGCGCTGCTGCTGCTCGTCGGCGGGGTCCTGGGGGCGCAGTTCGGCACGCGGTTCGGGACCCGGCTGCGCGGCGAGCAGCTGCGTTTCCTGCTCGCCGTGCTGGTGATCGCGGTCGCCGCGAAGCTGGCGCGCGACCTGACGTTGCACCCGGCGGATTTGTTCGTCATCCCGTCGGACAACCGGGGATGAGCGGGCGCCGGCTCGGCCTGGCGCTGGCGGGCTTTCTCCTTCTCCTCCCGGGGCCGGTCCGCGCCGACGGCGTGACCGCCGATTTGAGCAGCCACCTGATCGCGATCACCACCGGCTTCACCGGCGCCTCGGTGGTGCTGTTCGGCGCGACGGACGGGCCGGCCGAAATCATCGCGGTGGTTCGCGGCCCCGAGCGCGACGTGACGATCTGGCGCAAAAGCAAGATCGCCGGCATCTGGGCCAATACCGAGGCGGTGACCTTCGCCAACGTGCCGAGCTTCTATGCCGTGGCGGCGAGCCGGCCGATCGACGAGCTGATGTCCCCCTCCGCGGCAGCGCTCCACCGGATCGGAGCCGGCAACCTCAAATTCGAGGCGAGATCCGATGTGGCGCCGGACCGGCTGCGCCGCTTCAGCGATGCGCTCATCGGGGTGCAGCAGCGCGCCGGCGTCTTCGCCGCCGCGACCGGCAAGATCGCCTTTCTCGGCGAGCGGCTGTTCCGCACGACGATCTCCTTCCCCGCCAATGTCCCGACCGGCGCCTACCTGGTCGAAGTCTTCCTGGTGCGCGACAAGGACGTGATCGGCGCCCAGACGACGCCGCTTGTCGTCTCGAAGGTCGGGGTCGACGCCGCGGTCTTCGATTTCGCCCGGCGCAGCTCGCTCGCCTATGGCGCGATTGCGGTGACGATGGCGGTGATGGCAGGATGGTTCGCGAGCCTGCCCTTCCGCAACACTTGACCCGCGAGGCTCACAACGATGGCAGAGAGCGCCGATACGCGTGTGTTTCTCGTCGTCGTCGACGAGACCGCCGAGCATCATCTGGCGCTGCGTTACGCCGCTCGGCGCGCCGCCCATACCGGCGGCCGGCTGGCCCTGCTGCATGTCATCGAGCGCGGCGAGTTCCAGCATTGGGTAGCGGTCGAGGAGCTGGCCGCCGAGGAGCGGCGCGAGGAAGCCGAGCAGCTGATGCAGCGGTTGTGCGAGCAGTTTGCGCCGGTCGCCGGGTCGATACCGATCGTCTATATCCGCGAAGGGCGGCCGCAGGACGAATTGCTGGCGCTGATCAACGAGGAGGCCACGATTTCCATACTGGTGCTGGCCGCCGGCATGGGTTCGGGGGGGCCGGGGCCGCTGGTCACTTTCCTCAGCGGCAAGCCGGCGGCGCGGCTGCGCATCCCGATCACGATCGTCCCCGGCGGCCTCACGGCCGAGCAGATCGACGCGCTGAGCTGAGCGAAGAGCTGCGGAAGGCTTGGACTTCCCGGCGAAAATACCCATCCTATACACAGCGATTTACGTTTTTAGCCCATGGAGCCCTCGATGTTCATCCAGACCGAGCAGACGCCCAACCCGGCCACGCTGAAATTTCTGCCGGGGTGCGCGGTGATGAACGCGGGGACCGCGAACTTCACCGATGCCGCGGCCGCCGCCGCGCGTTCGCCGCTCGCCGAGCGCCTGTTCGGCCTCCCCGATGTCAGCGGCGTCTTTTTCGGCGGCGATTTCATCACCGTCACCAAGGCGGGCGACAGCGACTGGTTTCAGCTGAAGCCGGCGGTGCTGGCCGCGATCATGGACCATTTTACCGCGGGTCTGCCGATCGTCACCGGCTCCGACGACGCAGCCGCGCCGAGCGACGCGGAAGACAACGAAGTCGTCGCCGCGATCAAGGAGCTGCTCGAGACCAGGGTGCGGCCGGCGGTAGCGCAGGACGGCGGCGACATCATCTTCGAGGATTTCGAGGACGGCATCGTCTACCTGCACATGCAGGGCTCGTGCTCGGGCTGCCCGAGCTCGACGGCGACCTTGAAGGCCGGCATCGAAAACATGCTGCGCCACTACATTCCCGAGGTCGTCGAGGTTCGCGCGGTCTAAGGCGCCGCCTCCTTCCACCAATGCCAGCTTCCAGCGCGCCCGGCGCCGACCGGCGCGCGCCGGTCGTGCTCGCGTTCGATACCGCGGCCTCGGCCTGTTCGGTCGCGGTCGGCCGCGGCGCCACGGTGATCGCCCGCGAGCGGCGCGAGATGCGCCACGGCCATGGCGAAGCGCTCTTTCCGATGATCGAGCGGACGATGGCGACGGCGGAATTTGTCCCCGCCGACATCGACATCGTCGCGGTATCGGTTGGGCCTGGCGGGTTCACCGGCATTCGCGCCGGGCTCGCGGCGGCACGGGGCCTGGCGCTGGCGGCGGATGCGCGGCTCGTCGGCGTCACGAGTTTCGCCGCGGTCGCCGCGCTCATGCCGAAACGCGCCACGGCGCTGCTGGTCGCGCTCGATAGCCGGCGCGAGGATTTTTACGTCCAAATCTTCGACGCCGAGGGGCATCCGTGCGGCGAGCCGGCGACGATTTTGCCCGACGATTTGGGCCGCTTCGTCAACTCGGCGATCCGCGACATGCCGCTGTGCATCGCCGGCGACGCCGCCGAGGGCGCCGCCAACGCGCTCGGCGCTCGGGACGGCATCACCACAGCCGCGAACTCGGCGCCCGATGCGGCCGGGGTGCTGACGGCGACGATGGTTGGCGGCAAGACTCCCGACGCCCGAACGAGGCCACTCTATCTGCGACCGGCCGATGTCAGCTTTCCGAAAGGACGGCGGGGGATCATCGCACCGTGAGCCGCGTTCGGCCGATCCCGGAAGGCGCGGCCGAACCGCTCGCGGTGCTGCACCGCGCGTGCTTTCCGGACGATCCGTGGGAAGCCGGCGCGCTGACGCGGATCATGGCGCTCTCCGGCGGGTTCGGCTGGCTGGCTTGGGAGGAGTCGGACCCGGTCGGCTTCATCCTGGTCCGCGACCTCGGCAACGAATGCGAGATCCTGTCGCTGGGGGTCGCGCCGCGCTGGCGCCGCCTGGGCGTCGCCCGCGAGCTTCTCGCCGCGGCGATCAAGGAGGCCCGGATCCGCAATCTTCCGTCGCTGGTTCTTGAAGTCGCGATCGACAACGACGCGGCGGGCAGCCTCTATTCTTCCACCGGCTTTGTCGCGGTCAGCCGCCGCGCGCGCTATTACAACCGGCCGGACGGGCGCGCCGACGCGCTAATCTTGCGGCTGGGACTACCCAAAACGCACCCGTCGCAGTGAGTTCCCCGGTTTGCCGATATTAATTGATCCCAGGCGCTGTTCTCAACCGGAACTGCAAGGCTTGGCGAATCGTGCAAGATTGCTAGATACCGGATTGCGCGCCTTTGACCCATTACTTATGCTTGTCGTGGGTTTGACGGTAGGAAGGTTGACATGGACAATATCGACCAGGCTGGTGACCTCTTGGCTTTAACAACCGAAATCGTGGCGGCGCATGTTTCCAACAATACTGTGGCAGTGGGCGATTTGGCTCAACTGATCAACCAAGTCTACCAATCGCTCGCCACTATCGGCAGCGCTCCCCCCGCCCCGGCGGCGCGGCCACAACCAGCCGTGAGCGTCAAGAAGTCGATCCAACCCGACTATCTCGTCTGCCTCGAGGACGGCAAGAAGCTCAAAATGCTGAAGCGCCATCTGAAGACGGCGTACAACATGACGCCGGAGGCCTATCGCGAGCGCTGGGGGCTGGCCTCCGACTATCCGATGGTCGCGCCCAATTATGCGCGCCAGCGCAGCCGGCTCGCCAAGGAAATCGGCCTCGGCACCCGGGCGCGGCGGGGACGCGGCTGAGCAAGCCGCATACCGCCGGCGCCGCGCCGACGCGGACACAGGCTCGATGGGACGCGGACATAGGCTCGATGGACGGTTTTAGGTATAGTGCCCCGGCACGTTCTGCCGGGACCGCGATTCTATGATTTCTCGCCTCGAGCAGCTTTGCCTCGACAAGGGTCTGAAGATGACCGAGCAGCGCCGAATCATCGCGCGGGTGCTGTCGGATTCGGCCGACCATCCGGATGTCGAGCAGGTCTATCGGCGCGCTACCGAGATCGATCCGCGCATCAGCATCGCCACGGTCTATCGCACGGTGCGCCTGTTCGAGGAAGCCAACATATTGGCGCGCCACGATTTTGGCGACGGCCGGTCACGCTACGAGGAGATGCCGAGCGCGCATCACGACCACCTGATCGACCTGCAGTCCGGTCACGTAATCGAGTTTCGCAATGATGAAATAGAAAAGCTGCAGCATGTCGTCGCCGACCGGCTCGGCTACGACCTGGTCGGGCACCGGCTTGAACTTTATGCGATCAAGCGTGGCAATCAACAAAAGTCCGAGTGACCTGCCGAACCCGATCACCGCTCGCTATTCGCCGAACCCGCCGGGGTCCGCCCGCGTGATCGTTGGCAGCACCGCCAACCCCTCCACCTTATCGCGCGATCCGGTGGCGCCGCTCGACCGTTCAAAGGCTCGGACCGAGCCGGTCGTCGACATCGTCAGCGGTCCGCTGCAGGTGCGGCTTGCCGCCTCGGCCGAAGACGTCGACGCGGTGCAGGCGCTGCGCTACCGCATATTCTACGACTCGATGGGGGCGCGGCCGCTGCCCGGCATGGCGCAGTTGCGCCGAGACAGCGACCCGTTCGACGCGATCTGCGACCATCTGATGGTGCTCGACCATGCGCGCGGCGCCGGCGCCGCCGCGGTCGTCGGCACCTATCGTCTGATCCGGCGAGAGGCGGCGCGGCGCTGCGGACGGTTCTATTCCGCGGCCGAGTACGACATCACGCGGCTGGTAACCTATCCCGGCCCGGTGCTGGAGCTGGGCCGGTCCTGCGTCGATCCCGCCTACCGCGCGCGGGCGGTTATGCCGCTGTTGTGGGGCGGCATCGCCGCTTACGTCGCCCATTACGACATCGCGCTGATGTTCGGCTGCGCGAGCCTGCCCGGAACCGATCCTGAGCGGCTCGCGGTGCCGCTGTCCTACCTCTACCATCACCACCTCGCGCCGCCGGAACTGCGGACGCGGGCCTTGCCCGAGCATTATGTCGATATGCGGCGGCTCGACCCCGGCGGCATCGACCCCGAGCGGACGCTGAGCGTGCTGCCGCCGCTGATCAAAGGCTATCTGCGGCTCGGCGGGTTTGTCGGCGACGGCGCGGTGATCGACCACCAATTCAACACCACCGATGTTTGCATCGTGGTCAAGACCGACCTCGTCGCCGAAAAATACTCGCGCCATTACGAGCGCCGCTCTAAAGACAATTGGGCCAAGGACAATTCGGCGAAGGGCAGTTGGGCGAAGGGCAGTTGGGCAAGCTAGAGCGCATGGGCTCGACGGGGCTGAGGGTGCGGCGGGTGGCGGTCTGTCTCGCCTGGACCCTGGCGATGATGCCGGTACAAATCCTCGGGATCGCCCTGCGGCGGCCGTGGGTGGCGACTTTTCCGCGCTTTTATCATCGCCGCTGCTGCCGCATCCTCGGCCTCGACGTCCGCCAGATCGGCCAGCCGACCGGCGAGCGCCCAGTGCTGTTCGCCGCCAACCACACCGGCTATCTCGATATCGCGGTGCTCGGCTCGCTGATCCCCGGTTCCTTCGTCGCCAAGAGCGAAGTCGCCGGCTGGCCGCTCTTCGGCTGGCTGGCAAAGCTGCAGCGCTCCGTCTTTGTCGACCGTCAGGTGCGCAGCACCGCGCTGCAGCGCGACGCGATCGCCGAGCGGCTCGCGGCCAAGGACGCGCTGATCCTGTTTCCGGAAGGCACCAGCGGCGACGGCAATTTTGTCCTGCCGTTCAAGAGCGCGTTGTTCAGCGTCGTCTTCAACAAGACCGAGCCGATCACGGTGCAGCCGGTTTCCATCGCCTACACCAAGCTCGACGGCCTGCCGATCGGCCGCGGCTTGCGGCCGTTTTTCGCCTGGTACGGCGACATGGACCTGGGGTCGCATATGTGGCGCGTGCTGGGCTTGGGCCGGATCGAGGCCGCTGTCGAATTTCATCCTCCGGTCTTGGTCGCCGAGTTCGCCTCGCGCAAGGAACTGGCCCAATTCTGCTACGACCGGGTAAGCGGCGGCGTCGGCCGCCTGCTGGCCGGCCGCGGCGGGGAGCAAGCGGCAGCTGCCCCGCGCCCCGCGCCGAACCAGGCCACGCCGGCCGACATCCCGGCAGCGGCGGCCGGCTGATGACGAAGCACCTCTACATCAAGACCTACGGCTGCCAGATGAATGTCTACGATTCGGCGCGCATGGCCGAGCTGGTCGAGCCGCTCGGCTATGCCCCATCGGACACCCCGGACGGCGCCGATCTGGTCATCCTCAACACCTGCCACATCCGCGAGAAGGCGGCGGAAAAGGTGTTTGCCGAACTCGGCGGCATCCGCCGCCTGAAGAGCGCCAAGGAAAGGCGCGGCGGACGCATGATCGTCGCGGTCGCCGGCTGCGTCGCCCAGGCCGAGGGGAGCGAGATCCTGCGGCGGGCGCCCTTTGTCGACATGGTGTTCGGCCCGCAGACCTATCACCGGCTGCCCGAGATGGTGGCGCAGGCGACCCGCGCCGGCGGCGGCGTCCTCGACACCAGCTTCCCCGCCGAGCCGAAATTCGACCATTTGCCCGAGAGCATGACCGCGCCCGGTATCAGCGCGCTGCTGACCATCCAGGAAGGCTGCGACAAATTCTGCACTTTCTGTGTCGTGCCCTACACCCGCGGCGCAGAGTTCTCGCGCCCGGCGGCGCAGGTGATCGCCGAGGCCGAGCGCCTCGTCGCCGCCGGGGCGCGCGAGATCAACCTGCTCGGCCAGAACGTCAACGCCTATCACGGGCTCGCCTCCCCCAACGGACCCACGGGCGGCGGCGACTGGAGCCTCGCCGACCTGCTGCGCGCCCTCGCCCGCATCCCGCGGCTCGAACGGCTGCGCTACACCACCTCGCACCCGCGCGACGTCGACGCCGCGCTGATCGCCGCGCATCGCGACATCGAGCAGCTCATGCCGTTCCTCCACCTGCCGGTGCAAAGCGGCTCGGACCGGGTGCTGGCGGCGATGAATCGGCGTCACCGCGTCGACGACTACCGCCGCACCGTCGAGAAGCTGCGCCGGGCGCGGCCGGATCTTGCCCTGTCATCGGATTTCATCGTCGGTTTTCCGGGAGAAAGCGAATTGGATTTCCGCGCCACGCTCGACCTCGTCCGCGAGATCGGCTTCGCCCAGGCCTTCTCGTTCAAATACTCGCCGCGGCCCGGCACTCCGGCGGCGGCCGAGGACCAGGTGCCCGAGGCGGTCAAGGCCGAGCGCCTCGCCGAGCTGCTGGCGCTGCTGCAGCAACAGCAGCGCGCGTTCAACGACGCGGCGGTCGGCAAGACGATGCCGGTGCTGTTCGAGAAGCCGGGGCGCCATGAGGGCCAACTCGTCGGCCGCAGCCCCTATCTACAGCCGGTCCATGCCAACGCCGCGGCGGATCGCATCGGCAAGGTGCTTCCCGTCCACATCATCGCCGTGCGCTCGAACAGCCTGACCGCGGTGATTGCAGGGAGCGGCGGCGCCGAGGCGGGGCGATGAGCGCGGCCCCGCCGAACCTCGTCGCCGACGCGCCCGGCGGCGGGCACGCCCAGATCGAGTTTGACGACAACCTGCTGCTGCCGCTGCTCTACGGCGAGCGCGACGCCCATCTCGACCAGATCGAGCGCCAGCTCGGCGTCGCGCTGGTGCCGCGCGGGAACCGGCTGGCGATCTCCGGCTCGGCTTCGGCGACCGAGACCGCCCATCTGGCGCTGACCAACCTCTACGAGCGGCTCAAGCAGGGCCATGAGGTCGACATCGCGGCGGTCGACGCCGCGCTGCGTTTCGCCCAGGCCGAGCGCGACGACAAGAATTTGAGCCTGTGGCGCGAGGATGCCGGGTTCCGCACCCGCAAGCGGCGGATCACCGCGCGCTCAGCGGCCCAGGCGCGCTACGTCAAGGCGATGCGCGACCACGAGTTGGTGTTCGGCCTCGGCCCCGCCGGGACCGGCAAGACCTATCTGGCGGTCGCGGCGGCGGTCGATCTGTTGATGGCCGGGCGGGTGGAACGCATCATTCTGTCGCGTCCGGCGGTCGAGGCCGGCGAGCGGCTCGGCTTCCTGCCCGGCGATTTGCGCGAGAAGGTCGACCCTTACCTGCGCCCGCTGTTCGACGCGCTCAACGACATGCTCCCCGCCGACCAGATCGCCAAGCGGATGAGCAGCGGCGAGATCGAGGTCGCGCCGCTCGCCTTCATGCGCGGCCGTACCCTGGCGCGGGCCTTCGTCATCCTCGACGAGGCGCAAAACACCACCCCGATGCAGATGAAGATGTTTCTGACCCGGCTCGGCGAAGGTTCGCGCATGGTGGTGACCGGCGACCCGACCCAAACCGACCTGCCGCCGCACACCCGCTCCGGCCTCGCCGACGCGATTGAGGCGATCGAGAACGTCGAGGGCGTGTCGCTGGTGCGTTTCGCGGAGAAGGACGTGGTCAGGCATCCGCTCGTCGCGCGCATCGTCGGCGCCTATGAGGCGCGCGATCGCGAAGGCAAAAAATGACGGTCCTCGCGGATGCGCCGACGGTCGAGGTGACGATGCCGTGCGCCGCCTGGCGGGAGATGTGCGCCGAGGCGGCCGCGCTGGCCGCAGCGGCGGCGCGCCTCGCCTTGCGGCGCGGCGCGGCGCCGGCGGCCGCGATCGTCGACATCAGTCTCGCCGACGACGCGGCGCAACGGGCGCTCAACCGGACCTGGCGAGGCAAGGACACGCCGACCAACGTGCTGGCCTTTCCCGCCGCCGATCCGTCGC
This sequence comes from Allostellaceae bacterium, assembly GCA_035648415.1. Taxonomy (GTDB): domain Bacteria; phylum Pseudomonadota; class Alphaproteobacteria; order ATCC43930; family CGMCC-115725; genus DATARH01. The sequence goes on from DASRLO010000113.1 coordinate 54,674, forward strand.
TGCCGGTCCCCGCCGGGGCGCCGCTGCTGCTGGGCGATGTCGTGCTCGCGCTCGAGACGGTCTGCCGCGAGGCCGCGGAGCAGCGCAAGCCGCTCGCCGACCATTTGCGCCACCTGGTCGTGCACGGCGTTCTGCACCTGCTCGGCCACGACCATGTCGAGCCCGCCGACGCGGCGGCGATGGAGGCGCGCGAAATCGCGATATTGGCCGAATTGGGGGTGCCGAACCCCTATGACGACACCATCTGACACAAAAACCCGGATTATTAAACTGATGAGCGAAACCGAGCCGCCAAGTAGCGACGGCCAAACCGAGCATCTCGGCGGCCGTTTCCGCCACCTGCTGCGGCTGATCTGGCGAACGCGCGATCCGCGCGAGGCGATCGACGCGATGATCGCCGCCCCGAGCGACGAAGACGAAACAAGCCCGATCACGCCGCAGGAGCGGGTGCTGATCGGCAATGTCCTCAAGGTCCACGACCGCAACGCCGCCGACGTGATGGTGCCGCGCGTCGACATCATCGCCTTCGACATCGAGCGGCCGTTCAGCGAACTGATAAAATTGCTGATCGAGCATGGTCACTCGCGGGTCCCCGTCTACCGCGAAACGCTCGACGACGTGATCGGCTTTGTCCATGTCAAGGACGTGCTGGCCCCGGTCGCCGACCGACGCCCGGCCAAGCTCGGCTCGATGCTGCGCAAGGTGCTGGTGGTGGCGCCGTCGCTGCCGGTTTTCGACCTGCTCGTGCAGATGCGCCAGTCGCGCACCCACATCGCGATGGTCGTCGACGAGTTCGGCGGCATCGACGGGTTGGTGACGATCGAGGATCTGATCGAGGAGATCGTCGGCGAAATCGAGGACGAGCACGATGTCGACCAGACGCCGGCGCTGATCGAGCGGCCGGACGGCAGCGTCATCGCCGATGCGCGGATCCCGATCGAAACTTTCGAGGAGCATCACGGCGCCAGGCTGCGCCACAACGGCGACGGCGGGGAGGTCGATACGCTCGGCGGACTGGTGTTCACCCTCGCCGGACGGGTGCCGCGGCGCGGCGAGATCATCCTGCACCCGGGCGGTCTTGAATTCGAGGTGCTCGATGCCGATCCGCGGCGGATCAAGCGGCTGCGGGTCCGCCGTCCGCCGCTCGCGGGCGATGAGAAAGGCATCGTGGGTGCCTGAAACCTCGGCCCTGCGGGCGCAGCCCGGCGCCCGGATGGGAACGCCGCTGTGCCGCATCGCGCTGGAATTGGCGGCGCTGCAGGGCTGGCGGCGCTACGGCGCGGCGTTCCTGCTCGGCGCGCTGCTCGCCGCCGCGTTGCCGCCGGTCGACCTGACGCCGCTCGTCTTCATCGTCTTCCCGCTCTATCTGTGGCTCGACGACGGCAGCGCCACCCCATGGGCCTCGGCGAAGCTCGCCTATTTCTTTGCCCTCGGCCATTTCGCCGCCGGATTTTACTGGATCGCCGCGGCGCTCTTCGTCGACATCGCTAAATTCTGGTGGGCGCTGCCCTTCGTGGTGCTCGGCGTGCCGGCGCTGCTCTCGGTCTTTGTGGCGGCCTGCCTTTATGCCGCGGCCCTGGCGAAAGCCCGACTCAGGCTGCCGGGTGTCGCGCGCGCCTGCCTCTTCGCGGTGGCGTGGGGCGTCGCCGAATGGCTGCGCGGGCATCTTTTCACCGGCTTCCCATGGAACCTCACCGGCTATGTCTGGGCGGGCGGGTTTCCCGGCGCGCTGGCGATGCTGCAAAGCGCTGCCTGGGTCGGGATTTACGGTGTCGGCTTCGTCACCGTGCTGGCCGCGTCGCTGCTTTCGCTGCTGGGCACGCCGTCATTGGCCCCGCTCGCGCCGCTGCGCCGCTCGGCGCCGGCGATCGCGGCCGCGCTCCTGATCCTGGTCCCGGCCGCAGCCGGCGCGATCCGGCTGCATTTGACGCCGGTCGCCGAGACCGGCATCTGGCTGCGGCTCGTGCAGCCGTCGATCGCCGAGACGATGAAATGGGACCCGGCGGCGGCCGAGGCCAATTTCCATCGCCTGATCGAGCTGAGCTCGGCCCCGTCCGACCACAAACTGGCGGCGGTGATCTGGCCCGAGGCCGCGACGCCCTTCTTCCTCGAGCGGGACGAGGAGCACCGCGCGGCGATCGCCGCGGTCGCGCCGCCCGGCGGCTACGTCATCACCGGCGCGCTGCGCGGCAAGCCACTCGCCGGGCCGCTCGACCAAGTGTGGAACAGCGTCGAGGTCGTCGGCCCCGCCAACAAAATCATCGCCCAGTACGACAAGGCGCACCTCGTGCCGTTCGGCGAATACATGCCGTGGAGCGATGTGCTGCCGTTCAAGAAACTGACGCCGGGCAGCATCGATCTCAGCGCCGGCCCCGGACCGCAAACCGTCTCTCTGCCGCACCTGCCGTCCTTCGATCCGCTGATCTGCTACGAGGCGATTTTTCCGGGCGCCATCGTCGACCCGACCGATCGCCCCGCCTGGCTGCTCAACGTGTCGAATGACGCGTGGTACGGCCGCTCCTCAGGACCGTACCAGCATTTCGCGATGGCCCGCACCCGCGCGGTCGAGGAAGGGCTGCCGCTGGTTCGGGTCGCCAATAACGGCATCACCGGCGTCGTCGACGCCGACGGCCGCGTTCTGGCTCATACCGGTCTCAACGCGGTCGGCTATGCCGACATCATGCTCCCCGACCCTGCCAACCCCACGCCCTATAGCCGATTTGGCGACTGGTTGTTCCTGGCGTTGCTGTTGGCCGGGGCCGCCGCCGCTGCAGCGCCGGTTGCGCTGCGGCGAGCCTGACTGGCGCTCAACGAATACGTGCGTAGGCCAGGGTTGTTGACTGCATACAATTGTATGAACTATCAAGCTCGCCTTTCCTGGAGGCGAGTACAGCTTTATGGCGATCACCAGAACGCCGCGGCGGCCGGGCCGCCAAAAATCGGACCGGCCGCATCCGATCGATGTCCATGTCGGCTCGCGGGTGCGCCTGCGGCGCAATATGCTGGGCCTCAGCCAGGAAAAGCTTGGCGAGATGATCAGCCTCACGTTTCAGCAGGTGCAGAAATACGAGCGCGGCGCCAACCGCATCGGCGCCAGCCGGCTGCACGAGCTGAGCCGCGTGCTGGGCGTGCCGGTCGAGTTCTTTTACGACCAGACCGATCCGGTGCATGCCCCGGCGGTGCCGACAGGGTTCGCGGAATCGCCGCAAGCAGGTTTTGATTCCGATCCGTTGCACAAGCGCGAGACGCTTGAGCTGGTCAGCGCTTATTACGACGTCGAAGACGCCGCCGTGCGCCGCCGGCTGTTCGATCTGGCCAAGGCGTTCGCCGCCAGCGCAGAGAAGGCATAGGCCTGCCCTCACCCTCACCCGATAAGTTCGGACTTGACGCCCGCCACCCGAAATTCGACAACGACGCGCCGGCGTCGCGCTGCCGCGTCCGGCTGACGACGGGGGACAGTGTTTTGCAGAAGCGCGACTTTGTTTTCACCAGCGAATCGGTGTCCGAAGGCCACCCCGACAAGATTTGCGACCGGATTTCCGATGCCGTCGTCGATACCTATTTGACGGCCGATCCGCAGGCCCGTTGCGGCGTCGAGACGCTGGTCACGACCAACCGCGTCGTCCTCGCCGGCGAAACCCGCGGCCCCAAGTCGATCACCGGCGAGCAGCTGGTCGAGGTCGCGCGCCGGGCGATTCGCGAGATCGGCTACGAGCAGGACAATTTCCACTGGCAGCGGGCCGAAATCGACTGCTTCATCCACAACCAGTCGAGCGACATCGCGCAGGGCGTCGACGCCTCCGGCAACAAGGACGAAGGCGCCGGCGACCAGGGCATGATGTTCGGCCACGCTTGCACCGGCACGCCGGAATTGATGCCGGCGCCGATCTATTATTCCCACCTCATCCTGCGCGCGCTGTCAGAGGCACGGCATGCCGGCAAGACGCCGCTGCTCGGCCCCGATTCAAAGAGTCAGGTGACGTTGCAATACGCCGCCGGAAAGCCGGTCGGGGCGACCAAGGTGGTGGTGTCGATCCAGCACTCCGATACGATCGACCAGGCCGATGTGCGCGAGATCGTGCGCCCCTATGTGCTCGCCTCCCTGCCCGGCGGATGGATGTGCGGCGAGGACAATTTCCTCGTCAACCCGACCGGGCGCTTCGTGATCGGCGGCCCGGACGGCGACGCCGGCCTCACCGGCCGCAAGATCATTGTCGATACCTATGGCGGCTGGGCGCCGCACGGCGGCGGCGCGTTTTCCGGCAAGGACCCAACCAAGGTCGACCGCTCGGGCGCCTACGCCGCGCGCTACCTCGCCAAGAACGTCGTCGCCGCGGGCCTTGCCGACACCTGCACGATCCAGGTCGCCTATGCGATCGGCGTCGCCAAGCCGTTGTCGTTCTATGTCGATACCCAGTGCGACATCGACGAAGCGAAACTCGGCCGCGTGTTGCAGGAATTGATGGATTTGTCGCCCCGCGGCATCCGCACCCATCTCAGCCTCAACAAGCCGATCTACACGCGAACCTCGTCCTACGGTCATTTCGGCCGCGAACCCGAGGCGAACGGCGCTTTTTCGTGGGAACGCACCGACCTCGCCGACGAGCTGCGGCGCGCTTTCTGAGGGCGTGGACGAGGCGCGGTCCCGACAGCAGTTTTACGGCCGCCGGCGCGGCCGGCCGCTGCGCACCGGCCAGCGCGAGCGGCGGCAATCCCTGCTGCCGCAGGTATCCGTCGCGCTGCCTGAAAACGGGACCCTAGATCCAAAAAGCCTCTTCCCCACGCCGCCGCGCGAGGTCTGGCTCGAAATCGGCTTTGGCGGCGGCGAGCATTTGGCCGAGCAGGCCGAGCGTCATCCCGAGATCGGCTTTATCGGCTGCGAGGTGTTCGAGAACGGCGTCGTCAAATTGCTCGGCGAGATCGCCGGGCGCGGCCTCGTCAATACCCGCATCCATGCCGACGACGCGCGGCCGTTGCTGGCGGCGCTGGCGGCGAACTCGATCGGCCGCGTCTTCATCCTGTTTCCCGATCCGTGGCCGAAGGCGCGGCATCGCAAGCGGCGGCTGGTCACGCCGGCGACGCTCGACCGGCTCTCGGAGATCATGGTCGACGGCGCCGAGCTCCGCCTCGCGACCGACGACCCGGATTATCTTTCATGGATATTGGAGCACGCGACCACGCATCCGGCATTCGTCTGGACGGCGCGTCGCCCCACCGACTGGCGCGAGCGGCCGTTCGACTGGTCTCCCACGCGCTACGAGGCAAAGGCGAGGAAGGCAGGCCGTCCGCCGATCTTCCTGCGCTTCGAGCGCCGCCCGCGGCAAGCCGCCTGAACGCTCCGGCAGCGCAATCCATGTCCGCAGACCGGCCGATGCGTCATTCGATCCTTCGCCTGCTTCCGTTCATTCTTGGCATCGCGATGGCGTTCACCGGCTGCGAGACGGTTTCCGGCCCTCCGCCGACCCCTGTTATCGCCAAGCCTGCGGCGGCAAAGCCACCGGTGGCCGACCGCATTGTCGTGATGAAAGCTCAACGCACCCTGGAATTGCTGCGCCAGGGCAAGGTTTTCGAGACCTTCCCGGTCTCCCTCGGCGCGCATTGGCGCGGCCCCAAGCGCGAGGCGGGGGACGGCCGCACGCCGGAAGGCGTCTATCGCATCGATGACCGGTCCGAGCACACGCGGTACACCCGCGCGCTCCACATCTCCTACCCCAACGCCGAGGACCGCGCACGGGCCCGGACGATGCACGTCGAACCCGGCGGCGGGATCTTCATCCATGGCGTGCCGAGCGATTACGGGCCCTACGACCCGCCGCAACGGTTTCACGATTGGACCGATGGATGCATCTCGGTCGGCAACGCCGCAATCGTCAAAATTTGGAACGCCGTCCCCGACGGAACGCCGATCGATATCCTCCCCTGAAGCCCAAATCGGCGCGGCAACGCCCTTGTCAAAAGCCGCCGTTTGCCCATATATGACGCGAAACAAAGTCCCATAAATCGACGATCGCGGAGTGGGCCGGCGGCCCACTTTTTATTTGTGGCTTTGGCCCGAAGCAGGACGCAAGTTTGCCGAGCAGCGCCGACGACATCGTCCCGATCATCGAACCCTCGCTTGCGGCGATGGGTTACCGCCTGGTTCGCGTCGCGTTTCTCGGCACGCGCCGAGACACCTTGCAGATCATGGCCGAGCGGATCGACGACGCGCCGATGACCGTCGACGATTGCACCGAGATCAGCCGTTCGGTCTCGGCGCTGCTCGACGTCGCCGACCCGATTGCCGATGCCTACATGCTGGAAGTCAGCTCGCCCGGTATCGACCGGCCGCTGATCCGGCCCGAGGATTACGACCGCTACGCCGGGTTCGAGGCCAAGATCGAATTGGGCCAGCCGCTCGACGGCCGCAAGCGCTTTCGCGGCCGCATCCTGGGCCGCGCCCCCGATTCGATGGACCACGTTCGCCTGCACGGCGAGGACGGCGAGGTCCGCTTGCCGCTCGCCGGCATCAGCAAGGCGAAGCTGGTTCTGACCGACGATCTTCTCGCCGCCGCGCGCTCCACACAGCTTCACTGAGGCCCCGGATACCGATGGAAAGCACTCTCACCTATACCCGCCCCGAATTGCTGCAGGTCGCCGACACCGTCGCCCGCGACAAGGGCATCGACAAGGACGAGGTCCTCGAGGCGATGGAGCAGGCCATCCAGAAGGCCGGCCGCTCGAAATACGGCCAGGAGTACGACATCCGCGCCGAAATCGACCGCCGCAACGGCGAAATTCGGCTGCTGCGCTTCCGCGAAGTGGTCGAGACGGTCGAGAACGAGGCCACCCATATCCCGCTCGCCGCGGCGAAACGCTTGAATGCCGAGGCCGAGATCGGCGATTTCATCACCGATCCGCTGCCGCCGATCGATTTCGGCCGCATCGCGGCGCAGACCGCCAAGCAGGTCATCGTCCAGAAGGTGCGCGACGCCGAGCGCCAGCGCCAGTTCAATGAGTTCAAGGATCGCATCGGCGAGATCGTCAATGGTCTCGTCAAGCGCGTCGAGTTCGGCAACGTCGTCGTCGATCTCGGCCGCGCCGAGGCGATGCTGCGGCGCGACGAATTGCTGCCGCGCGAGAGCTTCCGCCAGGGCGAGCGGGTGCGCGCCTATATCTACGACGTGCGCCAAGAGCCGCGCGGCCCGCAGATCTTCCTGTCGCGCACCCATCCGCAATACATGGCCAAGCTGTTCGCGCAGGAGGTGCCGGAGATCTACGACGGCATCATCGAGATCCGCGCCGTGGCGCGCGATCCCGGCAGCCGCGCCAAGATCGCGGTCATCTCGCGCGACAGCGGCATCGACCCGGTCGGCGCCTGCGTCGGGATGCGCGGCAGCCGGGTCCAGGCCGTGGTCGGCGAGCTGCAGGGCGAGAAGATCGACATCATCCCGTGGTCGCAGGACCCGGCGACCTTTGTCGTCAACGCGCTCGCTCCGGCCGAGGTCACCAAGGTCGTCATGGACGAGGAGCAGCGCCGCATCGAGGTCGTCGTCCCCGACGATCAGCTGAGCCTCGCGATCGGCCGGCGCGGCCAGAACGTGCGCCTCGCCTCGCAGCTTACCGGGTGGGATATCGACATCCTGACGGAGGCCGAGGAATCCGAGCGGCGCACCGAGGAATTCCGCGTCCGCAGCCAGCTTTTCATCGACGCGCTCGACATCGACGACGTGATCGCCCACCTGCTGGTGACCGAAGGGTTCAGCTCGCTCGAAGAGGTCGCCTATGTCGCGATCGACGATCTTGCCAATATCGAGGGCTTCGACGCCGATATCGCCAACGAGCTGCAGGCGCGCGCCCGCGCCGCGCTCGAACGACGCGATGCCGAATATCAGGCGCGCTACGGCGAGCTCGGCGTTTCGGACGAGCTCGTCGCGCTGGAGGGCCTGTCCCCCGGCATGCTGGTGACGCTCGGCGAGAAGGACGTCAAGACGCTCGACGATTTCGCCGACCTGGCGGGCGACGAGCTGCTGGAAATCCTCGCCGCCTCCGACAAAGGCGGCGTCAACCTCGAACTCGACGACGCCAATGCGATGATCATGGCGGTGCGCGAGCGGCTCGGCTGGTTCGAAGAAGCGGCGGCGGAGAAGGAGTAGGCAAGACGGCTTCGCTCGCCACCCTTGCGCCACCGCCCGGTGGGGCGCCCGCGGAGGCGCCGCAGCGCCGCTGCATCGTCACCGGCGAGACCCGCGACCGCGCCACGCTGTTGCGCTGCGTCGTCGGGCCGGACGGCGAGATCGTGCCCGATGTCGATGCGCATTTGCCGGGACGGGGTTTGTGGTTGCTGCCCCGCCGCGATATAGTCGAGCGGGCGGTTGCCAAGCGGGTGTTCGCGCGCGCCGCGCGGCGGCCGGTGGTGGCGCCGCCCGAGCTCGCGGACCGGATCGAGGCCTTGCTGGCGCGGCGCTGTCGCGACACCCTGGGTTTGGCGCGCCGGGCCGGGCTCGCGGTGGCGGGGTTCGAGCGGGTGGGCGAAGCGGCGCGCCGCGGCAACGCGGCGCTGCTGCTGTTCGCCCGCGACGGAGCCGAGGGCGGTCACCGCCGGATGACGGCGGCGACGCGCGGCGTAAGGTCGGCAAGCGTGCTCGACGCGAGCGAGTTGAGCGGCGCGTTCGGCCGCGAGGCGGTGGGTTTTGTGGCAATCGCGCCGGGTGCGCTGTGCGCTCGGCTGCGGATCGATCTCGAACGGCTCGCCGGGTTTCGCGCGGCGGCGTTCGACGGCGAAATGAACATCGCGTCGGCCAGTCCGGCGCGGCAGGATGGCGGTACGGAAGCGCATGAGTGACGTAGACCAGGAACAAAAGCGGCCTCTCACCCTGACCCGTTCGGGTACGCTCGGCTTGTCGCGCCCGGCGGAATCGGGCCAGGTCAAGCAGAGCTTCTCGCACGGGCGCTCGAAGACCGTGGCGGTCGAGGTCCGCAAGAAGCGCATCATCCTGCCAGGCCAGAGCCCGGAGCCGGCGAAGGCCGAGGACGCCGCCGCTCCGGTGGTGGCGCGCGCCCCGCTGACCGCGCCTACGCCTGCTCCGACGCCGGAAGCGGGCGACGCCGTTCGCCGCGTCGTCTCGATTCCGCGGGCGCTGACGGAAGCGGAGCAAGCAGGCCGAATGCGCGCATTGCAGGATGCGCGCAAGGCCGGCGAGGAAGCCCGGCACCGCGCCGTCATCGCCGAGGAAGAGTCGCGACGCGAGGAGGCCGCCCGGGCCATCGAGGACGCGCAGCGCCAGGCGGAAGACGAGGCGCGGCGCAAGGTCGACGAAGAGGAAGCGAAGAAACGCGCCGACGCGGAATCGCGGCAGCGCTCGGTCGACGAAGAGGCGCGGCGCAAGGAGGAAGAGTCGCGGCGCGAGGTCGCCGAGCGCGCCGGCAAGGCAGCGGCCGCCAAGGTCGCCGCGCTCGCCGCCGCCGGCAAGGTGCCGGCCGAGGAAGAGGAAGAGGCGCCGTCCGCCTTCCGGCGCGGCCGCCCCGACATACGGCGGCCGGCAACGCCGGTGCGCCGCGATCAGCCGCGCCGCCGCGACGGCCGCCTGACCGTGACCCGCGCGCTCTCCGACGAGGACGAACGGACACGCAGTCTCGCTTCGGTCCGCCGGGCCCGCGAGCGCGAGCGCTTGCGCCTGCACGGCGAGGCCGAGCAGATCAAGATCGTCCGCGAGGTCATCATCCCCGAGACGATCACCGTGCAGGAGCTGGCCAACCGCATGGCCGAGCGCGGCGTCGATGTGGTCAAAAGCCTGATGCGCATGGGCGTCATGGCGACGGTCAACCAGGTGATCGACGCCGACACGGCGGAGCTGGTCGTCGGCGAATTCGGCCACCGGCCGCGCCGGGTCGCCGAGTCCGATGTCGAAATCGGCATGCGCGGCGAGGCCGACACCGAGGAGATGCTCGAGCCGCGCGCGCCCGTCGTCACCGTCATGGGCCATGTCGATCACGGCAAGACATCGCTGCTCGACGCGCTGCGCCAGACCGATGTCGCGGCCGGCGAGGCGGGCGGCATCACCCAGCATATCGGCGCCTACCGGGTGACGCTGAAAGGCGGCAAGCAGATCGCCTTTATCGACACGCCAGGCCATCAAGCGTTCACCGCGATGCGCGCCCGCGGCGCCAACGCCACCGACATCGTCGTGCTGGTGGTGGCCGCCGATGACGGCATCATGGAGCAGACGGTCGAGGCGATCCGCCACGCCAAGGCGGCGCAGGTGCCGATCATTGTCGCGATCAACAAGATCGACCGGGCGGACGCCAAGCCCGAGCGGGTGCGCCAGGAATTGCTGCAGCACGAGCTGGTCGTCGAAGAGCTGGGTGGCGACGTGCTCGACATCGAAGTTTCGGCCACCAAGAAGCTAAATCTCGACAAGCTCGAAGAAGCGATCCTGCTGCAGGCCGAATTGCTCGACCTCAAGGCCAATCCGCACCGGCCGGCGGAAGGCGTCGTGCTCGAAGCGCAATTGGAGCGCGGGCGCGGCGCGATCGCCACCGTACTGATCCAGCGCGGCACGGCCAAGGTCGGCGACATCTTCGTCACCGGCAGCGTCTGGGGCCGGGTCCGCGCGCTGGTCGACGATCGCGGCCAGAACCTGCGCGAGGCGGGACCGTCCACGCCGGTCGAGGTCCTCGGCCTCAACGCCGCGCCGATGGCCGGCGACGATTTCGTCGTCGTCGAGAGCGAAAGCCGAGCGCGCGAAATCGCCGAGTACCGCGATCGGCTGCGCCGCGAGAAGGCGGCCGCGGCCACCGGACGCGGCACGCTCGAAGACATGTTCTCGCAGATTACCGCCGGCACCGCCAAGGAGCTGCCGATCGTCATCAAGGGCGACGTCCAGGGCTCGGTCGAGGCGATCAGCGGCTCGCTCAACAAGCTGTCGACCGACGAGGTCGCGATGCGCGTGCTGCACTCCGGCGTCGGCGGCATCAACGAAAGCGATGTGATCCTCGCCAAGGCGACCGGCGCGGTGATCGTCGGCTTCAATGTCCGCGCCAACCCCGCGGCGCGCGATTTGGCGCGGCGCGACGGTGTCGAGATCCGCTATTACGCGATCATCTACGACGTGATCGACGACATGAAGGCGGGGCTCTCCGGCATGCTGTCGCCGACCCTGCGCGAGCGCTTCCTCGGCAACGCCGCGATCCGCGAGGTGTTCAACATCACCCGCGCCGGCAAGGTCGCGGGCTGCATGGTGACCGACGGCGTCGTCCGCCGCGGCGCCAAGGTGCGTCTCCTGCGCGACAACGTGGTGATCCACGAAGGCAGCCTGAAGACCCTCAAGCGCTTCAAGGACGAGGTGCGCGAGGTGCGCGACGGCTACGAATGCGGCATGGCCTTCGAGAACTACGAGAACATCCAGGTCGGCGACACGATCGAGTGCTTCGAGATCGAGGAAGTCGCCCGCACCCTGTAGTCCTTGGGTCATGCCGACGATCGGTGCCTTTCGGGGCATTGTTATCCGAATGTATTACGACGACCATCCTCCGCCGTACTTCCACGTCCTATATCAGGGTATGGAAGCGAAGATAGGCATCGAGTCGCTGGAGGTTATGGAAGGCCGTCTCCTGCCTCGGGTGCTCAGGCTGGTGCGCGTTTGGGCGGAAGCACGAAGACTGCAACTGCAAGAGAAAAATTAGTCCGAGATGGCTAGAAATGTCGTGAAGGATCAACCTGTCCGACAGCCGGGCCAGCGCCAATTGCGGGTGGGCGAGGAGTTGCGCCACGCGTTGGCGCAGCTGTTGCGTCCGGGTGAGATGCGCGACCCGGCGTTGTCCGACGCCAACGTCACGGTGACCGAGGTGCGGGTCAGCCCCGATTTGCGCAACGCGCTCGCCTTCGTCATGCCGCTGGGCGGCGCCAACGCGGCCGACATCATGTCCGGCCTGCGCCGCAGCGCGCCGTTCCTCAAGGGCCGCATCGCCCGGTTGGTTCGGCTCAGGCTTGTGCCGAACCTCGCCTTTACCCTCGACAGCGCTTTCGACAGCGCCGGGCGCATCGCCGCGATCCTCCATAGCGAGCCGGTCGAGCGCGACCTGCGGGACAAGGATGAAGGCTGAGCCGGGGCTGCACGGCTGGCTCGTCATCGATAAGCCGGGCGGCATCACCTCGAACGACGCTGTCGTTCGCATCCGCCACGCCACGGGTGTGAAGACCGGGCATGCCGGGACGCTCGACCCACTGGCGACCGGAATCCTGCCGGTCGCGCTCGGCGAGGCGACCAAGACCGTCGCCTTCATCTCGAAAGCGCGAAAGCGCTACAGTTTCCGGGTTCGCTGGGGAGCCGCGACAGAGACCGACGACAGCGAAGGCGCGACCGTCGCCGAAAGCCGGTCGCGCCCGGGCGAAGCGGCTATCAGGACGCAGCTGCCGCGCTTTCTCGGAACGATCGCGCAGCGCCCGCCGGCCTATTCGGCGATCAAGGTGGCCGGCCGCCGCGCCTATGCGCTGGCCCGCGCCGGCAACGCGCCGGTGCTTGCCGAGCGCCCGATCGAGATCATCGAGCTGGGGTTGACCGCCCTCCCCGACCCCGACCATGCCGATTTCGAGGCGCTGGTCGGCGAGGGCACCTATATCCGCGCCCTCGCCCGCGACCTTGCCGCCGCGCTCGGGACGCTCGGACACATCGTCGCCCTCCGGCGCCTCAGCGTCGGACGCTTCACCGAAGCGCAAGCAATTTCGCTGGATTTGGCGGCAGAGCTTGGGCATAGTCTGTTTGCTTCCGGGCATTTACTGCCGATCGAAGCCGCGCTGGACGACATCCCGGCCCTGGCTTTGACGGCAGACGAGGCTGCCCGACTTCGCCACGGCCAACAGATCGATCTGAACGGCTCCGGTGAAGGCGCCCGCCTCGACCGGCTTGACGACGGCACGATCGTCGGTGCGCGGCACGACCAGCTTCTGGTCGGTTTGGCGCGCATCGAAAACGGCCGTCTGCTGCCGGTGCGGATGATCAATTATTGAACGAAGGGATAACCCTGATGTCGATTACCGGCGAGCGCAAACAGACGCTCATCACCGAATATGCCGTGAAATCCGGCGATACCGGTTCGCCCGAGGTGCAGGTGGCGATCTTGTCCGAACGCATCCGCAACCTGACCGATCACCTGGGCACGCATAAGAAGGACTTTCACTCGCGGCGCGGCCTTCTCGTCATGGTGGGCCAGCGGCGCCGCCTGCTGGATTATCTCAAACGCTCGGATGCATCACGATACGAGACGCTGATCGGGCGCCTCGGCCTCAGGCGTTGACTAGAGGCGCCGACCTGTTGGCGGCACGCCGCATCCGCTCCCCGGCAACGGCGTTACCCGACGGACGGGTGGCCCCCACGGCGGGTGCATGCGATGCACCCTCAAAGAGTGCGGCCCGACGGCCGCAAAGAAACGTGGCAGCACGCGGCGGAATCCGCCTCCGCGAGCGCTGCCGCATAGCTGTTCGCAAAGGATGAACGAGAATGTTCCAAGTTTACCGTAAAGAGCTCGATTGGGGCGGCCGCCGCCTCGTGCTCGAGACCGGCAAGATCGCCCGTCAGGCCGATGGCGCGGTGCTCGCGACCTACGGCGAGACGACGGTGCTGTGCACCGCGGTCGCCGCCAAGACGCAGCGCGCCGGCCAGGATTTCTTTCCGCTGACCGTCAACTACCAGGAAAAGACCTTCGCCGCCGGCAAGATCCCGGGCGGCTTCTTCAAGCGCGAAGGCCGCCCGACGGAAAAAGAGGTGCTGACCTCGCGGCTGATCGACCGGCCGATCCGGCCTCTCTTCGTGTCGGGGTTCCGCAATGAGACGCAGGTTGTCTGCACGGTGCTGAGCCACGACCTCGAAAACGATCCGGACGTCGTCGCGATGGTCGGCGCCTCGGCGGCGTTGACGATTTCCGGCATTCCGTTCATGGGGCCGATCGCAGGCGCGCGGGTCGGCTATGTCGACGGCCAGTACGTGCTCAACCCGACCGCCGAGCAGCTGGAGAAGTCGGATCTCGACCTCATCCTCGCCGGCACGCAGGAAGGCGTGCTGATGGTCGAATCGGAAGCCAAGGAATTGTCCGAGGAAGTGATGCTCGGAGCCGTCACCTTCGGCCATAAGGGCTTTCAGCCGGTGATCGACGCGATCATCGAACTTGCCGAGACCTGCGCCAAGGAGCCGTGGGCGTTGGCCGCCCCCTTGCCGGAAAAGGCCGCGATCGAAACCAAGCTGCGCGCCGAAATCGGCCCGGTGCTCGAAGCCGCCTACAAGGAGCAGGGCAAGCAGGAGCGCAGCAACCGGCTGGACGCCGCGAAGCTGCAAGCGGTCGGGCTGTTCGCCGATAACGCGGCGCATGCCGAATTGGCCACCAAGCTCTTCAAAGACCTGGAAAAGGAGATCGTGCGCGGCGCGATCCTGCGCGGCGACCCGCGCATCGACGGACGCGACAGCAAGACCGTGCGGCCGATCACCGCCGAAGTCGGCATTTTGCCGCGCACCCACGGCTCGGCGCTGTTCACCCGCGGCGAGACCCAGGCGATGGTGGTCGCCACGCTCGGCACCGGACAGGACGAGCAGGTGATCGATGCGCTCGACGGCGATTACCGCCAGCATTTCATGCTGCACTATAATTTCCCGCCCTATTCGACCGGCGAGGCCGGCCGCATGGGGTCTCCCGGCCGCCGCGAGATCGGCCACGGCAAGCTCGCCTGGCGCGCGGTGCGCCCGATGCTGCCGACGAAGGAGAGCTTCCCCTATACGATTCGCGTGGTCTCGGAGATCACCGAGTCGAACGGCTCGTCGTCGATGGCCTCGGTGTGCGGCGCCTCGCTGTCGCTGATGGACGCGGGCGTGCCGCTGGCGCGCCCGGTCGCCGGGATCGCGATGGGGCTCATCAAGGAAAAGGAAGGCTTCGCGGTACTGTCCGACATCCTCGGCGACGAGGATCACCTCGGCGACATGGACTTCAAGGTCGCCGGCACCGACCGCGGCGTCACCGCCTTGCAGATGGACATCAAGATCACCTCGATCACCGAGGAGATCATGCGCATCGCGCTCGACCAGGCGCGCGACGGCCGCGCCCACATCCTCGGCGAGATGGCGAAGGCGTTGACCGGCGCCCGCGGCGAGGTTAGCGAGAACGCGCCGCGCATCACCACGATCCAGATCCCCAAGGACAAGATCCGCGAAGTGATCGGCTCGGGCGGCAAGGTGATCCGCGAGATCACCGAGACCACCGGCGCCAAGGTCGACATCAACGACGACGGGGTGATCAAGATCGCCGCGGTCGACGCCGATGCGGCGAAAGCGGCGATCGACTGGATCAGGGGCATCGTCGCCGAGCCCGAGCAGGGCGCGATCTACAACGGAAAGGTCGTCAAGGTCGTCGATTTCGGCGCCTTTGTGAACTTCCTCGGCGCCAAGGACGGGCTCGTCCACATCAGCGAGCTGGCGCAGCAGCGGGTGGGCAAGACCTCCGACGTCGTCAATGTCGGCGACCCGGTCAAGGTCAAGGTCCTCGGCTTCGACGACCGCGGCAAGGTCAAGCTCAGCATGCGCCAGGTCGACCAGGCGACCGGGGAAGACCTCGGCACCCAGCGCCGCGAGCAGCAACCGGCCCCGGCCGGCGCCGCCGCGAAATGACGGCACGGGGCGCCGCCCGGCGCCCCCTGTCGCTTCCCCCGGTGATCGGCCATCGCGGCGCCTCCGCCTATGCCCCCGAGAACACGCTGGCCGGGTTCCATGCGGCGCGAGCGCTTGGCTGCTCCTGGGTCGAGTTCGACGTGCGCCTGACGGGCGACGGCGCCCTCGCCGTTTCGCACGACGACAGGCTCGGTCGCACCACCGATGGGCGCGGCCGCATTTCCGGACTGGCGCTGAGCGCCATCCGGAAGCTGGACGCGGGGCGCTGGTTCAGCGATAAGTTTGCGGGCGAGCGCGTGCCGACCTTGGAGGAGGCGATTCGCGTCTGCGGTGAAATCGGCCTCGGGGCCAATGTAGAGATCAAGGCCGAGCGCGGCCGCGGACCTGCAACCGCCGCCGCCGTCGCGGCGTATCTCGACAGCATGGCAGAAATCCTCCCGCCCATCCTGATTTCAAGCTTCCTGCCCGACGCCATCGCCGAGGCCGGCGCCCGGGCGCCGGCAATCCCGCGCGGCGTGCTGTTCAAGAAAATACCGCGTGGCTGGCGGGATATCGCCGCGAAGCTCGGCTGCACGACCATCCATGCCGGCCATGCAGACCTTGACGAGAGCCTGGCGGCCGAAATCGGCGACGCCGGCTATCCGCTTCTCGCTTACACGGTCAACGACGCCGAGCGGGCGCGGCAATTGTTCGGGTGGGGCGTCGCTTCCGTTTTCTCGGACGTACCCGATATAATGCTCCTGGCGGCGGCCGAAGCATGGGCCGCGTCGCGAAAGGGTGTGGTTTTGTGAGACCGCTGATCCCGCTGGTGATTTCGGGACGCGAGGTGCTGCCGCTGGTCGAGGGCGGCAAGGGCATTTCGGTGTCGAACGGCGAGAGCTCGGGCGCCTGGGCGGCGTCCGGCGCGGTCGGCACGTTTTCCGGCGTCAACGCGGACAGCTTCGACGCGGCCGGCCACGCGATCCCGCAGATCTATCACGGCCGCACCCGGCGCGAGCGCCATAACGAGCTGATCAGCTACGCGATCGCCGGCGGCATTCACCAGGCGCGGGTCGCCCACGAGCGATCGAACGGCGAGGGCCGCATCCACATGAACGTGCTGTGGGAGATGGCCGCCGCCGAACAGGTGCTGCACGGCGTGCTCGAAGGCGCGCGCGGCCTCATTCACGGCGTCACCTGCGGCGCCGGCATGCCCTACCGCATCGCCGAGATCTGCGCGCGCTACGGGGTCTACTACTACCCGATCGTCTCGTCGGCGCGCGCCTTCCGCGCCTTATGGAAGCGCGCCTACCACAAGTTCAGCGACTGGCTCGGCGGCGTCGTCTACGAAGACCCCTGGTTGGCCGGCGGCCATAACGGGCTGTCCAACAGCGAAGACCCCGCACAGCCCGAGCCGGCGCTGCCGCGGGTGCGCGAGCTGCGCAGCCTGATGACCGAGTTCGGGGTCGGCTCGACGCCGATCTTCATGGCCGGCGGCATCTGGTATTTGCGCGACTGGGCGCACTGGATCGACGATCCGGAGGTGGCGCCGGTCGCCTTCCAGTTCGGCACCCGCCCGCTCTTGACCCAGGAAAGCCCGATCTCGGACGCCTGGAAGCGCAAGCTGCTGACGCTCAAGGAAGGCGACATCTACCTCAACCATTTCAGTCCGACCGGGTTTTATTCGTCGGCGGTGCGCAACCGGTTTCTCGACGAGCTGCAGCAGCGCGCCGAGCACCAGGTCGCCTATACCGTCGAACCGGTCGGCGAGCATGTCGCCGAGTTCCATGTCGGCGCGCGCGGCCGCTTGGTGTACCTGACCGCGCATGACCGCCAGTCGGCCGAAAGCTGGGTTCTGGAAGGCTTTACCGAGGCGCTGCGCACGCCCGATTCGACCTTGATCCTGGTAACTCCGCCGCAATCCTTTCAGATTCGCACCGACCAGATCAATTGCATGGGCTGCCTCAGCACCTGCCAGTTTTCGAACTGGGCGCAATCCGAGGCCGGCACCACCGGCAAGAAGGCCGACCCGCGCAGCTTCTGCATCCAGAAGACCCTGCAGCAGATTTGCCATTCGGACGACGTCGAGTCGGAATTGATGTTCGCCGGGCACAACGCCTTCAGGTTCGGCTCCGACCCGTTTTACGCGAACGGCTATATTCCAACCGTGCGCGAACTGATCGACCGTCTGGTCACCGGCGATTGATCGCTGGCGATTGACCGCTGGCGATTGCCCCTGGCGATTGACCCCCCTCGCCCCCGCTCCTATATGTCGCCTATGGATACGTCTCCGACCAACCCGTTGTCGCGGCTGCGCACCGCCGGGCTGCGGCCGACCCGGCAGCGCCTGGCGCTGGCCCGGCTGTTGTTCGACGCCGACGACCGGCACGTGACCGCCGAGCAGCTGCATGGCGAGGCAACCGCCGCGTCGATCCGGGTGTCGCTGGCGACGGTCTACAATACGTTGCACCAGTTCACCACGGCGGGTCTGCTGCGCGAGGTCGTCGTCGAGCCGGGCCGCTCCTATTTCGACACCAACATCGACGACCATCACCATTTCTTCTGCGAGTCGACCGGGATGCTGCTCGATATTCCCGGCACCGCGGTGACCGTGGGCGCGCTGCCGTGCGCCCCGGCCGGCACCGAGATCAGCCGGGTCGATGTGATCATCCGGGTGCGCCGGCCCGACCAGGCAACGCGCTCCATCTAACTTAGAATTATTCCAAAACTCGCTTGACTCGGCGCGCTCGCGAACCCATAAAGAGAGGTGGGCAACGGATCGACATCGCCCCCCGACACGACTTCAAGGAGAGGGTAGGATGGCTTCCCTTAAAGGTTCCAAGACCGAAGACAATTTGAAAGCGGCCTTCGCCGGCGAGAGCCAGGCGAACCGGCGCTACCTCTATTTCGCGCAGAAGGCGGATGTCGAAGGCTACAACGACGTTTCCGCGGTGTTCCGCTCAACCGCCGAAGGCGAGACCGGCCACGCGCACGGCCACCTCGAATATCTCGAGGAGAGCGGCGATCCAGCGACCGGGCTGCCGATCGGCGAGACCTCGAACAATCTGAAGGCCGCCGTCGCCGGCGAAACGCATGAATACACCGACATGTATCCCGGCATGGCGCGTACCGCCCGCGAGGAAGGCTTCGACGAGATCGCGGACTGGTTCGAGACGCTGGCAAAGGCCGAGCGCTCCCATGCCGGCCGCTTCCAGCGAGCGCTCGACACGCTCTGATCGAGACGTTTTTCCCGCCGACGGGAGGGCGCGGGAGCCGATCTCTCGCGCCCTTCGTATTACTGCTTCGGGCATGCAGAAGAGGTGGCCATGCGAGAAGGCAGCCTGGAGGCGCCGACCCGCCATGTGATCGCGTGGGAAGACCCCGACTTCGTCGATCGGCAAAAGACCGAGGCGGAAATGTCGCGGGTGTTCGACATCTGCCACACCTGCCGGCGATGCTTCAATTTGTGCGATTCGTTCCCGCGGCTGTTCGACCTGATCGACAATTCGCCGACCGGCGAGCTCGACGCGGTGCCAAAGGCCGAATACCGCCAGGTCGCGGACGCCTGCACGCTGTGCGACATGTGCTTTATGACGAAGTGTCCCTACGTGCCGCCGCATGAGTTCAATGTCGACTTCCCGCATCTGATGCTGCGCTACCGCGCGGTCGAGCATGAGGAAGGCCGCGCGACCTTCGGCCAGCGCGAGCTGATCAAAACCGACCGCAACGGCAGGCTCGCCGGCAAGGTTGCCCCGCTGGCGAATTGGGCCAGCGACCGGCACAACGGGCTGACCCGCCCGATCATGGAAAAGATCGCCGGGCTCGACCGCAACGCCGCCCTGCCGGAATACCATGGCCGCACCTTCGCGATGCGCGCCAAGCGTTCGGCGCCGCCGGTCAACCGCGACGCGCCCGGCTTCGGACGCAAGGCGGTGCTCTACGCGACCTGCTTCGTCAATTACAACAATCCCACGATCGGCGAGGCGGCCCAGGCGGTGCTCGCCAGGAACGGCGTCGAGACCGAAGTCGTCTACCCGCAATGCTGCGGCATGCCGCAATTGGAAGCGGGCGACCTCGCCGCGGTGGCGGCGGCGGCGAAAGGCGTCTCGACCGCGCTCGAGCCGTGGATCGACAAGGGCTACGACGTGATCGCGCTGGTCCCCTCCTGCGCGCTGATGCTGAAGTTCGAGTGGCCACTGATCGTGCCCAACGACGCGGCGGTCGAAAAGCTCGCCGCGGCGACGTTCGATATCAGCGAGTACGTCGTCCAGTTGTCGAAGGACAAGGGTCTGGCGCCGGGTTTGGCGCCGCTCGGCGGCGGGGTGACGCTGCACATCGCTTGCCATGCGCGCGCGCAGAACATGGGCCAGAAGGCGACCGAGATGATGCGCCTCGTTCCCGATACGCCGATCAAGGTCATCGAACGCTGTTCCGGCCACGGCGGCTCGTGGGGCGTGATGAAAGGGAATTTCGAGACCGCGATCAAGCTCGGGAGGCCTGTCGCCCGACAGGCGTTAAACGAGAAGCAGCCCTTTGTCGCATCGGAATGCCCGCTGGCGGCGATGCACATCCTGCAGGGCATGGAGTTGACGGCCAACAACGGCAATGTGCCCGATCGCTCGCACCATCCGATCGAGTTGCTCGCCCGCGCCTATGGCATCGCCTTCGACGGCGCGGCGACGGCGGGAAGGCAAGAATGAGTACAGCAATGAGTACCGGGACCCCAGAGAAGCGGAAATTGACCCGCGACGACATCCTGGCGACCGCCGATTACGGCAAGATCCGGCGCGAGCGGCGACAGGCGACCAGCGAACTGAAGAGGCGCCGGCGCGTCGAAGTCGGCCCGTTCGCGACCTTTTATTTCGAGAATTACGCCACGATGTGGCAGCAAGTCCACGAAATGCTCTATGTCGAAAAGGGCGGGGAGGCTCAAATCGAAGATGAGCTTGCCGCCTATAACCCGATGATTCCCCAGGGCAGCGAGCTCGTGGCCACCGTCATGCTGGAGATCGACGAACCGGCGCGGCGCGCCACCGTGCTCGCACGGCTCGGGGGCATCGAGGACCGTTTTTTTCTCGAGTTCGAGGGCGAACGCATCGCCGGCAAGCCCGATCTCAGCCGCGAGAACACCAGTCCGGACGGCAAGGCGTCGTCGGTGCAATTCGTCTGGTTTCCGTTCACCTCCATCCAGGCCGCTCGTTTCAAAGCGCACGGCGTCCGCGTCGTCGTCGGGTCCGACCACCCCAACTACGCGCATATGGCGGTGATGCCGGAGCCGGTGCGCGCCGCCCTGGCGGAGGATTTCGATTAGAGCGGCTGAAGTTGATCATCCCCGACATCGTCATCACCGGGCTTGTCCCGGTGATCCACGTCATGGCTGGGACACGCCCGGCCATGACGAAAGAGGGTTGCCGCTTCGACACGAACGTAAGGCGCCTTGCCCTATTCGCCTTCCTTCGCCGGTGGCGCGAGATCGCTCGACGCAGCAGGGCGAATAGGGGGCTCGGGTGAGAGCTACGGCACGGCCTCGGTCGGGTAGACACCCCAGATGTTCGAGCGCTCGACCCAGCCGGTGACGTCGCCCGCCACGATGCGGCACCAACCGCCGCGGCACTCGTCGAGCCGCGCCACGACCCCCGGCTCGGCTCGGGCGACGAGCGCGGCCGCGAGGTCCGGCGCGGTTCGCAGGGCGCGCACGCCCCCGATGACGATCACTTCCCGCCGTCCGGCGACCATTTTCTCGTGCACCCAGCCCTCGGTGCCTGCCCAGTCGCGAACGCGCCGCCAATGGTCGAACTGGGCGACCACCTCGACCGGCCAGTCCTTGCGGACATAGACCCACTCGACCGGATAACGGTCGCCGGGTCCGGCGCGCAAATTGACCTTGTCGGAATGCAGGCTGGCGAAATGCGGCAACGGCGCCTCGGCGCCACCCACCGCGGCGGCAATCGCTTCCCACCAAACCCCGGATGCGAGCGCAAGCCCAAGGCCGGCGACCGCCCTCACCCACTTTCTTCGGGCCATGATTCCCCCCGGGCCCCTCTCGCGCACGGATATGGCGCGCGCCGGCCGGCGGTCAAGCCCGGTGTGGATTATCGAGTCGCAACAACAACTAAGCCGGGATGGCGAGCGCTCCGGTATGGCAGGCCGGGCAGTCCGGATCCTTGCCGATTCGGATGCGGTGGAAGCGCACGCGCAATGCGTCGTAGATCAGCAGCGTGCCGTCGAGGCTCTCGCCGAGGCCGAGCAACTCCTTTAGCACCTCGACGGCCTGCAGGGTGCCGAGCACCCCGGCGACGGCGCCGAGGATGCCGGCCTCTTCGCAGCGCGGCACCGTGTCGGGCGGCGGCGGCTCGCGGAAGAGACAGCGGTAACAGGGGTGGCCATCGCCCAAATACGGCTTGAATGTCGACAGCTGCCCCTCGAACGGCGACAGCGCCGCCGCGACCAGCGGCTTCTGCAGCCGGGCGCAGAGATCGCTGAGGAGATAGCGGGTGGCGAAATTGTCGCTGCCGTCGGCGACGAGATCGTAGCGCGCGATCAGCGCCTCGGCGTTGTCGGGGCCGAGCCGCAGCGGGTAGGTCTCGATCCGCACGCCGTCGTTGATCCGCGCCAAGGTCTCCGCGGCGCTCTCGACCTTGAGGTCGCCGACCCGCCGGGTCGCATGGACGATCTGGCGCTGCAAATTGGTGATGTCGACCCGGTCGTCGTCGACAATGCCGATCGTGCCGACCCCGGCCGCCGCCAAATACATCAGCAGCGGCGAGCCAAGCCCGCCGGCGCCGATCACCAGCACCCGCGACCGCAGCAGCTTTTCCTGCCCCTCCTCGCCCACTTCGTCGAGGATCAGGTGGCGGGCGTAGCGCCGGAATTGGTCTTCGCTCAGTTCCACGGGCAAAGCCCCTTACAGACCGTCGAACAGCGGGGTCGAGAGATAACGCTCGGCGAAATCGGGCAGCACGACGACGATCGTCTTGCCCTTCATCTCGGGCCGTGCGCCGATTTCCAGCCCCGCGGCCAAGGCCGCGCCGGCGGAAATGCCGACCGCCACGCCCTCCAGCTGCGCCGCCTTGCGCGACGCCTGGAGCGCGGTGCCGAAGCCGATGCAGACGATCTCGTCGATCATCGCCGTGTCGAGAATGCTGGGGATGAACCCGGCGCCGATGCCCTGGATGCGGTTGGGGCCGGGCGGACGGCCAGAGAGGACCGCGCTGTCCTCGGGCTCGACCGCGACCATGCGCAGACCGGGCTTTTTCGCCTTCAGCACCGAGCCGACGCCGGTCAACGTGCCGCCGGTCCCGACCGCGCTGACCACGACATCGACCGCGCCGGCGGTATCCTTCCAGATCTCCTCGGCCGTGGTGCGGCGGTGGATGTCCGCGTTCGCCGGGTTGTCGAATTGCTGCGGCATGATCGCGTCGGGGAGGCTGGCGACGATCTCCTCGGCGCGCGCAATGGCGCCGCGCATGCCCTGGGAGGACGGCGTGAGCTCCAGTTCGGCGCCGAGCAGCAGCAGCATCTTGCGGCGCTCGATCGACATGCTCTCGGGCATCGTCAGGATCAGCCGGTAACCCTTGGCGGCGCAGGCGAAAGCCAGCGCGATCCCGGTATTCCCCGAGGTCGGCTCGACCAGCACCGTGCTCGGCCCGATCCGTCCGTCCCGCTCGCCGGCCTCGATCATCGCCAGCCCGATCCGGTCCTTGACCGAGCACAATGGGTTGAAGAACTCGCACTTGCCGAGAATATCGGCCTCAACACCCGCATCGGCGGCGAGCCGCGAAAGCCGCACCAGCGGCGTCGCGCCGATCGTTTCGAGAATGCTGTCGTAGACGTGACCGCGGAATTCGCCCCGCACCGCTGTCGTCATGCCGGTGTCCATGCGCCGCCCTTTGTCGTGCTTGACCAATGATGTAAGCGCGCCCGCGGCGTGCCGCAACGCGAAAGCAACGGCCGCCTGCGCCAAACGCAAACCTTGGCCGATGGATTTGGCCGACTGCCAAGCCTAGAGTTCCGGCGCACCGGAGGAACCGCCATGTCGATCGAAATCATCCCGACCGGAAGCGCGCTCGGCGCCGAGATTCGCGGCGTCGATCTGGCGCAGCCGCTCGGCGACAATGTCTTCGCCCTCGTCGAGCGCGCCTTCGACGAGCATGGCGTGATCTTTTTCCGCGATCAACGGATCGCGTCGCCGCAGCAGGTCGCCTTCACCCGCCGGTTCGGCGAGATCGAGTACAACATCTTCGGCGAGCGCTGGAGCGTCGAGGGCAGCCCGGAGATCGTCGTCGTGTCGAACGTCACCGCGGACGGCAAGCCGATCGGCATCCGCCGCGCCGGCGAGAACTGGCATTCCGACATGTGCTACACGGCCCGGCCGCCGCGCGGCACGATGCTCTACGCCCACGAAATCCCGGACCTCCACGGCCTGCCGCTCGGCGACACCGAGTTCGCAAGCGCCGCTTCCGCTTGGGACGCTCTCCCCGACGCCTTGAAGGAGCGGATCGCCGGGCGCCGCGCGGTGTTCGACTTCGCCGGCCGCAAGCGCGCCCTCGCGCCGACCCGGTCCGAGATCGAGCGCAACCCGCCGGTCACCCATCCGATCGTCCGCACGCATCCCCGCACAGGCCGCAAATGCCTCTACGTCATGCGCGACGACTGCACCGGCATCGAAGGGGTGGAGGCGGAGGAAGCCGAATTGATGATCGCCGCGCTCGCCGACCATATCGTCAAGCCTGCCTTCATCTATCGGCATCAATGGCGGCCGGGCGATTTGCTGATGTGGGACAATTGCACGGTGCAGCACCGGGCGGTCCAGGACTACGATTTGCCGCTGCGGCGGATGATGCACCGCACGACGATGGGCGGCTTCGCGCCGGTTTAAACGCCGCCTCAGATATCGAAATTGCCGCCTTCCGCCATCTGGCCCGCGATTCCGGCGCGGTAGGCCCGCGTGCACAAATCCTCGAGCGTCAGCGAGTCGAGCCGGCGCATCGTCTCTTCCTGGAGCTCGAGCCATAGCGGCCGCAAAACCTGGAGACCGAGCGCGCTGGCCGGCGCTTCGACCGGGTCCTCGACGGTTTCGAGCCCGCGTACCGTGCGCACGATATCGCCGATGCTGACCCGCCGCCGCTCGCGCGCCAGGCGATAGCCGCCGCTCGGGCCGCGGATGCCGATCAGCACGCCGTGGCGCACCAATTCCTGCAACACCGGCTCCAGATAGCGGCGGGGAATTCCCTGGCGCGACGTGATCTCGGACGAACGCACCGGCGCGACGCCGCCGTTATAGGCGATGTCGAGCACCGCCTCGATCGCGAAAAGGAGCTTTTTATTGAGCCGGATCATGTCGCTGGATTGGCGTCCTCCCTCGCGGTCAGTTTCGCTGCGACGTGCGGTCGCGGCAAGCGGAAGCGACGCCGGTTGAGCCGAACCCGCCCGATTGCCGCTCTCCGCTCTCGGAAAACGCCTCGACGAGGAAAAATTCCGGCCGCGCGATGCGGGTGAACACCAGCTGGGCGATGCGGTCGCCGGGATTTATCTGGATTGGACGGACCGGATGGCCGCTGCCGGGCGGGTTGCGGTTCCACAGCGAGACCATCAGCGGGCCTTCGTAATCGGCGTCGATCAGTCCAACCGCGTTGCCGAGCACCAGCCCCTGCCGATGCCCCAGCCCCGAGCGGGGCAGCACCATCCCGCACCATTCCGGATCGCCGATGCGAAAGGCGATGCCGGACGAGATCAGCAGCGCCGGGGCCTGCGGCGCGACCGTCGCCGGCTCTGCGATGCAGGCGTGGAGGTCGAGGCCCGCCGCGAGGCTCGAGCCGTAACGCGGGAAGCCCCAGCCGGCCAGCCGCGGATCGAGGATTTTAAGCTCCACCTTTAGCGGCATGCGGCCGCCATGCCGCCAGCGCCAAACCCCCATAAGCTCGCTCCGCGTGCCTCCCTCCCCCGCTTGCGGAGGAGGGTCGGGGTGGAGGCCGGCCGAAAGCGGATCACCGGCGAAGCGGAGCGAGGGCGCCGGCGATGCGCTCGGCAAGCCGCCGGGCGACTTCGTGCTTGGTCATCGCCGGCCAGTCCTCGACGCCGTCCGCGTCGACCAGGTGGATCGTGTTGCTGTCGCCGCCGAACGTCCCGGTGGCGGGCGATACGTCATTGGCGAGAATCCAATCGCAGCCCTTTTTCGCGCGCTTCGCCGTGGCGTTGGCGACGACATTCTCGGTCTCGGCGGCAAAGCCGACGACCAGCGCCGGCCGATCGTTGCGACGCGAGGCTAATATGGCGAGAATATCCGGATTCTCGGTGAGACGCAGCAGCGGCGGGCCCTTGCCGTTCTTCTTCAGCTTCTGCGCCGCCACCGTCTCGACCCGCCAGTCCGAAACCGCCGCGGCCATCACCGCGACATCGACCGGAAGACTGGCCTCGGCCGCCGCCAGCATTTCGGCCGCGCTCTCGACCGGCACGAACCGGACCCCGGCGGGCGTCGGCTCCCCGCTCGGGCCCGAGACGAGGATGGTCTCGGCGCCGAGAGCGGCGAGTGCGGCGGCGATGGCGTGGCCCTGCTTGCCCGACGAATGGTTCGACAGGTAGCGCACCGGGTCGATCGCCTCGCGCGTCGGGCCGCTGGTCACCAAGGCGCGCCGCCCGGCGAGGCGCTGGCCGTCACCGAGGCATTGCTCGATCGCGGCGAGGATTTCCATCGGCTCGGCCATGCGGCCCGAGCCCACCTCGCCGCAGGCGAGATCGCCGGCATTGGGCCCGACCCGGCGGACGCCGCGCGCCGCGAGCGTCGCGAGATTGGCCTGGGTCGCCGGATGCGCCCACATCAGCGCATTCATCGCCGGCGCGATCAGGATCGGCTTATCCGCGGCGAGCAGCGTCGCGGCGGCGAGGTCGTTGGCCATCCCCGCCGCCATCCGCGCCAGCAAATCGGCGGTCGCCGGCGCGACGACGACGAGATCGGCCTCGCGCGACAGGCGGATATGTCCCATCTCGCTCTCGTCGGTGAGCGAGAAGAGGTCGCTGTAGACCTTGTCCTCGCTAAGCGAAGCGACCGACAGCGGCGTCACGAACTCGGCCGCCGCCTTGGTCATGACGCAGCGCACCGCGGCGCCGCGGTCGCGCAGCCGGCGGATCAGCTCGAGGCTCTTATAGGCGGCGATGCCGCCCGAGATGACGAGGAGTATGCGCCGGCCTTCAAGCAATGCCGCCTCCGTTCCGCATCGGGCAAGTATGCTACCGGCCGAGGAAAAGCGCGACCGCGATTGCGATCAGCCCCGCCCCGATCAGCCACAGCGGAATGATCGCCCAGAAGACCTCGCGCCAGCGCCGCTCGGCGTTGAAGGCGATGCTTTCGGCGTGTAGCACGACGCCCTCCTCCGCCCATTTTCCGACCAGCTTGCCCGCGTCCACCACCAGTTTCGGCAACCGGTCGATGGTCTCCACCAGGCTTGCGAACCGCTGGCGCAGCCGCGCTTCGGGGCCGCGGTTTTCCGCCATCCATTGTTCGATCAGCGGCCGCGCCAGCGCCCAGATGTTGACATCGGGATCGAGCTGCCGGCCGAGGCCCTCGACCAGCACCATGGTCTTCTGCAGCAGCAGCAGTTGCGGCTGGGTTTCCATCTCGAACTGCTCGGTGACGCGAAAAAGCTGCGCCAGCAGCCGGGCGATCGAGATTTCCGCGAGCGGCCGGCCGAGGATGGGCTCGCCGATCGAACGGGCCGCCTGGGCGAACTCGTCGACCGAGCGGCCGGGCGGCACGTAGCCCGCCTGGAAATGCACCTCGGCGACGCGGCGATAATCGCCGGTCAGAAAGCCGACCAGCATGTCGGCAAGGAAAAACCGCGTGTCGCGGTCGAGCCGGCCCATGATGCCGAAATCGACCACCGCGATCGCGCCCTCCGCGTCGACGAACATGTTTCCGGGGTGCAAATCGGCGTGGAAAAAACCGTCGCGGAACACCTGGTTGAAAAACGCCTCGGCAGCCTTGCGCAGCAGCGCGTCGATGTCGTGTCCGGCGGCGACCAGTGCGGCGCGGTCATCGGCTCTTATGCCGGCGACCCGATCGATCGTCAGTACCTTGCGCCCGGTTCGGCGCCAATCGACGCGCGGTACGCGAAACCCCAGATCGCCCGCAAAATTTTCGGCTAGCTCGGAGGCCGCGGCCGCCTCGAACCGCAGATCGATCTCGATCTCCACCGATTTCACCAGCGTGCGGGCGATCTCGACCGGCTTCAGCCGGCGCAGCGCCGGGCGCCGGCGCTCGATGGTCTGGCCGAGCCACAGCAACAGCTCGAGGTCGCGCGCGAAGGCGCTCACGATCCCCGGCCGCAGCACCTTGACCGCGACCTTCCTGCCCTCGGCGGTCGTGGCGAAATGCACCTGCGCGATCGACGCGGCGGCAACCGGCGTGCTGTCGAACGACGAGAACAGGCTGTCGAGCGGACAGCCGAATTCGGTCTCGATCGTCACCCGCGCCGCGCTCCCCGGAAACGGCGGCAGCCGGTCCTGCAGCTGCGCGAGATCGGCGGCGACGTCGTCGCCGAGCAGGTCGGCGCGGGTCGCCAGCATCTGGCCGAGCTTGATGAAGGCCGGGCCGATCTCTTGAAATGCCGCGGCGAGGCGTTGGCCGGGGCGCGCCGCGCCGCCGCGCCGGCGGACGATGCGGGCAAGCCGCAGCAGCGGCAGCGGCCCCGCCAGCGGCTCGAACAGGAAGAGCGCGTCGTGGCGCGCCAGCGTCACCCCGATGCCGAGGAGGCGTGCGGCATGACGTAGGCTGCGGATGAAGTTCAACACGCAGCGGCTAGATGCGCCAGGCGGAATGCAGCGCGGCGACGCCGCCGGTCAGATTGCGGAACCGCACCCGCTCCAACCCGGCTTCCTCGATCAGCCCGCACAATTCGGTTTGCGGAGGAAAGCGGCGGATACTTTCGACGAGATAGGTGTAGGCGTCGCGGTCGCCGGTGACGATCTGTCCGATCAACGGCAGGATACGAAAGCTGTAGAGGTCGTAGGCCGGAGCGAGCCAAGGCGCGGCGGCGGGGGCGAATTCCAGGCAGAGGAAACGGCCGCCCGGCCGCAGCACGCGCCGCGCCTCGGCAAGCGCCCGCTCGATACGGGTCACGTTCCGCAGGCCGAAGCCGATCGTATAAAGATCGACGCTGCGGTCGGCGACCGGCAGCGCCTCGGCGTCGCCGCAGATCCATTCGAGGCCGGAGACGATGCCGTCATCGATCGCCCGCGCCCGGCCGAGGTCGAGCATCTGCTCGTTGACGTCGCAGACCAGGACACCGCCGCCTTTACCGGGATCGAGCCGTTTCAGCGCGCGGCGAGCGATATCTCCCGTGCCGCCGGCGGCATCGAGGAGCGTCTGGCCGGCGCGCGGGGCCAGCCATGCGATGAGCTCATCCTTCCACCGGCGGTGGACGAAGCCGCTCATCAGATCGTTCATCAGATCGTAGCGGCTCGCGACGCTGTCGAAGACCGCGCGCACCAGCGGCGCCTTTTCCTCTTCGAGCACGCGGCGGAAGCCGAAATCGGTTTCGGCGGCGGGTTCTCGGCTTGTCTCTTTTTCACTCATCGGGCAGGAAGATAACGCTATTTTCGCGGCAGCGGCACCAACCGGCGCCGCCGATGCGGAAACACGGCGAAAGATGCCCGAGCTTCCCGAAGTCGAAACCGTGCGGCGCGGGCTGGCGCTGAAGATGACCGGCCGCAGGATCGTCAGTGCCGAGCTGCGGCGCCAGGATCTGCGGCGGCCGTTTCCGCCGATGCTGACGCATACCCTGACCGGTGCGAAAATCGGCGCGCTGGCCCGGCGCGGCAAGTACATCTTGATCGAGCTCGACGACAGCGGGACGCTGCTGGTGCATCTCGGCATGTCGGGGCGGATCACCGCCGGACCCGCCGGCGCGCCGCTCGCACCGCACGACCACGTGATCCTGACGCTCGACGACGGCACCGTCGTGCGCTTCAACGACGCGCGCCGCTTCGGCCTCATTGATTACCTGCGGCGCGGCGAGGAAGCCGCGCATCCGCTGCTCGCCGGCATGGGGCCGGAGCCGCTGGAGCCCGGCTTCGACGGGCGCTACCTCGCGGCGAAGCTCGCCGGCAAGGTCACCCCGATCAAGTCGGCGCTGCTCGATCAGAAGATCGTCGCCGGGCTCGGCAACATCTATGTCTGCGAGGCGCTGTACCGCGCCGGCGTGTCGCCGCGCCGGCTCGCCGCGACAATCACCCGGGCGCGCGCCGGCAAACTCGTCGCCGCGATCCGCGCGGTGCTGGGCGAGGCGATCGAGGCCGGCGGGTCGTCGCTGCGCGACTATGTTCAGGCCGACGGCGAGCTCGGCTATTTCCAGCATCGCTGGGCGGTTTATGGCAAGGAAGGCCAACCCTGTCCCGGCTGCACCTGCGCCGAGGGGGTGCGCCGCATCGTCCAGGCCGGACGCTCGACTTTCTTTTGCGCCAAAAAACAGCGCTGACAGGAGGTTCTTTAATGACCGACACCCAGGAAAAGACAGTCCTCGTCGAGCGCCGAGGGGCGGTCGGAATTGTCCGCCTCAACCGCCCTTCGGCGCTCAACGCGCTCAATGCCAAGTTGATCGAGGAACTCGGCGCCGCCCTCGACGATCTCGAATTCGATCCCGCGATCGGCGCGATCGTCCTCACCGGCAACGAACGAGCTTTCGCGGCCGGAGCCGATATCAAGGAGATGCAGGCAAAAACCTACATCGAAGCCTATACCCAGGACTTCATTACGCGCGGCTGGGAGCGCGTCGGACAATGCCGCAAACCGGTCGTCGCCGCGGTCGGCGGCTTCGCGCTCGGCGGCGGCTGCGAGGTGGCGATGATGTGCGACATCGTCATCGCCAGCGAGACCGCGAAGTTCGGCCAGCCCGAGATCCAGCTCGGCACGATGCCCGGCGCCGGCGGCACGCAGCGCCTGCCGCGCTTTATCGGCAAGGCCAAGGCGATGGATCTGTGCCTGACCGGGCGGATGATGGACGCCGAGGAAGCGGAGCGCGCCGGGCTCGTCAGCCGCATCGTGCCGCCCGAGAAGTTGGCGGAGGAAGCCGTCTCCGTCGCGGCGCGGATCGCGGGCATGTCGCAGCCGATCGCGATGATGGTCAAGGAATCGGTCAACCGCGCCTTCGAGACGACCCTGGCCGAGGGCGTGCGCTTCGAGCGCCGCCTGTTCCATTCGACCTTCGCCACCGAGGACCAGAAGGAAGGCATGGCCGCCTTTGTCGAGAAGCGCAGGCCGGTGTTCAAGAACCGCTGAGCGGCCATGCCGCCTCCCCAGGTTGACGCCCGCCCGCCCCGCCGATATAAGCGCGCTCTCTCAAGCTCGGGCGAGCCAGCATGCCTCATCACAAATCGGCGGAAAAACGCCTTCGGCAAAGCGTAAAGCGCACCGCGGTCAATGCGTCGCGGATGAGCCGGGTCCGCACCTTCGTCAAGAAGGTCGAGACCGCGATCGAGACCGGCGACAAAGAGGCCGCCGCGTCGGCGCTTCAGCTCGCTCAGCCGGAATTGCACCGCGCGACGACGAAGGGGGTCATGCACCGTAACACGGTGGCCCGAAAGCTTTCACGATTGGCAGCCC
The DNA here is from genome assembly GCA_035648415.1 of Allostellaceae bacterium. Classification (GTDB taxonomy): domain Bacteria; phylum Pseudomonadota; class Alphaproteobacteria; order ATCC43930; family CGMCC-115725; genus DATARH01. The sequence continues at coordinate 85,874 of DASRLO010000113.1, forward strand.
AAATCAACGGGTTATAGGGCAAAACCTATACGCTTGAGCACGACGCCCGGGCTGTTCACGACCTCTCGCGAGGGTTCACGCGAAAAAATTTTATCGCGAATCGCGTTTAGAGCCTGTTGCTATCGGTCCGTCATCTCAGTAAAGTTCGCCTTACCGGAGCAAAACGACCCACGCTCCGTTTAAAACCCAGTTTCAGTACAAATTGTCGAGATTAAATGGAACGCGCGAAGGCAACGCGCGCCAGCAGGAGGAACTTTGCCGACCGCACACCAATAAGACCGTAATATTGCCTCTTGTAGGCTGGTAACTGCAGCACCTTTGATGACAATACTTTGTATTTTCTAAAGGGGGCGACATTGGCGGGGGAAATGACCGAAACCGGCTCGATGGGCATCCTGCAAAACTCTCCGGGGGATTGGAGCCGAGTTCTGGGGCGTCTGCGGCGGGAGGTTGGCGAAACCGCGTTTCGTTCGTACTTCCGGCTGATGACGGTGGAACGGATCGCCGGTGGTGAGGGGGTCATCGCCGTGCCCACCCGGTTTCTTCGCAATTGGGTCGCAACCCATTATGCTGACAGACTTTTGGCTGCATGGCGTTCGGAGAACCGGGCCGTGAGCCGCATTTCCTTCATCGTCGACCCGCGTCACGAGCGCGCCGAGCGGCCGCAGCCCCCCGCCATACAACAGCCGCAACAGATGGCGCCCGTGCCGGCGCCGGCCGAGACCACCTCCGCAGGCGATATCGCGGACGACAAAGGACAGCTTTCGGCGCCGCTCGACCCGCGCCTGACCTTTGAAAATTTCATCGTCGGCAAGCCCAACGAACTGGCCCACGCCGCGGCGCGGCGCGTCGCCGAGGCTTGCAGCGGGCGCGCCCACTCCGTGCCGTTCAACCCGCTCTTTCTTTATGGCGGGGTCGGGCTCGGCAAGACGCACCTGATGCATGCGATCGCCTGGCAGGTGCGCACCCAGGCACCGGCGCGCAAGGTCATCTACCTGTCGGCCGAAAAATTCATGTACCAGTTTGTCCGGGCGGTGCGTTTCCGCTCGACGATGGATTTCAAGGATGAGTTCCGCTCGGTCGATCTGTTGATGATCGACGACGTGCAATTCATCAGTGGCAAGGAGTCGACCCAGGAGGAGTTCTTCCACACCTTCAACGCGCTGGTCGACCAGAACCGGCAGATCGTCATTTCGGCCGACAAGTCGCCCTCCGACCTCGATATCGAGGAGCGGATGCGCTCGCGGCTCGGCTGGGGCCTTGTCGCCGACATCCACCCGACGACCTACGAGCTGCGCCTCGGCATCCTGCAAGCGAAGGCCGAGCACCTCGGCCTGCAATTGCCGCAAAAGATCATGGAATTCCTCGCCCACAAGATCACCTCCAACGTGCGCGAACTCGAAGGCGCGCTCAACCGCATCGGCGCCCACACGCAGCTCGTAGGGCGCGACCTGACGCTCGAAACCGTCCAGGAGCTGCTGCAGGACCTGTTGCGCGCCAACGAGCGGCGGGTGACGATCGACGAGATCCAGCGCCGCGTCGCCGAGCACTTCAACGTCAAGATGGCCGAGATGACGTCGAGCCGACGCGCTCGCATCGTCGCCCGGCCGCGTCAGGTGGCGATGTACCTGGCGAAACAGCTCACCCAGCGCTCGCTGCCCGAGATCGGCCGCAAATTCGGCGGCCGCGACCACACCACGGTCATGCATGCGGTCAAGAAGATCGAAGAATTGACGCGCAGCGACCGCGCGTTCGCCGAGGATGTCGAACTGCTCCACCGCATGCTCGGCAACTGACCGGCCGCTCGGCTGCGGCCCCCGCGAAACAGGTGGGGCCGCGGCGCTTCCATGTTATGATGTCTAATCGTTCGCCCGATCCCGATGCGTCGCGCTCGGACTGGCGGCCGGATCCGTTCACGACTCCTGAAGCAGTCCGCCAAAACCATGAAGCTGACGATCGAACGGGCCGCTCTTCTCAAGGCGCTGAGCCACGTGCAGAGCGTTGTCGAGCGGCGCACGACCATCCCGATCCTGTCCAACGTGCTGCTGCAGGCCGGCTCGGGAAAGCTGGCGATGAGCGCCACCGACATGGATCTCGAGATCGTCGAGTCGGTGCCGGCGCGAATCGACACCGACGGCCGGACGACCGCGCCGGCGCACACGCTTTACGACATCGTGCGCAAGCTGCGCGACGGTGCTCAGGTCGAGCTCGAAACGCCGGGTGGCGCGGGCGCCGAGCGCAACGAGATGGTGCTGCGGTCCGGCCGCTCGACGTTCACCCTCGCCTGCCTCCCTCCCGAGGATTATCCGGCGATGACCGGCGCCGAGCTGCCGCATCATTTCACGCTGACCGCAACCGAGTTGCGCACCCTGATCGACCGCACGCGCTTTGCGATCTCGACCGAGGAGACGCGCTACTACCTCAACGGCATCTATCTTCACGCGACCAAGAACAACGAGGTGCCGGTGCTGCGCTCGGTGGCTACCGACGGGCATCGTCTTGCCCGCATCGAGATGGTGCTGCCCGAGGGCGCCGCCGGCATGCCGGGGGTCATCGTGCCGCGCAAGACGGTCCTCGAATTGCGCAAGCTGGTCGATGAAGGCGACGACGAGGTGCACGTCGCTTTGAGCGACACCAAGATCCGCTGCGCGATCGGCGAGGCGGCACTGACCTCCAAGCTGATCGACGGCACCTTTCCCGATTACGACCGGGTCATCCCGACCGGCAACGACAAGATGCTTGAAGTGCCCTGCAAGGAGTTCGCCGAGGCGGTCGACCGGGTGTCGACGATCTCGACCGAGCGCAGCCGGGCGGTGAAATTGGCGATCGACCGCGGCGCGCTCACCGTGTCGGCGACCAGCCCGGAAAACGGCACCGCGATCGAGGAGCTGGAGGTTCGCTACCAGGCGTCGGCGATCGAAATCGGCTTCAATTCACGCTATCTCCTCGACATCACCGAGCAGATCGAGGGCGAGGCCGCGCTGTTCGCGATGTCGGATGCGGCGTCGCCCACGATCGTGCGCGACAGCGCCGATGCGAGCGCCCTCTACGTGCTGATGCCGATGCGGGTGTGACCCGCAAAACCACCCGGATTGTCAGGCTTTTAGGCTGGTTTTTGGGGCTTCCCCACCCCATATGAACGAGCATGAGGTTGGGGGTGCATGAGACCCGAAACGGCGCCGATCCGGTGGTCCTGCCGTCTCGCATCGGACGTATCGGCGTGACCCGGTTGGCGCTCACCGATTTCCGCAATTATGGCGCGGCGCGGATCGATCTCGCGGCCGGCCCGGTGGTGCTGACCGGTCCCAACGGCGCCGGCAAGACCAATCTCCTGGAGGCTGTATCGATGCTGTCGCCGGGGCGCGGCCTACGCAACGCCCGGCTCGGCGACCTCGACCGGCGGTCCGCCGGCGATGGTCCGGAGGCCGCCGGGTGGGCGGTCGCCGCGACGGTCGAGCGCGGATGCGGCGCGGTCAGGATCGGTACCGGCCGCGATCCTGCCGGCGGCGAGCGCCGCATGGTGCGCGTTGACGGCGAAACGATCCGCGGCCAAGCGGCGCTCGCCGCGATCGTCGGCGTCACCTGGCTCACGCCGCAGATGGACCGGCTGTTCGTCGAGGGGCCGTCGGCGCGCCGACGCTTCCTCGATCGTCTCGTGCTCGGCCTCGATCCGGCGCATGCGCCGCGGGTCGCGTCCTATGAGCATGCGATGCGGGAACGCTCGCGGCTGCTGCGCCCCACCGACCAAGGGGGCCCCCCGGACCCGGTCTGGCTCGACGCGCTCGAGGAGACTATGGCGGCGCAGGGCGTCGCGGTGGCGGCGGCCCGGCGCGACGCGGTGGAGCGGCTCGACGCGGCTTGCGCCACTGCCGGGGGTCCGTTCCCGCGCGCGCATCTCGGTATCGTCGGCGCTGTCGAGGGCTGGCTCGACGAATTGCCCGCGCTTGCCGCCGAGGAGCGCCTGAAGGCGGCGCTCAGGGAAGGCCGCGCCGCCGATGCCCCGGCCGGCGGCGCGACGGTCGGGCCGCACCGCTCCGACCTCGCCGTCACCCATGCCGAGAAGGGTATCGCCGCCGAAGGCCTGTCGACCGGCGAACAAAAAGCGCTGCTGATCTCGATCGTCCTCGCCCACGCCCGGTTGCAGCGCCAGACGCGCGGCGAGCCGCCGCTGCTGCTGCTCGACGAAGTGGCCGCGCATCTCGACGCCGGCCGCCGCGATGCGCTCTTCGAAACCCTGCTCGGCCTCGAAAGCCAGGTCTGGCTGACCGGCACCGAAACCGCCTTGTTCACGCCGTTGCGCGCCGCGGCGCGCTTCCTCTCCGTCAGCGATGGCGCCCTTTCCGAAACAACCTTCTGAACCCGATGAACGATACCGCGCACCCGACCGAGCCACAGCCCAACGGCGCCCACGGCGCGCTGCCGCCAAACGGCAATCCGCCGACCGGCGAGGCCGACGACGAGCCGCGGCTCTATGACGAATCCTCGATCACCGTGCTGCACGGGCTCGATCCGGTGCGCAAGCGGCCGGGCATGTATATCGGCGACACCGACGACGGCTCGGGCCTGCACCACATGGTCTACGAGGTTGTCGACAACGCGATCGACGAGGCGCTCGAAGGCTATTGCGACACGGTGTCGGTGACGCTCAACGCCGACGGCTCGTGCACGGTCACCGATAACGGCCGCGGCGTCCCGGTCGGCATCCACCAGGAGGAAGGCGTCTCGGCGGCCGAGGTCATCATGACCCAGCTCCATGCCGGCGGGAAGTTCGACCAGAACTCGTACAAGGTCTCGGGCGGGCTGCACGGGGTCGGCGTATCGGTGGTCAACGCGCTGTCGACGACCTTGGAGATGCGCATCTTCCGGGGCGGCTCGGAATGGTTCATGCGCTTCCACGACGGCGTACCCGAAGCGCCGCTCAAGGAGCTCGGCCCCGCCACGCTGTGGCCCGAGGGGTCGAAGCGCGAGGGCCAGAGGACCGGCACCGAGATCACCTTCCTGCCGAGCCCGCGGACTTTCACCTCGCTCGAATTCGACTTCACGACATTGGAGCACCGGCTGCGCGAGCTCGCCTTCCTCAATGGCGGCGTGACCCTGATGCTGACGGATTTGCGCGGGGTCGAGCCGAAAAGCGTCACCTTTCATTTCGAGGGCGGGCTGGAAGCCTTTGTCCAGTATCTCGACCGCTCGAAGCAGGCGCTGCATGCACCGTCGATCGCCATCAAGGGCGAGAAGGACGGCATGTTTGTCGAGATCGCGATGGAATGGACCGATTCCTACCACGAGACGATGCTGTGCTTTACCAACAACATCCCGCAGCGCGACGGCGGCAGCCACCTCGCCGGGTTCCGCGGGGCGTTGACCCGCACCGTCAATACCTATGCGACCGACAGCGGCATCGCCAAAAAGGAGAAGGTCGCGCTGTCGGGCGAGGATATGCGCGAGGGCCTCACCTGCATCCTCTCGGTCAAGCTGCCCGACCCGAAATTTTCCTCGCAGACCAAGGACAAACTGGTCTCGTCCGAGGTCCGCCCGGTGGTCGAGGGGATCGTCGGCGACCGGCTTACCCAATGGTTCGAGGAGCACCCCGCCGAGGCGCGCAAGGTCGTCGCCAAGGTGGTCGAGGCCGCCGCGGCGCGCGAGGCGGCGAGGAAGGCGCGCGACCTGACGCGGCGCAAGAGCGCGCTCGACATCGCCAACCTGCCGGGCAAACTCGCCGACTGCCAGGAGCGCGACCCGGCCAAGAGCGAGATCTTCATTGTCGAGGGCGACAGCGCCGGCGGCTCGGCCAAGCAGGGCCGCGACCGCCGCTTCCAGGCGATCCTGCCGCTCAAGGGCAAAATCCTCAATGTCGAGCGCGCCCGCTTCGACCGGATGCTCGGCTCGGCCGAGATCGGCACCCTCATCCAGGCGCTCGGCACCGGCATCGGCAGCGAGGATTTCGACGCCGAGAAGGCGCGCTACCACCGCATCATCATCATGACCGACGCCGATGTCGACGGCAGCCACATTCGCACGCTGCTGCTGACCTTCTTCTTCCGCCAGATGGCGGCGCTGATCGACCGCGGCTTTCTCTACATCGCGCAGCCGCCGCTCTACCGGCTGCAGCGCGGCAACGCCAAGCCGGTGTACCTGAAGGACGACCCCGCGCTCGAAGCCTATTGCGTCGAGACGGTGCTGCGCGACGCGGTCTTCACCCAGCACGACGGCGGGCAGCGCGCCGGCAACGATCTACGCGACCTGTTGGAGCAGGCGCGCACGCAGCGCCGCCTGCTGCTGCCGCTCGCCGCCAAGATCGGCAATGCCGGGATCGCCGAACAGGCGGCGATCGCCGGCGCCTTCTCGGGCGACCGGGCCGCGGCGGCCCGGCGCACGACCGAGCGCCTCAACCGGCTCGGCGACCCGCAGGACGGGCTATGGGAGGCCGAGACCGTCAACGACGACATCCTGTTCAGCCGCACCCGCCAAGGGGTCGGAGAGCGCCGCCTGCTCGAGACGACGATGCTCGCCGGCAGCGAAGCGCGCCGGCTCGACGCCGAGAGCGCGGCCCTGCGCGAGGTCTACCAGGGCCCCGGCAAGCTCGTCGCGCGCGAGCGCGAATACCGCATCACCGGCCCGACCGGCCTCGTCGAGGCAGTCATGGAACAGGGCCGCCGCGGCATCGACATCACCCGCTACAAGGGCCTCGGCGAGATGAACCCCGAGCAACTCTGGGAAACCACGCTCGACCCGGAAATCCGCTCGCTGCTGCAGGTGCGGGTCAACCACGCCGACTCGGCCGAGGAAACCTTCTCGACCCTGATGGGCGACCTCGTCGAACCGCGCCGCGACTTCATCCAGGCGAACGCGCTGAACGTGGCGAATTTGGATGTGTAGGCAGCCTCGTCAACCCCGCCGGGCGTAGTGAAAACGGCACATCATAATCTCGATCCGCTGTGCCTCCCCGGCGCCGACAATGCGGTAGACGAGCCGATGTTCGCCGGTGATTCGGCGAGACCACCAGCCGCTCAAATTATCCCGTAACGGTTCCGGTTTGCCGATCCCCTCAAACCGGCCGCGGCGAATATCGGCAATCAACGCATTGATGCGACGCACGGTGCCGCGGTCGGTGTCTGGCCAGTAGAGATAATCCGCCCAGCCGTCCTCCGACCATAAGAGGTTCATTCCTCTATTTCGTGTTCGGCGAGTTGTCCTGCCTTGGCCTGGGCAATCGATCGTAAAAGCCGCTCGGCATTCGTAGGATTGCTCAATAAGTGTAAGGTTTCCTCGAGGCTTTCGTATTCGGCGAGCGACATCAACACCACCGGCTCGCCGTTTTGGCGGGTCACCAAAAGCGGTGCGCGGTCGTCGCAAACCTTGTCCATGCGGGCTTTGAGTTTTTGTCGCAGCTGGGAATAAGAGACCGTATCCATCGTCGCCGGCCCTCCTGTTGTACTAAAATGAGTACAGATAAAGAGGGTGTCAATGACGCCGCCTTTAGCCCTTATTTCCCGGCATGCGCCCCGGAATAGGCGACGCGCCAGAGCGTGCCGTTGCCGTCTTCGCTGAAGAGGAGCGCGCCGTCGCGGGCGATTGCGACGCCGACCGGGCGGCCCCAGACGCTGCCGTCTTCGGTGACAAAGCCGGTCACGAAATCCTCGTACTCGCCGGTCGGCACGCCGTCCTTGAGGATCGCGCGGACGATCTTGTAGCCGGTGCGCAGATGCCGGTTCCATGAGCCGTGCAGCGCGGCGAAGGCGCTGCCGCGATACTCGGCGGGGAACATCGCGCCGTCGTAGAACGCCATTTCGAGCGGCGCCGAATGCGGCTGGAGCAGCAAATCGGGCACGGTAATTTTGCCGGCGAGGTCGGGGCGTTCGCCCTTGTGCCGCGGGTCTTGGCGATCGCCGATGTAATACCAGGGCCAGCCGTAGAACCCGCCTTCGCGCACCCGCGTCAGGTAATCGGGCGGCAGATTATCGCCGAGCCCGTCGCGCTCGTTGGTCGAGCACCACAGATCGCCGGTCTTCGGCTCGACCGCGAGGCCGACGCAGTTGCGGATGCCGGTCGCGAAAACCCGCCTGCCCTGCCCTTGCGGATCGAACGCCAGCACGTCGGCGCGGTCGGTCTCATCGCCCCAGGCGGCGCCGAGCGCATGCGCGTCCCGCCATCCTTCAGGCGCTTTCTTGGACATGCCCTCGGCGTCGTTCGAGCTTGAGCCGACCGACACGAACAGGCGCTTGCCGTCGGGCGAGAAGGCGATATCGCGGGTCCAATGGCCCGCGCCGCTTTCCGCGAGGCGCGGCACGATGGTTTCGGGCGGCGCGCTCGCCTTCAGGTCGCCGTTCCCATAGGGAAAGCGCAGAACCGACATCGTCGTCGCGACATAGACAAAGCGCGGGTCGGGGCCGGGCGGATAGAACGCAATGCCGAACGGCTCCGCGAGCCCGGCGGCGAAGACCTGGTTTTGCTCAGCCTTCGCCCCGCCAGCCGCGGCCCGCACCACCCGCACCCGTCCGGCCCGGCTCTCGGCGATAAAGATGTCGCCGTTGGGCGCGACGCGAATGGCGCGCGGAGCCTCGAGACGGTCGGCCAACAGCGAAACGGCGAATCCGGGCGGCGCCGAAAGCTGCGCCCCGGCCGGCCGCGCGATGATGCGCGCCGACTCGCGCGCCGCGGGGGTGGCGTAGGGAGCCGGCAGATCGGCGGCGGTTATCTTACGGAGTGTACCCGGCGCATCGGCTTTCCAGTCGCCGAATGCCGCCTGGCCGGTCAGGATTTGGGGCGGGTCGGCCGCCGCCAGGAAGATGGCGCTCGCACAAAGCCCGGCGCCGGCCAGCGCGGCTAGCTTCCACCCACGACCCAGCATCGCCCCCTCCCGTCGCCAAGTGCCCTTGGTCAACGGCAATGCGGCGCGCTTCTCCCGCCTTCTCCCCACAGAGCGAAGGCAATCATCGCATGGCGACCGGGAAAGCTACTCCGCGGCTTCCTTGATCGCGGCGGGCAGCGCCTCGGCGCCGGTCCAGGCATGCTCGGCGACATCGAAGAGCACACCCTCGGGGCCGTAGAGCTTGACCTCGAAACCGCCGGTGCGGTCCGGGTTCTCCTGGTCCATGTAATGGGTGCCGCCGAGCGCCTCGACCGCCTTCTGCGCCTCATCGATATTCTCGACGAGGATGCCGAAATGATGGAGGCCGGTGTAGTCCATGCCCTTGCCGATCTGGTCGCTCTTGAACTTTAGGATCGCCAGGTCGATCGTGCCGTCGCTGATGTGGTGGCCGTAAGCGAGCGTCCCGTCATTGCTGCTCACGAGCTTGAAATCGAACGCCTTGATATAGAAATCGGCCATCGCGTCGGGGTCTTTGCAGGCGATGGCGAGGTGGCGCAGCTTGGCCATGAATTTGTCTCCTTATTCGGCGGCTTGCTTGATCGGCGCGGGGAGCGGCTCCGAGCCGGCCCAGCCATGCTCGGCGATATCGAACAGCACGCCTTCGGGGCCGAAGAATTTCTTCTCGAAATACCCGGCCTGGTGACCGCCCTGGCCCTGGTCGATGTAGTGCTCGGCACCGAGGCTGTCGAGCTTCTTGGTGAACGCGTCGACGTCGTCGACCAGCACGCCGAAATGATGCAGCCCGCGATAATCCATGCCCTTGCCGAGCTGGTCGGTCTTGAACTTGAGGATCGCCATGTTGAGCGTGCCGTCGGAGAGGAACACGCCGTCGGCGAGGTGGCCGTTCGGCCGGCCGACTTCCTTGAAATCGAACGCTTTCTTGTAGAATTCAGCCATCGCTTCCGGGTCTTCGGCGGCGATCGCGATGTGACGGAGCTTGGGCATGGCGTCCCTCCAGAAATCGATGCTGGTCAGTTCTATCATGTCAGCGCGGAGAGCGAAATCTCGGCCAGCAGCCGCGCCAGGTTCTTGCCGACACACCCCAGCGCCTCTTCATGCGTAAACAGGCCGAAGCGGTCGAATTCCGGCAGTCGCGTGCCGTCCGCCAGGGTGAAGAATTCGCCGCAACTCAGCGTCTTCGGGTCAGGCAGGTCCGGCACGACCCAGGCGAACAGCGCCAGATCCTTGGTGCGCAGATAGGGAAACAACCCGATCTCGGTCAGGGCCTCCGGCGGCGCGGCGAGACCGGTTTCCTCCAGCAGTTCGCGGATCGCGGCGGCGGCAAAGCTCTCGCCCGGCTCGACCCCGCCTTTCGGGATGTCCCAGCGCGGCGAGCGGCTGGCATGGCCGAGCAACAGAAGCTGCCCGTCGGTGACGATGACGCCGCTGCTGACGGTTTTGGCCGGCACCTAACGGGTCGCCCCGCCGGAGACGCCGCCGTAGAAGCCGCCGAACCGGCCGTTGCCGGAGCGCCTGTCGCCATCGGCGCAGCCGGCGAGGACAACGCAGGCGAAAATCAAAAGCGCAGATGCCAATCGCATCACATCCCCGCCCCGCCTCCGCCGGCGCCACCGGATTCGCCGTGGACAGGCTCTAAATCGGCGCCGGGGGGCGGCTGATAGCCCGCCGCGACGCAGCCGCCGACCGCGACGCAGACAGCCAAGACGAATGCTATTCGCCAGCTCATTGCGCCGCCTCGTAGCGCCGCACCTCCTCGGCGTTTTGCGCGCGAAAGCGGGCGACCGCCGCGGCGTGCGCCGCCTGCTCGGCCGCGCCAAAATCGGCTTGCGGCCGGGGCTCGTCGTCGAAATGCCCGGAGCGGTCGATGCCGCGCACCAGCATCGCCGATTGGCGCACGCTGGCGCGGCAGGTCGCCGAGGCCGGGATGTAGCTGATGCCGAACCCGATCCGCCGGTCGTTCGACAGGTTCGGACCCGAGCGGTGGATCAGATGCGTGTGGTGCAGCGACATCTGCCCCGGCTTCAGGGTGATGAAGAGCGTGCCGTCGCGGGCGAAATCCGCGGTCACTGTCTGGCCGCGCGACAGGAGGTTGCTGTCGTCGGCGAATTGGCCGTGATGCAGTTGCCCCCGCCGATGGCTGCCCGGCACGACCTCGACCGCGCCGGATTCCACCGGCACCTCGGTCAGCGCCAGCCAGGCGGTGATGTGCACCGCGGGGTCGAGGCCGAAATAGGTCGCGTCCTGATGCCAGCTCACATAGGCCGGGTCGCCCGGCGATTTGGGCCAGATCGTGAAGTGGAAGAGGCGGATGTCGGGGCCGATGATGTCCTCGACCGGGTCGAGTAGCGCGGGATGCCGCACCAGCGCATCGACCCAGGGAAACAGGAGATGCGGCTTGAAATTATGGCCCTTGCCGAATTGCCGCCCGTCCTGCCGCTCGAATGCCTCGAGCCGGTCGCGAAATTTCCGCGCCTCCCGCGGGGTGAACGCGTCGATCGGAAAGAGGAACCCGTCGCGGTGATAGCGCGCGATTTCCGTGCCGGACAGCCGCTTTCCCATCAAAGACCTCGCTTCGGCGCTCGATCGATTATAACGCCTTTGCGAACGCCAGGCGCGTCCAAGTGACACTGGGCTGACGCGTGGACTCCACAACTTGGTTCAAAATCGGACGCAAGCCCAGCGGCTGCGCCAGCCGTATTGTCTCTTCGGCCGAAACCTCGAACATCCGCCGCCCGGGCGGCACCGGACCGTGCCGCAGTGACAGGGTCAGCGCGCCGCCCTCCCGCACGAGCGACGCGACATTGGGCATCGCCCGGCAGCGTTGCCGCGCGTCAAGGTGTATCCATACCGCAGTTAGCATGACGACGTCGAACAGCTCGTCTCGCGCTCGCAAGATAGGCAAATTCGGCAGGCTGTCGTCGAGCCATTCGATAAGCGGCGAGGGATGCAGCGCCATCGCGCCGCGGCGCAGCTCTTCGGTCGGCTCTACCGCAACAACGCTATGCCCCATCGCCGCGAAGCCAGCCGCATCCCGACCTGTGCCCGCACCGATATCAACGACGCGGCAGGGAGCATCCGGAATCAAATAACGGATGAGCCGATGGGCGTCCCAGAACGAGATGCTTTCGTAGCGTTTGAGCAGGTCCGGAGCCTCGTTCGCATAGTTTTCGGTGCCGCTGACCCGAACAGACTTCACCCGATACCCTCCGCCCATAGCGTATCACGAGGCCGATCATAGCTTGTTTCGCGGCTTGTTCCGGGGCCTACTTGAGCGGCGAGCCAGCTCCGGGAGAGAGGCACACGATGTCGCACGAACGCCGCTGCTATCGCCCGCTGATCATCGGACGGCAGGGCGCCTCCGCGGCCAACCATCCGCTCGCGGCGCAGGCTGGGTTGATGGCGCTGCGCGGCGGCGGCAACGCGGTCGACGCGGCGGTGGCGGCAGCGCTCGCGCTCGGGGTGGTCGAGCCGATGATGTCGGGGCTCGGCGGCGACGCGTTCTACCATGTGTTCGATGCCAAGAGCGGCCGCGCGGTGGTGTTCAACGGCACCGGCCCGGCGCCGCGCGCCGCCACCGCGGAGCGCTACGCCGCCGGCATCCCGCGCACCGGGCCGCTGTCGGTGTCGGTGCCGGGGATGCTCGCCGGGCTCGAGATGATGCACCGTGAGTACGGATCGCTGCCGTGGGCGCCGCTTTGCGCCGAGGCGATCCGGCTGGCGCGCGACGGCTTTGGCGCGACGCCGCATTACCGCCATTTCGCCGGCGAGCATCTCGATTGCCTGCGCGCCGACCAGCGCAGCGCCGCGGTCTTCCTGCGCGATGGGGAGGCGCCGCGCGTCGGGACCACGATCGTCCAGCCCGAGCTCGCCCGCACGCTCGAAGAAATCGCCGCCGATGGCGCCGAATGCTTCTACCGCGGCGCCCTCGCCCGCCGGCTCGGCAAGACGCTGCCCGCCTGCGGCACGCTCGTCGCCGAAGCCGACCTCGCCGAGTTCGAGGCCGAACGGCAGGAGCCGCTGGCGATCGACTATCGCGGGCTTCGCGTGCTCGAAGCGCCGCTCAACTCGACCGGCTTTGTCGTGCTGCAAGAGCTGAAGATCGCCGAGAATTTCGGCCTCGCCGGCATGGGGCTCGGCTCGGCCGACCTGGTGCATGTCATGGTCGAGGCGAAGAAGCTCGCCTTCGCCGACCGCGAGCGCTGGGGCAGCGACCCGCGCACCCTGCAGCCGCCGTTCGAGGAATTGCTGTCGGCCGAGTATTGCGCCCGGCTCGCCACCCGCATCGACATGCGGCAGGCCGCGCCGACGCGATCGCTCGCCGACGCGGCCGGCGACACGACCTATTTCTGCACCGCTGACGGCGACGGCAACGCCGTCTCGGGCGTCCAGAGCATCAACAGCGGCTGGGGTTCGGGGGTGATGGCCGGCGACACCGGCATCCTCCTCAACAACCGGATGGCCTATTGGCACCTCGACCCCGGCCACCCGAACCATCTGCGCCCCGGCCGCCGGGTGCGGCACACGATGAACCCGCCGCTGGTGCTGAAGGGCGGCAAATTATGGGGCGTCTTCGGCACACCCGGTGCCGACAACCAGGTGCAGGTCAATTTCCAGATCGCCGCCGCGATGATCGATTTCGGCCTCGACCCGCAGCAGGTGGCGGAGATGCCGCGCTGGACTTCGAACGTCCCCGGGCAATACGCCAACTACCCGCATGACGGGCCGGATGTGCTGACCATGGAGCGCCGCTTCCCCGAAGACGTGCGCCGCGACCTCGCCCGCCGCGGCCATCCGGTGAACCCGGTCGGCGACCTCGAAGGCCCGTGCAGCGTCGAAATCATCCGCCGCGCCGATGACGGCCAAGGAAATGCGGTGCTGCTCGCCGGCTCCGACCCGCGCCGCGACGGCTGGGCGCTGGCGTGGTGAGCGCAATCCGCCGCTGTTCCGCAGCCTTTCGAGCTGATGCCGAAAAACCTCAATGTATTGAAAATACATGCGTATTTCTGACTCAAACCGGCACGCGAAACAGCGGCGAACAGCGAAATATCAGTAGGGCGGAAAAGCGAAGCGTATTCCGCCAACATCGCCTCGAATTGGCGGATAACGCTCCGCTCATCCGCCCTACAAGCGGCCCCGCGCGCACGCACGCGGAGCGAAAAAAGATCAGGAGCAAGTGATTGGAATTCTTGCGTTTCGCTTCCCGGAACAGGTGGATAACAAGTGGAAGATGACAGGAGGGCCGGAATAGTCGACATCGACGCGCTCGGGCATCATGCGGCCGAGATCATATGTGTTCTTGATAGGTTCTCGTCAATGCCCAAAGCGAGATGAGATAATTCGGTATTCGGGCGAAAATGGGACCAAAACACAATCTAGTAGATAACTGATTTCGGCTTGACCATATGCCGGCATCAACGGCGCGATCAAGGCCCATTCGCCATCGGTCATGTCGCTTGCATACCGCAGCCCATCGCGCCGATATTGTCGGCGAGTGATCTCACTCCAGGCCATCGTGAACCCCACCGTTTGTGTCGCAACAACGATG
>DASRLO010000114.1:0-14230 GCA_035648415.1 Allostellaceae bacterium
CCCTCCCCCGCTTGCGGGGGAGGGTTGGGGTGGGGGCTTGAGTTGGCGAGGCCACATCGCCGACTCAAATGCCGAATGGCAGCGCCTGTCGGTCTCCGAAGCCTTCGCGCGCCACGCCGGCATCGACATCCTCGCCACTGCACCCGACCCGGCGCACCCCGATTTCGCTCTACTTGCCGCCGCCGCCGAAGGCATCGGCATCCCGGCGCATTCCAGCGACGATTGGGAAGACCTTTATTTCCGCATCTTCCTCGACCGCATCGAGCCCAATCTCGGCATCGGCGCGCCGACGATCCTCTACGACTATCCGGCGTCGATGGCCGCGCTGTCGCGCCGCAAGCCCGGCGATCCGCGGCTCGCCGAACGCTTCGAGCTTTATGTCTGCGGCCTCGAACTCGCCAACGCGTTCCAGGAATTGACCGATGCACAGGAGCAGCGCGCCCGCTTTCTCGCCGACCAGGCGAAGAAACACGCGCTCTACGGCAAGACCTACCCGATCGACGAGGATTTCCTCGCCGCGCTCGACCACGGCTTGCCCGATTGCGCCGGGATCGCCCTCGGCTTCGACCGGCTCGTCATGCTGTGCACCGGCGCGCCGCACATCGAAGAGGTGCTATGGGCGCCGGTCGGCTAAATTCGCGGCGTCACTTCGACCGCCCGTAGCGGCCGACGATCTTTGCCGTCGCCAGTGTGTTGGAATGCAAGTTGAAGCCGACCGCGGCGCCCGATGCGGTGCCGTCGAGTGGCAGCTTGTCGACTTTTAGCGCGTACACGGTGATCTCGTAGTGGTGTGCATGGTCACCGACCGGCGGGCACGGACTGCCGTAATGCGAAAACCCGAAATCGGTTCGTCCCTGTTCTGCGCCCGCGGGCAAACCCTTGGATCCCTCGCTGCCAGCGCCCGCCGGCAGGCTATGCACCGAGGCCGGGATGTTAAAGACGGTCCAGTGCCACCAGCCGCTGCCGGTCGGCGCGTCGGGATCGTACATCGTGATCGCAAAGCTCATGGTGCCGGCGGGCTCGCCCGACCAGGACAGCGCGGGCGATATGTTCTGCCCGGTGCAACCGAAGCTGTTGAACACCTGCGATATCGCCATCGGACTGCCGCTCTTAACGTCCGTCGAGGAAAGAATTAATTCCGTGGCGAGCGCCGGCGTGGCCAGCGCCGCCAAGCCCGCCCCCAATATCAGCGCGCGCATGCTCCCTCCCGTTCTATCGCCTTGATTGGCGCGGATCAGACCATAGCAGCGCGAGAGCGGCAAGCCGCGCGCCGCCGACAGTTCTTCACGACCGGGGAGGGTGACTAGCTGTAAGCCCGCCCGTGTTTCGCGATCACCGCGTTGAAATCGGCGACCGCTGCCTTCGGCCCCTGCTTGTAGTTCCAGATCGCGCCGATGACGGCGAGAAAATCGGCGCCGGCCTCGACCAGCGGTCCGCAATTCTCCTGGGTGATGCCGCCGATCGCGCAGCACGGCACCACCGTCATCTCCGACCAGTCGCGCAGCACTTCGGGGCTCGGGTGGTGTTTCGCGACCTTGGTCGTGCTCGGGAAGAACGCGCCGAACGCGACGTAGTCGGCGCCCGCCTCGCTCGCCACCAGCGCGCGGTGCCGGCTCGCCCCGCAGGTGACGCCGACGATGCGGTCGGGTCCGCACAGCCTCCGCGCCTCGGCATAGGGCATATCCTCCTCGCCGACATGGACCCCGTCGCAGTCCAGTTCGGCCGCGAGGTCGGGCCGGTCGTTCATGATGAAGGCGACGCCGCGTTCCCGGACGATCGGCTGCAGCCGCGCCGCGGCGGTGCGGATTGCCTCGTCGCCGGCATCCTTGAGGCGCAATTGCACCGCCGCCACGTCGCCGCCCGCGAGGGCGGCTTCGAGCAGCGGCGCGAATTCGTGCGGATCGAGAGCCGGCGGGGTGATCAAATAGAGTCGCGTCGCCGCCTGCTCTTCGCTCAGCAAGATCAGTCTCTTCCCTGATAGATCTTGACGATCCGGTTGAGCATGTCGAGCGCGTCGGCCTTGGGACGCTGGAAAGTGTTGCGGCCGATGATCGAGCCGTTGGCGCCGCCGTCGCGGATCGCCCGCACCTCGTCGAACACGTCGTCGAGCGTCTTCGCCTCGCCGCCCGAGAAGATCACGATGCGGCGCCCGTTGAACGCCGACTGCACGACATGGCGGATGCGCGCCGCCGGAGTCGAGATGTCGATGTTCTGCTTCTCATAGACCGCCTTGGCGGCGGCAAGCTCGAGATGTGCGGTCGGCGGCTTGACCTTGATGATGTGCGCGCCGAGCTGGGCGGCGAGCTGCGCGGCATAGGCGCAGATATCGATCGCCGTCTCGCCCTCGCGCGTCAGGCTGCCGCCGCGCGGGTACGACCAGATCACCACCGCGAGGCCGTGGGCCTTGGCTTCGCGGCCCATCTCGGCGATCTCCTCGAACATGTCGTAGGCGGCGTCCGATCCGGGATAGATCGTGAAGCCGACCGCCGAGCAGCCGAGCCGCAGCGCGTCCTTGACCGTGGCGGTCACCGCCTGGCTGGCGCCTTCCTTGGCGCGCGACAGGCTGTTGGCGCTGTTGCATTTGAGGATCAGCGGGAGCTGCCCGGCATAGGTGCCGGCGCCGGCTTCGATAAAACCGAGCGGCGCGGCGTAGGCGTTGAGCCCGGCCTCGATCGCCAGTTGGAAGTGGTAATGCGGGTCGTAAGCCGGCGGGTTCGGGGCGAAGCTGCGCGCGGGCCCGTGCTCGTTGCCCTGGTCGACCGGCAGGATCACCATCTTGCCGGTGCCGCCCAGCTTGCCGTGCATCAGCATGCGCGCGAGGTTGGCCTTGGTTCCGGGGGTGTCGCTCTCATAATTGGCGAGAATCTTGGCGACCTGGCCATTGATCTTCATCGGGGCGTTTCCTCTCCTGGCGGGCTGGCTTATTGAACGAGTCTAGCAAATCGCCGGAAGCGAGGCGAGACGGTCGGCGCAATGCCGGCGCAAGGTTTCGCCGTCGGCGAAGAACCACTGGCCGAGGTCCAGCGCGGCAACCGGCCGTTGCGTCGATAGGCGATGGCCGCCCGCCACGGCGATCGCCGCCAACCGCTCGGCAACATCGGCGCGGCCGGTGTAGATCACCTCGTCGACCCCGGCGCGGATCGCTCCTTGCGCCGCGCCGGCATCGTCGCCGCAATCGAGAATGGCGGTGAATTCCGCGTGGGGCACCGCCTCGCGCGCGGCGCCGACGAGCGCCTTGAACCAGCCGGACCCGGCATAAATTCCGGCGTCGGGCGCGCTGACGAGAATTATCGGCCGGCCGGCTCCGACCGCAGCGGTCAGCGCCGCGACCGCATGGGCGAGCGAATGGACGACGAAAACCGGGTCTTGCGGCTGCCGCCCGCTCAGCCGGCGCGCGCTTCTTCGAAGGTCTTCACCCATTTGGTATAGCGCGCGGCGATGTCCGCCACCGCCTGGTCGCGGCTGATCTTCTTGTCGCGCAACCCTGCCAGCGCGTCCCAGAACGAGGTGCGGCCCACCGCGAAGCCGATATAGGCAGGCAGCGGCGCCGCCGCCTTCAGCCAGTGGATGATCCCGGCCTCGTTCGAGCCGCGACCCAGGAGGATGCAGCCGACCTTGCCGCGCCCGTCGCGTTGCGCGGCGGCGGCTACGGCGGCGGCGTCCTCGCGCCGGTCGAGCCCCTCGATCTTCCACACGTCGGGCTCGACCCCGGCGGCCTGCAATTCCTTGATCGCCGCGATCATCAGCGATGGCCGCAGATCGTGGTCGAACAGATGCTGGTCGCCTTCGAGCCGGTCCGACTGGTCCTTGGTCATCGGCACCAGAAGCTCGAACATGAATTTCTGGCCTTGGCTGTGCGCGTAATCGGCCAGATCCTTGAGCCGCGCCGCCTGGCGGCGGTTCATCGTCTCGTCGTCTTCCGGGTTGTAGCGCACCAGCGCCTTGATAAAGCTCGGCTTGAACTCGGCGATGTGCTCGCGCCACTGGTCGCCGTATTCGAAGTCGAACTCGTTCTGGCCGCTTTTTTCCGCCGGGCAGGCGGTGATGTAGCCCTGGGCGCGCGCGTCGCGCAGGATCGCGGCGCCGAACTGCTCGTCGACCAGGATGCCCGCCGCCTCGCGCGGCACGCCCTGGCTGAGCGCGAGCTTCAGCCCGTCATAGACGACCTGCTTGCTGGCGGCGACGGTCGCGGTCTGCTCCGCCGAGAGCGGCGCGGTGAACCCGAACAGCCCCTTCTCGAACGACGCGCGGTGGTCGAACGGCAGGATGTAGAGCGGCTTGTCGTACCCGATATCCATTAGAGCCTCCCAAAAATTGCGCCGCTTCGTCCCGCGTTTCCGGCTCTCAGTGCAGCGCCCCGAAATAGGCGGCGACCTCGACCATGCGGTTGGAGAAGCCCCATTCATTGTCGTACCACGACAGCACGCGCACAAACGTCTTGTCGAGCACCTGGGTCTGCGTCACGTCGAAGGTCGAGCTGTGCGGGTCGTGGTTGAAGTCGACCGACACGGTCGGCGCCTTGTTGATGCCGACGATGCCCTTCAACCGGTTCGACTTGGCCGCTTCTTCCATCAGCGAGTTGACCTCGTCCGCCGTGGTTTCGCGCTTCGCGTCGAATGTGAAGTCGATCAATGACACATTTGCGGTCGGCACGCGGATCGCGGTGCCGTCGAGCCTGCCCTTGAGCGCCGGCAGCACCAGCCCAACCGCGCGCGCCGCGCCGGTCGAAGTCGGGATCAGCGACAGCGCGGCGGCGCGCGCCCGGCGCAGATCGCTGTGCAGCGTGTCCTGCAGGCTCTGGTCGCCGGTATAGGCATGGATCGTCGTCATGTAGCCGCGCTCAATGCCGATCCCCTGGTGCAGCACATAGGCCACCGGCGCCAGGCAATTGGTCGTACACGAGGCGTTCGAGATCACCTTGTGTTCGGCGGACAGGTCCTCGTGATTGACCCCCATGACGACGGTGAAGTCGGCGCCGTCGGCGGGGGCCGAGATGATGACCTTCTTGGCCCCGGCTTCGAGGTGCTTAGCGGCGGCCTCGCGCTTGGTGAAGATGCCGGTGCATTCGAGCGCGACGTCGACCCTCAGCTCCTGCCACGGCAGCTTCGCGGGATCGCGCTCGGCGGTGACGCGGATCTTGCCCTGGCCGGCGTCCATCCAGTTATCGCCGGTCGTCACCTCGCCGGCGAAGCGGCCATGGACGCTGTCGTAGCGCAGCAGATGCGCATTGGTCTCGACCGGCCCAAGATCGTTGATGCCGACGATTTCGAGCTGCCTGCCGGCATGTTCCAGCGCTGCGCGCATGATCAGCCGCCCGATGCGGCCGAACCCGTTGATCGCAACCCTGATCGCCATGTTCGTGTCCTTCCGCGAAACCCTGGGTTAGACCTTAGATCAGATTGCGCGGACGCGGAATGCGCTTGCGGCGGCGGGTCCGACGACAGCCTCTCAGTCGCGGCCGGGCATTGGCGGCGCGCTGGCGCCATGCGCCGTCAGCAGCGCGCGCGCCGCGTCGGCCACCTTCTCGGGGGTGATGCCGAAATGCGGATAGAGCGCCTCGATCGGGGCCGAGGCGCCGAACCCCGCCATGCCGATGAAGCGCGAATTCGGTCCGAGCCAGCGGTCCCAGCCAAGCCGCACCGCCGCCTCGACCCCGACCCGCGGCGCGCTGCCGAGCACTTCGGTGCGGTAGTCCTCGCCCTGGCGGTCGAACAATTCCCAGCACGGCATCGACACCACCGCGGCGTTGATCCCCTCGGCCGCGAGCTGTTCATGCGCGGCGACGGCGAGCGACACCTCCGACCCGGTCGCGAGCAGGGTGATGTGCCGCACCCCGGCCGGCTCGATCAGCACATAGGCGCCCTTGGCCGAGCGGTTCTCGTCGCCGGGCGCGGTGCGCAGCAGCGGCACGCCCTGGCGGGTCAGCGCGAGGATCGACGGCGCGTGCCGGTTATCGAGCGCCAGCCGCCAGCATTCGGCGGTCTCGATCGCGTCGGCCGGGCGGAACACCAGCAGATGCGGGATCGCCCGCAGCGCCGCCAGATGCTCGACCGGCTGGTGCGTCGGACCGTCTTCGCCGAGGCCGATCGAATCGTGCGTCATCACATAGACGACGCCCAGTTCGGAAAGCGCCGACAGGCGGATCGCCCCGCGCGCGTAATCGGTGAAGGTGAGGAACGTGCCGCCATAGGGGATGAGCCCGCCATGCGCGGCGATCCCGTTCATCGCCGCCGCCATGCCCATCTCGCGGACGCCGTAATGGATGTAGCGGCCGGCGAAATCGCCGGGCTTCACCTCCGTCTGTTCCTTTGCCTTGGTGTTGTTCGAGGGCGTCAAATCGGCCGAGCCGCCGACCAGTTCCGGCAGTGCCGGCACGATCGCGTCGAGCACCGCGCCCGAGGCTTGCCGCGTCGCCAGCTTCGCGTTCTTGGCGCGGAATTCCTCGCATGCCTTGGCGAGCGCCGGCTCCAGCGCCGGGGGCAGCTCGTTGCGCTGGCGCCGCTCGAAATCCGCCCGCCGGCCGGCGTCGATCAGGCCGAGCCGCGCCTCCCATTCGCGCCGCGGGGTCCCGCCCCGCTCGCCGACGCCCTTCCACCAGGCGCGGACGTCGTCGGGCACGACAAAGGGCGGATATTCCCAGCCGAGCCGCTCGCGCGCGCCCTTGATTTCCTCGGCCCCGAGCGGGCTGCCGTGCGCCGCCGCGGTGCCCGCCTTGGTCGGCGCGCCGAACGCGATGATCGTCTTGCAGGCGATCATCGTCGGCCGGTCGTTGCCCTGCGCCCGCTTGATCGCGGCGGCGACCGCCGCGTGGTCGTGCCCATCGACCTGGTCGGTCGCCCAGCCATGCGCGGCGAAGCGCGCGACCTGGTCGTCGTCGACCGCGAGGCTGGTCGGCCCGTCGATCGAGATCGAATTGTTGTCCCACAGGAGGATCAGCTTCGACAGCCGCAGATGCCCGGCGAACGACAACGCCTCGTGGCTGATCCCCTCCATCAGGCAGCCGTCGCCGCAGATCGTATAGGTGCGGTGACCGACGACCGCGTCGCCGAACTCGGCGGCTAGCAGCCGCTCGGCCAGCGCCATGCCGACCGCGTTGGCGATGCCCTGGCCAAGCGGCCCGGTCGTCACCTCGATGCCGCTGGCGAGCCCGCGCTCGGGATGCCCGGCGGTGCGGCTGCCCATTTGGCGAAACCGCTTCAGCTCGTCCATCGTCATGTCGGCATAGCCGGTCAGGTGCAGGAGGCCATAGAGCAGCATCGAGCCGTGTCCCGCCGACAGCACGAACCGGTCGCGGTCGGGCCAATAGGGGTCGGCGGGATCGAACTTGAGGAACTGGCCGAACAGCACGGTGGCGACATCGGCCATGCCCATCGGCATACCGGGATGGCCGGATTTCGCCAGTTCGACCGCGTCCATGGCGAGCGCGCGCAAGGCGTTCGCCATGCGGCGCAAATGCGGGTCTTTCGGGGCGGGGAGGGGGGCTGCTAAGCTCATGGCGTCACTCTACCTTGCATGCGTCTCACCGCAAACGCTCGGCGCAGGGCAACCGTCACCGCGTAACCTGCTCCCTCTTCGTCATGACGAGGTGAGGTGGGGGCGCGTCAGCGTTGCGCGCGGGTCATTGTGCCGCAACGGCGCATTGGCTAGGTTTCGTGACGGCGGCCCGTGCGGGGGCAGGGAGGAAATCATGGCGACCATCGTCGGTTCGGGCGACTACAAATACCGGATCATCGAGAACTGGGCGAAGCTCCCCGGAGGCTGGTCGTTCAAGGAGGTCGGCGCGGTCGGCACCGACAAGCAGGACAACGTCTACGTCTTCAACCGCGGCGAGCACCCGATGATGGTATTCGATCGCGCCGGCAACTTCCTGCGCTCGTGGGGCGAGGGGCAGTATCCGCGGGCGCACGGCGTCCATATGGGGCCGGACGATTCGATCTACCTCACCGACGACGGCGGCAGCTTTGTCCGCAAATGCCGGCTCGAGGACGGCAAGGTGCTGCTGGAGCTCGGCATCCCCGGTAAGCCGGCCAAATATATGTCGGGCGAGCCGTTCCACCGCTGCACCCACACCGCCCTCTCGCCGAAAGGCGACATCTACGTCTCGGACGGCTACGGCAATTCGCGCGTCCACAAATATGCGCCCGACGGCAAGCTCTTGATGTCGTGGGGCGACTCCGGCAGCAACCCGGGCGAATTCAACATCGTCCACAACATCTGCACCGATGCCGACGGCTGGGTTTATGTCGCCGACCGCGAGAACCACCGCATCCAGGTGTTCGACGGCAACGGCAAGTACGAGGCGCAGTGGAACAATTTGCACCGGCCGTGCGGCATGTACATGGACTACGCGCACCACCCGGTCTGCTACATCGGCGAACTGGGCCCGGTGCAGCCGGTCAACCGCGATGTCGGCAATCTTGGGCCGCGCGTCAGCATCGTCGACCACAAGGGCAACCTCCTGTCGCGCTTCGGCGACCGGCATGCCGGCACCGCGGCGACCGCGTTCCTCGGGCCGCACGGGATGACCGTCGATTCCCGCGGCGATCTTTATGTCGGCGAGGTGTCGTGGACCCAGTGGCCGCAATTCTATCCGGACACGCCACGCCCCGATTACATCCGCTCGCTGCAAAAATACGAACGGGTGCGCTGAACCTCCAACGCGCTCGTAGAAACTCCTCGCTAGCGCGTTGACGCCGCTGGGCGCGCCTGCATAAATTAGCGCCATGAGCGATCTCGACGACGCCCTGGCGCTGCTTGAACGGGCCGTCTCGCGCCTCGAAGCGCTGCCGCTGCGCGGCGCCCGGGAGCTGGCGGCTGAGGTTGCCGCCGAGCGCGCCGACGACGACCAGCGCCTGGCCTCGACCGCGGCCGAGATCGTCGCCCGGGTCGACGCGGCGCTCGAAAAGATTGGCCGGGTGCTCGAAGGGGATGGCTGAGATGGGCCAGGTGGTCGTTACCGTGAACGGCCGCGCCTTTCCCCTGAGCTGCGCCGACGGCGAGGAACAGCGCATCCGCCGCCTCGCGCAATACGTCGATGCCAAGATCGGCGATTTCGTCAAGATCCACGGCCAGATCGGCGAGGC
The DNA here is from genome assembly GCA_035648415.1 of Allostellaceae bacterium. GTDB lineage: Bacteria > Pseudomonadota > Alphaproteobacteria > ATCC43930 > CGMCC-115725 > DATARH01. Next base: position 9,084 of record DASRLO010000114.1, read on the forward strand.
GCGATTGCTCCTGCTGGCCGCGCTGCTCATCGCCGACGAGCTTTCCGACAGCAACGACCTCGTCCAGACCGAGCGCAGCCGCCGCCGCGCTGCGGTCGTCGAGGCGCCCGGTGCGTCCGACGCCGCGGTGGTCACCGGCATCCTCGGCATCGCGCGCCGCATCGAGTCCATTGCGGCGCGGCTCGAAACTACCTAGCTAATAAGGCTGTGAGCGGGGCTGCGCGGTGCGTCAGACCTCATAATACCCTGGGGCCGATTCCTACCTCTCGGGGGCTGTCCCTGTCGGAGCCTTGGTTCCGGTATATGGCTCCCACCTGCTCAGGCGGGCCACGAGGGAATTCCAGGTCGACGGCCGAGGCGGCTCCGCTTGCAGCTTTTAGAAGAGTAGCGGCCGATGCCGGAGGCGACGCGGAGGCGCCGCCGAATTTGATAATGTAGCGTCATTGCGAGCGGGGCGAAGCAATCTCATGCCGGGTACGCACTCCCCTCGAGATTGCCGCGTCGCGCGATGCGCTCCTCGCAATGACGGTGCAACGCCATGAATATCCTCCTCTGCGGCGATGTCGTCGGCCGACCAGGCCGCGAGGCGGTGAAGGAACACCTCCACGGGCTGCGCCGCGACCTCGACATCGACGTCGCGATCGTCAACGCCGAGAACTCGGCGCATGGCTTCGGCCTCACCGAGAAGATTTGCGGCGAGCTCTACGATGCCGGCGCCGACGTGCTGACGACCGGCAACCATGTCTGGGACCAGCGCGAGATCATCCCCTATCTGGAGCGCGACAACCGCGTCCTGCGCCCGGCCAATTTCCCGCCGGGAACGGTGGGGGCGGGGACCTGCCTCCATTCCCTCGGCGACGGCCGCGCGCTGCTCGTCGTCAACCTGATGGGCCGGCTCTTCATGGATGCGCTCGACGACCCGTTCCGCGCGCTTGACGCGATCATCGAAGGCCGGAAACTCGGCCCCGGCCTGGCGATCGTCGTCGATTTTCACGGCGAGGCGACCAGCGAGAAGACCGCGTTCGGCCATTTCGCCGACGGTCGCGTCTCGGCGGTGATCGGGACCCACACCCACATCCCCACCGCCGACCACCAGATTCTGCCGGGCGGCACCGCCTATATCAGCGACCTCGGCATGTGCGGCAATTACAATTCGGTGATCGGCATGGAGAAGGAGGCGTCGATCCGCCGCTTCGTCACCAAGATGCCCGGCCCCAAGAAGCCGCAGGTCGCCGAGGGCGAGGCGACCTTGTGCGGCGTCTTCGTCGTCACCGACGACCAGACCGGCCTCGCCCGTCGCATCGAGCCCGTGCGGATCGGCGGCCGCCTCGCGCGCTACGTCCCGATGCCGTGATCGCCGGGGCGCGAAGCAAATACAACTGTGATAGTTTCAGGCCGACATGGCCAAAGTCCTCATCACCTCGGCGCTGCCATATATCAACGGCATCAAGCATCTCGGCAATCTGATCGGGTCGATGCTGAGCGCCGATCTGTACGCCCGCTTCATGCGCGCCACGGGCAACGAGGTGCTGTTCATCTGCGCCACCGACGAGCACGGCACCCCGGCCGAGATCGCCGCGCTCGAAGCCGGCCTGCCGGTCGCGGAATACTGCGCCCAGCAGCACGACATCCAGGCGCAGATCTACCGCGACTTCGATTTGTCGTTCGATTATTTCGGGCGCAGCTCGTCGCCGCAGAACCACGAGCTGACCAACCATTTCTACCACCGCCTCGACGATGCCGGGTTTATCGAAGAGCGTTCGATCGCCCAGGTTTATTCGGTCGATGACGGCCGCTTTCTGCCCGACCGCTACATCACCGGCACCTGCCCGCATTGCGGCTATGCGAACGCGCGCGGCGACCAGTGCGAGAACTGCACCCGCCTGCTCGAACCGACCGACCTCATCGACGCCCGCTCGGCGATCTCGGGCAGCCGCAACATCGAGGTCCGCGAGACCAACCACCTCTTTCTCAAGCTGCCCGAACTCGCCGCCAGGGTCGAGGAATGGATCGACTCGCGGCGCGACTGGCCGCTGCTCGTCAGCTCGATCGCCAAGGCCTGGCTCAAGGAGGGGCTGCAGGACCGCGGCATCACCCGCGACCTCAAATGGGGCGTGCCGGTCGACCGGCCGGGCTTCGAGGGCAAGGTGTTCTACGTCTGGTTCGACGCGCCGATCGAATATATCGGCGCCACCAAGGAATGGGCCGACGCCGCGCCCGGCCGCAACTGGAAGCAATGGTGGTATCTCAGCCCTGGGGCGCCCGAAATCCGCTACGTCCAATTCATGGCCAAGGACAACGTGCCGTTCCACACCGTGAGCTTCCCGGCGACCATCCTCGGCGCCGGCGAGCCGTGGAAGCTCGCCGACTACATCAAGGGGTTTTCCTGGCTCAATTTCTACGGCGGCAAGTTTTCGACCAGCCAGAAGCGCGGCATCTTTCTCGACCAGGCGCTCGCCGAATATCCGTCCGATTACTGGCGCTACTGGCTGGTGGCGAACGCGCCCGAGACCGACGATTCTTCGTTCACCTTCGGCGGCTTCGCCGGCGTCTGCAACAAGGACCTGGCCGACACTTTCGGCAATTTCGTCAACCGCTCTTTGCGCTTTGCCAGCGCCCGGTTCGGCGACATGGTGCCCGAGGGCGGCGAACCCGGCCCGCTGGAACAGGAGCTTGCCGCGAACCTGCAAGCCGCGCTCGATCGCTACACCGCCGATCTCGCCGCGATGCAGCTGCGCCGCGCCGCCGCCGATCTGAAGGAGCTGTGGACGCTCGGCAATGTTTATGTCGACCGCGCGGCGCCGTGGACCCAGATCAAGACAGACCGCGACCGCGCCGCCGCCATCCTGCGCACCGCGATCAACCTGGCGCGGCTCTACGCGATCGTCGGCTCGCCGATCATCCCCGACACCTGCGCCCGGCTGCGCGAAAGCCTCGGCGTCGAGATCGGCGACGCCTATTGGCCGGCGACCGCCGGCGCCGAACTGCGCGCGCTCCCGGCTGGCCATCGCTATGAGGTCCCGCCGCCGCTCTTCAAGAAGATCGCGCCGGAAGAAGTCGCCGATCTCGCGCAACGCTACGGCGGCGAGGAGGAGGCCGAAGCCGCCGCTTAACATCCAAAATCGTCTTCCCCGCGAGAGCGGGACCCAGGGCAACCGGTACGTCGCTCGTCCTGGGTCCCCGCTTTCGCGGTGAAGACGGTAGGTGATCCCGAATCGCACTGCGTTTTCCTGCGCAGCAGGTTCACCGCAGGCCGCCCGCAACCTCCCGCCCAGCGCGAGCTGCGGCCGGTCGCTTCGCCGCCGCGCCCCAATCCTGCCATATTGGCTTGTTAGGCCGCCGCGTTGCGACAAAGGCTCGCGCTGCGCGTTTTCGGCCGGGTAAAGAGCATCTGAGGGGACGCGTTCGGATGGCCGGCCATTCGCAATTCAAGAACATCATGTTCCGCAAGGGCGCGCAGGATAAGAAGCGCGGCAAGGTGTTCACCAAGATCATCCGCGAGCTGACCACAGCCGCGCGGATGGGGCTGCCCGACCCCAACGCCAACCCGCGGCTGCGCGCGGCGGTGTTGGCCGCGCGCCAGGCCAACATGCCCAAGGACACCGTCGAGCGCGCGATCAAGCGCGGCGCCGGCGGCGAAGGCGGCGAAAATTATGACGAGGTGCGCTACGAGGGCTATGGGCCGGGCGGGGTCGCGGTCATCGTCGAGGCGCTGACCGACAACCGCAATCGCACCGCCGCGGAGGTGCGCGCCGCCTTCACCAAGATGTCGGGCGCGCTCGGCGAGACCAATTCGGTCAGCTTCATGTTCGACCGGGTCGGCGAGATCGTCTACCCGGCGGCGGCCGCCAGCGCCGACGGCATGCTCGAAGCCGCGATCGAGGCCGGCGCCGGCGATGTCGAAAGCGACGGCGAGCGCCACGTCGTGCTGTCGGGCCTCGACGATTTCAACGAGGTTCGCGACGGTCTCGAACAGCGTTTCGGCGCGGCGGAATCGGCCCGGCTCGTGTGGCGGCCGAAGACCGGCTCGCCGATCGACGAGGACACCGCGGTCACCTTGTTCAAGCTGCTCGAAACCCTCGAAGACAGCGACGACGTGCAAAACGTTTACGCCAATTTCGAGGTCGCCGAGGACGTCTTGGCCCGGCTGAGCGCGTGATGGTGCGGGTGTTGTCGATCTTTTCTCGTCTTCCCCGCGAAAGCGGGGACCCAGGGGCAGCCGTTTGGTCGCTTGCCCTGGGTCCCCGCTTTCGCGGGGAAGACGAGTAAGCACAAGCGATGCGCATTCTCGGTCTCGATCCTGGGCTGCGCCATACCGGCTGGGGGATCATCGACGTTGCTGGCAACCGCCTGACCCACATCGCCGACGGGGTGGTCAGCGCGCCGGTCAACTTGCCGCTGGCCGAGCGGTTGGTGAGCCTCTTTCGCCAGATCACCGATGTGCTGGAGCGCTTCCGTCCCGATGAGGCGGCGGTCGAGGAGACTTTCGTCAACAAGAACCCGGCATCGACCCTAAGGCTCGGCGCGGCGCGCGGCGTCGTCCTGCTGGCGCCGGCCGATCGCGGCCTCAAGGTCGCCGAGTATTCTGCCAACCTCGTCAAGAAATCGGTGGTCGGCGCCGGCCATGCCGAGAAGACCCAGATCCAGCTAATGGTGCGTCGGCTGCTGCCCGGCTGCACGATCGCCAGCGCCGACGCGGCCGACGCGCTGGCGGTGGCGATCTGCCACGCGCATCACGCCGGCACGGCAAATGCGTGGGCGAACCTGGGGGCGAACCTGGGGGCGAACGTAGCGAATTTGGGGCGGGCGACGTTGAATCAGGCGGCGCGATGATCGCCAAGCTCACCGGCATCCTCGACCACACCGGCCCCGAGGGCGCGGTGATCGATGTCGGCGGCGTCGGCTATCTCGTCTTCGCCTCGACCCGCACGCTGGGCCAGCTGCCGCCGCCGGGCGGGGCGGCGCGCCTCCTCGTCGAGACCCATGTCCGCGAGGACCATATCCACCTCTACGGGTTTATCGACGTGACCGAGCGCGACTGGTTCCGCCTGCTGACGACGGTGCAGGGGGTCGGCGCGCGGCTCGCGCTGGCGATCCTCTCGGTGGTCGCCGCGAACGACCTGACCTTGGCGATCGTCGCCCAGGAC
>DASRLO010000115.1:0-7463 GCA_035648415.1 Allostellaceae bacterium
GCCAGGCATGGATGGGCTCGAACTCTTGCGCGAGGTCAAGCGGCGGCGGCCTGACCTGCCGGTAATGATGGTGACCGCCTATGGCGACGATGAGCGACGGCGCCGCGCCAGCGAACTGGGCGCTTTCGAGTTCCTCACCAAACCGGTCGACTTTGATCGGTTGAAGGAGCAGTTGCGCCAGCTGCCAATGGCGGCGGACTGAAAGAGGCGAAGGCGCGGCTGAATGTCTGCTTCCTGGCCGACCCAATCATCGGCTCGCGAAGTCATGAAGGTCGCCTTAGGGTCGACTCCGGCGGTTCCGTCGTTGTCACACCAACGGCCGTAGTCTGCCGCAAACCCGGCTTCAAGTCGACCGGGACGAACCGCCGGGGTGGGTGGAATGCGTCATTCCGATTTGCTCGGCGGTGATGCCGATGCTTGAAAAGCGGACCTTCACACATGGGCGGCGAGGATCGCGGTGAGGCGGCGGCTCGCGCTCATTCCGCCTCGCCAGCTGCCAAGCGCAGGCCGGACAGGAACAGCTCGCGGTCCTCGGGATTGCGGTAGGGCAGATCGGTCGGCATGACCAGAGTGGTGATAGCGCGCAGCTTTGCGACGATCGCGCGCGCTTCGTCGAGCCGTCCCATATGGGCATAGCACGCGGCGAGCCAGCGGTATGAGGCGGGAGAGCCTGGCTGTTCTTGAATGGACAGGACCAGCCTCGCCGCCGCTTCGTCAAACTCGCGTTTGAAGAAAGAGGCTTCGCCGATCAAGGTTAGGGGCGTACAAATTCGCTCGCGCGGGCTCAGCCGCAGCGAGGTCTCAGCGTACTCGATTGTGAGACCGGGCTGACCGGCCCAGAGCCTGAGAACGCCACTCAAAAACCAGCCCCGGGAGAAGCTCGGGGTGAGCGTGAGAGCACGGTCGACCAGTTCCATCATGGCACCGATATCCTCGCCGAGATTGGCTAGTACAAAGGCGGCGTTGGCGAGGACGCCCGGATCGTTCTGCGCCACCTGGAGCGCTTGCCGAGCGAGATCGACGCCCTTGCGACGGATTGCCCCCGGCTCTTCGGCCCAGCCATCGTCGAGTAGCCGCAGGTGGCAGATCGCCGCCCAGGCAAGTGCCGGCCCATAGTGCCGATCGATGGCGATCGCCTGCTCAAGCAGTCCAAGAGCCTCGAATATCCGCTCTTGCGTTATAGGCCAGAAGACCGCAAGCGCGCGGAGGTAGAGATCGTAGGCGGTGAGGTCAGTCGTCGGCCGCGCGGCGGAGCGGCGCATCTCGGCCGCCTGCAATGCCGGCTCGATGACACCGGCGACGCTGATCGCGATCTTGTCCTGAAGCTCGAAAACGTCTTCGAGCGAGCCATCGAAGCGGTCCGCCCACAGATGCGTGCCGGTCAGGGCGTCGATCAGCTGCCCGGTGATGCGCACCCGCGTTCCCGCTTTGCGCACCGACCCTTCGAGCACGTACCGCACTCCCAACTCGCGGCCGACCTGCTTCACGTCCGGGGACTGGCCCTTGTACGAAAAACTGGAATTGCGGGCGATGACGAAGAGCCAGCGGATCCGGGAGAGCGCAGTGATGATCTCCTCAACCATCCCGTCGGAGAAATATTCCTGCTCCGGGTCGCCGGACATGTTCTGGAACGGCAGGACCGCGATCGACGGCTTGTCGGGTAGCGGCAGGGCGACGGGTTGAGCCGCCGGCGTTTCGGCTCGGACCCGGTAAACCCGGATCGGTTGGGCAATGTTCTTGACCTGTTGATCGCCGAGATCGTCGAAACCAAGCGGCAGCTTGTTGCCGATGTGGTCACGCGCAGCAGCCGAGACACAGATCGCGCCGGGCTCGGCGAGGCTTTCCAGCCGGGCCGCGATGTTGACCCCGTCGCCGAGCAGGTTCGCGCCATCGACCATGACATCGCCGACATGCACGCCGATCCGGAACTGCATCGGCTCGTTTGCAGCACCGCCCGCATTCTCTGTGGCTATCGCCGCCTGCACCGCGACAGCGCATTGCACCGCACCGACCGCGCTGGCGAAATCGGCGACGACGCTGTCGCCGGCAGTGTTGAAGATGCGGCCCCGGTGCTGATCGATCAGGTCATCGATGATGACGCGGCACGCCTTCAGCCGGGCGAGCGTGCCGACCTCGTCGCGCGCCATCAACCGACTGTAACCGGCAATGTCGGCGGCGAAGATCGCGGCGAGTTTGCGCTCTACCGGCTGGACAGGCACGATTGGCTCCTCCCCACGCGAGTATAGCGAGACGCGCAACCGTTGCGCGACCTTACATGATTACCGCCGGGCCGCACGGGACTGATCGTCCGCTTTCCGACGAGCGGTTCGCCTGGCGGCGCGGTCATGAGGATAAGCTCAGGGTCGATTTGAGCCGACCGATCGTCGGTACTCGAATGACCGCAATCGGAGCGCATGTCGGCCGACACTACCGCGACCGTAATTCGGCAGAAGTTGCCCCTAACCCGACCTTTGTCCAGCCTCGGGCGCAGTTAGAAAGCGGCCATTCACCCGATATATACCGTGAGCAGCCTCATTCGATGACCTCGTCGGCCTCCGCCAGCAGCGATTGCGGCACGGTGAGGCCGAGCGCCTTGGCGGTCTTCAGGTTGATCACCAGCTCGAACCGGGTCGGCTGCTCGACCGGGATATCGGCCGGCTTGGCGCCTTTCAGGATCTTGTCGAGGATGATTGCCGCGCTGCGGTACAACGGCGCCTCGGCGAACCAGTAGCTCAGCAGGCCGCCTGCGTCGACAAAAGCGCGCAGCGAGCAAGCTGCCGGGAAATGGTGTTGCAGCGCCAGTTGCACGACGCGCCGGACCGGCAAGCTCGGCTGGACGATCAGCGCATCGGGCCGGTTCTTCTCCAGATTCGCAAAGGCGGCATCGAGCCCTTCCGGATTGGGGATCATTTCCGCTTCTATCGTTATTCCCGCGGCGGCGCCCCCATTCCGGACAGATTCCAGGAAAGGCTTCGAAAACGGATCGGGCGCATTAACAAGCGCGGCAACCCGGTGGACACCGGGCACCATCTCGCGGATGAACTGGAGCATCTTCGCCGATGGTGATCCACCTGCTATGCCCGACATTCCGGTGACGTTGCCGCCCGGCCGCGCGAGGCTCTTGACCAACCCGGTGGCGATCGGATCGCCGGCCAGCGCCATGACGATCGGGATATCGGCGGTCGCCTTCTTGGCGGCGGTCGCGGCCGGCGTGAACCAGGTCACGATGGCGTCGGGCTTGAGCCGCACCAGCTCCGCCGCCAAAGCGGGAAGTCGGCTGGCCTGTCCCCCGTCCGAGCGGAACTCGTAGCGGACGTTTTTCCCCTCGACGTAGCCCAGCTCGCGCATATCGTCGCGAAACAGCTGCCAGAAGCGCTCCGAACCGGGCGAGCCGACGACCAGTACGCCGACGGTCGCCATTTTGGGCTGCTGCGCCGGCGCGGCGAGCGGCCGTAGGGCGGCCGCACCGGCGACGGCGGCGATGAATTCACGGCGTCTCATTCTATGACCTCGTCGGCCTCTGCCAGCAGCGCTTGCGGCATGGTAAGGCCGAGTCCTTTCGCGGTCTTCAGGTTAATGACCAACTCGAATTTGGTCGGTTGCTGAACCGGCAGATCGCCCGGCTTCTGGCCCTTCAGGATACGATTGACGTAGGAGGCCGCCCGCCGGAACAGGTCTTCGATCTCGATGCCGTAAGACATCAGCCCGCCGGCCGCCGCAAAAAAGCGGAACGGGTAGACGGCGGGCAGACGGTATCGAGCGGCAAGGGCGACAATCGCCTCACGATGCATACTGGTGAAGGGTTCCGGCAGAACCAGCACCCCGCCACGCTCTTCGTGAGCGAGACCCATCATCACCGCCTCGATCTCGGCATCGCCATTGACGGGCGCGGCCCGCGCCACTATCGCGAGGGACGGAGCCGCTTCCTCGATGGCGCGCATATAGAGATCAGCATAGGGCGCAGTCGCGGGATTATAGAGGACCGCCACTCGCGTGACGGGCGGGATGATCTGCGTCAGCATCCCCAACCATTTGCCGGCCATCGGTGAGTCATAATTGTTGAAACCGGTGATGTTGCCGCCTGGTTGCGCCAGGCTCTTGACAAAGCCCTGGCCGACCGGGTCGGTGACGACCACGAAGACGATCGGGATCGTGTTGGTTAGCCGCCGCAGTGCCGCGACAGATGGGCTGGCGGTCGCCAGGATCACGTCGGGGCCGAGCGCTACCAGTTCCGCTGCGTAGCGCTCGAAGAGCGCGGGGTCGCCGCCAGCCCAGCGCCAGTCGATGTGCAGATTGCCGCCAGCGTGCCAGTTGAGCGCACCGAGTTCCTGCACAAAGGCGGCGGCGCGCGCCTGCCAGCTAACGTCGCTCGCGAGACTTTCCATCAGCACGCCTAATCGGCCCATCGCGCGGCGGGGTTGCGCCGGCGCGGCGAGCGGCCGTAGGGCGGCCGCACCGGCGACGGCGGCGATGAATTCACGGCGTCTCATCATTCGATGACCTCGTCGGCCTGCGCCAGCAGCACTTGCGGCACGGCAAGGCCGAGCGCCTTAGCGGTCTTGAGATTGATCACCAGCTCGAAGGTCGTCGGCTGCTGCACCGGCAGATCAGCCGGCTTGGCGCCCTTGAGGATTTTTCCGGCATAGGCGCCGACCAGGCGAAGAGCAGCGGTAAAGCTCGGCGCATAGCTGATCAGCCCGCCGGAAACTGTGAACTCGCGGTCCGGAAAGATCGCGGGAACAGCATAGCGTGCCGCCAATGCGACGATTTGCTCGCGCCGGCCCGCGAAGAATGGATCGCTGGCGACGATCAGCGCCTGGGCGCGCCGATCGCCGAGGGCTGCGAAGGCGGCATCGATCCCGCCTTCGGTGGCCGCCTTCACGATAGGAAGCTGCACACCCTTGCCACGCGCGTCCGCCAGCATGCCGGAGATGTCGAGTTCGGAAGCCCGGGTCGGGTTCACCAGCAGGGCGATCACCTTGGCCTGAGGCACCAGCTCGGTCAGCAGTTCAAGCCGCTTCGGCGTCAGCTCGTCGAGCTCGACGGTGACGCCGGTAAGGTTGCCGCCCGGCCGGGCGAGACTGGAAACAAGACCAATTGCGACCGGGTCGACACCGGTAAAGAAGACAATCGGGATCGTCGAGGTCGCTTTTTTTGCCGCGAGCGCCGCCGTCGTGCCGCCACCGGCTGCGATCACATCGACTTTGCGGGCGACAAGATCGGCGGCCATTGCGGGGAATTGATCATAATGTCCCTCCGCCCAGCGGTAGTCGATCGCCAGGTTCTGTCCCTCGACATAGCCGACTTCGCCCAGGCCCCCCCGAAACGCGGCCATGAGCAAGGCATTATCGCCGAGCGATCGGCCACTGATGAAGCCGATCACCGGCATCGCCTTCTGCTGCGCGCGCGCCGCGAGCGGCCACGCGACCCCCGCGCCGCCGAGAAGTGCGATCAATTCCCGCCGCTGCATCACCCGCTCTCGTCCGTGAGCCTCATGGGATGACCTCGCCGGTGGGGCGCGGCGCAGAGGGATCGTCACGCCGAGCCCCTCGGCGAGCGCAGCTTAGCAGGGTCGCCCGCTCACGTCGCCGCACCCGCCGGGCCGTCGCCGAAGCAACACATGGCGAAGAGCATCGCGGGCGAGGCGGTGGCGAGGTCGGGCGGATGTTCGCGGCAGCGCTGGGCGAGCGCCGAGAGCTTGTCGTAAAGGATGCCGACCGCGCCCGACAAGCCGGCGGGCCGGCGGGCCGTCTCGGGGCGCGGCGCGGGGTCGGGCTCGGCGAACCGGCGCAGCGCCGAGGCCTCGTCCGGATCGATGCCGGCGTTGGCGAGACCGGCGCGGATCGCCTCGGCGACGGCCCGCCGCGCCGACAGGAGATCATCCTCGCTGTCGCGCTCGGCCTTCCAGCGCCCGACTATTGCCGCGACGCGGGCGAGGCGCCGCTCAAGCCCGCGGCGCAATTGCGGCCTCCACCCGGCGCCCGCGGCGCTCCTGTTTCTGCTGGAAATTTACAGGCATCCTCGCTTGCTCCCGGCGGTTGAAGGCCGCTTTCATCGCGGCGATAATCACAATATATAATGTGATTGCGGCAATTTTACGGACGTGTTTTGAAAACCGGTCGCGGCGTTGCCAAAGCGACATAGGTTTGGTTTGGGCCACCCTGCGCGATGGGCGCGTCGCACCATCCCGCGATGGCGGGAGCCCAGACCTATTCGATGACCTCGTCGGCGCCGGCGAGGATCGATTGCGGCACGGTGAGGCCGAGCGCCTTGGCGGTTTTAAGATTGATGACCAACTCGAACTTGGTCGGCTGTTGGACCGGCAGATCGGCTGGCTTTTCCCCCTTGAGGATCCTTCCGGCGTAAATACCGGCCTGGCGAAACAACCCGGTGATGCTCGGCCCGTAGCTGATCAGCCCGCCGGCAGCGGCGAATTCACGCGACGGATAGATCGCCGGAACGGCCTGCCGGGCCGCCAGCGCCACGAACTGGTCGCGCCGGCTGGTAAACAGCGCGTCGGGGTCGACGAGGAGCGCGCCGGCATGCAGTTCGACGAGGGAGGTAAAGACCGCGTCGATCTCGCTTTCGGTGCTGGCCTTCAGAATAGGGAGTTGCACCCCCCTGGCGCGCGCCGCTTTCTGCGCGTCTCTCACCAGACCCTCGTGAGTTGGATTGATCGGGTTCACGACGAGGGCGATCACGCCGGCCTGGGGAACCAGCTCGGACAGCAGCTGAAGCCGCTTCGGCATCAGCTCGTTGATGATGTTACTGATGCCCGTGATGTTGCCGCCGGGCCGGGCGAGATTGGCGACTATGCCGCTTCCGACCGGGTCGGCGAGGCCGGTGAATACGATCGGTATCGTCGAAGTTGCGCTTTTGGCCGCCAATGCCGGAGGGGTGCCGCCGCTTGCCACGATTAAATCGACGTTGCGGTCGACGAGATCGGCCGCCAATGCGGGCAGCCGGTCGTAGCGCCCCTCGGCCCAGCGGTATTCGATCGCCAAATTTTGGCTTTCGACATAGCCGGTTTCGCTCAACCCCTGGCCGAGCGCCGCCAAGAAAGCGGCATTCGGGCCGGGCAATGTGGCGCCGAGAAAGCCGATCACCGGCATCGCCTTCTGCTGTGCGCGCGGTGCGAGCGGCCACGCCATCGCGGTCCCGCCGAGCAGGGCGACGAAATCCCGCCGCTTCACTCGATCACCTCGTCGGCGCGGGCGAGGAGCGATTGCGGCACGGTGAGGCCGAGCGCCCTCGCGGTCCTCAGATTGATCACCAACTCGAATGTGGTCGGCTGCTGGACCGGCAGATCGGCCGGCTTGGCACCGTTGAGGATCTTTCCGGCGTAAATGCCGATCTGGCGATAGATACTCGGGAGACTAGGTCCATAGCTGATCAGCCCACCGGAGGCGGCGTAGGCACGCCATTGATAAGCTGCCGGGACGGCATGGCTCGCCGCCAATGCG
>DASRLO010000116.1:0-4923 GCA_035648415.1 Allostellaceae bacterium
CTTGATGGCCTCGGCTGGCTCGTGATAAGTCCTTGCCCCCGCTCAGACGGAGAGGTGCCGGAGCGGTCGATCGGGGCGGTCTCGAAAACCGTTGTCCCTCTTACGGGGGACCGAGGGTTCGAATCCCTCCCTCTCCGCCAGCTTTTCATGTCTTATCTAATCTGGGTGGTCAGGTCTGCTGGCGTCACCGCGACGCAGCGACAATGCCGGGCGGCGGCGCGGCGCGTGCCCACCGATTTGCGTCCTCAAAAGCCGATATCGGCAATGGTTGCGGGTAGCTGCGGCGCCAAATCGGGAGGGGGTCTCCGCGCCGTAGGTGCTCGCCGGCGCCCCTGAAGGCAGGGCGATCAGGTTTCCCGGCCAGGGCGGAGCTTACCGCCGCCCAGGCGTTAGCGGAGACCTCATCGCGGCGAGACCCGTCTGCAACATGTCGAATACCGCATTATCCGAAGGTCGCGGCCCGGGTCGCCGCCTTCCCAGCCCATCCGTCCTCATTCTCCTCACCTTCGTCATGATCGCGCTCGGCGTTGGCGTGCTCGGGGCGTCGATAACCGAACTCAATATCGCGGGTTGGTACGCCTCGATCGCCAAGCCGAGGTTCACCCCGCCCAATTGGCTGTTCGTCCCGGTATGGGGCACGCTCTACGTCTTGATGGGAATATCGGCTTGGCGGGTGTGGCGCTTCAAAGGGGTGCGCTCGAGAGAGCTCAGGTTTTGGTGGCTGCAGCTGGCATTCAATCTCGGCTGGTCGGTGATCTTCTTTGGCCTCCACAGCATAATCGGCGCGCTGATCGAGGTCGCTCTTCTGCTCCTGCTGATCGTTTGGACGATCGTCGCCTTCTCAGCCGTCGACCGGGTGGCCGGCTTCCTGCTCTGGCCTTATTTTGGCTGGACCGCCTTTGCCGCGGTGCTCAACCTGGCGATCTGGCGACTGAATGTCTAGCGGGCGAAACTCCCGCTGAACTCAGCGGGTTGACGCGGGCGCCGCCTCCCCGCCTCATTGACGCGCCGCCGCCGCTCCCCACATCTAGCGCGACGCACTGCCGGCGGCGGCGTCAATGGCCTTCGCGCGAAGGCCGCTATGGAGAACGGGCAGGACCCATGGAACCGCAAGAACGCGACCTGATCACGACGCTGCTGACCCGTCTGCAAAGCGCGGGCGGCCAGCAGAAGGATCCCGAGGCGGACGCGATGATCCGCCAGGCGATGACCCAGATGCCGGACGCCCCCTACTACCTGGTGCAGACGGTGCTGATCCAGGATCTGTCGCTGCACAACGCGCAGAACCGCATCGCCGAGCTCGAGCGCCAACTCACCAATCAGATCGCGACGCCGCAGCGCACCAGCTTTTTGGGCGGCCTCTTGGGCGGCGGCAGCCAGCAGGCCGCCGCCGGCAGCGTCCCGCCAAGCGGCCCCTGGACGCGCGCCCCGCAAGCGGCCCCGCCGCCTCCGCAATACGCCCAGCAAGGCTACGCCCAGCCCGGCGCCGCCCAGCCGTCGGCGGCGGGCGGGTTGTTCGGCGGCGCCGGCGGTGGCGGCGGTTTCCTGCGCTCGGCCGCGGCAACGGCGGCCGGCGTCGCCGGCGGCGCCTTGCTGTTCGAGGGCATCTCATCGCTCTTCGGCCATGGCTACGCGAGCGGCCTCGGCGGCTTCGGCGGGATGGGGGGCATGGGAAGCGGCCTCGGCGAGACGGTGGTAAATAACTATTACGGCGACGACCAGGGCGGCGGTGGCGCCGGCTATGCCGGTGGAGATGCCGGCGGCGGCGGGGATTACGGCGGCGGTGGTGATTATAGTGGTGGTGGTAGTGGTGGCGGCGACAGTGGCGATTACGGCGGCGGCGGGGATGGCGGCGATTACGGCGGGGGCGGCGACAGCACCTCGTGCTGACCGCTCGACGCGCTGACTAAAAAAAGGCCGGGAGAACCCGGCCCTTTTTTACGGGCTGCCGACAAGGTTTAGCGTACTGGGTCGGGGCCGAACCGGTTGACGCCGACCGTGCCGCGTAGGCAGCCGAACTCGATGAAGAACCAGAGGGCGATGCCGCTGGAGGCGACCCCCAAAATTATGACAATCACGCCCAACGCGCCGAGCGAAGGAATTGATGCAGACGATCCCGCCGCTACCGCGACGATCACGCTCGTCAGCCACGCAACCAATAAGATAATAAATAAAGTCGTAGGCACATACAGGACGAGGCACAGCCATCCAGACTTATCACGGTCGTGAATTCGTTTTACGAGAATTGCAATATTCGGCCATATTGCAATCAATGTGAAGAGAAAGAAAACAATAGAGACCAAAATATTGATGGCTGATCCCTGGCGAGTTAGCGCTGTAATGATTTGGAGAGCAACACATATCCCTAAATATGGCAGCATAAACCTCAACCAATACTGAGAGCGTGAAATGCGCCCCGCGATCGAGAAGCAGAACGGCCAGAACCCGGGGACGACGTATTCCGGTTCGAGCAGGTACATTTGCGTGGCGCGCTGCCCCTCGGGCTGGAAATCGACGACGTCGCCGTGCCGCGGCTGCCGCTGCGCGCGCCAATCGATGGTCGCGAAATCGTAGCGGTGGCCGTCATGTCCGCTGACCGCGCCCGTATTGGTGTCGGGGTCGAACCCGATCACGTTGCCCTTCATGGCGGTCCCTTTGGAATGATCGCCGCGATTGTACATCTTGTCGCGGGAGAGGGAAGCAGCTTAGGACTTGGGCAACCTTACCGTTACCACAGCCAGGTCGCCGGCTGGTCATAGGGAACGCCGCGGGAGATCGCCTGCATGCCCTTGACGCAGCGCACGATCCACCAGACCAGCACGAAAACCAGGAAGAAGAAGCCGACGACGATGATGCAGGTCAGCGCGCCGATAAGGCCGTAAAGCACCCCGATCCAAAATGTGCGGATTTGGAACCGGTAATGCGTCCGCACCCATTCCGGCGCATCGGCGCGGTTCACGTAGGCAATGATCAGGCCGACGATCGAGGTGACGCCGACCGCGAGCCCGACGAGATAGAGGATGTAGACGGTGTTGGCGTTCGCGGCCTCGCCCGGGCTGAAGCGCTGGCCAAGCGAATAGATTTGTCTCGCGCGGGTGCCGTCGGCGACGAAGTCGACCGTGTCGCCGCGCATCGGCCGGCCGGAGCCGCGCCAATCCAGCGTCACGAAGTCGTAGCGCTGGCCGTCATGGCCGCTGATCGCGCCGGTATTGCTGTCCGGTTCGAAGCCGAGGATTTGGCCCTTCATCCGCCCGGCCGAAGCCTCAAGCAGCGGCTTTCTTGCGGTTGGCGTCGAGCCGCGCGTCGACCTGCTTGACGGTTGCGTCGACTACCGGGTGGTGCATGCCGAGCTGCGCGCCCAGGAGCTGCACCAGCCGGTCGGTGCGCTCGATGTTGGGGACGCCGTTGTTGAGCGCGCGCGCCGCCGAGGACGGCCGCACCAGCCCGTGCGCCGCGCTCGCGTATTTCTCGAACGGCACCAAATCGGCCGGGTCGGCGCCGAGCCCGGTGCACACCTCCATCACCCAATTGTAGACCGAGCGCGACTTCTCCGGGTCGGCGTGCACCGCGTCCTTGATGTCGATTGCGCCGTCGGCGGTGACGCAGCGGTAGTTGCCGGTCAGCAGCATCGCCCATTTGGCGAGCGGCACGAAGATCGAGTCGTGCACCTTCAGCTTTACCGGCAGATCGATCTTCTCGCCGTCGCCCGGATCGTAGCGGATCGCCTCGACATCGGCCTGCAGGTTCTTGAGTATTTGGGTGTCGGCGTCGCTCTCGAAGCGCGCCGATTTGAAGTTCGTCGGCAATGTGACCAACAAGAAATTGATCTTCTCGCCGGGCGGGCGGATCGCCTGCGGGTCGGGGCTGCACAGCGTGAGGCAGGCGGGATCGAAATTGTCCCACACGGTCGGATCGGTATAGGCGGGTTTCAGCGCATCGTAATCGAGACCGGGGATGCGCTTCACGTAAGGCAGCGGCGGCATGTTCATGATCGACATGCAGGGCACGCGCGATTTCGCCACCGCGTCGAGCAGTTCGCGCACGCCGGGCGAGCGATACTGCGGCTCCTGCATGGCGAGGCCGATCAGGTCGAAGTCCTTCGGATTGACGCCGGCGGAGCCGCTGGCGGTGACCTTGCCGGGCAGCTTTTGCGAGTCGAGCACGACCGGTTCCGCACGGCCGCGTACCGGCAAGCGGACGCGGAAGCCTTCGGCGTTGATCAGATCGGCCTCGGCCGGCAGACATACGTGATGAATTTTGTGCCCGCCGAAAAGCATTTTGGCAGCCAGCAGTGAGCCGTAGGCCGCGCCCATCATCAGGATTTTGAGGGTCTTCGCCTTCGGCGGCGACGCCTTCTTTGCGACGGATTTTTTCGCCTTGGATTTGACGGCCTTGGACTTGACGGCCTTGGCTTTTCGGGCGGGCTTTTTGACCGGACGCTTTGCCTTATTGGTTTTCGGCTTGCGCACGGCGGCGGCGCGCTTGGCCTTTTTCACTTTGGTTTTCCGCTTTTTCGCTTTTGCCATGACAATCCTCCCAATCGATTTGCGTCGCGTGCAGTTTCAAGCCGCAGCTTTAAGCCACATGCTCCGGAGCCGCATCGGCTCCCGTATCTTCAAATCCTCGCGGCGCCGGACCGCCGGTCGCCCAATCGAGCAGCTCGACCGTATGCACGACCGGGATGGCGGTGCCGGCGGCGATCTGCGTGATGCAGCCAATATTGCCGGCCGCGATCACATCCGGCTTCAGCCGTTCGATATTGGCAACTTTGCGCTCGCGCAGCCTCTCCGCCAATACCGGCTGCAAGATATTGTAGGTCCCGGCCGAGCCGCAGCAAAGATGTCCCTCCGGCACATCTTTGACCACGAAGCCGAACTTGCAAAGCAATTCTTTCGGCGCCTGCGTCACTTTCTGCCCGTGCTG
>DASRLO010000117.1:0-42326 GCA_035648415.1 Allostellaceae bacterium
GGGTGGTGCTGGCGCTGGGACGGGCGCGCACGACGCCATGACCAGGAGCGCACAGAGGGCAAGGGCACGCTTCATCGGGTTCCTCCGACAGTTGAGAACTGAGACCATATAATAAATCGCATGATTATACTACCTCAAACCGTTATTGCATGGTTAACCGGTTGACCCACGTAACGCAATAGGCGCGCCGGGTCCTGCGGCATCAACCGGCGGCAGATCGCGTGGCGGTAGAAGGGCTTACAACGAATTTGTCCGGGTTACCCCGGCAAACCAGTCGAAGGAGGCCTTTGGCGAGCGCGTCAGAGTGGCGCGGTCGAGGTGGGCGAGCCCAAATGTCGCAGAGTAGCCATGCGTCCACTCCCAGTTATCGGCAAGCGTCCAAATAAAGTAGCCGCCGAGATTTACGCCCGATGCGAGAGCGCGGTGAGAGGCGGCGATATGATCGCGCAGGTAATCGATCCGCTCCCGGTCGCTGATACGGCCGTCCGGTCCGGCAGTTTCCTTGAAAAAGGCGCCGTTCTCCGTGATGTAGACCAGCGGGTTGCCGTAGTGGTCGCGCAGATCGACGAGGGTTTCGACGAGCCCGCCCGGGTCGATCGGCCAGCCCATCGCGGTCGTCCGCATGCCGGCGGGAACGGCGCCCCAATTGCTGCCGACGATACCCGCCGAGTCCGCCCGCTGATACATCGGCGCGTAGTAATTGACGCCGAGAAAATCGATCTTCTGGCGGATTTGCTCCATGTCGCCGGGCTGCACCAGTTTTTCGACCAGCGGCGCGAACCGCGCGGGATAGGCGCCGCGGAACAGCGGATCGAGATAGGCCCGGTTCCATGCCGCGTCCCATTGCGCGGCGGCTTCCCGGTTTTCAGCGAGACCTTGAGCCGGGCGCACCGGCTGCAGGCTCATCACGGTGCCGAGCTTGAACCCGGCATTCTGCGCTCGCAGCGTGGCCAGCGCGCGGCCCTGGGCAAGATTGAGATGATGCGCGGCGGCGGCCATCGGCGCGCGGCCGTGCAGCCCCGGGGCATGCTCGCCGAGGCCGTGACCCATCATCGCGTGGACCTGCGGCTCGTTGAAGATGGCCCAGCGCGTTATCCGGTCGCCGAGACGCCGCGTCACCAGCTGGGCGTAGTCGACGAACCAATCGGCGCTCGCGCGATCGCCCCAGCCGCCGCGATCCTGCAGCGCCTGCGGCAGGTCCCAGTGGAAAAGGCAGACCCAAGGCTCTATCCCGGCCTTCAAGAGCGCATCGGTGACGCGGTCGTAGTAATCGAGGCCACGCGGGTCGGGTTCGCCGGTGCCGTCCGGCATGACGCGCGGCCATGACAGCGAGAAACGGTAGGCCTTGATCCCCAGCCGCGACATCAGCGCGATGTCTTCGGGATAGCGGTGATAGCTGTCGCAGGCGATTTCGGGGGTGCTGTGATCGCTGATCGTGCCGGGGATGCGCGCGAAAATATCCCAGATGCTGTCGGCGACGCGGTCGCCGCGGCCTTCGATCTGGCAGGACGACGTCCCTATCCCCCAGACAAAACCGGGCGGGAAGCGCAGCGTTTCGGCCATTGCGGGCTCGGAACCGGCCCACCGTCCCGCGAGCATGCCGGCGGCAGTCGTTTGCAACAGCGTGCGGCGGCGCATCTCGCTATTTTAGCCGCCGATCGCACCTTGCGTATTCACGTAGATCGAGTAGAGCGAGTGGCTCGCCGCCAGGAACAGGCGGTTGCGCTTGGTCCCGCCAAAGCACAAATTGGCGCAGCGCTCGGGCAACGCGATGCGGCCGATCATCGTGCCGTCGGGCGCGAACACGGCGACGCCGTTTAGCTCCGCGCTCATGCCCCAGCCACACCACAGATTGCCGTCGACATCGCAGCGGAAGCCGTCGGGCGTTCCTTGGCCGAAATCTGCGAAGTCGCGGCCGTTTCGTAGTTTGAGCCCGTCATCGGCGACATCGAAAACGCGGATGGCACGCTGCGGCTGGGCGCGCGATTCGACGACGTAGAGGCGGGTTTCGTCGGGTGAGAAGGCCAGGCCGTTAGGGCCTCGAATGTCGTCGGCGACGACGCTGACCTGCCCGGTGCGTCCGTCGACGCGATAGAGGCGGGTGACCGGCAGCTCTGGTTCCGCCTTGTCGCCCTCGTACTCGCCGAGGATGCCGAACGGCGGGTCGGTGAACCAGACCGAGCCGTCCGATTTGACCACGACATCGTTCGGCGAATTGAGCGGCTTGCCGTCGAAACGGTTGCACAGGATCGTGATCGTGCCGTCATGCTCGGTGCGGGTGACGCGGCGGGCGCCGTGCTCGCAGGTGACGAGTCGTCCTTGACGGTCGCGGGTGTTGCCGTTGGCATTGTCGGACGGTTTGCGAAACACGCTGACCGCGCCGGTTTCCTCTTCCCATTTGAGGATACGGTTATTGGGAATGTCGCTCCACAGCACAAAGCGGCCGTCGCCGAACCACACCGGGCCTTCGCTCCAGCGGCAGCCGGTGTAGAGCAGCTCGACCGAGGTGTTGAACGGCGGTCTTATTTTTTCGAAGCGCGGATCGAGGGTGACGACAGCCGGGTCGGGGTAGAGCAGGGAAGGCTGCCAGCAATTGTCGCTCATCGCTCGGATTTCCTGTTCGTGCCGCGCAGCGCAGGCGCGCCGGACCGAGCATGGAACGTTTCGACGACAGCCTCAAGACCACGCGGCGCGCGCGGCTTCAGAAGCTGGTGGCGATTGTCGCAAACACGCCGCTGACCGAGGTGCCGACCTGCACGATGACGCTGAACGCGGCGATCGAAATGAAGAACGCGATCATCGCGTATTCGATCGCCGTAGCGCCGCGCCGCCGGGCCCTGATCCATTGCAGGAGAGAACGCATAATCCGCTTCGTCCCAATCTATCGCTCCGTCCATGATGACAAAAGGTTTGTTGATGATTGGTTAAGCCATTGGCCGATAACGCGGTGGAGTTTAGCCGAAAGCCAAATTGGCGGAGCAAGGAGTCCGCAGCGCAGCGGTCTCTGCATAGCTGAGGATCGGACCCGGAAAAAGCGGCGCTGGTGGAAGGAAGCGCCGGATTGGATCGATCGCGGGGCCGGTGCGGCGGATGGGATGATTCTTGCTGCTTATCGTGCTTAAGATATTTGACGTGGTTGTCAGCCGGCTAACGAGGCACGACCGATCGACATCGGTGACTGGTCTGAGGGCTTTGTTTGTCGCTCCGCGGCGCGGCGCTGATTTGCGGCGGTGGCCCGGCGGCGCAGCAAATGTAGCCGGAAGCGCGACACAGGCAATGCGGCGAATCCGTCTCGGTGAGCTGGCCTGCCCCCGCACGCGATCCGGTGCCCGGCTGGAAATATCGTCAAACGCGTCCGTGGCAGTGCTTGAATTTTCTGCCGGAGCCGCATGGGCAGGGAGAGTTGCGCGGGGTGCCGGCCCAGGGCGCGCGCGGTCCGGCGAACTGGCCGCCTCCGCGCGGCGGGTCGCCGGGATGGTCGCGGCCCCGGCGCGTCGCGGGAGGGGCGGCGGGACCAAGATGGGGATAGCCCGCACCGAGCGCGGGGCGGTCTTCCTCGGCCATCGCCGGCTCGCGCTCATGGATTTCGGCGAACTGCGCGCTGGCTCCCGACAGCGGCTGCGGCCCACCGGCGAACATCTCGGTTGGCGGCGGCATCGGCGGCGCCTCGAAGCGCAGCTCGATATGGCTCAGCACCGAAGTCACCTGGTCGCGCAGCTGGACGAGCATCCCCTCGAACAGCTCGAACGCCTCGCGCTTGTACTCGTTGAGCGGGTCGCGCTGCGCGTAGGCGCGCAGATTGATGCCCTGGCGCAGATGGTCGAGCGACAGCAGATGGTCCTTCCAGGTCTGGTCGAGGATCTGCAGCAAAAGGCTCTTTTCCGCCATCCGCATCATGTCGGTGCCGTAATTGGCGCTCTTCTCCGCCATTTTGCGGTCGGCCGCGGCGATGATGCGCTCCTCGACCTCTTCGCTGTTGACGCCTTCTTCCTTGGCCCAATCGGCGAGCGGCAGATCGAGCGCCAGGAGGCGCAGGCACTCGGCGTGCAGCGCCTGGATGTTCCACTGCTCGGGCAGCGAATTCTCCGGGATCGCCAGCGCCACGGTCGCGGCGATCGTTTCGGCGCGCATGTCGGAGATCGTCGTCGCGACGTCGCCCGCGTTCATGATCTCCTTACGCTGCTCGTAAATGACCTTGCGCTGGTCGTTCATTACGTCGTCGTATTTGAGCAGCTGCTTGCGGATGTCGTAGTTGCGCGCCTCGACCTTCTGCTGGGCCTTGGCGAGCGCCTTGTTGACCCAGGGATGGATGACCGCCTCGCCCTCCTTGAGGCCAAGGCGCGACAGCACCGAATCCATGCGCTCGGAGCCGAAGATGCGCATCAGATCGTCTTCGAGCGAGACGAAGAATTTCGACGCGCCGGGGTCGCCCTGACGGCCGGAGCGGCCGCGCAGCTGGTTGTCGATGCGCCGGCTCTCGTGCCGTTCGCTGCCGACGACGAAGAGCCCGCCCCCATCGACGACGATCTTCTTCGCCGCCTCGATCTCCTGGCGGATCTCGGCGCCGCGGTGTTCGCGCTCGAATTCCTCCGCCGCTTGCAGATCGGCCTTGAGCCGCATTTCGAGATTGCCGCCGAGTTGGATATCGGTGCCGCGGCCGGCCATGTTGGTGGCGATCGTCACCCCGCCCGGAACGCCCGCCTGGGCGATGATGAAAGCCTCTTGCTCGTGGTAGCGCGCGTTGAGCACGTTGTGCGGGACGTTGTGCTTCTTGAACACCTCCGACAGCGCCTCGGACTTCTCGATGCTGACCGTGCCGATCAGCACCGGTTGCTGGCGGTTGCGGCAATCGATCACCTGTTCGACGATCGCCTCGTATTTCTCGCGCGCCGAGCGGTAGACTTCGTCGTCGGTGTCGGCCCGCCGCACCGGCTCGTTGGTCGGTATCTCGATGACCTCGAGCTTGTAGATGTCGCCGAATTCCTCTGCCTCGGTCATCGCCGTGCCGGTCATCCCGGCCAGCTTCGGGTACATGCGGAAATAATTCTGGAAGGTGATCGAGGCGAGCGTTTGGTTCTCGTTCTGGACGGTGACGCCTTCCTTGGCTTCCAGGGCCTGATGCAGTCCTTCGGAATAGCGCCGGCCTTCCATCATGCGGCCGGTGAATTCGTCGATGATGACGAGCTTGTCGTCCTTGACGATGTAGTCGGTGTCGCGCGCGAAGAGCTTGTGCGCGCGCAGCGCCTGGTTGACGTGGTGGACAAACGAGATGTTGTGGATGTCGTAGAGCGTGCCGGCGTCCATCAGGCCGCCGTCGCGCAGCATCGCCTCGATCTTTTCGACCCCCTCCTCGGTCAGCGTGACAGTGCGCTGCTTCTCGTCCTTCTCGAAATCCTCGTCGCCCAGCGGCGGGATCAGCTTGTCGATGCGGTTGTAGAGCTCGGAATTGTCCTCGGTCGGGCCGGATATGATGAGCGGCGTCCTCGCCTCGTCGATCAGGATCGAATCCACCTCGTCGACGATCGCGTAGCTGAACGGCCGCTGGACCATGTCCTCGAGCCGGAACTTCATGTTGTCGCGCAGATAGTCGAAGCCGAGCTCGTTGTTGGTGCCGTAGGTGATGTCGCAGAGGTATTGCTGCCGGCGCTGCGGATCGTCGAGGTCATGGACGATGCAGCCGACATTCATGCCGAGGGTGTTGTAGATCTGTCCCATCCACTCCGCGTCGCGGTGCGCGAGGTAGTCGTTGACCGTAACGACGTGGACGCCCTTGCCGGTGAGGGCGTTGAGGTAGACGGGCAGCGTCGAGACCAGGGTCTTGCCCTCGCCGGTCTTCATCTCGGCGATCATGCCGCGATGCAGCACGATCCCGCCCATCAGCTGCACGTCGAAATGGCGCTGGCCGAGGGTGCGTTTAGCCGCCTCGCGCACCGTGGCGAAGGCTTCGACGAGCAGGTCGTCGAGTTCGACGCCCTCGTCGAGGCGCCGGCGGAACTCGGCGGTGCGGGCGCGCAGCGCCTCGGGCGACAGCTGTTCGAGCTGCGGCTCCAGCTCGTTGATCTGCGCCACGAGCGACGACAGGCTCTTGACGTAACGGTCGTTGGCGGAGCCGAACAGCCGCCGGGCTAGAGCGCCAAGCATGAGGACCTCAAGGGCGGGATCGGAGGGGCGGAATTCGAGCGCACGGCGACAGTGAGAGATAGGTCCGCGTGGCCGGGGTGTCAATTAAACCACATGTCGCGGGACAAACGCCGCCAACCCGACGCGTCCGTTCCATCTTCCCGCGAAAAACGTTTTCCGCTATAGCCTGTTCCATGAGCGAGACCTTGCGCATAACGGGGAATCGACGCCGACGCCGCGCTTCAGGCGGTGCGGGCGCATTCGCGTGTTCCATAGGCCGGCGACGACGGTAGAGAGGCCGCCTGCCGGTTTCCGGAACCGCCGCTTTCACCGCCGCCGCCAAAGCACATCGGCGGCTTTTTTGTGTCTTCGCGGCATCCGCGAAGATTATGGTGCCACCTCTGGGGAATTGATCGATGCCCAACATTTCGCCGCTCGCGCCCGCCTCGTTTCCGGCCATGCCCCCGATCGCCGGGGTGCGCCTCGCCGCGCACGCTGCCGGCATCCGCTATAGTGGGCGCGACGACATGATGCTGGCCGAACTGGTCCCCGGCAGCACGATCGCCGGGGTCTTCACCAAGTCCGTGACCTTCGGGCCGCCGGTCGGCTGGTGCCGCGAGTGCCTGCCCGGCGGCAAGGTACGCGCCATCGTCGTCAATTCCGGCAACGCCAACGTGTTTACCGGCCAGGCTGGCCGACAGGCCGTGGAGGCGACCGCGGAGACCGCGGCCAAGCTGTTGGGCTGCAGTCCTAGGGAGGTGTTCATCTCCTCGACCGGGGTGATCGGCGAGCCGCCGCCGGCCGAGCGGATCACCGGCGCGCTGCCGCAAATCGTCAAGGCGCTCGCCGCCGATGCGTGGGTGCCGGCGGCGCGCGCGATCATGACCACCGACACCTTCCCCAAGGGCGCCGTCGCTACCGCCAGGATCGATGGTGTTGAGGTACGGCTCAACGGCTTTTGCAAGGGTTCCGGGATGATCGCGCCCGACATGGCGACGATGCTCGGCTATGTCTTCACCGACGCGACGCTGCCCGCGTCGGTGCTGCAGAAATTGCTCTCGGCGGCGACGGTGCGTTCGTTCAATTCGATCACCGTCGACGGCGACACCTCGACCAGCGACACCGTCTTGCTCTGCGCGACGCAGCAGGCGAAGCATGCCGCGATCCGCGATCCCGGCGATAGCCGGCTCGGCGATTTCCGCCGGGCGCTCGACCGGGTGATGATCGACCTCGCGCAGCAGATCGCCAGGGACGGCGAGGGCGCCGAGAAATTCGTCACGATCGCGGTCAAGGGCGCGGCGAGCGCGCGGGCGGCGCGCCGCATCGGCCTGGCGATCGGCAATTCCCCGCTGGTCAAGACCGCGATCGCCGCGGGCGACGCCAATTGGGGCCGCATCGTCATGGCGATCGGCAAAGCCGGCGAGAAAGCCGACCGCGACAGACTGCTGATCTCGGTGGGCGGGGTGCGGATCGTCGCCAATGGCGGTCCCGTCCCCGGCTATGACGAGGCGCCGGTCGCAAAACACATGGCGGGGCGCGAAATCCGCATCGATGTCGATCTGGCGATCGGCCGCGGCCAGGCGACGGTATGGACCTGCGATCTTACCCACGGCTATGTCGACATCAATGGCAGCTACCGAAGCTGAATCGAAGCCCGTTGAGAGCAACCCCATCGTTCTGGTCGCGGCGGTGGCGCTGATCGATGAGGACGGCCGGGTGCTGCTCGCGGAACGCCCGGCAGGCAAGCACCTCGCCGGGATGTGGGAATTTCCCGGCGGCAAGGTGCAGACCGGCGAGACGCCGGAAGCGGCGCTGATCCGCGAGCTCGACGAGGAGCTCGGCATCGGCGTGCATGAAAGCTGCCTCGCGCCCTTCACCTTCGCCTCGCATGCCTATGCCGATTTTCATCTGCTGATGCCGCTCTACGTGTGCCGCAAATGGACGGGGATCGTCACCGCGCGCGAGGGCCAGCGTCTGAAATGGGTGCGTCCGGCCCAGCTCACCGATTATCCGATGCCGCCGGCCGACAAGCCGCTCGTCGCGATGCTGCGGGATTTGCTTTAACCGATCCGCCGCCGCGGGCCGGGGCGCGGCGTCGCGTGGTCGGGGTGCGGCGCCCAGCCGGTGAGGAACAGGATTTCGAAAGTCGCCGGGATGCGGCCGTCGGGCTGGCCGAAGCGCTCGGCATAGATCGCGCCGGCGCGGGCGAGCGTCGCGCGGCTGAGGAACCCACGCCTTGCGGCGAGTGCGTTGGTCTCGCCCATGCCGCGCAAATCGTGCATCAGCGCGACGATGCCGGGATAGGTGACGGTGATCGTCTCGCTGTCGGCGACCGGCATCGCGAACCCGGCGCGCTGCAGCAGCGCCGCGGCGTCGCCGAGTTCGGCTGTCGGCGAGACGCGCGGGCTGACCCCGCCTTCCTCGGCGAGCTCGGCCTCGAAGAGCGCGGTGCGCAATTCGACGAGCGTGTTGCCGCCAAGCATCGCCGCCAGCAGCAGGCCGTCGGGCGCGATGACGCGGCGCAATTGGATTAGGGCGCCGGGCAAATCGGCGCACCAGTGCAGCGCGAGGCAGCTCGCCACCAGATCGAAGCTGGCGTCGCGGAACGGGATCAGTTCCGGGTCGGCGCCGACCCGCGTACCGGCCAGCCTCGTTAAAAATCCGGCGGCCGGTTCGGCGTGGACGATCGAGCTGACGCCGCTCTCGACGGCGAGGCGAGAGGCAAGCTCGCCGCCCCGTGCGCCGAGGTCGAGCGCGCGGCTGAAGCTGCGGCTGACGAGATCCAGCCGGTCGGTCAGCCGCTCGGCGACCTCTTCGTGCAGAAACGTCACCGCGCCCTGCTGCGCCGCGCGGTCGCGATGCGCGCGCCAGCCGCGGCGGTCGAACAGCGGTGAGGCGGATTGATCCGAGGGTTCCATCCGGGTTGCGGCTTGACGCGCGGCGCGGCGCTTTGATGATGGGTGGCGATGCAGCTTGCGGCAACCCTTCCGTCCCGCCTGCGCCGCCTCGGGCGCGCCGTCGTCGATGGCGTGCTGCCGCCGCGCTGTCTGGCGTGTGGCGCGACCGTCGGCGAGGTCGATTCGCTGTGCGGCCCGTGCTGGGGCGCGATCAGCTTTTTCGCGCCGCCCTGGTGCAGTCGTTGCGGGCTGCCGTTTGCGCATCCGATGGGCGAGGGGGCGGTCTGCGCCGACTGTGCGCGTCAGCAGCCGAGTTGGGACCGGGCGCGCGCGGTGCTGCGCTACGACCGCCACAGCCGGCGTCTCGTGCTGATGCTGAAGCATGGCGACCAGACGCATCTCGCCGGCGCCTTCGGCCGATGGATGCACCGCGCCGGCGGCGAGGTGCTGGCCGGCGCCGATCTTCTCATGCCGGTGCCGTTGCACTGGACGCGGCTGTTCGGTCGCCGCTTCAACCAGGCGGCCTTGCTCGCCCGAGCCATTCACCGCGCGGGGGGCCGCCCGTCGCGGCGGATTGGCTGGCGCGCCGCCGCCGCACGCCGTCGCAGGGGCTGCTGGGCCCGGCGGCACGGGCGCGCAATGTGCGCGGGGCCTTCGCGCTGCGCCGCGGGCGCAGCGTCACGGGCAAGCGGGTGGTGCTGATCGACGACGTGCTGACCACCGGGGCGACCGCCGAGGAATGCGCCCGGGTGCTGCGCCGCGCCGGTGCGGATTATGTCGGCGTGCTGGTGCTGGCGCGGGCGTTGCGCGCCGGGAGTTAGCTTGCGCGCGGAAATTGCAGAACCCGCGATTCCACGCCATATGTGACAACCGGATCGGCGAAGGGAACGAGGATGGCCGAGGTCGATATCTACACGACGATGTGGTGCCCTTATTGCGCGCGCGCCAAGTCGCTGCTCGAAAGGAAAGGCATCGCCTATCACGAGATCAGTCTCGACGAGGAGCCGGGCCGGCGCACCGAGATGGTGCGGCGCGCGCATGGCGGGCGCACCGTCCCGCAAATTTTTATCGACGGTGAGCATGTCGGCGGCTGCGACGACATCCATGCGCTCGACCGAGCCGGCAGGCTCGACGCCAAGCTAGGAATTCTGTAATGGCCGGCGAACCGTTCACCGCCGCCTGCGTCCAGTTTACCGCCGGGCCTGACCCCGAACCGAATATCGCCGTCGTTTCCGACCTCATTCGCCGCGCCCGCGACACGGGCGCCGATTTCATCACGACGCCCGAGGCGAGCAATTTCATCGAAACCGGTCAGAAGCGGCGCGAGAAGGCGCGGCGCGAGGCCGACGACCCATTCCTTGCCGCGACGCGCGAACTGGCGCGCGAAACCGGCGCGTGGATCCTGGTCGGCTCGCTGGTCATCGATCCGGCGGGCGAACCCGGCGCCGCCGACGACGAGACCCGGCTCGCCAACCGCTCGTTCCTCATCGATGCGCAGGGCGACATTGTCGCCAAATACGACAAGATCCATCTGTTCGACATCGACCTGCCGAACGGCGAGAGCATCCGCGAGAGCAACGCCTATCGGCCGGGCGGCCGTACCGTCATTGCCGAGACGCCGTGGGGCAGGCTCGGCATGACCGTCTGCTACGACGTGCGGTTTCCGCAGCTTTACCGGATGCTGGCGCAGGCGGGCGCGGATTTCCTGTCGGTGCCGTCGGTCTTCACCGTGCCGACCGGGAAGGCGCATTGGGAGGTGCTGCTGCGTTCGCGGGCAATTGAGAACGGCGCGTTTCTGTTCGCCCCGGCGCAGACCGGCGAGCACACCGCGGGCCGCAAGAGCTACGGTCACTCGCTGATCGTCGACCCGTGGGGCGAGGTGCTGGCCGAAGGCGGCGAGGGAGTCGGCATCATCACCGCGAAGATCGACCCGGCGCGTATCGCCAAGGTGCGCGGCGGACTGCCCTCGCTGCGGCACGACCGCGACTTCACGTCGCCGGAACTGGCGCCTCGTCGGCTGGCCGCCGAGTAGGATCGAGCTAGGGGCCAGGGACGTGCCGTAAATTCCAGGTAGAACAAGCCTTTTCACCTTTCGTTAGCACTAAAAGGCCACAATTGCTAAGGCCCTCGGCGCGGTGTAGAACGCGGGCCGAGGAGGTCGCGTTGATGATCCGGTTTTCGCTTCGCTGCGCTTCGGGTCACGAGTTCGAAGGGTGGTTCCGCAACGGCGACGGGTACGCGTCGCAGCAGAAGGCGGGCGAGATCGCCTGTCCAGAATGCGGCGACACCCATGTCGAGAAGGCGCTGATGGCGCCGAGCATCGGCCGCTCGCGCGGGGCGCGGCCGCCGATCTCGCCGGCGCAGTTGCGGGCGGCTCTGGTCGAATTGCGGCAGCAAGTCGAAACCCATTGCGACTATGTCGGCCCGCAATTCGCCGAGGAGGCGCGACGCATCCATTACGGCGAGGCCGATCCACACGGAATTTACGGCGAGGCGAGCGAAAACGAGTCGCGCGAATTGGCCGAGGAAGGCATCGGGTTCGGCCGCATTCCCTGGGTCGCGCCGACCGACGCCTAGCCGCACCGTCGCGTCTTCGCCGCCATCACCATGTAGTTGACCGACAGGTCGTCGGACATCGCCCAGTCGCTCTGGGTCAGGCGGTAACGCAAGCCGCTAAGCCGCGTCGCATTGAGCCCCGCGCGCCGCAGGCCAAGCACGAATTCCGACGGACGCAAAAAGCGCCGCCAGTCATGCGTGCCGCGCGGCAGCCAGCGCATCACATATTCGGCGCCGACGATCGCCAGGGCGTAGGATTGCGGCGTCCGGTTGAGGGTTGCGCCGATGAACGCGCCGCCGGGCTTCACCAGCCTGCCGCAGGCCGCGAGAAACGCTTCGAGGTCGGCGACATGCTCGACAATTTCAAGCGCCAGAACGACATCGAACTGGGCACCGGCCTCGACCAGAGATTCGGCGGTGCCCGCGCGGTAGTCGATGTCGAGGCCGCCGGCGGCGGCATGATCGCGAGCGATTTCGATGGCTTCATCGTCGGCGTCGATCGCGGTCGCCGTGAAGCCGAGCCGCGCCAAAGGCTCGGCGATGAGACCGCCGCCGCAGCCGATGTCGCACAGCGTCAGCCCCGCGAACGGCGTCAGCGAGCGCGGTTCGCGGCCGAAATGCGCGTCGAGCTCGCGCCGGATGAAGTCGAGCCGCGCGGGGTTCAGCCGGTGCAAGGGCTGAAAGCTGCCGGCGGGGTCCCACCAGCTTCGCGCTTGCGCGGCGAAGCGGGCGATTTCCGCGGGATCGACGGTCTCGCCGGTTGCCCTCATGCCTTGCGAATTCCCTCGCTAAGGTGGCCGCACCGACCGCAATGGAGTATGCCGGTAGATGTGCGGCCGACAGTATATCGGTGAAACCGCACATCGGGGACTTGCAACAGCAATGGCGCGTATCGTCCAGAAATTCGGCGGCACGTCGGTAGCGGATACCGCGCGGATCCGCCAGGCGGCGCGGCGCGTCGAGCGCGAGGTCGCCGCCGGCAACGAGGTTGTCGTCGTCGTCTCGGCGATGGCGGGCGCGACCAATCAGCTGGTCGATTGGACCTCGTCGATGAGCCGCCTGCACGATGCCCGCGAATACGACGCTGTCGTCGCCAGCGGCGAGCAAGTCACCGCCGGGCTCATGGCGCTGGCCTTGCAGGATCTCGGCATCGATGCGCGGTCGTGGCTTGGCTGGCAAATCCCCATCCGCACCGATGAGGTCCACGGCAAGGCGCGGATCGAGACGATTGAGACGCAGGAGTTGGAGCGCCACCTTGCCGAAGGGCAGGTTGCCGTCGTCGCCGGGTTTCAGGGCATCGGTGCGCAAGGGCGCATCACCACACTGGGCCGCGGCGGGTCCGACACCTCGGCGGTGGCGCTCGCCGCGGCGCTCAAAGCCGAGCGCTGCGATATCTTTACCGATGTCGACGGGGTCTACACCACCGATCCGCGTATCGTTGCTAAAGCGAGGAAGCTCGGTAGAATCACTTACGAAGAGATGCTCGAAATGGCGTCGCAAGGCGCCAAGGTGCTGCAAACGCGCTCGGTGGCGATGGCCATGAACCATCGGGTGCGGTTGCAGGTGCTGTCGAGCTTTACAGACGCGCCCGGCACCTTTGTTGTCGACGAGGATGAGATCGTGGAAAAGCGCGTGGTCAGCGGTATCGCGTATAGCCGAGACGAGGCCAAGATCACGGTCGAGCAGGTCGCCGACCGGCCCGGCGTCGCGGCGGCGCTGTTCGGACCGCTCGCCGACAACGCGATCAATGTCGACATGATCGTGCAGAACGTTTCGGCCGACGGCGCGACGACCGACATGACCTTTACCGTCGGGCGCACCGATCTCGACCGCACTCTTGCCGTACTGGAAAACCAACGCAAGGCGCTCGGCTTCAAGGCGCTGAGGCCAGATTCGAATGTCGTGAAGATTTCGGTCATCGGGGTCGGCATGCGCAGTCATGCCGGCGTCGCGCAGATGATGTTCAAGACGCTGGCCGAACGCGGCATCAACATCCAGGTGATCTCGACCTCCGAGATCAAGGTCAGCGTGCTGATCGCGGCCGACTATACCGAGCTTGCCCTGCGGGCGCTGCACACCGCCTACGGGCTCGACGACGCCGGATGACCGCCGAGTTTATCACCACTGAGCCGGCCGCGACGCGACTGCGCGCCGCAGCGCTGCCGGGCACCGAGGCTGCGGATGCACACGCCGTGCTTGACGGCTTGTGGGCGCGCGGACGCGCATTCCTTGGAACCGACCTCGCGGTCATGGGCGGGGCGATGACCTGGGTTTCGGAGCGCAACCTGGTCGCCGCGATCTCCAATGCGGGCGGGTTCGGGGTGATCGCGTCGGGATCGATGTCGCCCGACCTGCTGTCGGCCGAAATCGCCGCGACTGCGGCGCTGACCCGGCGGCCCTTCGGCGTCAACCTGATCACGATGCACCCGCAGCTCACCGAGCTGATCGATGTGTGCCTCGCGCATTCGGTCCGGCATGTGGTGCTTGCCGGCGGCATCCCGCACGGATCGGCGATCGCTCGCATCCGGAATGGCGGCGCGCGGGCGGTGTGCTTCGCGCCTGCCCTGGTCCTCGCCAAGAAGCTGGTGCGCAGCGGTGCCGAGGCGATCGTCATCGAAGGCAGTGAGGCGGGGGGCCATATCGGCCCGGTCTCGACCGCGGTCCTCGCGCAAGAGGTTTTGCCGCACATCACGGACGTTCCGGTCTTTGTCGCCGGCGGGATCGGGCGTGGGGAGGCGATCCTGTCGTATCTCGAGATGGGCGCCGCCGGCGTCCAGCTCGGCACCCGCTTCGTCTGCGCCCACGAATCGATCGCCCATCCGAATTTCAAGCGCGCCTTCCTCCGCGCTCGGGCGCGCGACGCAGTGGCCTCGGTACAGCTCGACACGCGCTTCCCGGTGATCCCGGTGCGCGGGCTCGCCAACGCCGCGACCGAGCGGTTCGCGGCGACCCAGCGCGCGGTCATCGAGCGCTTCTCGCGCGGTGAGCTGTCGCAAAAGGACGCGCAGCTCGAGATCGAACATTTCTGGGCAGGCGCCTTGCGTCGTGCGGTGATCGACGGCGACGTCGAGGGCGGTTCGCTGATGGCCGGCCAGAGCGTCGGTCTCGTCAGCCGCGAGCAAAGCACGGCCGACATCCTCGGCGAGCTGAGCGAGCAGGCGCTGGCGGCGATCGAGGCACGCCGCCGGAGTGGGAAGCCGCAATCGCGCGCGGCGGGAGGCCGGGACCAGGGCAGATGAACGACATCCCCGCAAGCAACCCAGCGGCCGCGCCGGCGGCCTCTCCGGGTGGCCCGTCGGGGTCGCTGCCAGGGAGCGTACCGGCCGGTGGGCTCCCGGGCGCCGCGCCCGCCGGCGCCGCGCACGTCACCGGTACCCGCCGGTTGCTGCGCCGGCTGCGCGACGTGATGGCTGCATCGGGGACCGCGCAGGACCGGCTCGATCGTATCGTCCGCCTCGTCGCCGCCGAGATGGTCGCCGAGGTGTGCTCGGCCTATGTGATGCGCGCCGGCGAGGTGCTCGAGCTCTTCGCCACGGAAGGGCTGCGACCCGAGGCGGTGCATCGCACGCGGCTGCGGGTCGGCGAGGGGTTGGTCGGCGCCGTCGCCGCTACCGCGCGGCCGCTCGCGCTGGCCGACGCCCAGGCCCATCCCGATTTCGCCTATCGGCCCGAGACCGGCGAGGAAATCTACCACTCGCTGATGGGGGTGCCGATCCTGCGCGGCGGCAGGGTGCTCGGCGTGCTGGTCGTGCAAAACCGTACGCCGCGCCGCTATACCGAAGACGAAATCGAGATCGCGCAGACGATCGCGATGATCGTCGCCGAGCTGGTGGCAAGCGGAGAGCTCGTCAATCCTTTGGAAATGGCGCAGAGCAGCAGCGGCGCGCTGCTGCCGGTGCGCCTCGACGGCATCCGTCTCAACGAAGGGCTGGCGATCGGCCCCGCCGTGCTGCACATGCCGAAACTGGTGATCCGCCAGGTGGTCGCCGAGGATATCGAGGCCGAGCTTGACCGTCTGCGCCGCGCGGTCGGCGCGATGCAGAACGCGGTCGACGAGCTGGTCGCCGCCAGCCGCGGTCTTGGCGCGGGCGAGCATCGCGACGTCATCGAGACCTATCGCATGTTCGCCGCCGATCGCGGCTGGCTCGATCGCATCACCGAGGCGGTGCGCAGCGGCCTCACCGCCGAAGCCGCGGTGCAGAAGATCCGCGAGGAAACCCGCACCCGCATGATGCAGATGACCGACCCGTATCTGCGCGAGCGGCTGTGGGATCTTGAGGATCTCGCCAATCGGCTGCAGCACTTCCTGGCGGGCGGGCTGATGGGCGCTCAGGCGGGAAATCTGCCGCCCGAATTCATCCTCGTCGCCCATTCGATGGGACCGGCGGAACTGTTGGATTACGCGCATCGCCGGGTGCGCGGGCTCGTGCTCGAAGAAGGTTCGCCGACCGCGCATGTCGCGATCGTCGCCCGCGCGTTCGACATCCCGGTCGTCGGCCGCGTCGAAGATGCGACAAGCCGCATCGAATCGGGCGACACGGTCGTCGTCGACGGCGATCACGCGCAGGTGCTGATCCGCCCCGGCGAGGACATCCACCAGAGTTTTGTCGATGCGGTGGCCGAGCGCACCCGGCGCCGGGCCTATTACCAGACCATTCGGGACGAGCCCGCGGTGACGCGCGACGGCATGCCGATCCGGCTGCTGCTCAATGCGGGTCTTTTGATCGACCTGGTGCAGGTCGCCGCGACCGGCGCCGAAGGCGTCGGGTTGTTCCGCACCGAGATCCCGCTCCTGACCCGCGACGCCTTTCCCGACGTCGCCGACCAGACCGGCTTCTATCGCCGCGCCTACGAGCAGGTGGGCGACCGGCAGATCGTGTTTCGTACGCTCGATATCGGCGGTGACAAGGTTCTGCCTTATCTGAACCATGCCGCCGAGGACAACCCGGCGATGGGCTGGCGGGCGATCCGCATCGGGCTCGACCGCCCGGCGATGCTGCGCCAGCAACTGCGCGCCTTGCTGCGCGCCGCCGCGGGCCGCGATTTGTGGGTCAAGTTCCCGATGATCGCCGAGGTCGCCGAGCTTGATCGGGCGCGCGCGCTGCTCGACCGGGAGCGTCGTCGTGCATTGGAAGAAGGCTACGCGGCGCCGCGCTCGGTCAAGGTCGGCGTGATGCTGGAGGTCCCCTCTCTGCTGTGGCAGTTGCCGGCTTTGCTCAAGCGCATCGACCTGCTGTCGATCGGCACCAACGATCTGGCGCAGTTCCTCTTCGCCTGCGACCGCGGCAATCCGCGCCTCTCCGACCGCTACGACCTGTTGTCGGCGCCGATGATCGCGCTGTTTCGCGACGTCGTCATGAAATGCGCGCAGGCCGGCGTGCCGCTCAGCATGTGCGGCGAGATGGCCGGCAATCCGGTCGAGGCGATGATGCTGATCGGCCTGGGTTTTCGGACGCTGTCTTTGACCGCGACCGCGCTGGGTCCGGTCAAGACGATGCTCCGCAGCCTCGATGTGGGCGGACTCGCGCGCTACCTCGACGAAATCGGCGACCGCCCCGACCATTCACTGCGCCATCGGCTTGAAGCCTATGCGCGTGACCATGCGATAGCGTTGTGACGTCGGGCAGCGATTGGACAGGTTTGGCCGGCTCTAGTATAGAAGCCGCGAAAGCGGGTGCGTGAGTGAGCTTTATTCGGCGAATAAAGACGCCGTTCGCTGAAGGCCCGGCCGACGAGCAGATCCCGTACCAACCGGGGATGCGGCTGATCGGCGAGCTGTTGCAGGAGCGGCGCGAGGAGCTCGGCCTCGATCTCGATGAGATCGGGGCGATGTTGCGCATCAAGCCGGGCTACCTCGCCGCGCTCGAGCAAGGGCGAACGCACGATTTGCCGGGCGCGACCTATGCGATCGGCTTTGTGCGGGCCTATGCCGATTTTCTCGGCTTCGATTCCCAACAGGTGCTAACCCGGTTCAAGGCGGAGGCCGCGGGGGTCACCGCGCGGCCCGATCTGACGCTGCCCGTGCCGCTCGGCGAGCGCAGCCTGCCGGGCGGGGCGCTGGTGCTGGTGGCCCTGATCCTTGCGCTGTGCGGCTATGGCTTTTGGTATTACCGGTCGACCGAGGAACGCGATCGCCCCGCGCGGGTCGCATCGGTGCCCGCGGCGCTGCAGGCGCCGGCTCTGGTGGCGCCGCCGCGTCTACCGGAAGGCGGTGCGCCGAACGGGGGCGCCAATCCGCCGCCGGCCGCGCCGAGCCCGCCCAGCGCCGGGACGACGCCCGCGGAATCGGCGCTCGCTCCATCGCCTCCGCTGACGCCGGTGGCGGCGCCGCTCGATCAGCGGGCCGTGGCGGCGGCGAGACCCCTCTCGCCGGAGGCGGCGATGGGATCGGCGCCGGCGAAGCCGTCAGCGCCGGGTGCATCGA
Organism: Allostellaceae bacterium; assembly: GCA_035648415.1. Taxonomy (GTDB): domain Bacteria; phylum Pseudomonadota; class Alphaproteobacteria; order ATCC43930; family CGMCC-115725; genus DATARH01. The sequence goes on from DASRLO010000117.1 coordinate 17,998, forward strand.
CCGACTCCGTGCCGCGCCCTGCTCCGGCCGCGGCAGCGCAATCGTCCCCGCCGCCAGCCGCGACGCAGACGGCGGCGGCTCCGCAACCCGCGACGGCGAGCGCGGGGTCCGCGTCCAAGGTCGCGATTCGCGCGCTTGCCGATTGCTGGATCCAGGTTCGCGACGCGGATCAGTCGATCGTCTTCTCCCGGGTGTTGAAGTCCGGCGAGGTTTACAGCGTCCCGGCGCGGACCGGGCTGTGGCTGCGGACGGGAAACGCCGGCGCGCTCGAAATCGCGGTCAATGGCAAAGCCGTGCCGTCGATCGGCGGGGTCGGCATGCTTCGCCGCGATGTCGCGCTCGATCCGACGGAGCTAGCGGCCGGCACCGCCGTTCACGGGTAGAGCGGCGTCTTTTATCCGTAACCCAAGCGTTCTATAACGCAAGATGCAGAGACCTCATGAGGCTTAGATGAGCATTCGCCCGTACCGCGATATCCATCGCCGCGCCTGTCGCCAGATCCATGTCGGGAAGGTGCCGGTCGGCGGCGATGCGCCGATCACCGTGCAGTCGATGACCAACACGGTGACGCACGACGTCAAGGCGACGGTCGAGCAGGTGCAGGCGCTGGAACGCGCCGGCGCGGACATCGTGCGCATCTCCTGCCCCGACCAGGAATCGGCGCGGGCGCTGAAACAGATCGTTCGGCAGGTCGAGGTGCCGATCGTCGCCGATATCCATTTCCACTATCGGCGGGCGATCGAGGCGGCGGAGAGCGGCGCCGCGTGCCTGCGGATCAACCCCGGCAATATCGGCTCGATGGAACGGGTGCGCGAGGTGGTCAAGGCGGCCAAGGACTACAATTGCTCGATGCGGATCGGCGTCAATGCGGGTTCGCTCGAACGCGACCTGCTCGAAAAATATGGCGAGCCCTGCCCCGAGGCAATGGTCGAGAGCGCGCTCAACCACGCCAAGATCCTTGAGGATAACGATTTCTTAGAGTTCAAGATCTCGTGCAAGGCATCCGACGTGTTTCTCGCGGTCGCCGCCTATCAGCAGCTCGCGGAGGCTTGCGACTACCCGCTCCATCTCGGCATCACCGAAGCCGGCGGCCTCAGGAGCGGCACGGTCAAATCCTCGATCGGCATGGGCATGCTGCTGTGGGCCGGGATCGGCGACACGATCCGCGTTTCGCTGTCGGCCGATCCGGTCGAGGAGGTCAAGGTCGGCTTCGATATGCTCAAATCGCTCAATCTGCGCCGGCGCGGGGTCACGGTGATCTCGTGCCCGTCTTGCGCGCGGCAGCAATTCCAGGTGATCAAGACCGTCGAGTTGCTCGAAGAACGGCTTGCCCACGTCACCACGCCGCTTACCCTTTCGGTCATCGGTTGCGTCGTCAACGGGCCGGGCGAGGCGCGCGAGACCGATATCGGTCTTACCGGCGGCGGCAACGACACCCATCAGGTCTATCTCAGCGGGGTCACCGACCATCGCCTGAAGGACGCCAGCATCGTCGACCATCTCGTCGAGCTGGTCGAGAAGAAGGCCGCCGAGATCGAAGCCGCGAAGGCCGCGGCGGAGTCGATCCTCGAACCTGCGCAATAAGACCTTTCGGGGCGCGCGCCGCCGCCCTGGTTCTTCCGACAGCACAGAAAAGCCCGCCGGCCACAAGGCCGGCGGGCTTCCTGTCGCTCGGATGAGCGGGTCGGCTAGAAGCGGAACGCGAACTTGCTGATCAGCACGTTCTGCGTGCCGGTCATGTTGTTCAGCACGGTGCGCTGGCTCCACACGTATTCGAGGCCGATATCGACGTTCGACACCGGGCTCCAGATCAAATTGGCGTGCGCGGTGATCAGCTCCTTGTTGATCGCGCCGGCCTGGCCCGCGCCGACCAGCTTGACCGGGATGCCGTAATGCGCGTTGAAGCCGCCATTGAGGTTGCTGCGCAGATTATTCAGCCACCAATGCTGGTAGCCGATCTCGCCGCCCATCTCCTGCGTCGGCTTGAAGATCACCGCCGCCGCCGCGGTCGCCGTGGTCGGGCCGCCGAACGAGCCGTAGCCACTGGGGGCACCGTAATTGGTCGCCAGGTCGAAATTGGTGCTGGCGTTGACAAACGGCCCGATCGTGTCGCCGCCCTCGAAGTGCAGGATGAAATCGTCCTTCACCCAGCCGAACCAGCCCGGCTTGAAGTCGAGGCCGACATGGCCGCCGTAGCCGATGTACTGCTTGGCGAAGAAGTGGCCGTCGGTGACGTCGAGGCCGGGGCGGATCACCCCGGAGAAGTCGATGTGGCCCCAGGGTTGCGGGATGTAGTACGCCGCGGTGAAGTCGGGCGCGGTCGTCTTGGCGACGTTGAGCGGCAGCTGGCCGCTGGTCAGCAGCGCCGTCGCGCAGGTCGTCGCGGTGGCGAGAGCGGCGACGGTGCAGGTCGTGGTGACCGTCGGGATGACCCCGGCGTCGCTGGCTGCGAGCCCGGCCGGGGTGTTGACGATCGTCTCGGGCTGCTCGGCCGAGACCGAGAACGAGGCGCCCCACCAGGCCGGCATCGTGTAGCGGATCTGCGGGATGCGGACATGGCCCGGCTCGCCGACATTGCCGCCGAAATCGAGGGTCTCGCCGTTGGCGTCGGGGTCGGAGAAGTTCGAGGTCGCCTGACCGGCCAGCAGGCCGCCCAACGTGCCATACAAATATTTGAGACGCGGGGCGAGGTTATCCGACACCGAGTTCGGGTCGCCGCCGCCCGGCACGAACGAGCCGGCTTCGGTGAAGTCGAACTCTATCTCGGTGCGCGCCTCGCCGAGCGGGGTCGGGGTGCGGGTCTCGAAGCCGATCTTCGACTGCCGCGGGGTTTGCTGGAAGACGCCGCCGCCGCGCGCCGCCGCGATGGTGTTGTGCAGCGGCGTATTCTGCGCGAAACCGTTGTCGCCGACCGTGGTGTTCGGCAGGCTGGTGTTGACCGCCACGCCGCCGCCCGACATCCAGTAATCGATTACCTCGTCGATATCGCCATAGATCTTGAGCGAGGTGTCGGTGCCAGGGATGAGGATCGAGCGCGGGAAGCTGCCGGCCATGACCGCCGCGCCCGCCGCTTTGTTCTGGTCGACCGAGAACACCGCGCCGGCGCCGGGCTGCTGGCCGACCGCGGCGAGCTGGTCGATGCGGGTGTCGAGGAGCTGCTGGTTGACCTGCAGATCGCCGGCGTGGGCGCCGCCAAGTCCGGTCAACATCGCCAAGGCTGCCGTGCTGCCGCCCAGCGCCGCGATGATGCCGATTTTACGCGCCTTCATCATTTATCCCCCTCCCAATGAAGCAAACCATCACGCGACGCCGCCGGTGCCGAGGCTGCAAAATCGCGCGCCCAACGGCGGGTTGGGCATGGAGGGGAGTATCCGCTAACGGCGCGAACTGTCGTTGCTGTAGAGTATTGCTTTAAAGCAATATCAAAAAACAGGACCGTTTCTTGCGGGTGCAGGCGGTCAAACCAAAGGCGTTTGACTTAGCCAAAGTGCCCTCCTAACGTGCGCGCACGTTATAATCAAATGACGCGAACGGGAGGTTTTGAGATGGGAGGCGCACCGCCGGCGACGGCGGTAACCACCGCTTTTGGCCGCAGGCTATCGCAACTCGTCCCGCTCGCGCCGGACGAAGCGGAGATCCTGCGCGACCTCCAATCGGCCACCAGGACGGTCCAGCGTCACCGGGACATTATTACCGAAGGCCGCCACTACGGCAGTCTATTCATAATACTTGAAGGTAATGGCATCCGATACCGTATCCTTCATGACGGCCGCCGGCAAATCGTCAACATCGTATTGCCTGGAGATATTGTTGGAGTTCTCGGGCCTTTTATTGAAAGCTCGCTATATTCTACCAGAGCCTTGACGGAAATGCTGGTGGCGGTAGTGCCGTTCACTCGGATAAATGCCTTGTTTGCAAGCCACCCACGTCTGCTTACCAAGATATTGTGGTGGTTTTCTTGTGAATCGGCGATCTATGCAGAGCATCTAGTTGATTTGGGCCGCCGCACGGCGCTGGAAAGGGTCGCTCATTTCTTGCTTGAATTACTCACGCGGTTGCAGTCGGTCGGCCTTGCCGAGGATCGTTCGTACAAGATTCCTCTCACCCAAGAGCTGATTGCCGACGCTCTCGGCCTCAGTATTCCGCACGTGAACCGCGTATTGCGGCGTCTGCGGGAGGATGGGCTCGTCGTCGTCGAGGACCAGCGGGTCACCGTAAAGGACATCGAGGGGCTGTCCGAACTGGCCGATTTCGACCCCGCCTACCTCTCGCGGTTTTCCGGCGGAGAGTTCCTCGGGGGTTGAAAACCTGTAGTAGTAAATGTGTCACAGGTGAACTTTTTTTGCCATAGCTGCCGAAACGTCCGATCTTCGCGGGGGCGCCCTCGGGGCTGCCGGACCGTTTTGCGGCGGGCCATGCTCGGGGCCGGCCTGCTATTCCACCTTCGCGCGAGAAGCGAGGCGGGCGATCGCTCGAAGCAGGGCGCATAGGTGAGCGGGACACGCGCATAGACTTCGCCTTTCGCAGCTTGCCTGTTGGCTTCTTCCGTTATAACATCGTATTACAAAGGTGGTACGATGCGCGCTGCGATACGCAAGCTTGGCAACTCATCCGGTGTGATCATTCCCCGGTCGCTTCTTTCCGAGATCGGCGTTTCGGCCGGCGACGCGGTGGAAATGAGCACGCAGGAGGGGCGACTTGTGCTGGCTCCGGTGAAGCGGCCCGCGCGCACTGGGTGGGCCAGCGCGTCGGCGACCGTTGCCGCTCTCGGCGACGACGAGTTGGCGTGGCCGGAATTTGGCAATATCGACGACGAAGCGCTGGTTTGGTGAGAGGGGTGCGGCGCGGCGAGATATGGCTTGCTGCGCTCGATCCGACGGTTGGTTCCGAAATTCGAAAGACCCGTCCCTGTGTCGTGATATCGCCGCCGGAAATGCACGATTTTTTGCGGACTGTGACCGTCGCGCCGATGACGACAGGAAGCCGCCCGGCGCCATACCGCATCCCGGTCAAGTTCCGCGGGAAGGAGGGGCTTATCCTGCTCGATCAGCTTCGCGCTCTCGACAAACAAAGACTGGTGCGCCGGCTCGGCGGGGTCAGCGGTGCGACGCTGCGCGCGGCGTTCGCGGCATTGCGCGAAATGTTTGAGGAATAACGCTACTCCGCCGCGTTCTTGCCGCCGTAGCGGCGGACGCGCAGGTCGGCCTGTTCCTTGTGGCCCCAGAAGCGCTCGATGGCGCAGAGCCGGCTGCAATATTCACCGATCATCGCGCTCGCTTCCGGGGTGCGGACTTCCTGGTAGGTGCAGGTCTTGAGGAACTTGCCGACCCAGAGACCGCCGGTGTAGCGCGCCGCACCCCTGGTCGGCAGCGTGTGGTTGGTGCCGATCACCTTGTCGCCGTAGGCGACGTTGGTCAGCGGGCCGAGGAACAGCGCGCCGTAATTCTTGAGGCGGTCGAGATAGCGCCGCGGCTCGCGGGTCAACACCTCGACATGCTCGGCGGCGATGCGGTCGGCCTCGGCGACCAGTTCGTCCTCGCCGGCGCAGAGGATCACCTCGCCATAGTCGCGCCACGCCGCCCCGGCGACATCGGCCGTCCGCAAGGTGGTGAGCTGTCGCTCGACCTCGGCGACCGTCTCGCGCGCCAGCTTCTCCGAATTCGTCAGCAAGATCGCCGGCGAAGTCGGGCCGTGCTCGGCCTGGCCGAGCAGATCGGCCGCGCACATCTCGGAGTCGGCGCTGTCGTCGGCGATGACAAGGATCTCGGTCGGCCCGGCGAAGAGGTCGATGCCGACCTGGCCGTAGAGTTGGCGCTTGGCTTCGGCGACATAGGCGTTGCCCGGACCGACCAGCATGTCGACCGGCTGAAAGGTCGCGGTGCCGACCCCCATCGCCGCGACCGCCTGAACCCCGCCGAGCACGCAAATCTCGTCGGCGCCGCCGAGATGCATCGCGGCGATGGTTTCGGGGTGCGGCCCGCCCTGGTTGGGCGGGGTGCAGGCGGTGATGTGGCCGACCCCGGCGACCTTGGCGGTGACGATCGACATATGCGCCGAGGCGACCATCGGGTAGCGCCCGCCCGGCACGTAGCAGCCGATCTTGCCGACCGGGATGTGGCGATGCCCCAGCACCACGCCGGGCAGGGTCTCGACCTCGAAATCCTTGAGGGCGGCGCGCTGGATTTCCGCGAAATTGCGAATCTGCGCCTGCGCGAACTTGATGTCGTCGATGGTCCGCGGCGACACCTGGGCGACGAGGTCGCGGATGTCGGCGTCGGACAGGCGGAAGCTCGGCGGCGACCATTGGTCGAAGCGCTCGCTGAGCTCGCGCACCGCCTGGTCGCCGCGCGCCCGCACGTCGGCGATGATGCCCTCGACCGTGGCGCGGGTCCTGGCGTCGGCCTCGTCCTGGGCGCCGGCGAGCGCGGCCTCTTTGATGTGGCGGGGCATCGGAGGCCTCCTGGAGGCGCCTTTGCTGTTACCGCTGTTTTTTGCAGGAAATCTACAGCTACGCCAGCGCTTCATCGCCCAGCCGGCTGAATCAACCTACGCGACGATTTTGGCTATTTTGCGGTCGAGGTTATTCGATGATCTTGTCGGCGCGCGCCGACAGCAATTGCGGCACGGTGAGGCCGAGAGCGTCGGCGGTTTTTTGGTTGATGATCAGCTCGAACTTGGTCGAGCGGTCGACCGGCAGATCGCCCGGCTGGTCGCCTTTCAGAACCCGCCCGACATAGGCGGCGTTGCGGCGATAGGCGTCGGCAAGATCGGCTCCATAGCTCATCAATCCGCCGCTCTCGGCGGATGCTCGGCCGGAATAGATCGCCGGGATCGCATGTTGCGCCGCCAACGCGACGATCTGCGCGCGGCGGCTGACAAAGAACGCCCCTGCAGCGACAACGAGCGCGCCGGCGCGTTGTTCGGCGAGCGCGGCGAGCGCGGCGTCGATCTCGGCTGGCGTGCCGGCCTTGGCGACGATGAGCCGGCAACCGAGAGTGCGCGCAGCGGCCTCGGCCCCTTTCGGTTGCGACAGGCTTTCCGGATCGTTCGGGTTCGTCAGCAAGGCGATGACGGTCGCCGCGGGAACCAGTTCATGCAGCAACTCCAGCCTTTTACCCGTCAAATCGATCGCGAACCAGGTGACCCCGGTTAAATTGCCGCCCGGCCGGTTGAAGCTGGCGACCAGACCCGCCTCGACCGGGTCCTCGCCGCAGTTGAAGACGATCGGGATTGTCGTCGTCGCCGCCTTGGCGGCGCGGGCCGTGGCGAGACCGCCGGTCGCGGCGATGACCGCCACCTGGCGGCGCACCAGATCGGCGGCCAGCGCCGGCAAGGCCTCGGGCCGGCCCTCCGCCCAGCGGAACTCGATCGCGACATTGCGGCCCTCGACATAGCCCGTCTCGCCGAGCCCTTGCCGGAACGCGGCCGCGAAACGCGAGTATGTGTCGGACGATTGGCCGCTTAAGAAGCCGATCACCGGCATTGGCTGCTGCGCGCGGCCGGCGAGCGGCAAGGCAAGCGTGCCGCCAACCCCGGCGATGAAAGCGCGCCGCCTCATTCGATGACCTCGTCGGCCTGGGCCAATAGCAATTGCGGCACGGTGAGGTCGAGCGCCTTGGCGGTCTTCAGGTTGATCACCAGCTCGAACTTGGTCGGCTGCTCGACCGGCAGATCGCCCGGCTTGGCGCCGCGCAGGATGCGATCGACGTATCCTGCGCCCTGCCTAAATTGGTCCTGCCTGTCGGGGCCATAGGACATGACGCCGCCGGCGGCCGCGAACAAACGGACAGGATACAGCGCCGGCAGGCGGTGACGCGCCGCCGAGGCGACGATCTCCTCGCGATGGATAACCGTGAAATCATCGGGCAGGACAACGAGGCCGCCGCGCGGCTCGCGCGCAAAGTCGGCGACAACGCTGGCCAACTCGGCCTCTCTGTGGATCGGCGCGGCAATCGACGCCACGCCGAGCGGTCTGCCGGCGTCCTCCAGCGCGCGCAAAAAAGCCGAGCCGCCCGATGGGGAAACCTCCGGGTCGAACAGCACCGCCGCCCGGTCGGTCTCGGGCGCCAGTTCCTTGAGCAGCTGCAGCCACTTGCCGGCCATTGCGGGATCTACCAGGGTGAATCCGGTGATGTTCCCGCCCGGCCGCGGGTAGCTGGCGACGAAACCCTGTCCGACCGGGTCCGAAACCGCGATGAACACGATCGGGCTGCGGGTTGCCTGCGTCATGGCGGCGAGCGCACCGGTCCCTTGCACCAGCGTCACTTCCGGGTTGGTGCGCGCCAGCTCCGCCGCCAAAAGGGGCAGCCGGCTCGGGTCGCCGCCGGCCCAGCGGTGCTCGATGTGCGCGTTGCCGGGATCATGCCACCCCAATTTGTCGAGCTGCTGCCGAAAGGCCGCGATGTCGTCGCCGCCCGGCCCGCCTGCCGTCAATAGGCCGATCCGGCGAGGCTGTTCTGTCGCTCGGGCTTGCACCCCCCGCGAGCGGAAGGCCGCCGCCGCCGCTCCGGCGCCAAGGATCAGATCGCGCCGCCGCATCACCACGCGGTCCAGCCGCCGTCGACCAGCAGGCTCGAGCCGGTGACGAGGCCGGCGGCGGGGGAGGCGAGGAAGACGACCGCCTGCGCCACCTCGTCGATCGTGCCGAGCCGGCCCAAGGGGATGCGGTCGAGCACCCATTTGTGGAATTTGGGGTCGGCGAAGAACGGTGTCGTCAGCGGCGTCTCGATAAAGGTCGGGGCGATCGACACGACGCGCACGCCCTGGGGCGCCAGCTCGACCGCCATCGCCTTGGTCAGCCCCTCGACCGCATGCTTGGTCATCACGTAGACGGTGCGATTCAATTCCGAGCCGACATGCCCCATCTGCGACGACATGTTGACGATGACGCCGCCCTTTGTCCCCTTGGCGCCCTCGACCATCAGCCGGGCGCCTGCCTGGGCGGTGCGGAAGAGGGCGCGCACGTTGAGGTCGAGCAGGCGGTCGAGGGTCGCCTCGTCGATCTCGAGGAAGGGAAGCGGGCGGTTGACCCCGGCGTTGTTGACGAGAATGTCGAGCCGGCCGAAATCACGGGCGAGGCCGGCGAAGGCGGCGCGCAGCGCCGCCGCGTCGGTGACGTCGAACGGCAGGGTGCGCGCCGTGCCGCCCGCCGCCGCGATCTCGGCGGCGACTCGGTCGAGCTCGGCCGGCGAGCGGCTGTTGAGCAGCAATTCGGCGCCGGCCCCGGCCAGCGCCAGGGCGATGCCGCGGCCCAGACCGCGCCCGGCGCCGGTGACCAGCGCGACCTTGCCGTCGAGCCGGAACGGGTTTGTTGCAACGGCCGGGCCCGCCATCAGCCGAGTCCGTCGGCGTAGGTTTCGAGCAGGCGCCAGGTCGCGGCCGGAAACTTTGCCTTCCAGCGCGCGTAGAAGAGGCCGAGATGGGCGCGGATGCTCGCCGTGTCGGCGCGGTTGATCGCCATGCCCTGCTCTTCGAGTACGGTTTCGCCCTCGGCGTTGACTCGTTCGACATCGGCGCGCTGCCGCTTGGCGAAGGCTTCGACGTTGCGCTCGACGACCCATTTGATGTCGGCGGGAAGCGCGTGCCACGCGTCGGCATGGGCGAGCAGGGTAAACCCCGACCACCAGTGGCCGGTCAGGCTCAGATTGGTCTGCACCTCGTACAGCCGCAGCGATTGCACGATTCCGAGCGGGTCGCTCTGACCGTCGAACTGATGCGCCTTCAGCGCCTCATACATCCCGCTGAACGGCACCATGCCGGCCTCGGCGCCGAGCGTCTTGAAGAAGTCCGCGGCGAGCGCGCCGCCGGGCGAGCGGATTTTGAGGCCGGCGAAATCGTCGGCGGTCCAGATCGGCCGGCCGCCGCTCGTGGTGATGTGATGGAAACCGTTCTGCAGCGAGTGGCGGAAGGCGTGCAGCCCGGCCGCCGCCAGCTCGCCGCGGATCACCTCGCCGAGCGCGCCGTCGAGCGCGGCAAAGACCGCGGCGCTGCTGGTGAAGGCGTAGGGCAGGAGCGGCAGCGCGCTCGACGGCGCGACGCCGCCGAGGGTGGCGCCCGACAGGTAGAATTCAAGCTTGCCGGCCTGCAGATCGGCGAACATCCGCGGGTCGGGACCGAGCCGGCTTTCCGGATGGACCTCGAGCGTGAGGCCGCCCTGGGTTTCGCGTTCGATCGACGCGGCCATCTGCGCCATGCGTTGGGCGGTCGGGCTTTCGGCCGGCTGATTGAGGCCAAGGCGGTAGCGGACCGAATTTCTCATGCAATTGCGATTAGCATGGCCGCTTGCCGGGCGGCCAGCGCTTTGCGCAAGCGCCGAGGTCGCATGCGCGACGGGATATTGCAACTTTTCGGCCGCCATGGGCAGATGCGCGCTCTCGGGCGAAATTGTCGCCGCCACTTTCACGGGAGACAGTCATGAAGCCGATTGTTGGTGCGCTGTTGTTCGCCGCCGCTTCGCTCGTCGGCAGCACGGTCGCTTTCGCCGATGCCGACGATGCGAAATGGGTTTCGCAATGCGTCCAGGACAACAAGGACGAAAAGGCCTCGGTCGAGGTCATCACCAAGTATTGCACCTGCATGAACAATAAGATGGGCACCAACGAGACGCAGTCGATCACCCAGTGGGAGAAGACCCACGCTACCGAACGCCAGGCCTGCGACAAGGAATCCGGCTGGAAGTAGCTTCTCGCCGGGGAGCGCGGGCGGCCCTGCCGCCTGCGTCTCCCGGAATCTCCGGTTCCGCTTGACAGGGGGGCCGCCGCTGCGTTAGGCGATAGACGTTCCGTGGTGATTTGAGCCGACCGGCTTGCGCCCCACGTTAAATAAAGCGCTAAAAGGTCGGGAGTTCGTAACGGAACCCTGGCCGCGCCGGCCGGGGTTTTTTGCTGCCCCGACCGGTGCGGGCTTCCAGGGACCAACCCGAGGAAGGAGCGTGCCGATGACCAAGCCCATCCTGCCGCCGGAGCTGGCGGAACAGCTCGATCCCGCAACCATCCTCGTGCGCGGCGGGACGATGCGCAGCGCGTTCGACGAGACTTGCGAGGCGATCTTCCTGACCTCGGGCTTTGTCTACGGCAGCGCCGCCGAGGCCGAGGCGGCGTTCAAGAACGACGGCTCGCGCTTTGTCTATTCGCGCTACCGCAACCCGACCGTGTCGATGTTCGAGGAGCGGCTGCGGCTGCTCGAAGGGGCGGAGGCCTGCCGCGCGACGGCGAGCGGCATGGCGGCGGTGTTCGCCGCGCTGCTGTGCAAGCTGCGCGCGGGCGACAAGGTGGTGGCGAGCCGGGCGCTGTTCGGCTCGTGCTCCTACATCATCAACGATTTGCTGCCGCGTTACGGGGTCGAGACCAGGCTGGTCGACGGCCGCGACCTCTCGGCCTGGGAAGAGGCGCTCGCCGGCGGGGTCAAGCTGACATTCTGCGAGAGCCCGTCGAACCCGGCGATGGACATCATCGACCTCGCCGAGGTGGCGCGCCTCACGCATCGCGCCGGCGGCATCTTCGTCGTCGACAACGTGTTTGCGACGCCGCTGCTGCAAAAGCCGCTGCAGCTCGGCGCCGATGTCGTCGTCTACTCGGCGACCAAGCATATCGACGGGCAGGGAAGGGCGCTCGGCGGCGCGATCCTCTGCAGCAACCAGTACCTCAAGGACGATCTCGGCCAGTTCTACCGGCACACCGGCCCCTCGCTCAGCCCGTTCAACGCCTGGCTGCTGCTGAAGGGGCTGGAGACGCTGGAGCTGCGCCTCGAGCGGCAATGCCGCACCGCCGAGGCGATCGCCCGGTTTCTCGAAACCCATCCGAAGATCGGCCGCGTGGTTTATCCCGGGCTCGCGAGCCATCCCCAACACGAGCTGGCGAAGCGCCAGATGAAATTGGGCGGCAGCATCGTGTGCTGCGACATCGCCGGCGATAAGGCGGCGTGCTTCCGCTTCCTCGACGCGCTGCGTCTCGTCGACATTTCCAATAATCTCGGAGATTCAAAAAGCATCGTCACCCACCCGGCGACGACCACGCATTCGCGCCTCAAGCCGGAGGATCGCGAGGTGCTCGGCATCGGCGACGGGCTGGTCCGCCTCTCGGCCGGCCTCGAATCCGAGCGCGACCTGATCGCCGACATCGGCCGGGCGTTGGAACATATATAGCGAATAAATAGTGTATAAATCACTCAAATTGACATTTTAAGCCTGTTAGATTACATCGAACCACGTCGGGGGCGCGGTATTTTCCGCCTGCCCGGAGGAGGGCAGCGGCGTGATTCAGCCGATCCAGGCGCTTTCTGGCGAGAAGATTTCCAAGGCCGAGGCGACAAAGCGGCAAAGCCGCCAGTTGCGCGGCCACTTGGCGCGCGACCTCGCCGATACCGCGACGCCGTTTGACGGCGAGGGCTACTCGCTGCTGAAGTTTCACGGAATCTACCAGGGGTATGACCGCGACAGCGCCACCGAACTGAAGCAGGCGGGCAATTCCAAGCACTATCAGTTCATGGTCCGGGTGCGCATTCCGGGCGGGCGGCTGAAGGCGGCGCAATACCTCGCGCTCGACAAGGTCGCGAGCGACTACGCCAACGACACGCTGCGGGTGACGACGCGGTCGAGCATCCAATTTCACGGCGTCGTCAAATCGGGCCTCAAGGCGGCGATGGGCGAGATCAACGCCGGGCTGTTGACGACGCTCGCCGCCTGCGGCGACGTGGTGCGCACCGTGACGACCTCGCCGGCGCCGATCCGCGACCGGATCTACGACCGGCTGGAGGCCGATGCCCGGCTGCTCGGCACGGAATTGCTGCCCCAGACCGAGGCCTATAAAGAGATTTGGGTTGACGGCGCGCCGTGGAGCGAGGATCGGGGAGCGGCCGACGCACCCGACCCGCTCTACGGCGACCGCTATCTGCCGCGCAAGTTCAAGATCGGCTTCGCGGTGCCCGAGGACAACACGATCGATGTCCTCACCAACGATCTCGGCATCGTCGCGCTGTGGGAAGACGGCGAGCTTGCCGGCTACAATTTCTTTCTCGGCGGGAGCCACGGCGCGACCCACAACAAGCCCGAGACCTATCCGCGGATGGCGAGCGCGGTGTGCTTTGTCGCGCCCGGCGACCTGGTGGCGGCGGCAAAGGCGGTGGTCCGGCTGCATCGCGATTGGGGCGACCGCGCCAACCGGCGGCACGCGCGGCTCAAATACGTCATCGCCGAGCGCGGCGAGGCGTGGGCGCGCGAGCGGTTGTCGGAGGATTTGGGCAAGGCGCTGGAGCCGTGCCGCCCGATGGCGAAGTTCCAGGTGCCGGACCACCTCGGCTGGCACGAACAGGGCGACGGCAAACTCTATCTTGGGCTGCCGATCGCCAATGGCCGCATCGTCGACGATGGGCGGTCGCATCTGCGCACGGCGCTGCGCGAGATCGTCGCCGAATACGGCGCCGACCCGATCCTGATGCCGAGCCAGGACATCATCCTGAGCGAAATCGACCCGGCCGACCGCGATGCGGTCGAGGCGAAGCTGCGGGCCCGCGGCGTGCGGTTCGGCGCGGACATGGCGCCGGCCGAGCGCTGGGCGCTCGCCTGCCCGGCGCTGCCGACTTGCGGCTTGGCGCTGACCGAGGCCGAGCGGGTGAGCGATGGCATGATCGGCGAAATCGTCGAGCGCATGGCGCGCTGGGGCGTCGAACGGGAGCGGGTCTCGATCCGCATCACCGGCTGCCCCAATGGCTGCGCCCGGCCCTATAGCGGGGATATCGGCATTGTCGGGCGGATTCCCGGCTTCTACTCGATCTATGTCGGCGGCGATTTCGAGGGGACGCGCCTCAACGAGGTGGTCGCCGAGCGCATCCGGCTCGGCGAGGTTGCCGACGTGCTCGATCCGCTGTTCGAGATTTTCGCCGCCGAACGCGAGGCGGGCGAGGGTTTCGGCGATTTCTGCCAACGCTACGGCATCGCCGAATTGCGCGAGGTGGTCGCGCAGTCGCGCGGCAAGGTGCGCGACGCGGCGGATTGATAGGACCGCCGGGCGTATCCGGCTGCATTATCGAAGGTCATTTCGGCGGCGGGCCGCCGCGCCAATCGCACAAACGAAAGCCGGCCCGGTTGGAGCCGGGCCGGCCAGTTCGCTCGCCGCTTAGCGGTAATAGCCCGGTGGCGGGGGCGGGGGCGCATAGGCCGGGGTGCTCGCCGCGCCGGCGGTGGCGCCGACGCCGCCGCCAACGGCCGCTCCGACCGCCGCGCCGGGGGCGCAGCCGACCGGGATCGTCACGATGCAGCCGATGATCGCGCCGGTGGTGGCGCCGCTGGCGCCGCCCGCCACGGCGTTTGTCGCGGGATCGGGTGTCTGGGCAAAAGCAGGAACGCTTGCCGCCAAACCGACAAGAAGAGCGACAGCACTGATTGCCTTCATCGTTAATCTCCTCTTCCTCTCCGGGGTGGTTGTCCTTCAAGCTCCCGGATTAAGTGATCCAACGACTTCTCAAACGCCTCTGCGGTCATATCGATCCCAGCAAATCAATTATTGGCCTACCTTGGGTTATCTCGCCGTTTGTAGCTTCGTCTGCGACGGGCACCGATAGGATCGGGTACTCCTCCGCTCGCTCGCCATGGCGCATGGTTCGCGCTACCTTTTGCGTACTCCCTTACCAAGAGGCAAACATGGGCATCATCGTCGCGGTCATGGCGCAGGGCACGATGGGCGCCGGGGTCGGCAAGCGCCTCAGCGAGCGCGGCGCGCAGGTGCGCACCTTGCTCTCCGGGCGCAGCGAAGCGAGCGCCGGGCGGGCCGGCGCCGCCGGCATGAAGGCGGCCGCCGACGAGCGCGAATTGCTGGCCGGGGCCGATTATTTTCTGTCGATCCTGCCGCCCGACCAGGCCGAGGCGCTGGCCTCGCGCCTGGCGCCGGCGCTGCAATCGCTGCCCCGGAAGCCGGTCTACGTCGATTGCAACGCGGTCAGTCCGCAGACCGCGGCGCGCATCGCCGCGATCGTCGAGCCGACCGGCGCCGATTTTGTCGATGGCGGGATCATCGGCGGGCCACCGCGCGAGGGGTACAGTCCGGCGATCTACGCGTCGGGTCCCGCGGCCGGGCGCACCAAGCCGATAGGCGATTTCGGCATTGACTGGCGGATCATCGACGGCCCGGTGGGCGCGGCCTCGGGCCTCAAGATGTCCTACGCCGGCATCACCAAGGGCACCACCGCGATCGCCGCGGCGATGCTGTTGGGCGCGGCCCGGTTCGGCTGCGCCGAGGCGCTGATCGCCGAATTGTCGTCGTCGCAGCCCGAGATGCTGAAGCGTATGCAGCGCGGCATTCCGGGCATGTACGACAAGGCCTATCGCTGGGTCGGCGAGATGGAGGAGATTTCGGATTTCCTCGACGCCAACGCCCCGTCGAGCGACATGTACCGCGGCATCGCCCGGCTCTACGAATACCTTGCCGCCGAGGCCGAAGATGCGCCGGCGGCCGACAACGCGATCAAGACGCTCGACCGGGTGCTGGGTCGGTAGTGGGTGGCGGGCGGCGTACTCATGGCAGGACAATCGTCGTGCTCAAGAGAGTAATGTTTGCGCCGCTCACGCGGCTCTAACCGCGGCGGCAGTAACGGGCGCCGCTTTGGCTGGGGCGCCCCGCGGCGGGAAGCGGATTTCCTTGGAGATCCCAGTTGCCAGCAAATCGGCGAAGTTATCGGCACCCATCGGCCGGTTGAACAGGTAGCCCTGACCTTCTCCACAGTGCATCGCCTGCAGCGAGGCAAGCTGCTGCGGGGTTTCGACGCCCTCCGCGATGACCCTGTGCTTGAGGCTCTTGGCCAAGGCGATGACGGCGCCCAGGACGATGGTTTCCGGATCGGGGTTCATCGCTCGAACGAACGACTGGTCGATCTTCAAGGCGCCGATCTGAAACCGCGTCAGATAGCTCAAGCTCGAATAACCCGTGCCAAAATCATCGATCGCAAGCTGCACCCCCATCGCTTTGAGCGCGAGGAGCATCGCGCCGGTAGACTCAACATCCTCCATGAGGACGCTTTCGGTCAGTTCGAGTTCGAGATAGCGGGCCTCCAGGCAGGTGTCCTGGAGGATCGAACGGAGGCCGGCGAGAAAGTGTTTGTTGCGGAATTCCAGCGCGGAGATGTTGACCGCCACGCGCCTCGGCCGCAGACCCGCGTCGAGCCACGCCCGCACCTGCCGGCACGCTTCGCGCAGGACCCACTGGCCGATCGGCACGATCAGGCCGCAGGCCTCGGCGATGGGAATGAACTGGCCGGGATAGATCAGCCCCCGCTCCGGATGCCGCCAGCGGATCAGCGCCTCGGTGCCGGTGATCGCCCCGCTTTTGAGATCGATTTGCGCCTGGTAATGCAAGATGAATTCCTGCCGCTGTAGGGCGGCGCGCAAATCGTCTTCGACGGATTGGCGCTCGACCTCACGGGCCTTCATGTCCGGGTCAAAGAGCTGCCAGCGGTTCCGGCCCTGTTCCTTGGCATGATACATCGCGGTGTCCGCCGCCTTGAGCAGGGTCTCCGCGTCCTGGCCGTCCTCGGGAAAGGTGCTGATGCCGATGCTGGCCGTGATGGCGAGATCATGCAGCTCGATGGGGTACGTCGCCGCTACCTCCGCGAGGATTTTTTTTGCGGCGAGGATCGCATCCTCTCTCTGCCCGATTTCCGACAAAAGCACCACAAATTCATCGCCGCCCTGACGGCTGACGGTGTCCGACGCGCGGACGCAACCAGCCAGCCGTTCCGCGACCGAGCGCAGCAGCTTGTCGCCGGTCGCGTGTCCCAGGGTGTCGTTGACGTCCTTGAAATCATCCAGATCGAAAAACAGCACCGCGAGCTCCCGATGATGCCGGCCGGCCAACGCAATCGCCTGGGTGAGCCGTTGGGTCAGCAGGGTGCGGTTGGGCAAGTCGGTCAGCGGGTCGTGCTGGGCCATATGCGACATTTCGAGCGACATCGCTCGGGCGGCGTCGACGGCGCGAAAGACGATCACGGCGCCGGTCACGTCTCCCGCGCTGTCGCTGATGGGAGCGGTGGCATCTTCAATGGCCGTTTCCTGTCCGTCCCGGCGGATGAGGACGCAGTTCTTCGCCAGCCCGACGGTTTTGTCTTTCCGAATGGCCGCTTCCAGGGGATCCGATGCCGGGGCGCGGGTAACGCCATCGATGATTCGGAAGATTTGGTCCGTTGGTCGGCCTCTCGCCTCCTTATCGGACCAGCCCGTCATTTTTTCGGCCACGCGATTGAGGTAGGTTACATTGCCCGCCATATCGATGCTGAGCACCGCATCGCCGATCGAATCGAGCGTGACGCGCGCCCGCGCCATTTCCGCGAGCGACTCCTTTTCCAATGAAATGCGCTCGATCACTCTGCGGAGGGTGTGCGGCAGCGGGTAGCCGGCGAGGTGGTCTCGCAGAAGATAATCTTTGGCGCCGCGCCGGACGGCTTGCTCTGCGTCGCTTTCACCGGCGGGACTGCTGACGATCACGATCGGGACATGGGAAGCGGCCCGGATCAGCGTGTCGAAAGTCGCGACGCCTTGGCTGTCAGGCAGGAAGAGGTCGAGCAACACGACCGATATGCCGCCCGCCTTCAGCCGCTCCACGGCCTCGGCGAGCGTGGTGATCCACTCGACAGTGCACGGTCCCGCCCGGGGATCGGCGAGCGCCCGGGTCAGGGCCCGCGCTTCGGCCGGGTCGGCTTCCACGAGAAGCACATTATCGACCATTTGCTTAACTTTCGTTTTTGTTAAGTAATTCGACCGCCTAAGGTGACTTCCCGCCGGAAAGCTCGTCATAGAGCAATAATTTGGTTAAAAAATTGTTTATTTAATATTTCGATAAATTTACGAAAGATAAAATACAACTTTAATTAGTACGCGGCCCGAGCGCGCAGATGGCGGCGTGACCAGCCGCCGTTCGCGCGGAGACATGCGGAGACATATTTCGGCGGCTTACCCCTCCGCCACCTTGTGGCCGGCAAGGTGTTCGAGTACCTGAACGAGCCCCGAGTGGTCCCAGCCCTTGCCGCCGAGCGGGGTGGCGGCGTTGAAGAGTTCCTGCGTCGTCGCGGTGTTGGGCAGCGACATGCCCATCGCCCGCGCGCCCTGAAGCGCCAGGTTCAGATCCTTCTGGTGCAATTCGATGCGGAAGCCGGGGTCGAAAGTGCGCTTGATCATCCGCTCGCCGTGGACTTCGAGGATGCGCGAGGCGGCGAACCCGCCCATCAGCGCCTGGCGCACCTTGGCCGGGTCGGCGCCGGCCTTGGAGGCGAAGAGCAGCGCCTCGGCGACCGCCTCGATGGTCAATGCGACGATGATCTGGTTGGCGACCTTGGTGGTCTGGCCGGCGCCGACGTCGCCGACGAGGGTGATGTTCTTGCCCATCAGCTCGAACAGCGGCTTCACCTTGGCGAAGTCGCTGTCCGCGCCGCCGACCATGATTGTCAGGCTCGCCGCCCTGGCGCCGACCTCGCCGCCCGACACCGGCGCATCGACATAGCCGCAGCCCTTCTCGGCGACCGCGGCGGCGAATTTCTTGGTCTCGATCGGCGAGATCGAGCTCATGTCGACGACCATCTTGCCCGAAGAGAGGCCGGCGGCGATGCCGTCGGCGCCGAACAGCACATCGGCGACGTCGGGCGTGTCGGGCACCATGACAACGATCACCTCAGACTGCTCGGCGATCGATTTGAGGGTGTCGCAGACGGTGGCGCCCGCTTCCTTGATCGGCGCGGGAAGGGTGCGCTTGCCGTAGACGAAGAGCTGGTGCCCACCCTTGGCGAGGTTGAGGGCCATCGGGTGCCCCATGATCCCCAGACCGACAAAACCGATTTTCATCACCCGCCCTCCATCACGCCTATCGGCACCGCGCCCATTGGCGTTGGCGGCACAGTGCTACAGGTGGCCGCAATCGCTCAAGCCGTGAAGCGATATCGGCAACCGGAGCGGGCCCGCGCCCGTATGGCGCCATGCATCCGAGTTGCGCCGAGACCGATGGTTTTCGCCAAATCGCGGCTGCCGCGACGGCGCCGGGAGTGCTAGCGTCGCGCGCTCAATCTGGGGGTGATTGATGTTCCGCACATTGTCGCTGTTGCTCGTCCTTGTCGTCGGCGTGTGGGCCGCGCCCTCCCTCGCCGCGGAATACGAGTCGAAGGAACTCGCGGATGCGGGCAGGGACTACCGGCAGGATCTGCTCGACAAGGCGCCGGCCGCCAAGCGCCAGCCGAACCTGATCCCGCGGCTGCGCAAGGATTCCGACGACGAATACAAGGCCAAGCGCTATTCGCAGGCGGTCGGCGACCTCGAGACCGCGATCTCCTACGGCGCCGATGACGGGCTCGTCTGGCTGCGCCTCGCCCAGGCGCAGCTCGCCAATGGCGACGAAGACCATGCGATGGCGAGCGCCTACAACGCCTACCGCAAATCGAGCGACCCGGTAGAGCGCGGCAACGCCCTCTTCATCATCGGCCGCGACGATGACCGCCACGACAAATACAAGGAGGCGCTCGCCGTCTTCGAGGCCGGTCTCGGCTTCACCCCATCGGCGGCGGTGTCGACCCGGGTCGATCAGCTGAAGGCGCTGGTCGCGTTCCGCGTCACCAAGGCCGAGGTCGAAGCGGAGGCCGACGCGGCGCGCGCCTGTCTGCGCTTCAACGAGCCGATCGCGACCAAGGGCGACATCTCCTACGGCGCCTATGTCCGCACCACCCCCAACCTCGACGGCATCGTCACCGGGCGCGGCGACGCGATCTGCCTCGAAGGGCTGAAGCACGGCGAGACCTACCAGGTCGAACTGCTCGCCGGGTTCCCGTCGGCGACCGGCGAAAAGACGCTGGCGAGCTTCAAGACCAATGTCGTCATCCCCGACCGCAAGCCGTCGATCAGCTTCGCCGGCACCGGCTATGTGCTGCCGCGGCAGGGCAGCGCCGGGCTGCCGGTCACCACGGTCAACCTCGACCGGGTCAAGCTGCGCATCCTCAAGGTCAACGAGCGCAACCTGGTGCCGAGCCTCGACGCCGAAAAGCTGACGATGAGCTTTGGCGCGGACGATGTGGACGATGTCGCCAACCGCTCGGGCAGCCTTATCTGGCAGGGCGAGATGACGATCGCCGGCGAGCGCAACCGCGCGGTCTCGACCGCGATCCCGCTCAAGGATGTGCTGAAGGATAACGGGCCGGGGGTCTATCTCGCGGTCGTCGAGCGCGCCGACGTCAAGGAGGGCGACGACACCCAGCCGGCGACCAACTGGATCCTCGTCTCCAACCTCGGCCTGACGACCTATTCGGGCAGCGACGGCATGGCGGTCGCGGTGCGCTCGCTGGCCGACGCGCAGCCGGTGCCCGGCGTCACGCTGCGGCTTTACGCGCACAACAACACCGAGCTCGGCGCCGCGACCACGGGCACCGACGGCATCGCCCGTTTCGCCGGCGGCCTGCTGCGCGGCAAGGGCGGCGACGAGCCCTACGCGGTGATGGCCTACGGCGAGAAGGGCGACTTCAACTTTCTCGAAATCGGCCGCGGCGCCTTCGACCTCAGCGACCGCGGGGTCAGCGGCCGCGATCCCCCCGGCCCGGTCGATTCCTACCTCTACACCGACCGCGGCATTTATCGGCCGGGCGAGAGCGTGCATCTGACCGCGCTGGTGCGCGGCGACACGTCCGACGCGCTGTCGGGCGTGCCGCTGACCCTGCGCCTGCTGCGCCCCGACGGCATCGTGGTGGACACCCGGCAATTGGATGCCGGCGATCTCGGCGGCCACTACCAGCGCTACGAGTTGCCGCGGGACGCGCGCATGGGCACCTGGCAGATCGAGCTGCGGGTCGACCCGAAAGCCGCGCCGATCGGCACCGCCGGGTTCCGCGTCGAGGATTTCGTGCCGCCGACGCTCAAGGCCGAATTGTCGGCCGGCGCCGCGCCGATCCATCCGAACGAGGCGTACCCGGTGACGATCGCCGGCAAGTATTACTACGGCGCGCCGGACGCCGATCTCACGGTGCAGGCCACCGCGACGATCGCCTTCGACCCCACCCCGTTTCCCGGCGAGCCGGATTTTCAGTTTGGCCTGGTCGGCGAGAAATACGACGGCGAGCGCAAGGACCTTGACGCCCCGGCGACCGACGCGGACGGCAAGTCGAGCCTCGAGGTCAACCTCACCGACCTGCCCGACCTGACCCGGCCGCTCGCGGCGACGATCGAGGTCAGCGTGTTCGAGCCGAGCGGCCGGCCGATTGTGGCGGCCTTGACACGGCCGATCCGCGAGCGGGCGATGGCGATCGGCCTGCGCTCGCCGTCGGGCGACGAGGCGATCGCCGAGGGCGCGCCGGCGCAGCTCGATGTCATCGCCGTCGACGAGGCCGGCAAGCGCATCGCCGCGCCAGGGCTGCGCTGGGAACTGCTGCGCGAGGACTGGCGCTACGACTGGTACTCGGAAGGCGGCAGGTGGCGCCATCGCGTGCAGGTGCGCGACACGCCGATCGACAGCGGCGCGGTCGATGTCGCCGCCGGCGGCGCCGCCGGCCTGGCGAAAACGCTGCCCGCCGGCCGCTACCGCTGGGAGGTGACCGACGCGGCGAGCGGCGCGCAGTCGAGCGTGCGCTTCCATGTCGGCTGGTGGGTCGAGGCCGAGTTGCCCGACGTACCCGACAAGCTCGCCGCGACGCTCGACAAGACCAGCTATCAGGCCGGCGGCACCGCCAAGCTGTTTATCAAGGCGCCGTTCGCCGGCGAGGCGGAGTTGGCGATCGCGTCCGACAAGGTTCTCTCGATGCGCTCGTTCAATCTGCCCGAGGGTGGGACGACGCTCGACATTCCGGTCGATGCGGCGTGGGGCAGCGGCGTCTATGCGCTGGTCACCGCCTATCGCCCGCCGGCGCCGGCGGGCGGAGGAGCGGCAGCCGGGGGCAACGGCACCTCGGCGCGCGGTCCGGGCCGCGCGGTCGGCGTCGCCTGGATCGGCGTCGATCCGGCGCCGCGCACGCTGGGCGTGACCCTGTCGGGGCCGGATGTGGTGCGGCCGCGCGCGCCGGTCGAGGTGCCGATCACAGTCGCCGGCCTTGCCTCAGGGGAAGAGGCGTATGTGACGCTCGCCGCGGTTGACGAGGCGGTGCTGAAGCTGACCGACTTCGCCAGCCCCGCGCCAGCCGATTATTTCTACGGCAAGCGCAAATTGGGTGTCGAGTTGCGCGACCTCTATGGCCGGCTGATCGACCCGCACGCCACCGCGGTCGGCGCGTTGCGCAGCGGCGGCGACCAGTTCGCCAAGCGTTCGGTGGCGGGCTTGCCCGACAAGAGCACGCGGGTGGTCGCGCTGTTCTCGGGCATCGTCAAGCTCGACGCCGCAGGCGCGGCAACGGTCAAGTTCGACATGCCCGATTTCCAGGGCCAGCTGCGGCTGATGGCCGTTGCCTTCGCCGCGCACAAGCTGGGTGCGGCGAGCGCGCAGATGACCGTGCGGGACCCCGTCGTCACGATGGTATCGCTGCCGCGCTTCCTGGCGCCGGGCGACAATGCGCGGCTCGGGGTCACCATCAACAATCTTGAAAGCCCGGCCGGCGATTACGCGCTGAAAATGACCGCGACCGGGGCAGGAGGGTTCGCCGCGCCGGTCGACCGCACCGTCCATCTCGACGCCGGCGCCAATTTCAGCGACGGCTTTGTCCTCGGCGGGACGGCGATCGGCAATGCCGCGATCCATCTCGACCTCGCCGGGCCGAACGGTCTGCACATCGCGCGCGACTTCACGGTGGGAGTGCGGCCGGCGCAGTCGTACCAGCTGCGCCGCTTTGTCGGGCAGATGCAGCCCGGCCAGAGCGTCACGCTCGACGATGCCAGCGCCGACGAATTCTGGCCTGGGACCGCCGAGGCGCAGCTTTCCGTCAGTCCGCGGCCGGAGTGGGATGTCCCCGGCCTGCTGCGGGCGCTCGACCGCTACGCCTATGGCTGCCTCGAGCAGACGACGAGCCGCGCGCTGCCGCTGCTCTATGTCGACGAGGTCGCTTCGCTGTGGCAGACCGACCCCGGCTTCACCCCGGCCAAGACCATCGACGCCGCGATCGGCCATATCGCCGAGCTGCAGCGCTCGGACGGCAGTTTCGGGGTGTGGAGCGACAGCGACCAGACGGTGCCGTGGCTCGACGCCTACGCCGCCGATTTCCTGATGCGGGCCAAGGAGCACGGCAACACCGTGCCGGATTTCGCGTTGAAGGGCGTCGTCGGCTGGCTGCGCGATTATGTGCGGCAGGAGCACAAGGACGACAAGGAGCTGACCGCGCTCGCCTATGCGCATTACGTGCTGGCGCGCGCCAAGGCCGACGATCTCGGCGCGCTGCGCTATTTCAACGATACGCAGATGGAGCGGCTGCCGACCCAGCTCGCCAAGGCGCAGCTTGCGTCGGCCTTGGCCGCCTATGGCGACGCGACGCGCGCCGCCGCGGCCTATGCCGCCGCGCTGAGCCCGCCGCCGAAGCGCGACCCCGGCTTGCGCTATGTCGATTACGGCAGCGAGTTGCGCGACAGCGCCGCCGCGCTTGCCTTCGCCGCCGCCGATCCCGGCAGCCAAGGACGGGTGACGGCGGTGATCGACCGCATCGCCGAGCTGTTCGCCAAGGCCAACCGCACCAGCACCCAGGAGCAAGCTTGGCTGCTGCTGGCGGCCGAGGCGGCGGCCAAGCTCACCGGCAACAGCATGACGGTCGCGGCCGGCGGCAACGCGCCGGAAACCCGCAGTAGGCCCGAATATTTCCGGCGCAAACTGGGCGCCGGCACGCCGGCGCTGACCGTCGCCAATCGCGGCGCCCAGCCGCTGTGGCGCAGCGTGTCGATCACCGGAATCGTCAAGGCCGAGCTGCCGGCGGAAAGCAACGGCTACGTCGTCAGCCGCGCGGTCGACCGGCCGGACGGCACCGCGGCCGATCTGACCAAGGCGCGGCAGACCGACCTTTATGTCGTGGTTTTGAAGGGGACGCGCAAGAACGCGGCGCAACCCGCCCGCGCGCTGGTCGTCGATCTGCTGCCGGCCGGGTTCGAGATTACCAACGCGACCGCGCCGGCCGGCGACGCCGCCGGCGGTTACGCCTGGCTCAAGGACCTGACGAGCGCCGACTTCACCGAGGCGCGCGACGACCGCTACATCGCCGCGCTCGATTTGCCGGGCGGCACGTCGGACTTCACACTCGCCTATGTGGTGCGGGCGGTGACGCCGGGCGAGTTCAAATACCCGGCGCTCGACGTCGAGGACATGTACGACCCGGAGACTTACGGCCGCACCGCGATGGGCAGGCTGGTGGTGCAGGCGCGGTAGGCGTGACCAGGGAAGCCCCCACCCCGGCCCTCCCCCGCAAGCGGGGGAGGG
>DASRLO010000118.1:0-2904 GCA_035648415.1 Allostellaceae bacterium
CCGTAGCGGCTGCCGGTCGGCCCCGCCGTGCCGGTCTCGCCGAGCGTCCAGGTCGTGCCGAGCCGCTCCCTGATCTTGCGCGCGAACAGCATCGCGTAGACTTCGGTCGAGGGCGTGATGCCGACAAGGTCGGCCTCGGTCACCCGCAACAATTCGGCGCGAGAAATGCGGGTGTAGACCACCGCGCCGCCCATGAAATAGGCCGAGGCGCCCGGCACCGCGAGCAGCGCCGCCGACAGCAGGCCGGCGGTCGACGATTCGGCGATGCCGATGGTTTCGCCGCGCGCCTTGAGTTTTGCCGCGATCCGTTCCGCCTGCGGCATCAAATCCTGTAACATCGCGCTCCTCCCGCTGGTGCCGGCGCTGACCTTCCCAGTTCCGCGCCCCGCTTTGCAAGGGTTTGTCGCGCATGCCGTCTTCGCTCCCGGCCCGATGACCAACACGCTCCTCACCCTGCACGACCCGGCGGCGGCGCGGCGCTATTACGCCGAAGGGCTGTGGCGCGAGGACACGCTTTATACGCTCTTGCAGAAGCATGCGGCGGAGCGGCCGGAGGCCGCTGCCCTGCGCGACGCGACGCGGCGGCTTTCCTGGGCCGAACTGCTGCGCGCAGTCGATGCGGTCGCCGCCGATCTCGACGCCGCCGGCCTCAAACGCGGCGAGCGGGTCGCGGTGTGGCTGCCCAACCGGGTCGAGGCGGTGGTCGTCTTCCTCGCCTGCTCGCGCCAGGGCTTTGTCTGCAACCCGTCGCTGCACCAGAACTACACCGTCCCCGAGATCGTGGCGCTGCTGGAGCGCACCCGCGCGGCGGCGCTCTTAGCCCAGCCGGGCTACGGCGCCGACGCGCGCACCGCCGACATCTTCGCCGCGGCAAGCGCCCTGCCCTTCCTGCGCAAGATCTATTCGCTGGATGGCGCGGCAGCGGCGCCCTTCCCGACCGAAGCCGTTGATCCGCCGCCGCCGGCGAGCGATGCCGACAGCATCGTCTACCTCGCCTTCACCTCGGGCACGACGGGCACGCCAAAAGGCGTGATGCATTCGGCCAACACGCTCTTCGCCAATGCCCGCGCGATGGTCGCGGATTGGCGCCACGACCATTCGACCGTCCTCCTGTCGCTGAGCCCGCTGTCGCATCACATCGCCACCGTAGCGATCGCCCAGGCGACGCTCGCCGGGATGGAGCTGGTGGTCAATTCGCCGCCCCGCGGGATGACGCCGCTCGACTGGATCGTCGAGACCGGCGCGACCTACGTGATGGGCGTGCCGACCCATGCGATGGACATCCTCGCCGAATTGCGCCGGCGCCATCTTGACCGGCTGGGTCAGGTCAGGACCTTCTACATGGCCGGCTCGGTGATCCCGCGCGAGGTGGCGCAGGCGTTCATGGACCGCGGCGTCGTCCCGCAGAACGTCTACGGCATGAGCGAGAACAGCTCGCATCAGTACACGCTGCCGGGCGACAGCCCCGAGACCATCGTCGCCACCTGCGGGCGCGCCTGCGCTGCCTACGAGATCCGGCTGTTCGACCCGGAAAACCCCGACCTCGAGGCCGCGCCCGGCGAAATCGGCGAGATCGGCGGGCGCGGCGCCTGCCTCACCCTTGGTTATTTCGACAACCAGCGCGCCACCGAGGACTCGTTCAACCGCTCGGGATGGTTTCTGTCGGGCGATCTCGGCCGGCTCGACGGCGACGGCAACCTCGAGATCGTCGGCCGCAAGAAGGACCTCATCATCCGCGGCGGCCACAACATCCACCCGGCGCGGATCGAGGAATTGGCGATGCGTCACAAGGCGGTCGCACGCTGCGCCGCCTTCGCGGTCGCCGACGAGCGGCTTGGCGAGAAGGTCTGCCTCTCGGTGATTTGCCACCCGGGCGAAAGCGTCGAGGCCGACGCGATGCTCGCCCATCTTCATGCCCAGGGCCTGTCGCGCTACGACATGCCCGAATACTTCATCGCGATGGACGCCTACCCGCTGACCGCCAGCGGCAAGATATTGAAGCGCGAGCTCGTCGACTGGGCCAAATCCGGCCGTATCTCCCCGAGCCCAATGCGGTGGACCGGAGGCTGACGTGATTTTCTACGGATCGTTTGATGACCATTGACCTCGCCCGCATCGACGAATTCGCGCTCTTGACCCTCGACCGCCCCGAGGCGCTCAACGCGCTCTCCTTTGAGACGTTGCGTGAAATCGATGCCGCGCTTGACGAGATCGCCGCCAGCGATGCCCGCGCCCTTTTCGTCACCGGGGCCGGCGAGCGCGCTTTTTGCGCCGGCGCCGACATCAAGGAGCTGATGCACCGCCCGCTCGCCCAACAGCGCCGCGACGCCGCCAACGGCCAGCGCATCGTCTCGCGCTTCGGCGCCCTGCCGATGCCGTCATTCGCGCTGATCAACGGCTACGCCTTCGGCGGCGGGCTCGAACTGGCGCTCGCCTGCAATTTCCGCCTGGCGCTCAGGAGCGCCCGGTTTGGCCTCCCCGAGATCAAATTGGGCCTCATCCCCGGCTATGGCGGGACCCAACGCCTGCCGCGCCTTGTCGGCGAAGCGCGCGCGCTCGAGATCGTCATGACCGGCCGCACCGTCAAAGCCGACGAGGCCGAGCGCATCGGCCTCGTCCACCGCCTCGCCGACGGCGACCTGATCGAGGCCGGCAAGGCCTTCGCCCGCGAGATGACCGGCTACGGCCTCCCGGCCCTCGCCCTCGCCCGCGACGCGGTCACCCGCGCCCTCGACGCGCCGCTCGACGAGGGATTAAAGCTCGAAGCCGACCTCAACACCCTCGCCTTCCAGACCGCGGACGCGGCCGAGGGCATGATGGCCTTTGTCGAGAAGCGCAAAGCGGTGTTCAAAGATGAGTAAGCGACAGCCCCCACCCCGGCCCTCCCCCGCAAGCGGGGGAGGG
>DASRLO010000119.1:0-5767 GCA_035648415.1 Allostellaceae bacterium
CCGGCCCAGTAATTCGGGTGCGAGATCTCGATCGGCGCCTCAGAGGAGCTGCCGGCGGTGTCGATTATCTTCAGCTGCGCCGCGCGCAGCGCCTGGGCGGAGTCGCGCGTACCACCCTGTCCGCCAAAGGTGCCGATCATCAGCGGCACCGACGCACCGGTCACCACCGGCCAATGCGTGACCAAGAGGCCGTGCGCGCCGGCGCGGAAGAACGACCGCGCCAACCCGGACAGGCTTTCGCCGACCGCACCGCTGCCGGCCGTATCGCAGGCGGAGAGCGCGACGAGGTCGGCGTTCAACTTCAGCTGGTCGATATCCTCGGTGCGCAGGAATTCGGGATCGGCATTGGGCGACCGGGGCGGCACCGAGACGGTAATCGCCGGTTCGGAGAAGCACCGCAGGCTGTCCGGCAGGAAGGCATGCGTCGCCAGCAGCACGATGCGGTATTGGGCGAGATCCGGCGAGGCAAGCCGCTGCTTGGTGAAGTCTTCGCCGACGACCGCCGTGCCGCTGCCCATCTGCTGCGCGATCGTCGTCACCTGCGTGCGCGTCTCGGGCAGCCGCGGCAGCGCGCTCAAGGCCGCCAGATCAGTACTGCAGCGATCGGGCGGGAACGAGGCCGCGAGCTGAGCCTGCGTCGCCGGCTGGAAGTCGCCGAAACCGATGAACGGTCTGAGATTGGCCGACGCGCTACGCGCCTGGCGGATATTGACCTCGATGCGCGGCGACGGCACATAGGTTAGCGCCGCCTGGCGCACCAGGAATGGCACCTTGCGGTAGTCGCCATTATTGTCGCTGGCGTTCGCCTGGGTGACGAGCGCCTCGAGCGGGTAGCGCAATAGATCGCCGCTGGCGGCGATGGTCATCCTGTCGACGCCCTGAAGCTGCTTTTCGGCCGGGCCGAAGAGCGCCGAGTAGAGACGATAGGAAGCGGCAAAATCGGGCGTCGGTATGCCGGCCGGCTTGACGATCGTCGTGTCGCGCAAGCGATTGATGATCTGCGTGATCTCAGCGCGCTTGAGCGGGATCGGGTAGAACATGGTTCCGCTCTGCCGAACGACGAACCCGTAGCTGCCCTCGTTGGCGACAAAGAAGAAGACGAAAGCCTCGTTCGGGGCGAGCGTCGCGCGCACTTCGTCGAGCGTCGCCGGTTTTTCCACCGCTTTCAAATATTGCGGCGCGGCGGCGAGGATGGCTTGCTCGGCCTGGTTCTGCGCCTGCTTGGCTTCCTCGATCTTCTTGTCGATGGCGGCAATGCGGTCGCCGCCCGAGCCGTCGGCGACGGCGCGGTCGCGTTCGCCCTGCAACTGCTCAAAATCATGTTTGCGGTCCTGATAGGCGCGGATGGCGTCGGCGACCTTAGGATCGCCCGCGACCAAACGTGCCGTCGCCTGCGCGATCATCGCGGCGGTTTGGCCAGTCTGACCAAATTGCGCTGCCTGGAACGCCTCGGCGGCGCCGTTCGACGACCCTTGCAGCGTATCGAGCCACGGCAGGATAAGCTCGGGCGGCACGCTGACGTCGCCCTGGTAGCTCGGCTTGGACAGGATCTCGCCGGCGCGGTGAAAGCTCTCGCGAGCGTCGCCCATCTGCTTCGCCCGGGCCTGGTAGGCGCCCTGACGCAGCAGGCTTTCGGCGTCGGGATGCGTCCCCGGCACGACTTGGTCGAAGATTTGCGTCGCCTGGGTGGTGAGGCCGCTGGCGGCGGCGTAATTGCCGCCGATCGCCTGGTTGCTGGCGAGCAAACGCAGCGATCGCGCCCCGGTGCTCGAAACATTGAGCCCGTTGGCCCGTAGAATCTGCTCGGCCCGCTGTCCCAGCGCCATGGCCTCTTCACGTCTGCCGGTCTGCAGCAGCAGCGTCGCGTGCAACCGTATCGCTTCCGCGAGGCCGGACAACGCCGTCCGCTCCTGGGTGGCGCTCGCCGAATCGTCATTGAGGACGGCTTCGAACGGGGAGGCGGTCCGCTTGGGGGCTTGCGCGCGCGCGACGGCATCGGGCACCAATCGCGCAAAAGCGCTTTCGGCGATCTGCGATTCTCCCAATGCGTCTTGCGCCTTGCCCCCATAGGCGGTGGTGACCGCGCGGTAGTAGGTAAGCTGGGCCGCCAGCAACTGATCCGGGCGCTTCGCCGCCAGTTGGGCGGCGCGGGCGATCAATTTGTCGGCTTCCGCTCCGTTGCCCTCGTGGCTGATCTGCGCCGCGAGCTTCATCACGGTCAGCGCGAGACCGGGATCGTTCGCCCCGAGAAGCTTTTCTTGAATAGCCAGCGCCTCGCGATAGGAACGCTCGGCATCGGCCGGGTCGTCGACATTGTTGTAGGCGTCGCCAAGCCGCGTAAGCTCGAAATAGCGGCCTTCGTCGCCGCTCCCGAAAGTGCCGCCAACCGTGCGCTGGGCGATCACCCGCTGTGCTTCCGAGCGCGGCGCCCCGGCCGCCGCCGTCGCCTGTCCCGTCAGGCTGGCCAGGGACGCGTCCAGGGCCGGCAAGGCGGGGCGCACCGCGTCGGCGCCAAAGACATGGCCGCCAACCTCGACCGCCAAGGCGATATGCGGCCATCCGCCGATGCGGCGGGTGCACTGCATGATCTGGGCCGAGCCGCCGGCGATGGTCGTCGGCGAAGGCGGACCGCAAGCGAACCGCTGTTCGACATAGGCCCGCCACGTGCCCGAGGCTATTACCGACGCCGGGCTGCCCGCGGCGCCCACGTCGCCAAGATCGAAGATGCGGCCGCTCGGCTCCTCCCAATTGCCGCAATAGATCATCGCGTCGCGGCGCGACGAGACCCCGGTGCTTCCCGGCGCGGCGAGCTGATACCGGCACGTCTCGCCGGCGTCGTTGGTGCCCGCAGGAACCGCCGCCGCGGTTTGCGCCGACCCTTTCGGATCGTTGACAAAGGCTTCGGGCGGCGGCCGGTTGCACCCCGCCAGCGTGGCCGTGAGGATCAGCAGCGACGGAAGCCAGAACCGTGACATCACTGGCACACCTTCCGGGCAAGATCGGGCGACGTCCGGTAGAGCTCATCGCACAGCCGGTTCTCGTCGAAAACGTTGGTGAGCGGCGCGTCGAGATCGTCGGCGGCAGGCTGGGCGACCAGAACCTGGAAATTGGTGATCAGCGCGGGTTGGATCGGCGTCAGCGCCGGCAGCACGATGCAGGACACCGAGCCGATCGCGCAGGTATTGAAGCGATAGTTGTTGTTCGAGGCGGGGAAGGCAAAGCCCTGCTCCGCGGCGGTTGTCGAGAAATTTCCGGCGATGCTGCCAGTCAACGTCGCGCTGCCTCCGGTTGCAGTCACCCCGAGCTGTCCGACATTGACGTTGGACCCGGTGATGACGCCGGAACCGGCCGTCACGAACACTGCCGAACTGGTCGCCGACAGCGTCGCGAAGCTCACCGCGCCCCCGGCGAAGGTGCCGGTTATCGGACCGATGTTATTGATCTGGCTGCCCTGGGTGTACGCCCCGCCACTCGCGGGCAGGAGCCTCGAGGCATTGAGCCCGGTCGTGTCGATCACCAAATCCGGCCCATTCACCGTCAGCGACCCCGATTGGCTGAAATCCCCGGTCGAGGCGAGGATGATGTTACCGGAGCTGGCGGAGCTCAACGTAACCGTGCCGGTGACCGAGATTGGGCCGGCGGAGGTGACCAGCGTGTTGCCGCCATTGCTGGCTATGTTGGACGCGATCGTCACGCCGCCCGAAGTCTGGAGCGTGACGCCCGTTCCGGCGGAAAGCCCCGATTGCGCCACGACGTCCCCGACCGCGGGCACGCCGCCCACCGTCAGCCGAGGGCCGTTGACGAAGTTGATCGAGCCCCCGCCGATCCTGCCCGCGATGATGCCGACAGTGTTGCTCGACCCGAAATTCGCCGACTGCGCGGCGTCAACGATGAGACCCGCCGATGTCACCGTGGCGCCGCCGGTCTCGTTGACGTTGCCGGCGTTCGATACCAGCGCTGCATTGGCGCCGCCACCGCCCGCGTTGACGTTGTTGGCCACGACCAGATCGCCGTTGTTGGTGCGTACCTTGGCATCGCCGCCCGTCGTCAGCCCGGAGAGACCGCTGAACGCGATCATCGCCCCGGTCGGGAATGAAGCCGTTCCGCCGGCAACCGTGCCAATCGTCAAGGCATTGGCGTTGACGAACTGGAGCTGGCCGCTGGACATCGCGGACAACGTGTTGATCGCGTTCGCATTGTTGAAGAGGACGTTGCCGGCCGACGAGATGACCAGGTTCGGCGCCGTAACGCTGCCGCTGCCGGTTTCGCTCATATTGCCGCTGGTTGTCGTGATCGAACCGGTGCCGCCCGCTGTCAGATTGGCCGCCAAGGTGATTGACGCCGCGGTCAGGATGCCGTTGCCGCCGGCGCTGAGCGTGCCGTTGACGGTGAGGGCTCCGGACGAGACCAGATCCAGCGTGCCGTTTCCGGCGCTGACCGGGCCGGTCACGGTCAGCGGCACCGCATCGACGAGGATGATGCCGCCGGCGCCGGTGTTCGACGAGCCCGCCAGGTTGTTCACGTGGTTCTGATCTTGAAGCGTGATGCCGCCGGCTCCGGTCAGCGTCAACGTGTTGGCGGCAACGATATTCGACGTTTGGGTAATCGCTCCCCCGACTGCGAAAGCGACATTATTGTTCGCGGCATTCGCACAATTATTGCCCGCAACGCCGGCGCACACGTTGTTCGCCAATGTGAGATTGCCGCTATTGATCCGAACGCTGATATCGCCGCCGGTCGTTGCCACGTTGACGAGGCTCGTGTCGATCACCGTCGGCACGCTCCCGATCGTCAGCGCCCCCGCGTTGGTGAACGCGAACGACCCGCTCGACGAACCCGCCAGCATCGACTGCACCTGGTTCGGACCCGCGTCGAACGTCACCAAGCCGTGCGGCGCCTCGACAATCAGGTCAACCGCCCGCACATAGCCCCCGCCGCTCTCGACCGCGTTCCCCGTCCCCGTCGCCGCCGCGATCAGCGCCGCGTTGTTCGCCGCATTCGCCGTGCAGTCGTAACCCGCCACCCCCGCGCACACGTCGTTCGCCAAGGTCAGCGTCCCGGTGTTCGTCTTGATCCGGATGTCGCCGCCCGTCGTCGCCACGTTGACGAGGCTCGTGTCGATCACCGTCGGCACGCTCCCGATCGTCAGCGCCCCCGCGTTGGTGAACCGGAAGAAGCCGTCCGGCGACGCCCCGCCGGCCTGGCCCGATAGCGTCCCGACCTGGTTCGCGTTGTCGAAGCTCACGGAGCCGTTCTGCGCGTCGACGATCAGTTTTGCGGCATAGACGATCGCGGTGGCGGTTTCGACCGCATTCCCCGTCCCCGAGGTCGTTGCGGCGATCAGGGCCGCGTTGTTCACGCCCGCGGCACAGGTCAATGACGCATCCCCGGCGCAGACATTTTTTGTCAGCGTCAGGGTGCCGGTTGTGGTTTCGACGCGCAGATCGCCGCTCTTCGTCACGATCCCGGTGAGCGGGTTGATGTTTCCCGCCACGGTCATCGGCGACGACCTGGCCAGGAGCCCGGACACCGTAATGCCAAGCTCCGACGCGGTCAGCGCGCTGACGTTGAGGGCCGCACTGTTGGTGAAGGCGAAGGTGCCGCCCGACCCGTCAACCGTCGCCGCAAGATTTCCGACCAGGTTTGAGGTGTTGGTCAGGCTGACATTATTGCCCGCGAGCACGCCGAGGGTGCCGGCGCTGACCTTCACCGGCGGCGCTCGCCGAACCCAGCGTGATGTTGAACGCCGTTGCCGTCGTCGACGGGC
>DASRLO010000120.1:0-33104 GCA_035648415.1 Allostellaceae bacterium
TCTCAGGATCGCGACAGCTGTCGAGATCGATGCCGCACAACGCATGCCCATCGCCAAGCGCGCCGAGCACCACTCCCACGCCGCCGGCCCGCGGCAGAGTGCGGGCGCGCTCGTGGGCCTCGGCCATCGTCCCCCAAGTCGTCGGGTCGGTCGACGAGGCTGTCCTGGCCGGCCCGGAGCCCGGCCGGTATGGAACCTTGGTCTTTGAGTTGCTTCCGCTCTTGCCGGGGCGGGTATCCTCGCGCCATGCCACCCAACGCGGTAGCGACGCCAGCGCATTTATCACGGGCGCGGCGGCGATCCGCTTGAGACTGGGGATCACGAATCAATCCGAACCGGCGAAACTAGACGCGGATGCGATGACCAGCGCTCCTAGTCGCGGCCGCGCGTTCCCACTCGACAATTTCGTCGAGACGCCAGTAGTTACGCTCGCGGATCTGGACGGGAGCGGGGAACTGAAGCCTCGGGTCGTGCAGCCAGCGCCACAGCGACATCTGCGAGATGCCGAAGCGCCGCGTCACCTGCGACGCGGTCAGCCAGACAGCTTCGTTGCTCTCCATACAAAAAGCTCCCGCTCGTTAATAACGAATAGGAGCTTTCTATATAAAGCGAGCCCGCTATCGACGAAATCGGAAGCAGTTACGAAAAGAGGGGTTTATTCGGCAAACCTTATCGTAACCTCTTCCAATAACATCGTAGTGCCGTTGCGTGCTTGTTGTGAAATGCGTCCATCTTCGGGCGCAAAACCTCCAAGCGAGAAAAATGATGATCTTTAGCAACAACGCGACTGTATTGGCTACGCCGGTTGAAAGCCTGCTCCATTGGATCATTGAACGTGAGGCGATCCGCCGTCGGCGGGCGGCGGGCGCGCCACCGCCCTGGACTGACGACCCGATCCTAAGGGCATGGAGCTTCTGTAACGTCCGCCGTGAGGATGATCGCGTTACGCATTGGGTCGCCGAGAACTGGCGCGGACCGCACGCGGACGACCCTGACCTGTTCTTTGCGATGTGCGTCGCTCGGTTTGTTAACTGGCCCAACACGCTCACCGAGATTGGCTTCCCGATTCCCTGGGACCCGGATCGCTTCCTATCGGTGATGGCGGCGCGGCGCGATCGGGGCGAGAAGCTGTATGGCGACGCCTACATGATCAGAGCAGACCCGCAGGGAACCGGTGGCGACAAGGCGTCTTACCAGGCGGCGAAGGTGTTTCGGCCGCTATGGCTGGCTCGGGAGCGGATGCGGCCGCGTGAGAAGATGACCCTCGCCGAGTTCAACGGGATGCTCGCCCGGTTTCACGGCTTGGGCGGCGGCTTTATGTCGGCGCAGGTGGTTGCGGATATGAAGTACGTCGAGCCGCTGCGCAGCGCGTTCGACTGGGTGACGTTTGCGGCGAGTGGCCCCGGCTCGCGACGCGGGTTAAACCGCGTGCTCGACCGACCGGTTGATGCGCGATGGGACGAGTACCGATGGCTAACGAAGCTGCGCCAGCTACGCGAAACGATATCGCCGAGGCTCGATGAGATTGGCCTTGGCGATCTTCATGCGCAGGACATTCAGAACTGCTTGTGCGAGTTCGACAAATACGAGCGCGTTCGCCTCGACGAAGGGCGGCCGAAGCGGCGCTTCGTTCCGCGCCATCCGCCGGTCGCCGTCGCAGCGGAGTAGAGCGAGTAACGTCGGGTCTACCGGGGCGGCGGGTTTGAACCCGCCGCCTAACCCGGCGAACTTACAAACTCCCGGGCTATTGTCTTGAGCCCGGAACCAGCGCCGGGAGCGAGATGCTCGACAACGGAGTAGACGAACCTTGTCGCCGCCGTTGTCGGCTCCTCCCGCTCGCCAAGCCCGAGCGCCCAGTTCTTATGGTCTTGCGTAAAATCGCGGCCAAGCGTGCCTCGCCAATATTCCGCCAACGGCGCCGCCATCGCCCGCAACATCGCGTGCTCGGGGCGGCCAGGTGGTCGGCGATTTCGGGGGGCGGATGCTACCGCGCCAGCAATGAAGTCGAGCCGGTCGCATAGTTTCTCGACCTGCTGCTGTAATTCCTCTTCCGACTTATCTTTCCGGTGTCTCGCAAGCTCTGGGGCGATGCCGCGTGAAACAATTCGGAGTAGGCGCCTCGTCTCTTGTAGTGGGGTGCCAAGGGCGTCGAGCGCGTCGGCCTCCACGTTGCTCCAGTTACCGCCCTTCCCAAACAGCCGATAGTTTGTGAAGGCCTCGGTCGCGGCGAGAACAGCCCCCACCAGCGGTGCACGATCCGGGATTTCGAAATCCTTCATCAGGCTGTCGACGAAATCGTCTTCGAGTGTGCGAATCCGCATCCCGAAGTGACCCGTGATCGGGAAACTCTTCACGATGTCACCCGCATCGGCACGACGTTCGACGGCTCGACGATCGCCAGCAGCATTGCCGCCCACCCCTCTAACGCCTCGGAGACCTGGGTCTCAAATCGATGCTTCTGGTACACGCCGACAATGCCGCCGAACGAGCCGCTAACATGGTTCAGCGCACGCTCAATCACGTGGAGGTCGGCACCGGCCCGTGCCATCCCCGTCGCCGCCGTGCGCCTCAAGTCGTGGAGCCGCCAATCGGGGACGATCTTTCCCTCCGCCATCTCGGCCATCGCTGCATCGAGGCGCCTCTTTATCTTTGTGAAACCGCTAAGCGGCGCCCGGCCGCCAGTCGTGCTGAATACGAAATCGCAGTCTCCGTCAGGGATCAGGTCGCGCGCGAGGCCAGGAAGCGTGATGGTATGGGCGCGGCGGTTTTTCGCCCGCTCAGCCGGGAGCGCCCAGCGGCCGTCGCTGTTCAGCTCGGTGCGCGCCATCCGCGCCGCCTCGTCACGCCGGCAACCGATCACGAGGAGGAAGCGCAGCAGACGCCCGTACGGCTCGGTCAAGCCATCGCAGGCAGCCCAGAACCAGCGCAGCTCGTCGTCGGACAGCACCCTCTCGCGCGCCGCCGGCGCCGGGGGCCGGTGCATTCCGAGGCAAGGGTTCGTGTCGATGTGCCGGTGCTGGTGGAGCCAACCGAACATCACCGAGAGAGCGGACGCGACCGCGCGGGCGCGAGCCTCGCTCGGTTCCTTGTTCTTCCGCCCGAGACCCGGTATCCCGCGTCGGCGGGCCTCATCGACGACGCCGTAGATGTCTCCTCCTGAAATCTGCGCCAAGGGTCGGTCGCGCCACCGAGCGGCGAGGCCACGGGCAATCGGATCGAGCGAGGCGGAATTGAGCCCGAGCGTTCGCGCCGTCTCCCGCCAGCGACGTGTCTTCGGCCGGACGTGTTCCTCGACAAAGAGCCGGGTAGCGGTCCCGAACGTCGTCGCGGAGCGCCTGGCGCG
Source organism: Allostellaceae bacterium (assembly GCA_035648415.1). Classification (GTDB taxonomy): domain Bacteria; phylum Pseudomonadota; class Alphaproteobacteria; order ATCC43930; family CGMCC-115725; genus DATARH01. The sequence continues at coordinate 3,344 of DASRLO010000120.1, forward strand.
CTTCTCGCTTCGCATTTCGTGCGCAGGATCGCGACCGAGCGCCCGCTCCCGGTGTACCTTCGTCGCGAGTTGACGGGCGGCGGCGAGGGTTAGATGCCCACCGATGACGGGCTCGCCCTTAAGCTCCGTGCCCGTCGTGTCGACCGAGCCAAGGGTGAGTTTGGCGGTTGCCGCGCCCTTGCGGTGGTATCTGACTACCCAACTCTTGGCGCCTGACGGCTGGATGACGAGGTAGAGGCCGCGCACACTGCCATCCGGTATCTCGCGGCGCTTCTCGGCGGACTTCAGCTTCGCGACGGCGGGGGCTGTAAGCATCTCGGGGTAACGCTCGGGTAACGCCTCGACACCGTTATGGGCCGATTTGAAGCGTTGTTTTTCGTAGCTACCGATAGCCGATATCGACAAAATAATCTAGTGAAAACAGATACATAACGAGATAACTATTCCTAACGATGACTAACGCTCAAAATCCACCCGAAGCGATTTTGTAAACCGAAGGTCGGGGGTTCGAATCCCTCACCCGGCACCAACGAGTCCGTCGATTAACCTTTCTTGGAACCGCAACTTGCTTTGCGCGTTTGCTGAGCGAATTTCCCGCAATCGCCAAGGTTGCGGGGATGCAGCCAAGCGAGGATCAAAATGCTGTACTGGGCATTGGTTTTCTTCATCATCGCGGTCGTCGCCGGCGTGTTCGGCTTTGGCGGCATTTCCGCGGCGGCAGCGGGGATCGCGCAGATCCTGTTCTACATCTTCCTGGTGATCTTCCTGGTCGCCCTGATCGCCGGCTTGCTCGGCGGACGACGCGCGGGGCGGCCGCTCTAACCTGTAGCCTCACCACGTAAAGAAGGCCGGTTGGGCTGCCCAACCGGCCTTTTTGCTGTGTTCGGCGCTACCGGCCGGCGCGGACCAGCCGCCCGGGGCGAGCGCCGGTCTCCTCGCCGTTCTCGAACACCGGCATGCCGGCGACCAAGGTCGCGCGGTAGCCGTCGACCCGCTGCACCAGCCGGCGCCCGCCGGCCGGCAGGTCGTGCACGACCTCCGGTTGGTGCAGCCGCAGCCCGTCGAAATCGATCAGGTTGACGTCGGCGCGCAGCCCCGGCGCCAGCCGGCCGCGATCCTTGAAGCCGAAGAAATCGGCGGTCTCGCTGGTCTGCATCTTGACCAGTTGCGGCAGCGGCAGGCCCGGCCCGCGGCTGCGGTCGCGGCCCCAATGGGCGAGCATGAACGAGGGCACGCTCGCGTCGACGATCGCGCCGCAATGCGCCCCGCCGTCGCTGAGGCCCAACAAGGTGCCGGGGTCGGTCAGCATCTCGCGCACCGTCGCGTGGTCGCCGTCGGTGTAGTTGACGATCGGGAAGAACAGGAACCGGTCGAGCCCCTCGGTCAGGTAGTCGTAGGCGACTTCCTGCGGGCTCGCATTGCCGCGCGCGGCGATGGCGGCGACGCTCTTCTCGGGCGACGGCTCGTAATCGGGGGTGGCGCCGCTCATCACGAACATCTTGTCCCAGCGGCCGACCATGTTCTGCCGCGCCTGCGACAGCCGCGCGAGCTGGCGCTCCGACGGCTCCTCGGAAAGGAGCCGGCGGCGCAGCGCGGGGTCGCGCATGCGCTCGAGCCGCTCCTGCGGAGGCAGGCGTTCGAGCGGCAGGTAGCTCGGGCGGATCGAGAACGGGTTGAACGAGCCGGCGATGCCCTGGATGACGCCGACCGGACGACCCGCCACCTGCGCGGTGATCGAGGCGCCCTCGGCGCGCGCCTGGTGCACGCCCTGCATCAGGCGCTTCCAGCGCGCCGGGTCCTTGGTGCGGTCGGTCAAGAGGAACCACACCGGTCGGCCGGTCTCCTTCGACAGCCGGGTCATCCAGGCGAATTCGGCCGCCTCGTCGACAAAATCGCTGTTCATGCCGAAGGCGCCGCTGCCGACCGCGGCCATCGCCTGGCCGATGCCGTAAAGCTCCGCCTCCTCGGCGAAATGGCCGGGGACGAGGTCGCCGTCATTGGTCTTGTGCGAATAGGTGCGCGAGGTGGTGAAGCCGAACGCGCCGGCGCGCAGCGATTCCTCGGTCAGCCGCCGCATCTCGGCGATGTCTTCGGCGGTGGCGGCTTCGCGGTTGATGCCGCGCTCGCCCATCACGAAGACGCGCAGCGGGTGGTGCGGGATCTGCGCGCCGATATCGATGGTGCGCGGCATGCGGTCGAGCGCGTCGAGATATTCGGGGAAGCTCTGCCAATCCCATTTGAGGCCCTCGGCGAGCGCGCTGCCGGGGATGTCCTCGATCGCCTCCATGAGGTCGATGAGGCCGGCGCGGTGCTCGCGCCTGACCGGCGCGAAGCCGACCCCGCAATTGCCGAAGAGGATCGTCGTCACGCCGTGCCACGACGACGGCGCAAGCACCGGGTCCCAGGTTGCCTGGCCGTCGTAATGCGTGTGGACATCGACCCAGCCGGGGGTGACGAGGAGGCCGTTGGCGTCGATCTCGCGCCAGCCCGGCCCGGCCTTGCCGCCGACTTGCGTCAGGCGGTCGCCATCGACCGCCACATCGCCGGTGACCGCGTCGGCGCCAGTGCCGTCGAGGACGGTGCCGCCGCGAATGACGATATCGTGCATCTCGTTTCTCCCGCTATCCCGCTGCAAAGCATGAGCCTCGGGGAAGTTCGGCGCAATCGCTTGCCCTGCATGGGTCTATGTCGCAACGTTTAGGCCACCGACCGAGGGAAGAAACCATGAGCGAACAGCAACGGGTGGCGCTGGTCACCGGAGCGGCCGGCGGCATCGGCCGGTCGCTGGTCGGCGGATTGCTCGGCCAGGGACTGAAGGTCGCGGCGGTCGACCGCACCGCCGCGGGGCTCGCCGAGCTCACCAAGGCCGCCGAGGAACGGCAACTGGGCGCCAAACTCATGACGATCGAGTCCGACCTCGCGCAGGACGAGTCGATCGTCGGGATCGTCGAGAAGACGCGCGCCCGGTTCGGGACGATCGACATCCTGGTCAACAATGCCGGGGTCGGACAGGCGACCTTGCGCAACGACAACCGCGCCCAGCCGATCAAGTTCTGGGAGGTGACGCCGGAGCAGTGGAAGCTCTTTGTCGCGGTTCACAACAACGCCCCGATGGCGCTGAGCCGTGCCTTGGTCCACGACATGATGCGGCAGAAATGGGGCCGCATCGTCAACATCACGACGAGCCTCGGCACGATGATCCGCGACGGCTCGCCGACCTACGGCCCCTCCAAGGCGGCGCTCGAAGCGTTCTCGGCGATCATGGCGAAGGACCTCGCCGGCACCGGCGTCACCGTCAACGTGCTGGTGCCGGGCGGGGTCACCAATACCGGCATGGTGCCGCTCGAAGCCGGCTATGCGCGCGAGGAGATGATCCAGCCTTCGGTGATGGCGGCGCCGCTCAACTGGCTCGTCTCCGACGCGGCCGCCGAGGTCACCGGGCGCCGCTTCCTGGCGGTGCATTGGGACGCGAGCCTGCCACCCGCGGAAGCCGCCGCCAAGGCCGGCGCGCCGGTCGCCTGGACCGACATCGCCACTTTGCCGATCGAGCCGCCGCGCCGGAGCTAGACCGAAGCTAACCCTCCGCCGCGCGCTCGGCGTTCTCGCGCTGGCGGGCGGCGGCGACGCGGTCGATCTCGGCCTTGGCGGCGGGGTATTCGCGCAGGAAGCGCTGCAGCTCGGCGGCGCTCAGCACCAGCACCCGGCAATAGCCGAGCGCGACGACGTCGGCCTGGCGCCGCCGCTCGCTCAACAGCGCCATCTCGCCGAAGAATTCGCCGCTGCCGAGCCGCACCCGCTGGTCGGGCAGGATGACCTCGACCGCACCGGAGGAGAGCAGAAACATCTCGGCGCCGCGATCTCCGGTGCGGATGACGACCTCGTCGGGCACCAGCAGGCGCGGCCGGAAGCGGCGCGCCAGCGCCTTGATCTCGGCCGGGCCGAGCGCCGAGAACATCTCGAATTTGCCGATCAGCTCCTCGGTACGAAGTCCGAGATCGAGCGGCGGGTGATCGCCGGCGTGGCGCCGGCCGGCGGCGTGCTCGCGGCCCAAATCATCGTACAATTCGCGGCCGATAAGGCCCTCTTCGTGCAAATCGTTATAGCGCGAGATCAGCAGTCGCAGGCCCGATTGGCGCAGGAACCGTCGCTCCAGCGTCTCGGCGTGGTCGGGGTATTGCAGCCGCAGCGCGTCGAGCGCGCTTGCCGTCGCCGCGGCGCGGGCGGCGACGACCGCGATCAGCTGCTCGGCGATCGGCTCGCCAAGCAAGGCGCGCAGCCGCCGCCCGGCGAGCCGGATTAGGCTGCCGAGCACCAGCCGACGCACCATCAGGGTCTCGAAGCGGATCGAGATCTCGCGCTGCAGCGGTCCCTGGATATCGAGCGTACGGTGCAGGAAATTGGCGATCCGGAAGCCGCGCGGAAAGCCGAGCGCGGCGCGGGCGGCGCGCTCATAACCCTCCTGGCCCTCGCCTTTGGCGGCGTCGAGGATCGCGTTGGTGTTGCGCAACAGGCGCTCGATCGCCGGCCCCGAGACCGTGTTCTGGGTATGGTGGCTGTGGATGAAGCGCCGCTCCTGGTTGGCGAGGGCGACGAGACCGATGGCGATCCGGTCATGGTCCGATATCCCGGTTTCGAGCTCGGCCTCGTCGGCCGCCAGCTCGTCGATCGCCGCGTCGTAGCGGCCGGTGGCGGCGGTCGTCGCCGACGGGCTGATCGCATATTCGTGCGCCGTCTCGCGCACCGCGTCGCGCACTTCGGTCAGCGACAGCACCTGGACCTTGTCGCGCAGCGCCTGGTCGAGCGGCGACAGGCGGTCGAGCTTCAACAGGTGCATCAGCGGGCGCAAGGTCAGCCCGTTGACCAGCAGGGTGAACAGCACGAACCCGGTGGCCAGCACGGCGACAAGGTCCCGCATCGCCGGGGCGATGCTTTTGTTCTCGGTGACCGACAGCGCCAGCGCCAGGGTCACCGCGCCGCGCAACCCGCCCCAGGCGATCGCGAAATTATAGGCGGCGCTGACTTTCTGGCTGAGACCGAGGGCCGACAGCAGCGGAAAGAGGCCGAACAGCACCGCGGCGCGCGACAAGAGGGCCGCCGCGATCGCGATCAACAGCAGCCACAGATCCGCGAGGTGGATGCCGCCCAACAACCGCGGCACCTCGGCCGACGCGGTGATGAAGATCAGCGAACTGGCCCAGAAGCCCAATTGCTCCCAGACCCGCTCGAGATATTCCCAGTTCTCCGGCCCCAGACGGATGCGGGCGACGGTCCCGGCCGTCAAGCCGGCGCTGGCGACCGCGACGACACCGGAGACCTCGACCTTCTCGCTCAGCAGATAGACGAGGTAGGGGAGCGCCACGGCGAGCGTCACCTCGGCCATGCGCGAGCCGCCGAGGAGCGGCAGGATCGCGCCGTAAATTCGCCCGCCGATCGCGCCGAGCAGGATGCCGCCGAGAAACGACACGATGAAATGTTCGACCGCGGCGGCGATATGCGCCTCGCCGCCGCTCGCCAGCATCTCCGTCAGCACGCTGAACAGCACGATCGCGGCCGCGTCGTTGAGCAGGCTTTCGCCTTCGAGCAGGCGGGTGAGGCGCGGCGGCGCGCCGACCTCGTGGAGGATCGCGACCACCGCCGCCGGGTCGGTCGTCGCGACGATCGCGCCCAGCAGCAGCGCGACGATCAGCGGCACCCCGGCGAACGATAGGCTGACGCCGATCGCCGCCGCCGCGGCAAACACCGCGACGATCGCCAGCACCAGGATCGGGGCCGCATCCGCGGCGATCTCGCGCAGGTCGATCATCAGCGAGGCGTGAAACAGCAGGATCGGCAGGAACACGACAAGAAACACGGCGGCGCCGAACGGCAGGTTCACGATCGGCGCGACGATGGCGTCGAACAGCGTGATCACGGGCGAGTAAAGGAGGGAAGTCGAGACGCCGCCTACCGCGACGCCGACCACCGCGAGAAGCACCGCGTACGGCAGCCGCAGCCGCTCCGCCACCGGCTGCACCAGACTGACCAGCGCCAAAAAACCGGCGATGACGAGGGTGGTGGTCGCGATACTGGACACGCTATCCAATTCTCCCACGCCGCAGCATCGGGGCCGCGAGGCGCAGGGTTTACCCGCCCGGCGGCACGACCCGCCAGGGCTCGCGGAAGTATAGTCGAGCCGCGCCGTCGGCCTAGCGTTGCATCTCCGCCCAAACGGAACGAAAACCCGGAATGATCTGCCGCCTGGGTTGTTCACCGGCTAGCTGCGCCCAATCGATGGCGCGCGAAGGAGGCAGCATGATCAAATACGTTCTCCCCGCCGCGGTCGCGGCGCTCGCTTTGGGTGCGCCGGCCGCGGTTTACGCGCAATCGGCGGCGCCGCAGCCGATGGCCCAGCCCGCGCCGAGCATGACGACCAATGCGAGCGCGACCATGACCGGCCAGCCGCAGGCCGGCCAGAGCGGTCAGCCGAGGGCTCAGCCGATGAACCAGGGCTATGGCCCGCCGATGGCGCCGAACCCCTATATGCAGCCGGGCTTTACCCAGCGCACCGTGTGGGTCCCGGGCAACTATAATTGGGATCCGGTCCGCCAGACCTACATCTGGACCGAGGGACAGTACACCGAGGCGCCGCGCGAGGACGCGCAGTGGGTGCCGGGCCACTGGGCGGAGACCCCGACCGCGTGGATCTGGGTCGATGGCCGCTGGAACTAGGCTGGGCAAGCTACCTGCAACCTCACCGGGGATCGATCCGCGAGGCGGGCGGCAAGCCATTAATTAATCGGGACGACGACAATGGGTGAATACGAAGACCGCTACCCTGATTCGTTCGGCCGCGGCGAAGAGACCGCCTCGACGCCGCAGCACCGCCACTTTGTCGGGTTGGATTTGCCGCGCCAGGTGCGTGACGACGAGCCCGCGATAGCGGAGAAGCCCGACGAGGCTCCGCCCGCTACGGCCACCGGCCCAGCCAAACCTTTGAATCCGCCCGGGCCTTTGAATCCGCCCGGGCCTTTGAATCCGCCCGGTCCCCCGTTAGCGCAATCGTCGGAGCGACATCATGAGCACCCTCGCCGGGTGTTCATCGAGCGCGAGCCACGCGTGATCCAGGAAGATGTCCAAGAGCGGCTCGGCGAGAGCCCGTTCGTCGATGCAGCGGGAATTTCAGTCTTGGTCGAGGGCTCGACAGTGACGCTCGACGGTACGGTCGACTCGCTGTTCGCGGTGTCGGTGGCCAAGTCGTTGGCTTCGAACGTCCCTGGCGTCAGCCGGGTGCAGGCGGAGCTGCGGGTCGTGCCCACGTTGCGCAGCTATGCGGTGGCGCCGGCCGCCGCTGGCTAAATCGCCGGCCGCGAGCGTAACTCCCTCCGCAACTAGCGGCTCCACCAGACCTGGTGCGCGGGTTACGGTCTCGTCAGCCACACCGCGGTATTCGGTGACTGGCCCGGCGCGTTCCCCTACCGGGCGTCGCTGAGGGCGAGCCGCTACATTCCCGAATGCGCCGGGGTGTAGACGAGCCGGCGTTTCGGCGCGCGGGCGGTGACGGGTTTGGCATAGATCTGCTTGGTCGCCTCGACCATCACGACGCCGCCGAAGGTCGGGAACCAGCGCACGCCGATGCGCTCCCAGGCGCGCGCCGAGCGCAGCACCATGCGGCTGCGGGTCGGCGGCACGAAGAGGGCCGCGGCGGTCGCGACCGGGGTGAAGAGCTCGTCGCGCAGCAATTGCGAGAGCTGCGACATCGTGTAGGGCCGGCCGGAGCCGAACGGGGTGCGGTCGAGCCGCGCCCAGATGCCGCGCCGGTTCGGCGCGACGATCAACAGCCGCCCGCCGCCGGCCAGCACGCGCCACACCTCCTTGAGCATCGGGCCGGCCTGCTCGCTGGTTTCGAGCGCATGGACCAGCAATATCCGGTCGACCGAGAAATCGGCGAACGGCAATTCCCCCTCGTCGGCGAGGGTCGCCAGATTGGCGCCGTCGGGCGGCCAGGCGAGGACGCCCAACGAAGCCGGCATCAACGCGACCGCGCGCTCGCTCTCGGGCGAGACTGCCGTCAGGTACGGCGCCGGATAGCCGATGCCGAGAAGGCTCATGCCGCGCAGATCGGGCCACACCCGCCGCACCGCCTGGCGGATCATCCGCCGCGCCACCTGGCCGAGCGCGGTGCGGTAGAAATCGCGGAGATCGACGACGTCCGACGGCATCGCTGCATCTTAGCACAGCGTCGGGGTGCGCTTCCCCGCCGGGACTATGTTTCCCGCCCTACTCGATCACCTCATCGGCGCGGGCGAGCAGCGATTGCGGCACGCTGAGGCCGAGCGCCTTGGCGGTCTTGAGGTTGATGACCAGCTCGACCGTGGTCGGCTGCTGGACCGGCAGATCGGCGGGCTTCTCGCCCTTGAGAATCCTTCCCGCGTACATGCCGACTTGGCGATAGGCAGTGTCGAAGCTCGGCGCATAGCTGATCAGGCCGCCGGACGAGGCGAATTCGCTCCAATCGTAAATCGCCGGAATGGCATGGTGCGATGCCAGCGCCACCAGCTGTTCTTTCCGGCTGTTGAGGAACGGATCGCCGCCGAGGATGAGCCCGCCGGCATGTAGTCGGACGAGCGTTGCGAAAACGGCGTCGATCTCATCCGCGGTGCCGGCCTTTACGACATGGAGTTCCACCCCCTTCGCGCGTGCCGCGTCCTGCGCATTTCGGATCTCCGGCGCGACATCCGGATTGTTTGGGTTGACCAGCAGCGCGAACACTCTGGCCTCGGGAACCAGTTCGGACAGCAGTTCGATCCGCTTGCCCGTCAATTCGGCGTCGATCACGCTGGCGCCAGTGAGATTGCCGCCCGGACGGGCGAGACTGGCGACCAGGCCCTCCGTGATCGGGTCCCAGCTGAGGAAGACAATCGGGATTGTCGAGGTTGCGCCTTTTGCCGCGAGCGCCGCAGGGTCGGTTCCCGTCGCGATCAAATCGACCTTGCGGTCGACGAACTCGGCGGCTAACGCGGGCAGTTGATCGTAGCGACCCGCCGCCGAGCGGACCTCGATCACGACGGTCTTTCCCTCGACATAGCCGGTTTCGCTCAGTCCCTTGTAGAACCCTTTGGGAGGGCTGGAACCCCAGGTGACCAGGAAACCGATCACCGGCACCCGCTTCTGCTGCGCCCGTGCCGCAATCGGCCACGCCGTTGCGGCACCACCGAGCAGTGTGATGAGATCGCGCCGCCTCATTCGATCACCTCATCGGCGCGGGCGAGGATCGAGGGTGGCACGGTGAGGCCGAGCGCCTTCGCAGTCTTGAGGTTGATGACCAGCTCGAATTCAGTCGGCTGCTGCACCGCGAGATCGGCCGGCTTGGCGCCTTTCAGTATTCTGCCGGCATAAATACCGGCTTGCCGATAGGCAGCGGCGATGTTGATCCCATAACTGATCAGACCGCCGGCGATGACGGACTGACGATCCCGGTAGATCGTGGGAATGCGAGCGCGCAATGCCAGCGCCGTGATCTGCTCGCGCCGGCTGGTGAAAAACGAGTCGGGGCTGACGAGAAGCGCTCCGGCATGCGCTTCGCCGAGAGCAGCGAAAACGGCATCGATCTCCGTCTGGCTGGCTGCCTTTACGATTTGGAGCAGAAAGCCCTTCGTGCGCGCCGCTTCCTCAACCTCTTTGGCGACGCCGGCGTCGGTCGCATTGTTGGGGTTTATCAACAGGGCGATGGTCTTGGCCGTTGGAACCAGCTCGGCAAGCAGCTCGAGGCGCTTGGGCGCCAACTCGCCGGCAAGAATGGCGATGCCCGTGAGGTTGCCGCCCGGCCGGGCGAGGCTGACAACGAGACCTGCTGCCACCGGGTCGGCGCCGGTGACGAAAACGACCGGGATGGTCGAGGTTGCATCTTTTGCCGCCCGTGCCGCGGGAGGTCCGCCCGTCACGATCAGATCGACCTTGCGGCCGACAAGTTCGGTGGCAAAGGCGGACAGCTGACCATAATTTCCCTCGGCCCAGCGATAGTCCATCGCAAAGCTCTGCCCCTCGACATAGCCGGCTTCGCTCAATGCCTGGCGAAAGGCGGCCAGACGCGATTCGGACGCCTCGGGCGACAACACGCTGAGCACGCCGATCGCGCGCATCGTCTTTTCTTGCGCCCGCGCCGCGGGCGGTCGCGCAACCGCCGCGGCGGCGAGCATCAGCGTCAATTTGCGGCGGTTCATCCGGCCCCCTCTGAGGGATGGAGACACTACTCTTGCCGACGCATCGGGGATATCGTTTCAGCGGTGCCTTACCGCGGAGTTTTGCAGCGATGGCTCTCTCAATCCGCCCGATCGACCCGGTCAACCGCGCGTTCTTTGCCGGCGAGGTTTCCGGCATCGATCTGCGCCAGACGATGACCCAGGGACAGGTCGGCGAAATCGTCGCCGGCATGGACAAATACGCCGTGCTGGTCTTCCACGAGCAGAAGATCGACGATGCGCGGCAGCTTGCGTTCAGCCGCAATTTCGGCACGCTGGAGATCGCCAACGCCGATATAAGGCGCGACGAGGACCGGCGCCTCGCGCCGGAAGTCGCGGACGTCTCGAACCTCGGCCGGGACAACGGCATCATGTCGCGCGAGGACCGGCGGCGGCTGTTCAGCCTCGGCAACATGCTGTGGCACTCGGACAGCTCGTTCAAGCCGACGCCGGCGAAGTATTCGCTGCTGCACGCGCGGGTGCTGCCCAAGCCAGGTCCCTTGGGAGACGGCAACACCGAATTCGCCGACATGCGCGCCGCCTACGATGCGCTCGACGGCGATGCCAAGGCCGAAATCAACGATCTCGTTTGCGAGCACAGCCAGCAATACTCGCGCGGCATCCTCGGCTTCGACTTTACCGAGGACGAGCGGCGGCGCAACCCGCCGGTGCCGCAGCGCCTGGTGCGCCGGCATCCCGGCTCAGGTCGGCGCTCGGTCTTCCTCTCGGCGCATGCCGGCGCGATCCGCGGCATGCCGATGCCCGAGGCGCGCGCGCTGCTGCGCGACCTCACCGAGCACGCGACGCAGCGCCAATTCGTCTACGCGCACCAGTGGCGGGCGGACGATTTGGTGATGTGGGACAACCGCGCGATGATGCACCGCGCCCGCCGCTACGATCCCAACGAGGTGCGCGAACTGCACCGCACCACCGTCGCCGACGACCGCCCGACCTTGGAGCAGGCGGCGTAAGAGGCTCCCGAACCCGTCCAACCGGCTATCGAGCACCTCTTCAGCTAAGCCGGGCAGCCGTGGGTCAAGCCCGGCCCTGACGAATTATTGAAGAGCTTGCCGGACAAATTCCGGATCGAAGATTCGATCGGCCATCACCTGGCAGCGCTTGATGAGGCGATGCTCGCCGGGGCCGTAATCGGCGTGGGCGTTGTGCAGCGTGCCGATATCGTCCCACAGCAGCACATCGCCCTCAGTCCAGCGGTGGACGTAGCGGTATTTTGCCTGAAGCTGGTGATCGAAGAGGAATTCCAAAATCTCGTCGCTTTCGCGCTCGGGTAATTCGTTGATGCGCATCGCGTAGCCGGGGTTGGCGTAAAGCACCTTGCGCCCGGTGATCGGGTGGGTGAGAAAGATCGGGTGGGAGACCGGCGGCTTTCTGTCGCGCTGCTCCTGGGTCAGCGGTTGGCGCCAGGTGCCGGGCCGCTTCAGCATCATGTCCCAGAATTTGTTGAAATCGTGCAGCACGGTCATACCGTCGAGCCGCGATTTCAGATCGTCCGGAAGCCCATCATAGGCCGCGTGCGCGTTGGCGAATTCGGTGCCGCCGAGCGGCCTGCCGTCGCGGCGCGGCACCTGCAACGCGTAGAGCACGTTGGCGAAGGCGATCGTCTCGCTGTACGACATGTCGGTGTGCCAGTCCTGGCCGGCGTCGCTGGCGCCGATCGGCCGCCCGTTGGCCTCGGTCATGTTCGACAAAATCATGATCTCGGGATGGCCGGGCTCCTGGAACGCGCCGGCGACGTTGACCTCCAGCGCGCCGAACCGCGCCGAAAACTCCAGTTGCCGCGCCGCGTCGAGATTCTGGCTCGGAAACCGCAGCACGCCGTATTCGCCGAGCGCGCGCAGGATTTCGCCGAATGTCCGGTGGTCGAGCGTCCGGTTGAGGTCGACGCCCTCGACCGTGGCGCCGAGCGTTTCGCCGGTAGGGATGATCGTCATCGCGCCTCGCCCACTAGGCTCGCCTGGATTTCCGCGACCCGCGCCAGCGCCGCCGCCGATAATGGCCCCTTATTGATCGAGCGCGCCGCGATTTCCAGGTGCTCCATCGTCGAATAGCCGACCAGCACGGTCGAGATCGCGTCATGCGCGATGACGTAGCGCAGCGCCGCCTCGATCAGGCTGTCGGCGTGGCCTTCGCGCACCAGCGGCATGAAGCGCCGGGCGCGCTCGACATCGGTCGCGTAGCTGCTGCCCGAGCCGATCGGGTCGGGCGGCGGCGAGCCGAGCCGGTGCCGCTCCTCGCTGCCGCTGAGCGCGCCGCCCGCCAGCACGCGAATGTTGATGACGCCCATGTTCGCCGCCTTGGTGTGCGCCAGGAGGCTGCCGTAATCCTGCGCCGGGAAGCCCGCCGGCACCGCCGCTCCGGGACTGGGGTTCAACAGGTTGAAGCTGACCTGCGCGGTGGCGAACGCGCGCGCGTCCACCACCCGCAGCAGTGAGGCGGTGTCGCCGACGGCGGTGATCCCGTAATGCCCGATCTTGCCCTGCTGAACGAGCTTCTCGAACGCCGGCACGACTTCGTCGAGCATGCTCTCGACCGCGAAGCTGCCGCCACCCGTCGTACCCACGACCGCGTTGTGGAACTGGTAGAGGTCGACCCGTTCGAGCTGCAGGCGCCTGAGGCTCGCCTCGATCGCGCTGGCGATGCCGGCGCCGATCTGGCCCGGCTCCGTGGTCGGCGGCAGGCGGGCCTTGGTCCCGACAGTGATGTCGGGCTTCAGCGATTTGATCACGCGGCCAAGATTCTCTTCCGAGCGGCCGTTGCCGTATTGCGCCGCGGTGTCGAAATAATTGATGCCGAGCTCCAGCGCGCGGGCGACGGCGCGCTCCTGGTCGGCCGGCGTACCCCCCACCATCAGCCCGCCGACCGCGCCGCAGCCGAAGCCCAGCAGCGAGACGTCGAGACCGGTCTTGCCGAGCCTGCGCTTTTCCACTCATCCCTCCGAACGTTGCAGCGCCGGATCAAATCGCCGGCGGTCGTCGCGTGTCAATGAGCCGATCGCGAGGCCGCCGATTCGCTTGGCCAACGCTCGCTCCGCGCATCGCGGTTCGCGGCGGGGTAGGGTGGAAGCGGCGCGAATTTGCCATGGCTGCGACGGCGGGGCGATCGCGGGTAGAATTGGGCAATGCGGTCTCGTGAGGAGGGCACTCCGATGCATCCGCTGTTTCGTGGCGCGTCCGTCATTCCGGTCCTGTCGATCGAGCGCGAGCGCGACGCGGTGCCGCTCGCCCGCGCGCTCTGCGAGGGCGGGCTCTGCGTCGTCGAGGTGACGTTCCGCACCGAGGCGGCGGCGGCGTCGATCGCCGCGATCGCCGCCGGACTGCCGCAGGTCACTGTCGGCGCCGGCACCTTGCTGCGCGCCGCCGATGTCGCCGCCGCGGTGCGCGCCGGCGCGCGGTTCCTGGTCAGCCCCGGCACCACGCCGGAGCTGGCCGCCGCGGCGCTCGCGACCGAGCTGCCCTACCTGCCGGGCGTTGCGACACCGTCCGAGATCATGGCGGCGCGCGCGCTCGGCATTTGCGTGATGAACTTGTTTCCGGCCGAGGCGCTGGGCGGCATCGCATTGCTGCGCGCGCTGGCGCCGGTGTTCCCGGGCATCGCCTTCTGCCCAACCGAAGGCATCGACGAACGCACAGCCGGGCACTATCTGGCGCTGCCCAACGTGCCCATGATCGGCGGCTCGTGGATGGCGCCGCGCGACGCGATCGCCGCCGGCGACTGGCCCCGCATCCGCCGCCTCGCCGAACGCGCCGCCGCGATCGGGCGGGCGGAGGCGGCCTGACCGCTGGGGCTGAACTCTGACGCAACACCACCCCGGCGAAGGCCGGGGCTCATTTATCCGGTCTCGTGCGGCTAGAGCATAGCCGCATTGGCTGGAATCGCTGAAAAGGATTCACAGACCAGTCGAAGTGTAATTCGCTGCACCGATCGCAAGATGTAGGAGGTTGCGACGGCTTGGCGGCAGGGTCGGAGCTTCGATGCGCCCGCTGTTCCGCCGGCGCATCGGCGGCACGACCGCGCGGATCGCGACGCGGCCTTGGAGGTCGATGCGGTTCATCCTTCACTCCACAAGTTCGCGGCGATGAGGCAGGCGAGCGCCGCGGTAAAATGCGCCGCCGCGGAACGCTCCAGCCCTTCGAGCCAGTTCTGGTCGAGAAACGAGGCGAGCGCCGGTTGGCCGAGCCGGGCCTCCCACAGAATGCCGAGCAGCGAGGCCGCCGTTTCGTCCGCCTCGCGCTTCGGCAGGGGCAGCAGCGCGGCGCGCTCGGCGCCGGCGCGGTCGCGCGTGTCCGGGCCGGGGCCGAGCCCGAAATCGGGCAGCGCCCGCCGCTCGGGCGGCGCCAGCCGGTAATGCGCAACCTCGTGCAGGATCACATAAGCCTCGGTCGCCCCGTCGAGCGCGGCGCCGTCCCAGTTGTAGGCGCACGCCGTGCCGGGCGGGTGCACCGCCATGGTGTGCGCCGCGGCGAAAGCGAGCGCCGCCAGCCGATGATGCTCTGCGTCGGCGCCCGCGGCCCGGTCCGGCGCCGTGGCGCGGATCAGCGCCACGGCAGCGCGCGCCTCCGGCGTCGCCAAACCCGCCGCGAAACGGTCCAGCGCGGCGTTGAGTTCGTCGCGCAGGATCGGGGTGAGGATCATCAAAATCCGCTCATCCAGTAGAAGGGACTGTTAATTCACTTGGCCAGGCTTGACGGTCATCCACGAATTGTTTCTGACTATTTGTAGACCTCCGGGTCAAGCCCGGTGGAGGCGAATTTTCTGCGGAGATCGCGATGGCCGGCGCTCTGTTGTTTTCCAGCCGCCTGGACGATCCGATGGCGTGGTCGGCGGCGCTGAAGGCGGCGATGCCGGAACTCGATGTCCGGGTCTCGCCCGAGCTCGGCGACCCGGCCGATATCGAGACGGCGCTGGTGTGGAAGGCGCCGCCGGGCGAGCTCGCGTCGCTGCCGAACCTCAAGCTCATCACTAACCTCGGCGCCGGGGTCGACCCGATCCTCGCCGACGCGACGATCCCGCCGCACATTCCGGTCGCCCGGCTCGGCGACGAGGTGATGGCGCGGATGATGGCGCAGTTCGTCACCTTCGCCGTGTTGCGCCACTATCGCGGCATCGCCCGCTACGAGCGCCAGCAGCGCGAGCGCCGCTGGGAATACGTGCTGCCCCGTGCCTCCTACGACTGTCCGGTCGGGGTCATGGGGATCGGGATGCTGGGCGGAGCCGCGGCGCGGATGCTGGCGGCCGTCGGCTTTCCGGTGGCGGGCTGGGGCCGCTCGCCGCGCACGATCGACGGCGTCGAGATTTTTAACGGCGCCGCCGGCCTCGCGCCGTTTCTCGCACGCACCGAGATCCTCGTATGCCTGCTGCCGCTGACCCGCGAGACTCGGCACGTCGTCAACCGTGAGGTGCTGTACCTGCTGCCGCGCGGCGCCAAGCTGGTTAATTGCGGTCGCGGCGGCACGGTCGACGAGGCGGCGCTGCTCGGTGCGCTGGAGGACGGTCAGATCGCCGAGGCGACGCTCGACGTGTTCGAGACCGAGCCGCTGCCGGCCGATCATCCGTTCTGGACGATGGAGCAGGTCCTGGTCGTGCCGCATATCGGCTCGATCGCGGTGCCCGAAATCGCGGCGCGCGACGTCGTCGAGAACATCAGGCGGTTGGAGAGCGGACAGAAGCTGCTCAACATCGTCGACCGGGCGCGGGGCTATTGAGCGGCGGCCGCTTCCGCGATAGCTTCGCCCGGCGGCGCTTCGGGGCAAAAGATCGGCTCTGATCGGGTGATTTAACGTATCAAACTGAAATTCTTTTTCAGTGGCGATACTTTCGGGCCGCCTGTCGCAGTGGGGATGATTGCGTGAATTCCACGCGCACGAAGGTTTTGATTGTCGGCCGCACTGGTCAGATGGCGCACGAGCTGCGCCGCGCCGCATGGCCAGCGGGTTTCACCGTCGATTTCCTCGATCGCGCGCAACTCGACCTCGCGCACCCGGACGCGGCGCGGGAGATTGTAACGGCGGCGCGTCCGCATATCGTCGTCAACGCCGCCGCCTATACCGCGGTCGACGCCGCCGAATCCGACTGCGCGACCGCGTTCGTCGTCAATCGCGACGGGCCGGCGGCGCTCGCCGATGGCTGCCGCGAAATCGGCGCCGCGCTCCTTCACGTCTCGACCGACTATGTTTTCGACGGCGGCAAGTTGGGTCCTTATGGAGAGGACGACGCGATCAATCCGCTGTCGGTCTATGGCGCGAGCAAGGCGGCGGGCGAGGTGGCCGTGCGCGCCCGGCTCGACCGCCATGTCATCGTCCGCACCGCCTGGGTCTACGCTCCGGTCGGGCGCAATTTCGTCAAGACGATGCTGCGGCTCGGCGCGGAACGCGACACGCTGACCATCGTCGACGATCAGCACGGCTCGCCGACCGCGGCCGCCGATCTCGCCGGTGCCGCGATCGGCATCTGCGCGGCCATCGCCGAGGGGCGCGCGGATATCGACCGGGGGGGCTTCGGCACCTTCCATTTCTGCGGCGGCGGGACGACGACCTGGCATGGATTTGCCCGGGAAATCTTCAACCGCGCCGCGGAGCGTGGGCTGAAGACGCCGCGGTCCGTCGAGCCGATCGCCACCGAGGCCTACCCGACACCGGCGTCGCGGCCGCGCAATTCGGTGCTCGATTGCGGCAAGATCGGGCGGGTCTACGGGATCGCCGCGCCGCTCTGGCGGACATCGTTGGCGGCCTGCCTCGACGAAATCGTCGCCGCACTGCCTCGGCCGGTCGCGGCAGGGGCGACCCGATGAAGGGCATCGTCCTCGCCGGCGGGCTCGGCACGCGGCTCTACCCGATCACCCTGGCGATCAGCAAGCAGCTGCTGCCGGTCTACGACAAGCCGCTGATCTACTACCCGCTGTCGATTTTGATGCTCTCCGGCATCCGCGACATCCTCGTCATCACCACGCCGCACGATCAGGCGCAGTTCCGGATCGTGCTCGGCGACGGCGCGGCTTGGGGCCTTTCGATCAGCTACGCCGTGCAATCCGAGCCGCGCGGCCTCGCCGACGCCTTCATCGTCGGCCGCGAGTTCATCGGCGACGACCGCGTGGCGCTGGTGCTCGGCGACAATATGCTTTACGGCGCGGGGCTCGGCACGGTGCTGGAGAATGCGGCCGAGCGCGCGGCGGGGGCCACGGTCTTCGCCTACCAGGTCACCGACCCGGAGCGCTACGGCATCGTCGCCTTCGACCCGGACGGGCGGGCGACCAGCATCGAGGAGAAGCCGGCCGAGCCGCGCTCGAACTGGGCGGTGACCGGGCTTTATTTCTACGACAACAAGGTGGTCGACATCGCCGCCGCGGTGCGGCCTTCGGCGCGCGGCGAGATCGAGATCACCGACGTCAATCGTGCCTATCTGGAGGCCGACGCGCTCTCCGTGCAGCGGCTCGGCCGCGGCTTCGCCTGGTTCGACACCGGGACGCACGATTCGCTGCTCGAAGCCGCCGAGTTCGTGCGCACCATCGAACACCGCCAGGGCTGGAAGATCGCCTGCCTCGAGGAGATCGCCTGGCGCAAAGGCTACATCGCGACCGAGGATCTGCTGCGGCTCGCGGTGCGTTTCGACAAGAACGGCTACGGCGCCTATCTGCGCAACGTCGCGAAGGAGAGCGATTGAAGCGCCCTGGCAAGACGCCCCGCGGAGCGCCGCGGGGCGCCAGCCGATTTATCTGACGCTCGACGGCGAGGGTTTCAGGCTCGCTTGCCCGCCGCGCGCCGAGAAGCCATGGCGCCGCGCCGCGCGCCGCTCCCGGCGTGCCTATTCGGCGACTTGAGCCGCCGGTTTCGGCGATTTTTCGGCATTGGCGCGCGGCGCTTCAGCAGTGTCGGCGACGCGGGCGAAATAGAGATGCACGGCGGTGCCGATCCCCTCGGCGCTTTCGACCCGCATAAAGCCGCCGAGCTTCTCCATGACCGCCGCCGCGCGGGCAACCGCCGGCCGCGTGGTCGCGGCCGGATCGGCGATCTGTTCGAACTGCGCGTCGGTCAGTCCCGGGCCGTTGTCCCGCACCGTGATCCGGGCGAACTGACCGAGTCGGCCGCCGGGATAATCGTCGATATTCGCTTCGTCGAAGGCGAAGTTGCGGGTGCCGACGATGAGCGCGCCGTCGGCGTCCATTGCCGCGGTGGCGGAGCCGACAAGGTCGAGCACGGCCGCGGCCACCGCGCCGCCGTCGGTGCGGCAGCGCCACAATTCCGGGAGCAGCGAAAAGCGGAAACGGACCTTGCCGCGCACCCGCTGGCGGACCCGGCGTTCGAGCGGCGCCAGCACGGCATTGAGGTCGGTCGGCGAGGGTAAAGGCGGTAAAGGCGGGATCGGCGGTGCCCGGCGGAGCGCCAAGACCGGGAACGGCGCCGGGTCCGGGCGTGGCGAGGACTCGACCCGCGCGGCCCGCCCTTGGGCGCGGCGGCGCCAGAACTGCAGGCTGAACAAAATCGCGGCCGTGATCGCCACGAGGCCGAGTGCGAGCGCGGCGGCAAGCGAGCCGAGCGGCGTCCCCCCGGCGTCCTGCGCCGGTTCCGCCGCCGCGCTGCTGTCGACGAACCCGGTCAGATCGGCGCCGCGCTCCAACGCGCCGGCGCCGATCATGCCGGCCTCGATCTGGGTCCAGCGATCGGCGTTCGAATAGCCGAGCGGGATGTCGGGATAGCGCGCCAGGCGGCGCGCCACGTCGGCCTGATAGCGGTCGAACCCGTTCATATCGGCGACCGGGGCCTCCGGCGCTTTCTCGGCGAGGAGCCGCGCGATGACCTCGTTGGGGTGCTGCAGCGCGAATTCCCAGCCCTTCAGCGAGGCGGCGCGAAAGCGGCCGACAGTTTCCGGCTCCGCAGCCGCGAAGCGCTGCATAGTGAACAGGCTGTCGCCGTAATATTCGACCCGGTAATTCGCCGGATTGAACGATTTGAGGACGATGCCGCGCTCATGCGCCTGCCACGGCACGATCCAGGCCGAGCCCACCGCCGCATCGATCGAGTGGTCGGCGAGCGCGGGCACGATCTGGTTGGCGTCGATCGTCAGAGATTTTATTTTTGCGGGATCGATCCCCTCGCCGCGCAGCGCCGTCGCGAGTTCGATGTCGAGGATGTCGCTCGCCGCCAGCCGCCCCAGCCGCGCGTTGACCAGCGCTGCGGGCGAGGAAAAATCGCTGTCGGCACGGTAGTAGATCGCGGCGCCGCTCTGCTGGAAGATCGGCGCCACCAGCAAAACCGGCAGGCCCTGGGCGTGGCGGATCACGAGCTGCATCGTGCCGATGCCGAATTGCGCGCGGCCTTCGGCGACCTCGCGCGCGGCATCGAGCGTGGTTTGCGGTTTGAGACCGCTCGGGCGGATCGTTACGTCGAGCCCCGCATCCCGATAGAACCCTTGCCATAACGCCGCGTAGTAGCCGGCGAATTCAAACTGCACCGGCCCGCTGAGTTGCAGGGCAACGGCGTCCGCCGCGCTGCCCGGTCGGGGTAGCCCGATCAGCGCCAAGGCAAACGCCGCGGCGAAGCCTGTCATCCTCGACATAAAGCCCCAAACCCCCGCGCACTGAGGCGTTGCCTTGAGCGCAACGCCGCGCGCGACCCTGTGCTTGACATGTCAACGCGAAACGACGGCGAAATCAATCCGCATCGCAGATCGATTGTTTCGCCGTGATCAGCAAGCAAGAAATGCTTCTGCCAGCGAAAGGAAGGCGTCGCTGCGTTCGACATGGACCCAATGCCCAGCCTCGTCGATCCGGGCCAGCCGCGCGTTGGGAAACCGGCTCCGCACGGCCGCTTCGTGTTCGGGACGCAAATAGCTCGATTTTCCACCGGCGATGAAGAGAGCCGGCCCCTCGTAAATCTTGGCGGGCGGCAATGCCGGGAAACCGGCGAGCATCGGCATCGCGGCGCCGAGCGCCGCGAGGTTGAGTTGCCAGCGGGCCCCGCAACCGTCGAAAAGCAGGCTTTGCAGCAAGAAGTTGCGCTCGGCCCGATCAGGGATCGCGTCGGCAAGTCGCCCGTCGGCATCGCCGCGCCGCGCGAGCGTCGCGAGATCGAGCCGGCGCATCGCCTGCACATAGGCCTGGTACGGAATGGAGTAGGCGACCGGCGCGACATCGACAACGATGAGCCGGTCGATCGCGGCAGCGTCCGCCAACGCCGCCGCCATCGCCACCTTGCCGCCCATGCTGTGGCCGATGAGCGCATAGCTACGATGGCCGCGCGCCGCCATTCCCGCGCGGATGTCCTCGGCCATCTCGGCGTAGTCCATGGTATCGGCCCAGGCGGATTCGCCGTGGTTGCGCAGGTCGAAGACGATGACGCGACAGCGGGTGGCGAGACGGCGGGCGATGCCGGCCCAGTTTCGCCCGGCGCCGAACAGCCCGTGCAGGATCGCGACCGGCTTGCCGTCACCGTATTCCGTTGCCGCCAGCGAGACCGCCATGACGGACAATTACCGCAAGCGCCACCCCATGCATATGGCGGGAATGTCACGCGCTGGAGATGATCAATAAAATTCTATTAGAAGTAATTACTTTTTATAACACCAGTCTTTATGATCGCCGCTAATTGCAATCGGCGAGAATTCGCAGATGCGCAGCCGGGGCCGACCTCCGATCATAACCGGCGCGCGCCGCTATCCGAACGGGTTGCGCGCGTTGCGCCGGCAGAGCGGCCTGTCGCAGCAGGCACTGGCCTCGGCAGCCGGTATCAGCGGCGCCTACTATGGCGCGCTGGAGCGGGGCGACAAGCGCATCAATGCCGACACCGCCGAGCGTCTTCGCAGGCCGCTCGGTTGTGCGGTCGGCGATTTGCTGGCGGGAATGTCGGGCTTGTCAGTGCCGTTGATTCTAGCGGTCGCCGCCGCCGAGTCGGAAGGGCGCCCAGCGCGGCATGATTTGCCCGAACCGCACGAGCGCCTGCAGCCCCGCCGCCTGGCCGACGCCGAAAGTTCTTTCGCGGCAGAAATCTTCGACGACAGCGCCGATCTCGATTTCGAGCGCGGCACGATTCTTTTCGTGCGCCGGCTTACGCCATCCCGCGCCTCCGTGCCGGCGGGCGCCAAGGTCCTGGTCCGGTTCTTCCTCGAGCCGGCCGGCGAACGCGAGAGGCGAACCACGCACGAAATCCTTTACGGCATCCTCGACCGCAACATCGTCGGCGACCTCGTGCTGATCACCCGGACGCGAAGCCGACTGATCCCGCGCAACGCCCTCGTGCAAAGCGCCGCGTCGAGCCGGCCCGGTCTCGCCGAGCGCGTGCTTTCGCTGGCGCCGCGCGACGCGCCGATCGCCTACGAGCCGCGCCCCGACGACCCGGCCGAATTGCTCGGAATGGTGATCTACGCGATGGGGCCAATCTAGGTTAACGAGCGGGAAAAGGGCTTGGCAATAGAAGTAAATCGGCGATAATTAATTCCATACGAGGATCATTGGGTTGTTTATGGCCAGTTTCGAGACCGGCTCTCGCGGTCCAGTATCGCGTATGGAGAACCTTGCCGCCGAGCCCGATGCGGCGCGGTGGGCGCAGATTTGCGCCTGGGTGCCGGGAACCGGCCATTGCCGCAACCGCGATTGCCACGAAGCCTGCATTTTCCACTCGCAGCGTGAGGCCGAGGCGCGCCGCGTGGTGCGCTGGCGGCATCTGAGGCGGATTTTCGCACGACGCCAGGTGCGGTAGGCTCGTCCGGCACGCGGAGAACAATGCCGTGGAACCCGACACTGCGCCGATTATCGTCATCAATCCGAATTCGACCGAAGCGGTGACCGCGGCGATCGACGCCGCGGTCGAGACGCTGCGCCTCGCCGGCGGTCCGCAAATCGTCTGCCAGACGCTGCACGAAGGCCCGCCAGGGATCGAAAGCCAGCACGATGCCGATTCGGTGATCGAGCCTTTGTGCCGCACGATCGCGGCCCAGGACAATTTAGCGAGCGCCTTTGTCATCGCCTGCTTCAGCGACCCGGGGCTTTATTCGGCGCGGGAGGCGACGGCGAAGCCGGTGCTCGGCATCGCCGAATGCGGCATCCTGACCGCGCTGACCTTGGGCCACCGGTTTGGCGTCATTTCGATCCTCGCCAAATCGGTGCCGCGGCATTTGCGCTATGCCGGCGCGATGGGCGTGGGCAGCCGGCTCGCCGCTGACTTGCCGATCGGTCTCGGCGTCGCCGAACTCGGCGACGCGCGGCTGACGATGGCGCGGATGAGCGATGTCGGCCGCCAGCTGCGCGATGCGCATGGCGCCGACGTGCTGGTGATGGGCTGCGCCGGGATGGCGCGCTACCGCGACGAGCTCGAGGCGGCGCTGCACATCCCGGTCGTCGAGCCGACGCAAGCCGCGGTCGCGATGGCGCTCGGCCGCGTCCGGCTCGGCTGGGGCGCCGCGCTGCGTTAACCCTCTTCGTCCAAGCTGCCCTCTGGGCCATCCTCGGTTTCGACACGGTAGCTTCCCTTGAGCCAGCGGCCGAGGTCGATGTTGCGGCAGCGCGCGGAACAGAATGGGCGATGGTCTCGCGCCGCCGCCGGCTTGCCGCAAATCGGACAGGCCGCGGCGGGCGGCAGGCCGGGATTGTCGTTCGGGCTCATCGTGGCGATATGGGTCTACAGCGGCACGATGTCAAAACCGGCGAGCCCCGGCTGATTATCCGGCGCGACGTCGATCGCGATGCGGCGGCCAAGCCGGGTTTCGAGCGCCCGCAACGCCGCCGCCGCTGCTCCCTGCAATGCCGCGCCGACGGCGGGGGAAACTCTCAGCCGCCAGTTCGCCGCGGGACTCGCGCGCGTCTCCTGCAGCAGCCGGCGCAGCGCCTCGTGCGCGAGCGCGACCGGCTGTTTCGCCCGGCTTCGCGGTTCGAGCAGGGCGTCCGCGAGCGAGCGTCCGCGCCGCGGCCGCAGCAGCTCGATATGGTCGAGCCGCGTCCAGCCGAGCAGTTGCGGCTGTGCCGGATCGCCCGCGAGGGCGGCTTCGAGCGCCTGGCGCACCGGTTCGCGTGCGCCGCGCCGCCCGACATTTCCGGCGAGCCCGACGAAGTCGATGACCACCGCGCCACCGATATTGCGCAGCCTCAGTTGCTTCGCGATCAACCCGGCGGCGACACGGTTGGCGGCGAGCGCGGCGCGTTCGGCGGAGCCGCTTTCGGGGGTTCCGGTATCGACATCGATCAGCGTCGCGGTACGCGTTTCCTCGATATGCACGCTGCCGCCGCCAGGGAGCGCGAGGCTCGGCGACAGCGCGGCCTCGAACGCGGCGTCGAAGTCGATCGGCCAATCGGCGGCGGCGCATTGCCGGATTTCGGGCCCCTGAAAGACGCCGCGCAGCGGGGCGAGGGCGGCCAGGTCATCGGTGAGGATTCTCGCCGGCATGCCCGGCAGGCGTAGCGCCAGCGCGGCGGCGAGCCCGGGCGGCGGGAAAAGCTGCGCCGGCGGAGCGGCGAGGGCAGGGGGTTCGCGTGGCGCGAGCTTTGCCGTCAGGCGCGGCGCCTTGTCCTGCCACGCCTCGCGCCGCACTTCGACGATGAGCCGCGCGCCTTGCTCGGCCTTGATGCCCTGCGGTACGTCGCGCAGCGGCAGGAACGCGGGCCGCTCGTCGCCGATATCGACCAATGCCGCCTCAAGTGCCGGGACGACGCGAACCACCCGGCCGAAATGGATGCTGCCGGCCGGCTTGGTGTCGCCGCGCTCGACATAAAGCTCGCTCGCCTCGTCCGCCTCGACCCAGGCGGCGCGCCATTCGCCCGGGCCGGCGGAAATCAGCAAATCGGCGGTCAGCAACTCGCCGGACATGGCGCGCGATAGCCGAGGCCGGCCAAAAGTTGAGCGGTCTCGAACAGCGGCAGACCGACGACATTCGAGTACGAGCCCTGCATCCACGACACCAGTGTCGCGGCGCGGCCCTGGATCGCATAGGCGCCGGCCTTGCCGCGCCATTCGCCGATCGCGAGATAGGCTTGAAGCTCGCCGTCGCTGAGCCGCTTGAACCCGACTTGGCTGACCACTCGCCGGGTGGCAATCCGGCCGCCCGGCTCGATGACCGCGATAGCGCCGTAGACGCGATGCCGTCGGCCGGAGAGCAGTTCGAGAAACCGGTGCGCGGTCTTCTCGTCCGCGGGCTTGCCGAGGATGCGCCGGCCGCAGGCGACGACCGTGTCGGCGGCGAGGATGAAAGCCCCGGGATGGCGCGGCCGCACCGCCGCGGCCTTGGCGCGCGCGAGGCGCATGACGTGAGCCGCCGGCAATTCGCGCGGCAGGGGCGTCTCGTCGATCTCGGCGGGATCGACCCGGTCGGGGACGATGCCGATCTGGCGCAGCAATTCGAGCCGGCGCGGCGAGGCGGAGGCGAGCACCAGGATGGACATCGCGCGAAGCTAGATCATGCGCCGCTTGCGCGGAAGTGGCGCGGGTCCGCTTCCCGCCCGAGGGGCTGCACAACGGCGCGCAGCGCCATAAGGCTCACCACGGTGGCACGGAGGGCACGGAGAGGGAAGCCGGGAAAGGACCCTCAGTGCCCTCCGTGCCTCCGTGGTGAAAATCGATGCCGCTACGCGGCCGACGCTCAAGCCCGCAAATGCAGCACGCAGATCAGCGTGAAGAGGCGCCTGCCGGTGTCGTGGTCGAGCGCGACCTTGTCGGCGAGCCGCTCGATCAAGAGGTCCGAGCCTTCGTTGTGCAAGGCGCGCCGACCGGCGTCGATCGCCTCGACCTGCGCCAGGTTCTGGCGGCGCACCGCGTCGTAATAGCTCTCGCAAATCACGAAGTAGTCCTTGACGATGCGGCGGAACGGGCCGAGCCCGATCTGGATCGTCTCGCTGGTCTCGCCGACATCGTTGATGTCGATCAGCAGCCGGTTTTCCTCGACCGCGAGATGCAGCGCGAACGGCCCGGTCCGACCCGACGCCGGCGCGAAGCTGTTTTCGTGCAGCAGATCGGAGATCGCGGCGGCGCGCTCGCTCTCGATCTCGGCGCTGCGCCGCACGACGCTGCGCTCGTCGAGGGTGATCGCGGCGATGCGCTGGGCGTTCATCGCCCGGGGGCCTGACGATTCAGCCGGATCGACAGCGACAGCGCGTGCGCGTCGAGCCCCTCGGCCTCGGCGAGGAGGATCGCCGCCGGGGCGAGCGCCGCCAGCCCAGCGGCGTCGCAGCCGACGAGCGTCGTGCGCTTGAGGAAATCGAAGACGCTAAGGCCGGAGGCGAACCGCGCGCTGCGCGCGGTCGGCAGCACATGGTTGGGGCCGGCGATATAGTCGCCGATCGCTTCCGGCGCGTAGCGGCCGAGGAAGATCGCGCCGGCATGGCTCACCCTCTGCGCCAAACCCTCGGCATCGTCGAGCGCCAGTTCGAGGTGCTCGGGCGCGATGCGGTCGACGAGGGCAACCGCCTCGCCCCAATCGGCGACGGTGATGATCGCGCCGTTTCTGTCCCAGCTTTCGCGCGCGATCGCGGCGCGCGGCAGGATCGATAGATGATGGTCGATGGCCTTGGTCACCGTCGCCGCGAATTCGGCATCGTCGGTGATGAGGATCGCCTGGGCCGACGCATCGTGCTCGGCCTGCGAGAGCAGATCGGCGGCGATCCAGGCGGGATCGTTGCGATTGTCGGCGACGACGAGAATCTCCGACGGGCCGGCGATCATGTCGATGCCGACGCGGCCGAAAACGCGGCGCTTGGCGGCCGCCACGTAGGCATTGCCGGGGCCGACGATCTTGTCGACCGGCGCGATCGTCGCGGTGCCGTAGGCCAGCGCCGCGACCGCCTGGGCCCCACCGACGCGGTAGAGCTCATCGATGCCGACGAGATTTGCCGCCGCCATCACCAGGGGGTTCAGCACGCCGTCCGGCGTCGGCACCACCATCACCAGCCGCCCGACCCCGGCGACCTTCGCCGGGATCGCGTTCATCAGCACCGAGGAGGGATAGGCGGCGGTGCCGCCGGGCACATAGAGGCCGGCGCTCGCCAGCGGTCGCCACCGCATGCCGAGCCGCACCCCAACGCCATCGACATAGTCGATCGATTGCGGCAATTGCTTGCGGTGGAAGCTCTCGATCCGCTCGGCGGCGAAGCGCAACGCGGCGACCGTCTCGCCCGGCGCGTTGGCCGCGGTCTCGGCGATTTCATGGGGCGACACGCGGAGCTGCGTCGGCCCAAGGGTCACCCGCTCGAAGCGCGCGGTGTAGTCGACGAGGGCCGCGTCGCCGCGCCTCGCCACGTCATCGATGATCGCGGCGACTGCGCCATCGACATCGGCATCCGTCTGGCGCTTGACGCCGAGCAGCGCGGCGAAGGCCGTCTCAAAATCTTTGTCGCGCGTTGAAAGGGTAACCGCCATCGGGACCGGGCTTTACGCCGGCACCGCGGCGGTTTCCTTCATCGCCGCGGTCGCCTCGCGCAGCGCGTCGATCCAGGTGCCGACCTCCTCGGGCCGCGTCTTTAGCGCCGGCCGGTTGACGATCAGCCGTGAAGTGATGTCGGCGATGTGCTCGATCTCGACGAGGCCGTTGGCCTTCAGCGTCGTGCCGGTCTGCACCAAATCGACGATGTGCCGGCACAGGCCCAGCGCCGGCGCCAGCTCGACCGCGCCGTTGAGCTTGATGCACTCGGCCTGGACACCGCGCGCGGCGAAATGGCGGCGCGTGACCTCGGGATATTTGGTGCCGACGCGGATATGGCTCCAGGTGCGCGGGTCTTCCTGCCCGACCCAATCCGCGGACGCCGCGACCATCATCCGGCAATGCCCGATATCGAGGTCGAGCGGCGCGTAGATCTCCGAATAGTCGAATTCCATCAGCACGTCGTTGCCGGCGACGCCGAGCTGCGCCGCGCCGAACGCGACAAAGGTTGCGACGTCGAAACTGCGCACGCGAATGATGTCGATGCCGGGCAGCGAGGTCGCAAAGCGCAGCTGCCGCGCGTTCGGGTCGTCAAAGGCCGGCTCGGGCTCGATGCCGATGCCGCGCAACAGCGGCATCACCTCGGCGAGGATGCGGCCGTTGGGGAGCGCCATGACCAGCGTCTCGCCGCCGGATCCGGGCATGCGAGGCCCGGTCATGGCCGCTCGCCAGCGTCGTGGTCGGGCTGCCAGGCGGTGGGCCACGGATCGCCGACATCGCTCGCGCGGACGCGGATGGCGGAAATCTCCAGCCGCACCGTCGCGCCGCCCGAGAATTCGAGGTCGATCGTGCCGCCTTTTACGCCGGGCCGGATCGTCAGCAGCGACAGGATGCGGTCATCGTCGCGACGCCGGAAGCCGCGATAGCTCGCCCGGTCGACCTCGCCAAACCTCACCGCGCACAACGTCCGCTCGAACGCGGCCGATCGCCCCGCGCCGCCATCGGGGGAATTTGGCATCTGGCCTTCCCAGCGGAACCGGTTGGCGACCACCATAAAACTTCGCGCCGCGCGATCGTAGGTCAAGTCCTTGACCGAGATCAGCGCATCCTGCACGACGGCCGAGATCACCGCGAGATCGTCGGCATCCTCGGCGCGCAGCTTCAGCGATCCGTCAGGCGCCACCGCGCACCCGTTCGATCCGCGCGCCGCAGGCGGCGAGCTTTTCCTCGAGCCGCTCGTAGCCGCGGTCGAGATGGTGGACGCCGTTGATCGCCGTCTCGCCCTCGGCGACCAGCCCGGCGATGACCAGCGACACCGACGCCCGAAGGTCGGTCGCCATCACCGGCGCGCCGGCCAGCCGCTTGACGCCGCGCACCAGGGCGGACGGCCCCTGCACGTTGATGTTGGCGCCCAGCCGCATCAGCTCGGGCACGTGCATGAAGCGGTTCTCGAAAATCGTCTCGGTAATCATCGCCGCGCCGTCGGCGATCGTCATCAGCGCCATGACCTGCGCTTGCAGATCGGTCGGAAAGCCGGGATACGGCTCGGTCATCACATCGACCCCGTCGATCCGGCCGGTGCTGCGCCGCACGAGAATGCCGCCATCGGCCTCGCGCATCCGGATATCGGCGGTTTCGAGCACCCGCGCCACCGCCTCGATATGGTCGAGCCGCGCGCCGGCGAGGTGGACTTCACCGCCGGCCGCCGCCACCGCCATCACATAAGTCCCGGTCTCGATGCGGTCGGGGATCACGGTGTGGCGGGCGCCGTGTAGGCGGGACACGCCGCGCACGGTCAGCCGGTCGCTGCCGATGCCTTCGATCCGCGCGCCCATCGCGTTGAGGCAGGTGGCGAGGTCGGTGATCTCGGGCTCGCGCGCGGCATTGATCAGCACGCTTTCGCCCTCCGCGAGCGCCGCCGCCATCAACATGTGCTCGGTCGCGCCGACCGAGACGCTGGGAAAGGCGATCTCGGCGCCCTTCAGCCCGTTCGGCGCCCGCGCCTCGATATACCCGCTGGACAGCTCGACCTCGGCGCCCAAGCGCTGCAGCCCTTTGATGTGCAGATCGACCGGGCGCACCCCGATCTCGTCGCCGCCCGGCAGCGACACCCGCGCCTCGCCGCAACGGGCGACGAGCGGCCCAAGCACCAGGAACGACGCGCGCATCTGGCGCACCAGATCGTAGGGTGCGGTGGTCGAGGTGATTTGCCGCGCCGACAATTCGAGGACGCGCGGCGGCAGCACCTGACCCGCGCCGCCGGGCGTCACCGACACGCCATGCTGCTCCAAGAGGGCGGACATCGTCTTGATATCGGCGAGATCCGGCAAATTGCCGAGAACCAGCGGCTCATCGGTGAGGAGGCAGGCGGCCATCAGCGGCAGCGCGGCGTTTTTCGCGCCGGCGATCGGTATCGTGCCGGCCAGCGGCAGACCCCCGCGGATGACGATTTTATCCATGCCCACGGCTCCCTGCGCCGGTTCGAGAACAAACGCGGCGCGGTGGTGATCGGCCGTTTCTCTCCCGCAAAGATTACGTCCAAGCTTGTACTGGAGCGCGTGGCGCCGCTCAACCCCGCGGGTTGGCGGCGGCGCGCTCTTCGGCTTCCGGCCCGGGCTCGGTGTCGCGGGCCCGGGCTTGCTCCTTGCGGCGGCGCAGGTTCTCGCGCAGCGCCTCGGCGAGCCGCTTGTCGCGCGAGGCGTGCTCGGCGCGCCGCGCCGGCGTGAGGCGCGGCGTTTCGCCGGTCGCCACGGCTATACGCCGAGCTTTTGCCCGATCGTTTCCGCCTCGTGCTGATGGCGGTGCAGCACCGGCAGCATGCTTTTGGCATAGCGCTTCAGGTGCGTATCCTGCCCGTTCTGCGCCTCGCTTTCGAACAGCGCGATCATGTCCTGATGGGCCTTGGTCACCAGGCTGATATAGGCCTTGTCGAAATCGGGGCCGCTAGCGGTCAGGAGGTCCGGCGGGGGCTGATCGGGGGTCGGCGACGCCTCGATCTTGAGACGTTTGGCGAGCACCGCCAGACGATGGTTCGCCTGCATGTGATCCATGACCATGCGAGCGGCAAGCGCCTTGACGGCCTTCGAGGCGGCCTTGCCGCGGGCCAGCCGGCCCATGCCGATCTCGGATGCGCCCATGCCCATCGCCTGATTGATGAAGTCCTGGTCGGAGCTGGCCGAGGGCGGGCCAGGCGG
>DASRLO010000121.1:0-14580 GCA_035648415.1 Allostellaceae bacterium
CACCAGTTCCTGGGTCTCGCGGAAATAGGCGCGCACGAACGGCATGCGGCTGTGCGACAGCTTCATGTGCGCCGCCTTGATCGTCAGCGGCAGACCCTGAAGCGTGATCGTCTCGTGGCTCCAGTCGAACTGATAGGCCTCACCCGGTGCAAAGCTCAGCGGCACATAGGCATGCGCGGGAACCCGTGCTCGTTCGTCCCGCCAAGCCTTGACGAACCGATGCACGCTGTCATGAGCGCCGTCATAGCCGCGCCCGCGCAACTCCTCGAATAGCCGCTGGGTCGAGCGCCGCTCCCGCTTCGGCAGGCTCGCCTCCGCTTCCAGAATCTCGGTCAGAACCGCGATCCACGCGCCGAGCTTGCGCGCCGGCTGCACGCCGCGCGCGTATCTGAACTCGGTCTCCTGTCCGCGCACCACTTTGCGCACCGTCGCGCGCGACACCGACAGCGTCCGCACGATCTCCTTGATCGGCCGGCGCTGCTCGAAAAAAGCGCGACGTATGGTCGTGTCCCTGGTGATGGTGTAGGAGACCGCTGACCGGCCCGCCGGAGCGACCGCCAAGAGTCTGGCGCAGGCAGGCCGGTCAGCGGTCTCCTACACCATCACCAGGGACACGACCGTCCCAGTGCCCTCCATTTCCCTACGGACGAACTGATAGGCTTCCATCTATCGTAGACGATCGCTTTCAATTGCCAGGTCGAACGCGAGGAGATTGGCAATGGCGCCGAACGCAGAGAGATCTATCAAGCAGACGATCCGACGGACTCAGCTCCGGCAGCTGGTGCCGCTTGCCGACAGCACGATTTACGAGATGGAGCAGCGCGGAGAGTTTCCGCGACGCTTCGCTCTCTCGCCGCGTTGCGTTGTCTGGGATCTGGCCGAGGTCGAGGCGTGGCTCGCGGCGCGCCGATCAGTTCCGATCGCGCGCGCCAAACACCCCGACGTTCAGCAGCGCCGCACCCGCCCCGTCAAAGCGCCGGGTCAGGCTCGAGAACCGGCATCGAGGGCGGGATAAGCGTCGGCACGTACTTTCGCCCGTTTATCCAAGCATCAACGATGTCCGACCATTCCTGCATCATGTGCCGACGTTGCACTTCGTATTCGGCCTTGTTGTAGACGCCGCGAGAGGATCGGCCGTCCTCATGCGCAAGGCACTTCTCGATCCAGTCGCTGTTAAACCCCAGCTCATTCAAGAGCGTCGACCCGGTCCGTCGCAGATCGTGGACCGTGAACGGCTCAAGGGGCAGGCCCTCTTGCTTAGCCTGCTCAACAACGGAATAGGTCACACGATTGAAGGTCGCCCGGGACATCGGCGCGTCCGCATCATATCGCGAGGGAAGCAGATACCGTGAGTTTCCCGCACAGGTCTTCAGGGCAATGAGAATGTCGAGCATCTGACGCGACAGGTAAACATTGTGCGCTTTCGAACGCTTCATTCGTTCCTTCGGAATCGTCCAGACGGCATTCTCAAAATCAACCTCGTCCCAGATCGCATCCTGTAGTTCGCTCTTGCGGACCATCGACAAAAGGAAGAACCGCATCCCCAGCCGAATGGTGGGCAGCGTCGGGACTTTCTCTAAGACTTTGAACAGAACCCGAATCTCGGAAGGAGACAGCGACCGATCCTTCGGCACGAAGGTCGCAATCGACGCAGGGCCAACCTCCTCCGCAGGGTTGGCAACCTTCTCACCGTGAAGGATCGCAAACCCGTAGATCTGCTTCAGGATATCCCGCACGTGGATGGCCGTCGCTGGCGCGCCCCGGTCGACGATGCTGGTGCAGTGCGCTCGCAGGTCATCCGGGGAAATTTCCGTCAGCAGCCTGTTGCGCCAAACCGGGAGCAGCTCGCGCTCGAAAATCGAGCGTCGCATCGCGCGCGTGCTATCCGCCATCGGCGCCGCGGCCAGCCACTTCTCCCCAAACTCCCCAAAGCTCTTGGACTCCTTTAGGCGCCGCTTCTCGCGCTGCTTTTCGATCGCCGGCGAGATCCCATCGGCAATGGCACGCCTCGCGTCGATGCACTTCTCTCGTGCCCGGGCGAGCGACAATCCGTCGGGTCCATATTTGCCGAGATAGATCGTCTCCCGACGCCCGTTCAGACGGTAGTCCATCCGAAATGAGAGCGCGCCCTTGGTCGTAACATGGACGTACATCCCGTCGCGATCCGCGACCTTGTAGTCTTTTTCCTTCGATTTCAGAGACTTAATCGCGACGTCCGTCAGCATATCACACCTCGCCAGAAAAATACCGTCAGGCAATCTCGGCGTGCCAATGATCAGAAAACCTGTGCGTTTTCAGATCACTAGACGAAAAAATCTACCGTCAGAGGCCCGCGTGACCATGACGGTAGTCGCGATTTTGATGAGAGGCAATAGGGTCAACCACCGTCAGCCGTCCCGTCAGATCGGATTTCTGTACTCCGATAGTCGCCGATAGGTGATAACTGACTTATTTATTTGTTTCAGTAACTTATGGCGTTCTAAGGGATAGCCTAGGATGCTCCCGGATGGGCCAAAATCATTCCCACTCGATCGTACCGGGGGGTTTCGAGGTCACGTCGTAGACGACGCGGTTGATGCCGCGGACTTCGTTGATGATGCGGGTGGCGGTGCGGCCGAGCACCTCGTGCGGGAAGGGGTAGTAGTCCGCGGTCATGCCGTCGGTCGAGGTCACCGCGCGCAGGGCGCAGACGTTGTCGTAACTGCGCGCGTCGCCCATCACCCCAACGGTCTTCACCGGGAGCAGCACCGCGAAGGCCTGCCAGATCTCGTTGTAGAGCCCGGCCTTGCGGATTTCGTCGAGGAAGACGGCGTCGGCGCGCTGGAGGATATGCACGCGCTCGGCGGTCACCTCGCCGGGGATACGGATCGCCAGGCCGGGGCCGGGGAAGGGGTGGCGCTCGACGAACTGCGCGGGCAGGCCCAGTTCGCGGCCGAGCTCGCGGACCTCGTCCTTGAACAGCTCGCGCAGCGGCTCGACGAGGGCGAGCTTCATGCGCGCCGGCAGGCCGCCGACATTGTGGTGCGACTTGATGGTGACGCTGGAGCCGCCGGTGGCGCTCACCGACTCGATGACATCGGGGTAGAGCGTGCCCTGCGCGAGGAAATCGACGCCGCCGACGCGGTGCGCCTCCTCGTCGAATACATCGATAAACGCCGAACCGATAATCTTGCGCTTATCTTCGGGGTCGGTAACGCCGGCGAGCTTGCCGAGGAACAATTCGCCGGCGTCGCGGTGAATGAGCGGGATGTTGTAATGGCCGCGGAAGAGGCGCACGACCTCCTCGGCCTCGCCTAGGCGCAACAGGCCGGTGTCGACGAAGATGCAGGTGAGGCGCTCGCCGATCGCCTGGTGAATAAGAGCCGCGGCGACGGCGCTGTCGACGCCACCCGAGAGGCCGCAGACGACGCGGCCGCCCTTTACCCGCGCTTGGATGCGCTCGATGGCCTGGGTGCGAAACGCAGCCATCGTCCAGTCGCCCGAGCAGCCGCAGATGCGGTGGGTGAAATTCTTGAGAAGCGCGCCGCCCTGCGGCGTGTGGACGACCTCGGGATGGAAGAGGCAGCCGTAGAAGCGGCGCTCTTCGTCGGCGATCGAAGCGTAGGGCGCGCTGTCGGTCGCGGCGGTGACGCGGAACCCTTGCGGGATGGCGTCGACCCGGTCGCCGTGGCTCATCCATACCTGGGCGCGCGAGCCTTTCGGCCACAGGCCGGCGAACAACGGACAATCATCGACGATGTCGATGGCGGCGCGGCCGAATTCCTGGTTGTCGCTGAGGGTGACGCGGCCGCCCAATTGCGCGCACATGGTCTGCATGCCGTAGCAGATCGCCAGCACCGGCACGCCAAGGGTAAAGATGATCCCCGGCGCGCGCGGGGCCGTGGTTTGCGTCACCGAAGCGGGGCCGCCCGACAGGATGACGCCCTTGGGGGCGAAGTCGCGGATCTTCTCGGCGCTCATCGTGTAGGGGTGGATTTCGCTGTAGACGCCGTTCTCGCGCACGCGGCGCGCGATCAGCTGGGTGACCTGGCTGCCGAAATCGAGGATCAGGATTTTATCGGTCATAGCACCTCCACAAGGCGGCGGCGTGCGTCCTTCGAGGCTCGCTTCGCTCGCACCTCAGGATGAGGGTCGTTCTTGATGCCATTTACTTATCTTCCTCATCCTGAGGTGCGCCGTCAGGCGCCTCGAAGGACGCTGGTTGCGGCTGCAGCGGTTTGCGCTGGAAAATCGCGACGAAGAAGCCGTCGGTGCCGTGCTGCGCCGGGGTCAGGCGGAGGTAGTCGCTGCCGAGGCTTGTCAGTCCGGCGGGGCAGGGGGCGCCGAGCGCGTCTTCCCACGCGTGCGCGGCCGGCACCGGGATGAAATCGGGTGTTTCGTCCAAGAAACGCTCGGCCTGCGCCTCGTTCTCCTCGACGAGCAGCGAGCAGGTGACATAGGCGAGCCGGCCGCCCGGCTTCACCAGGCGCGCCGCGCTCTGCAGGATGTCGTGCTGGCGGATTTGCAATTCGGCGAGGTCGTTGGGAGTCGCGCGCCATTTGGCGTCGGGGTTGCGCCGCCACGAGCCGATCCCGAGGCAGGGCGCATCGACCAGCACCCGGTCGAAGCCCTTGGCGTGGCGCTTGACCCACGGGTCGCGCTCGCTGGCGAGGGCGCGGCGCTCGACATTGCTCACCCCGGCGCGGCGCAAGCGCTGGCCGGAACGGTCGAGCCGCCAGGCGGCGGTGTCGCAGGCGACGAGCTTGCCGCGGTTCTGCATCGACGCGGCCAATGCAAGCGTCTTGCCGCCGGCCCCGGCGCAGAAATCGACGACGCGCATCCCAGGCCCGGCGCCGAGCAGCAGCGCGGCGAGTTGCGAACCCTCGTCCTGCACCTCGACGAGCCCCTCCTTGAACGCGGCGAGGCCGGAGAGCGGCACCCGCTCGCGCAGCCGCAACCCGACCGGCGACCATTCGGTCGGCTCGGCGTGGACCTGGTCGGCGGCAAGCGCGCGGCGCGCGCCCTCGCGGTCGGTCTTGAGCAGGTTGACGCGCAGATCGACCGGCGCAGGCGCGTTGAGCCCGGCCATCTCCGCTTCGAGACGGTCGCCGTAGACCGCTTCGAGATGGGGCTCCAGCCAATCCGGCAGGTCGTTGGCGACCGCGCGCGGCATCGCCGGGTGGCGCAGGCTGCGGCCGGCCAGCGTCTTCACCAGGCGGTCCTCGACCGGGGACAGCGCGGCCGGGCGAAAGCGGCCGCCGTCGAAGCTGCCGGCGATGTCGCCCGCCGGCTCGCCCTCGGCGACCAGCAGCGCCGCCATCATCCGGCTGCGCGGCGAGGCGGCGATGTTGCTGCGGCCGGCGCGCTCGACCCACCAGTCGAGCGCCGCGCGATGGCGCAGCACGGCGTAGACATGGCGGGCGACCTGGGCGCGGTCCTTCGCGCCGATATAGCGGTGCTTGCGGAAATAGCCGGCGGCGACGTCGTCCGCCGGACGGCTGCCGGCGGCCATGGTCTCGAGGATGTCGATCGCGGCGGCGATGCGCGCTCCGGGGGTCACAGTTGATCGGTTATCTCAAAAATGGGTTACTGGTAGCCAAGCCCCGGCTTGAAATCGCGCTGTGTCGTATGCCCACACTCGCGTGTCATCGAGTGTACCTTGCGGCCGGAAAACCCAAATTGGGGATGAGGTGCCTCTTTTGTGACCTTCATTTGCGCACCACACTTTGGGCATTCCCTACCAGTCGGTTTTTGAGGGCCAGCTTCGAGCGCTGCGATCCGCTTTTCTAACTCTGCAACTCGTTTTGGTAGTTCACGGATTTGTTTCCAAATCGGAATCTGTTCGAGGACTTTCGCCGCGTCAGATATTGAAATCATTCTCACATATCCTGCCGGTAGTTCGGCGCTTCGCGCATGATCGCGATGTCGTGGACGTGGCTTTCGCGCAAGCCGGCGCCGGTAATGCGGACGAACTGGCAGTTCTGCTGCATCTCGGCGATGGTGCGGTTGCCGGTGTAGCCCATCGCGGCTTTGAGGCCGCCGATCAGCTGGTGGATGATGTTGCCGACCGGGCCCTTGTGCGGCACCCGGCCCTCGACCCCCTCGGGCACCAGCTTCAAGGTGTCGGTGACTTCCTGCTGGAAGTAGCGGTCGGCCGAGCCGCGCGCCATCGCGCCGATCGACCCCATGCCGCGATAGTATTTATAGCTGCGGCCCTGGTAGAGGAATACTTCGCCCGGGCTCTCGTCGGTGCCGGCGAAGAGCGAGCCGAGCATCGCGCAATCGGCGCCGGCGGCGATCGCCTTGGCGAGGTCGCCGGAGAACTTGATGCCGCCGTCGGCGATCACCGGCACGCCGTGCTTGCGGCATTCCTCGACCGCGTCGGTGATCGCGGTGAATTGCGGCACGCCGACCCCGGCGACCATGCGCGTCGTGCAGATCGACCCCGGCCCAATGCCGACCTTGACCGCGTCGGCGCCGGCTTCGATCACCGCCCGCGCGCCAGCGGCGGTCGCGACATTGCCGACGATGACCTGGGTGTAGTTCGACATCTTGCGGATTTCGCCGACCGCCTGGAGCACCCGCGACGAATGACCGTGCGCGGTGTCGACGACCATGATGTCGACCCCGGCGGCGAAGAGGGCCTCGGCGCGCTCCAGCTCGGCCTTGCCGGTGCCGGCGGAGGCGGCGACGCGCAGCCTTCCGCGTTCGTCCTTGGAGGCATTCGGGTAGAGCTGCGCCTTCTCGATGTCCTTGACGGTGATGAGGCCGGTGCAGCGGTATGTGTCGTCGACCACCAGCAGCTTCTCGATGCGGTGCTGGTGGAGGAGCCGTTTCGCCTCGTCCTTGCCGACGCCTTCGCGCACGGTCACGAGGTTCTTGTGGGTCATCAGCTCGCTGACCCGCTGGCGCGGGTCGCTGGCGAAGCGCACGTCGCGGTTGGTCAGGATGCCGACCAGCTTGCTGTTGGTCTCGACCACCGGGATGCCGGAGATGCGGAAATCGGCCATCAGCTTCAAGGCGTCGGCCAGCGTCTCGTCGGGGTGGATCGTCACCGGGTTTATAACCATCCCGGCCTCGAATTTCTTGACCTTGCGCACTTCGGCGGCCTGCTGGTCGATCGGCAGGTTGCGGTGGATGACGCCGAGCCCGCCGGCCTGCGCCATCGCGATCGCCAGCGCGCCTTCGGTCACCGTGTCCATTGCCGCAGAGACGAGCGGGATGCCGAGCTCGATCTCTCGAGTGATGCGGGTTTTCGTGTCGGTGTCGCCGGGCAGGATGCTGCTGGCGGCCGGGACCAGCATGACGTCGTCGAAAGTGAGCGCTTGCCGGATCTCCATGCCATCTCCTTGTCGATGGCGGCGCACTATACACCGAAGGATTGCGGGCGAAACAAGCGCCCGCTGGACCGCTTATATGGTCTGCTATGCGGCGCCGCGAAACCCCTTGGCGACGACATAGGTCTCCGCCGATTCGGCGCGGCTCGCCGCCGGCTTGGCGTGGCGCAATTCGGCGAAGGATTTTTTCAGGACCGCGAGCAGGCCGCCCTCGGCGCCGCCCTGGAAGACCTTGGCGACAAAGCCGCCGCCGGGCTTGAGCAGGGTCGCGGCAAGTGCGAAGGCGTCCTCGGCGAGCGCGACGACGCGTAGATGGTCGGTCGCGGCGTGGCCGGTCGCCGGCGCCGCCATGTCGCTCAAGACGAGGTCGGCCGGGCCGCCGAGCGCGGCGCGGATCGCCGCCACGGTGCCGGCGTCGCGGAAATCGCCTTGCAGCAGAGTCGCGCCGGGCAGCGAATCGGTCTCCGACAGGTCGATCCCAACCAGCGTCCCGCTTGGCCCCACAAGCTCGGCCGCGACCTGGCTCCAGCCGCCGGGCGCACAGCCGAGATCGACAACGCGCATGCCGCGCGCCAGCAGCCGGAAGCGTTGGTCGAGCTGCTGCAGCTTGAAGGCGGCGCGCGAGCGGTAGCCGAGCCGGTGGGCCTCGGCGACGTAGGGGTCGTTGAGCTGCCGCGTCAGCCATTCGGTCGATGACGGCTTGCGCCGCTTGGTGCGCCGCACTCGGACCGTCAGTCCCCCGGTTTTGCCGCTGCGGGCCATTAATGCTCGGGGCCGCCGTTCATCAAATCGAACAGGATGCCCTCGCGCACGCCGCGGTCGGCGACGCGGAGCTGGCCGATCGGCCAGGTCGCGCAGATCGCGTCGAGGATCGCGCAGCCGCTGAGCACCAGGTCGGCGCGCTCGCGGCCGACGCAGGGGCTCGCCGCGCGGCCGGCGAGGTCGAGCCCGGCCAGATGGCTCGACACCTTGTCGATCTGCGAGAAGGTGAGCGTGCTGCCGTCGACCATCGCGCGGATGTAGCGCGGCAAAGCGAGATGAATGCCGGCCAGCGTCGTCACCGTGCCCGAGCTGCCGACCATCTGCACGCGCCGCGCCGCGATATGATGGCGGATGCGATGCTCGCGCTCGAACGCGGCGAGCGCCGCCTCGGCCTCGGCGACCATGGCGCGGTAGATCGCCGGCGAAACCTCGACGCCGCCAAAGCGCTCGGTAAAGGTGACAACGCCGAAGGGCAGCGAGATCGAGCCAAAAATCTCGGGCCGCGGGACTTTCTGCGAGGCGTCGCGGCGGCCGCCCTGGCGCAGCCAGACGATCTCGGTCGAGCCGCCGCCGATATCGAAGACGATCGCGTAGGGGACGCGCGGATGCAGCAGCGGCGCGCAGCCCGAGACGACGAGGCGCGCCTCCTCGCCGGTCGAGATGATGTCGAGCTCGATGCCGGTCTCATCGCGCACGCGGTCGAGGAACCCGCCGCAATTGACGGCGCGGCGGCACGCCTCGGTCGCCACCGCGCGGCCGGCGGCGACGCGGCGCTGCGCGATCTTGCCGGCGCAGACCCTGAGCGCGTCGAGCGTGCGCGCCATCGCCGCCTCGGACAACCGGCCGCTCGCTTCCAGGCCCTCGCCGAGCCGCACGATGCGCGAAAACGCATCGACCACGCGAAACCCGCCGCCTGATGCCGTTGGCACCGGCCGGGCGATCAGGAGCCGGCAATTGTTGGTGCCGAGATCGAGCGCGGCGAAATTGCAGCCGTCGCGCGGCGCGCCCGACACCGGCGCCGCCGCGGCCTGCGACGACAGCGCCCGTTCGCCGCAATTGCCGGCCATCACCTGCCACCCCGTCCAAACATTGACCGATGGTAGCGCACATCGCGGCCCGGCCGAAAGTCCGAGGCCCTCTCTACCCAATCGACGCCGGCTGTGATATCAGAGCGCCGCGCCTGCCGGCGAGCCGGAGGGCGCGCGGCCCCGCTGCTGGTGGGGGATCGTCTAACGGTAGGACAGCGGACTCTGACTCCGCCAGTCTAGGTTCGAATCCTAGTCCCCCAGCCACTCTAAATAATTGATATGACGGTATTTTATGATCGCAGGGGTTTGGTGCGAAACTGGCGCAGTTCCCGGGGGTTTGCCGCCAAGGGTGCGGCGGTGGGTCCAGGAGAGAGCCGCAAGGTGACGCCTGAGAGGCTCACCGGGCCCGAATATCTCTGTCGGGCATTGATGCACCGGCGGAACTCCGCCGGATGCGCAACCTGCCCGAACGCTGCGATCGGCGGAAGGTTGCGTTTCTGGAAGGCAAACGGCCCCATTAGGGCCGGACCGGATGATGATGCCCGCTTAAGCGAAGCCGAGCGCGGTTCGCTGCTCCTGCCAGTTCAGCGGCAAGCCCGAGCGCTCGACCAACGTGGTCGCGGTGAGCCCTTCAGGCTGTCGCCCCTCGATGATAGCCGCGGTGATGTCGGGGGCGAGATAGGCAAGGCGGAGAACCTGGCTGAAGTAGGATCTGTGTAGTCTCTCCTCCTTGGCCAGATCGGCGAACTTTGCGGCTTTATGCATGACCAGCATGTCGTGGAAGCGGTGGGCGCGCCCGATCGCCTTGATCAGTCCGCGGTCGGGCTTCTGGGGCGGCGCAAACGGATCGGTGTGGTCGATCACCATCCGGACTTCCTTGCCGGCGCGGCGCAGATACACCGGATGGGAAAGCGGCAGGGTCGGTTCATCGTCGAGCGGGACCGAACTCGCAGTGGTGAGGCGATCATCGAGTAATCCGGCGAGCCTGCGTGAGCGGAGATGGATGATCACCTCATCGGGACGCATGTCGACGCGCTGGACCAGGGCGAGAAGGATGACCCGCATCCGCAGCGGCGGCAACGAAGGCCATTCCCCGGCAAGCTCTGCCGCTCGCGCCATCAGACTTAGTTTGAGCCGGGGCTCGCCCGCTTGAGCCTCGATGATCTCGAAGACGCTCGCGGGCTCTGAAAGCATCCGCCGGATGCGGTTGGTGACGATCTGCTCGATCTCCGCCGCGGGCATGCGCAGCCCAGCCGCATCAGCGCGGGTTCCGACGATCAGGGGGCGCGAGACGTAGTAGCGATAGCGCCGGCCGTTCTTGACCGCATGGGTCGGGGTCATGCGTTGGCCCTCGCCATCGAACAAGAGGCCGACGAGCAGGCTCGGGTTCTTTACCCGAATCCCGGTGCTGCGTTCGACCGCGTTCTCGGCCAGGCGAGCCTTTACGGCATCCCATAGCGGGGCGTCGATGATCGCCTCGTGCTCTCCGGGATAGGTCTCATCCTTGTGGACGATCTCGCCGCGATAGATCGGGTTCTGCAGCATCAGGTAAAGCGCACCGCGGGCGATTGGCTTGCCGCCCCAGCTCCGGCCTGAAGCGCTGGTCCAGCTTTTGCTGGTGATGCCCTTTGCTTCAAGTTCTTCGCTCAGCAAGCGCACCGAGCCGATCGCGGCGTAACGGCGGAAGATGTGACGCACCGTCTCGGCCGCGTGCTCGACGATGATCAGCCTTCGGTCGCGGACTGTGTAGCCGAGCGGCGGCACACCGCCCATCCACATGCCCTTCCTCTTCGAGGCGGCGATCTTGTCGCGGATGCGCTCGCCGGTGACCTCAAGCTCGAACTGAGCAAAGGAGAGGAGCACGTTGAGGGTCAGCCGTCCCATCGAGGTCGTGGTGTTGAACTGCTGCGTCACCGAGACAAACGACACACCCTTGGCATCGAAGATCTCGACGATCTTGGCGAAGTCGGCGAGCGAGCGGGTGAGGCGATCGATCTTGTAGACCACGACGACATCGACTTTGCTCTCGCGGATGTCGATGAGGAGTTGCTGCAGGGCTGGCCGCTCCATATTGCCACCCGAGCGCCCGCCATCGTCATAGGTTTGCGGCAGGCAAGACCAGCCCTCATGTCGCTGGCTCGTGATGAACGCCTCACAGGCCTCGCGCTGGGCATGGAGAGAATTGAACGCCTGCTCCAATCCCTCTTCGGAGGATTTGCGGGTGTAGATCGCGCAGCGCAAGGTGCGGCCGGATCGGGTCGGTGCCTTACCCATCAACGGTCTCCACCGCACGCCGTCGCTTGCTGATCCCGAAGAACAATGGCCCGGACCAATGCACGCCGGTGATTAGCCGGGCGACCTGGGTCAGCGAGCGATAATGCTCCCCCCGATACTCGAACCCCTCCTCCAGAACGCTGACGGTATGCACGTGCTCATGCCATTCGCGAACCAGCTTAGCGCCGGGCTTCAAGACGATGGCGGGAGCGGCAGGGGGTCTGCCCCGTCGATCACAGTCTCCAGACACAGAGCGCAGCCTTCGTTTGGTGCTAAGGCTCAGGCCGCCATATGCCTGCTCTTGGATCCTGTGGGCGACCCCTCTCGTCAATAGATCACGGCTCAACCGGGTTGGCGGCGTGGCTCGATAGAGCTTCTGCCATTCGACGCGCAGGTCGGCGGTCGTTAGCGCCTCCAGTTCGATGATCCGGGTATCGATATCGGCGTCCGCGCCCAAGGTGCCGGCCGCGCGACGCTCGCGGCCGGAAGGCCCGCCAGTTTCCTGGCGAGCCCTCTCGCATTGCGGAGCCGGCATCAGGCGCCCACCCCAGCGATGCGGTAGACCCGGCCGCGTTCCTCCCGGGCGGCGATAATGCCGAGTCCGAGCTTCTTCTTCAGGGCCCCCGAGAAGAGCCCGCGCACCGTGTGCGGCTGCCACCCCGTCGCCGCCCTCACTTCATCGACGGTGACGCCCTCGGGCCGCCGCAGCAGCGCGATCACATCCGCTTGTTTCGAGGCCCGCGCCGGACGCGGATCGGGGAGGGCCTCCACGGCCGCCCACAAGCGATCGACCAGCGCCGCGCGATCGCCGGTCTTGATCAGCCGATCGACGCCAGGCAACCCGTTCCACAAGGCAAGCAGCCGTTTGCCGCTGAGCCGCGCGGCGCGCAACTCGTCGAGCGAAGCGACAACGATCTCGTCCTCGCCCGGCTGGGCCGGGGCTCTGTGGACGACGATCAAATCATCGGAATTGAAAATGTACGTACGCATGAGTGGGTCCTCCGTATCCGGCCGACACCACGCCGGCCACGACCACACTCACGCTCTCCTGCGCACTCAAAGCCACTCGTTTCTCGATAACATTGCAGCTTTGTTCAGCCCCTTACGTGCGGATTCCGATGATGTCGGCCGGGCATTCCGATTGAAGCCGGCCACCTGTTCCAATTGAAGTCGGCCGGCCGTACCGATTGAAGTCGGCCGGGGTGGCGGATCGCCCGCTGGTCGGCTGTGATCTCTCCATAACCCGTTGGTCGGGTCAAGCGGCGAGGATGTTGGGCGCCTTTTGCTTGCGCAAGCTGTCGCCCCTGAGCTGAAGGCGATGGGCGTTATGGACGATGCGGTCGAGGATGGCGTCGGCAAGGGTGGGCTCGCCGATCAGGTCATGCCAGCGATCGACCGGAATCTGGCTGGTGATCAGGGTGGCGCCGCGGCCGTAGCGGTCCTCGACGATCTCGAGCAGATCGTGGCGCTGCTCGGGCCCGAGGGGCTCCAGGCCCCAATCGTCGAGGATCAAGAGCTTGACGCCGCCGAGCGCGCGCATCAGCCGAGGGTAACGGCCGTCACCGCGGGCGAGCGCGAGATCGCCGAACATCCGAGGCACGCGCTGATAAAGGACCGAGCGGTTGTCGCGGCACGCCTTGTGGCCGAGTGCACAGGCCAGCCAGCTTTTGCCGACGCCGGCCGGCCCTTCGATGATCAAGTTCTGCGCCTCGTCGATCCAGCGGCCGGCGATCATCGCCTGGAATAATGAGCGGTCGAGGCCACGCGCGGCGCGGTAGTCGACATCCTCGACCACCGCCTGGTGGCGCAATCGGGCATACCGCAACCTCCCTCGCAATCGCCGCTCGTAGCGCTCGGTGGCTTCACGATCGAGCAGCAAGCCAAGCCATTCGGCATGGGAGAGCTCGGCGCTCTGCGGGTTGGCCTCCAGGTCGGTGAAGGCCCGAGCCATGCCGGGAAGCCCGAGCGGGTGCATCTGGTCGAGGGTCGGGTGGGTCAGCATGATCAAGCCTCCTCAATGGTAGTAGCGGGAGCCGCGGATGTTGGGATGATCGGACAGCAGCAACTCGCCCTGCGGTGCCGGCTTGGGCGGCCGCCGATCGAGCCCGTGCTTGAGGATCGACTGGATCGATCCGTAGGAACGAGCGCCGATGTCGAGGCCGCGATCGCAAGCCGCTTCGAGCCGCTCGGTGCCGTATTGCCGCGCCAGACGCAGGATGCCGAGACAGGCGCGGTAGCCTTGCTCAGGGTGCTGTCAACGGGCACCGAAGTTTCCGCAGAAGTGGGCACTTAAAATTCCCTTGTTTGGCGGCGGTGGTTTGCGGTCGGTGATCAGCCGTAGGATTGATCGGTGGACGCCTTTAATGGTGGCCGGCCACGTCGCTTCGGAGCCGGCGGCGGGTTGAGGGGCGAACTGGCTCTGATGTGTTCGGGGACGAGATCGGCGTGCTGGCGCATGCGATAGCTGGAACCCTCGATCTGAACGACGACGGCGTGATGGAGCAACCGGTCGAGCAGCGCGGTAGCGACGACAGGATCGCCGAAGACCTCGCCCCATTCGGCAAAGCCGCGGTTTGAGGTGAGGATCATCGCTCCCTTTTCGTAGCGGGCGTTAACGAGCTGGAAGAACAGGTTGCCGCCGCCGGGGGTGACCGGCAGGTAGCCGATCTCGTCGACGACGAGCAGCGCACAGCGGCACAGGAAGCGGATTTTCTCGCGCAGCGTGCCCTCGCGTTCGGCCTTGGCCAGGATAGCGACGAGATCGGCAAGTGGGATGAAGTAGACGCTCTTCCCGGCACGAACGGCCTCGACGGCGAGTGCTGTGGCGAGGTGGGATTTGCCGGTGCCGGGCGGCCCGAGCAGGTGGATGACCTCGGCACGGTTGATGAAGTCGAGACTGGCGAGCGCCATGATCCGGTTGCGGTCGAGCGAGGGCTGGAACAAGAAGTCGAAGCCGGCCAGCGTCTTGAGGATGGGCAATCTGGCCATGCGCAGTGCCGCCTTAACCCGGCGGTTCTCGCGCAAGCTGAGTTCCTCGGCGAGCAGATCGTCGATCGCCTCGATGCCGTCGATCTCACCCTGCTCGATGCGGCGCAGCGTGGCATCGAGCATCTCGAGCGCGCGCGGCATCTTCAAGCCGACCAGGCTGTGTCGAATGTTGTCGACGCGCGAGGATGCGGAGGCGAGCGTCATGGCCGGCC
>DASRLO010000122.1:0-4029 GCA_035648415.1 Allostellaceae bacterium
ACGCCGGATCGTTCAACAGCGTCGCCGCGAGGTCTACGACGGGATTTGCAGGCCCACCGAGCACCTTCTCGGGCGGCACCCTGCAAAACGGCACCCTCACCACGACGGTCAACGGCAGTCCGGTTACGCTCGGACCGCTAACCCCCGGCGCCCAGACTGCCGTGAGCGGACAGGGTCCCTTCGGTCCCGTGAGCGGAACGGCGTTTCTGACGTCGGACAGCAGCTACTTTTACGCCAGTCTATCGGGAGGCGGCCAAGTCGCCCTTATCCAAGGCGGCATCCCGATCACCAACCCCGCGACCAGGGTCGGCACCCCCAACCAGGTGCTCGCGTTCAATGTCCAGCAGGATCCCGCGCTCGGCTCGACCATCCCGTTCATCCGCGGCAGCGCCGGAGGCAACATCCCGGGCGCCACGGTATCGCCGCTCTATCTTGTTACGCCCTCGGGCAGCCTCTTGCTGGATCCCGCCGGGACGACGACGTCGCGTACCTTGCAGGCGAGCCTCGGCATCAACGGCACCGGCCCCGGTCAGCAATCGGTCCTGGTCGCGAGTA
The DNA here is from genome assembly GCA_035648415.1 of Allostellaceae bacterium. Lineage (GTDB taxonomy): Bacteria > Pseudomonadota > Alphaproteobacteria > ATCC43930 > CGMCC-115725 > DATARH01. The sequence goes on from DASRLO010000122.1 coordinate 556, forward strand.
TCGGGTTTATCAACGACGCCGCGCCGCAACTGATCGGCTCGCTGCGCGGCACCTCGCTGTTGTCGTCCACCGGAAACCCCCTGCTGATCACCTCGGGGGTAAATTCGATCGCCGATGGCGTCGGCGGCGGCCTTTACGGCAGATCGGGCCTTTCCGGGATCGCGCTCGGCTCGAACGCAGCCGCCGAAACTCCGCTGAGCGGCGCGGCAACGCCCTACAATTTCAACCATCCGGCGGTTGCGACGGCGACCCCCGCCGGCGTCGGCCCCGGGCTCAGCGGCATCAGCGCCAGCTTCATTCCGTCGAGCGGTTATTTTGGTGGCATGATGTTTTCGAACCAGGCGGCACCCTACATCATCACTGGAACGAACCAGTTCAACCAGACCGGCGCGGCCACCTTCAGCGCCAATTTCTTTTCCGACCCGCTGCCGGCGGGACCGGCCAATGGCCTCACTTCTATCAACTTCACCTTCGGCGGGCAGCCGGGCGCGACGCCCAATTCGACGATCATTGACGGCAATATTTACGGTGCGACCGAAGGGTCCGGCGGCGCGACGCTGTTCGACACGAACGGCAGCCAGACTTCGGGCACGCAGCAGCTGTACCTGATCAGCGGCGCCGCCGCGCCGCTGCCGAATTCGATCATAGCGGGCGGCAATCTCTGCAGCGGCTGCGCCTACTCGCAATGGGGCTATTGGGGCGGCGGCGTGCAGTCCAATTTTGGCGGCGGCAACCGCATCGACCTCGGCAACATCAATTTCTTCGTCGCCGGCCAGCCGACGGTGGTGCTGCCCACTTTGGGCACCGGCACCTACAGCGGCAACGCGGTCGGCGCCGCCAACAACAATGGCGCCCAATACATCGCAAGCGGCACCTTCAATACGGCATACGATTTTGGGGCGAAATTTGGAACCTTCAACCTTACGTTTGATGGCCGTAGTTTGATCGCATCTCCCGGGGTTAGCGGATCAACCGCCGGCGTCTACACCGGCGCACTCGTCGACCTCGCGACGCATGGCAGCGGGTTCACCGGAAACGTCACCGGCAGATTTTTTGGTCCGCTCAACGGCGCGGGGGTTCCTCCCGAGACCGGGGGCAATTTCTCGTTTCAGTCGAACGTCGGCACCTTCTACAGCGCCGGCGGCGTCTTTTTGGGTAAGGGGCCGTGAACACCACTCCGCCTCCCAGTTGATCGGTTAATGTCGGAACCTACGCGGCGCGTTTCGTATCCAATCGCCCTGTGCACATCCGCGATTGCGGGACATCCGCAAGCGCGGAAAGATCGGACCAAAAAGGGGAGGGGGTTTAATGCCGCGAATTTTTGTGACGATGACCCTGTTCGCCGTTCTCGTTTTCGCCGCACCGGCGATGGCGCAGAGCAAGGCGGCGATCCAGAAGCTCGACGACCAGTGGGCGGCGGCGTTCAACAAGGGCGATGCAGCGGCGGTGGCTGCGATGTACACCGCCGACGCCTACGTGCTGCCGGCGGGCGCGCCGATGGTCAAGGGCGCTGACATCAAAGGCTTTTGGACGCAGGCGATGCAGCAATTGGGCGACGTCAAATGCACCGCGCTTGACGTCAAGCCGTTGGGCCGCAACGCCGCGCGGGAGATCGGCGCCTGCACCTTCAAGACCAAGGGCGCGACGCCGCAGGATGGCGCCTTGAAATACGCCGTCGTCTGGCAAAAAATGAACGGCCGGTGGATGCTGGCGACCGATATCTGGAACATGGACAAGTAGCTGCCGAGTTCGGTAACGGGGAGCGTTGATGGCGAAGACTTATCGGGTGGCGGTGATCGCCGGCGACGGCATCGGCAAGGAGGTGGTGCCGGAGGGCGTCGCGGCGATGGAGGCGGCGGCCCGGCGCTACGGTTTCGGTTTCGAGTGGACGGAGTTCGACTGGAGCTGCGAGACCTACGCCAAGACCGGACGGATGATGCCGGAGGACGGCATCGCCCAGCTGACCCCGTTCGACTCGGTGTTTTTGGGCGCGGTCGGCTATCCCGGCGTGCCCGACCACATCTCGCTGTGGGGGCTGCTGATCCCGCTGCGGCGCGAGTTCCAGCAATACATCAATCTGCGCCCGGTGCGGCTGCTCGCCGGGGTCGACACGCCGCTCAAGAACCGCAATCCGGGCGACATCGACTTCTATGTCGTGCGCGAGAACAACGAGGGCGAATATTCCTCGGTCGGCGGCCGGCTCTACGAGGGCACCGAATACGAGATGGCGATGCAGCAGGCGGTGTTCACCCGCCGCGGCTGCGACCGGGTGATGCGCTACGCCTTCGAATTGGCGAAGGGACGCAAGAAGCACGTGACCTCGGCGACCAAATCGAACGGCATCATCCACACGATGCCGTACTGGGACGAGCGCTTCGCCGCGATGGCCCAGCAATACCCCGGCTTTACCACCGACCAGTACCACATCGACATCCTGACCGCGCATTTCGTGCGCCATCCGGACTGGTTCGATGTCGTCGTCGGCTCGAACCTGTTCGGCGACATCCTGTCGGATTTGGGGCCGGCGGTGGTCGGCTCCATCGGCATCGCGCCGTCGGCCAACATCAACCCCGAGCGCGAATACCCGTCGATGTTCGAGCCGGTGCACGGCTCGGCGCCGGACATCGCCGGACGCGGCGTCGCCAATCCGATCGGTCAGATCTGGTCGGGCGCGATGATGCTCGAGCATTTCGGCGAAAGCGCCGCGGCGCAGGCCGTCGAGCGCGCGATCGCCGAGGTGCTCGCGGATGGCGGCACCCGCACCCCTGACCTCGGCGGCAACGCCGGCACCAAGGACCTGGGCGCCGCAGTCGCCGCGGCGATCCGCTAGCCCATCACTTTCCCGACAACCCCGCTTCGACTCGCGGATATTTCGCTATCAACCCCGAGAGCCGGATAGGTTCGGCGATAACGCAAAGGGGAGGAACCATGCAGGGCAACGCCAACGCGGCAATGTTGATCGGCCGCATCCTGATGTGCCTCCTGTTTGTGCTGGGCGGTTGGGGCAAGCTGATGGGACCGGCGGCGGCGCAGGCGATGTTCGCCAAGCAGGGTCTGCCGCTGGTTGAGGCGGCCTGGATATTGGCGGTTCTCGTCGAGCTCGGCGGCGGGTTGGCGATCCTCTTGGGTTTGTTCACCCGACCGGTTGCTGTCGTACTGGCGTTGTGGTGCGTCGCGACCGCGTTGATCGCTCATACCAACCTCGCCGACCGCGCCCAGGAGGTTCAGTTCCTCAAGAATATGGGTTTGACCGGCGGCCTTCTCTACATCGCCGCGTTTGGCGCCGGCGCGTGGAGCCTCGACGCGATCCGGTTGCGCGGCCGTCGCATCACGGCTTAGGTGTCGAATCCAAGCACGTTGTTCAGCTTTGAGGTCGGTGGTTTTCCGCCGAGGGCTGAGTGGGGTCGGGTGTGGTTGTAATCGGTGATCCAGGGCTGCATGGCTTGGCCTCGCTCGGCGGAGGATTGGTAGGCG
>DASRLO010000123.1:0-18699 GCA_035648415.1 Allostellaceae bacterium
CCGCTCCATGTCGGGAGTGCGCGGATAAAATACCCGAAAGGGAAAGAAGCGCGCCCGTGTAGACGGGTTCCAAGCTCCCGGCGCCAGCCCGATCCCGCTGGCGATGGCCTACGGGCCGCGATGGGAGCAATAAGCGATGTCCGACACCACGACGATAGGCAGCAGCAGTGCTACCGAACGCGGGTATCCCACGCTCGAAAACATAGAGGTGCATCCGACCTTCCGCGGCTGGCATCCGGCGGTCGTGCCCATGCCCCGCCGGCGCAAGCTGGCCGCGTCCGACCCGTTCCTGTCGCTAGCCGCGCGTCACCGAAAGCTGTACGGGAGAAAGCGGCCTCTTGAGCAGGCGGCGTGGCGCACGCGCGATCTCCCGGATGACAATCCGCGACGCCAAAAAATCCTCGCAGCGCTCGCCGATCTGGACCCGAAGATCACGAAGCTTGAGGACGCAATGGTTCAGTGCGTCGCGACGACGCCGGGCGTGCTGATCGAGCAGATCAACGTATTCCGTGATTGGGTGGACTTCCGCCGCGAGGCGATGGTCGACGCGGTGATCGCCGGGCTCCGAAACATCGTGCCGAGGGGAGACGCAGCATGAGCGCGCCCGATCCCTTCGCCCTCGGCGGCAGGAACGAAGAAAGCGCAACCGACGCGGTCGTTTTCGAAGATCAGGAGCTCCTCGCCCTCGAGCAAAAATACCTCGATGTCCTGCGTCGCCGCACGGCTTTGCCATTGTACCAAGGGCCAGAATGGGAGGCGCTCGACGAAGAGCTGTGGCGACTCATAGCGCTTATCGGTGATACGCCGCCTAAGACCTCGATCGGCGCGACCGTTAAATTGCGGCTCCTACTCAATGAAGATCGCGGAATCCCAGCCGACCCCGGCGAGAATGACATCAAATCGTTGCAGCAGGTTTTTGAACTCGTTCAGAGGCAAGGCGTCGAGCTGATGGAGGCAATCAAGGCCGGCCTTCGCAACCTACTGCCGGCCGACGCGGATGATCGGCTGCTTGGCGGACAGCCTCTTCCGGGTCTATGTTAAAGGGTCGTCCATTTCGTGGCTACATTAGCCTCTGTCCCAAATGAGGGGATAAACGATGGGAAGAACCAAAAATCCTTCCCTAAGCTATTGAAGTTGCGAAAGACAGGTCGGAGCGTAGCGCAGCCTGGTAGCGCATCAGCATGGGGTGCTGAGGGTCGAGAGTTCGAATCTCTCCGCTCCGACCACTTCTCCGTTTCGGAAGGCTGACGATGAGCGAACGCCCGGAATCCCCTCTCGAACCTTGGCAATGGCCCGAGGCGCATTGGCGCAAGCTGGTCGACCGGGTGCGCGCCGGAAGACCATTGCGGCCGGCGGAATGGCCGGGCGGCGCGCGCTGCGCGGTCGCGCTCTCGTTCGACAGCGACCACGAGACGAGCGATCTGCGCGACGGCGGCAAATCGATCGGCCGGCTCGCCTGGGGCCAATACGGCGCGCGGGTCGGGGTGCCGCGCATTCTGCAGCTGCTCGACAAGTACCAGGTCAAGGCCTCGTTCTATGTGCCGGCGGTGACGGCGTTGCTGCATCCCGACGAGCAGCGCCGGGTCGTCGCGGAAGGTCACGAGATCGGCATCCACGGCTGGATCCACGAGCTGAATTCGGTGCTGCCCTACGAAGCCGAGCGCGATCTGATGCTGCGCGCAGGCGATGTGCTGGAACAGATCTGCGGCGTGCGCCCGGTCGGCTTGCGCACCCCGTCATGGGATTTCAGCTGGAACACGCTGGCGATCGCGCAGGAGATGGGCCTCATCTACGATTCGTCGCTGATGTCGGACGAGGACTGCTACGAACTGTTGCTCGATGGGGAGCCGTGCGGCGTCGCTGAGTTGCCGGTCGAATGGGTGCGCGACGACGCGGTCTATTTCATGATGAACCGCTTTTCGGCGCTGCGCCCCTATACCCCGCCCGCCGACGTGCTCGACATCTTCCGCCGCGAGTTCGAGGCGGCTTACGCCGACGGCGGTGTCTTTCAGCTGACCATGCACCCGCATGTCATCGGCTACCGCTCGCGCATCTGGATTTTGGAAGAGCTGATCCGCCTTGCTCAATCGCGGCCCGGCGTATGGTTTGCGACCCATGCCGACGTCGTGCGCTGGGCCAAGGCGCACGCGGTTTTGAACCGCCCCGTCATGGCCGGGCCTGTTCCGAGAGCCCGGCCATCTTAAGACCGGCGCTTGGTCCCCGGATCAACTGCGGGGGACGCCGGTGACGAGGGAGACACGGCCGACTTCACCGGCGTTTCACCTGCGGGTCTTCCTCGGCGACGTGGGCCTTGCCGATCGCCTCGGCATGCTCGAGTTCGCGCCGGATCGACTGGTCGCGCATGTCGCGCTCCGCCTCATGCGCCTTGCGGTCGACTTGCCCCGACTTTACAAACCGCTGCTGTGCTTCGTTATATTTTCGCGCAGCGGTTCGATTACCTTCGCCTTCGTTACGCTGTTGGGCGAAATCCTTGGGTTTCTCCATCATTTATCTCCTTTGCTCATGATCAGCAAACGAGGTCATTGCTGGCCGGTTCCGTAACATATTTGTCCGATTCGTGACCTACGGCCGACCCGCTTCCCGGCGGCGGAGCATCGTCATCGACCGCGATAGGATTTATGCGCGGCCGGCCGACCTGCCGTATAGTTTCGCGCATGACCGACGCACTCGCCGACGCCCCGCCGCGCCTGGATCCAAGCAAATTCCGCGACCCGCTCCGCACCGCCAAAGGCGAAGAGCGCGCGCAGGTCGCGTTGAAAGCGCTGGAGACGCTCTGGTTCAACACCGGTACGCTGTGCAACCTCACCTGCCAGAACTGCTACATCGAATCGTCGCCGACGAATGACCGGCTCGCCTATCTGACCGTCGCGGAGGTCGCCCGCTATCTCGACGAGATCGCGGTGCTGGGGCTCGGCACCAGGCTTATCGGCTTTACCGGCGGCGAGCCGTTCATGAACCGCGACCTGCCGGCGATGCTCGAGGACGTACTGTCGCGCGGCCTCGACGCGATCGTACTGACCAACGCGATGACGCCGATGCACCACAAGAAACGGGTGATGCTGGCGCTACGCGAGCGCTACGGCGCCCAGCTGGACGAACGCTTGACCTTGCGCGTGTCGCTCGACCATTACGGCGCGGCGGTGCACGAGCTGGAACGCGGCAAGAACAGCTGGGCGCCGGCGCTCGACGGCCTCAAATGGCTCGCGCAGAACGGGTTCTCGGTCAATGTCGCGAGCCGCTATCTGTCGGGCGAGCCGGAGGCCGCGATCCGCGACGGATTCCGCCGATTGTTTAGCGATCTCGCGATCCCGCTCGACGCTGGCGACCCCGTCGCGCTGACGATCTTCCCCGAAATGGACCCGACGGTGGACGTGCCGGAGATCACCGCCGCGTGCTGGGGCATCCTCGACAAATCGCCCGACAGCGTGATGTGCGCGACCTCGCGCATGGTGGTAAAGCACAAAGGCGCGGCGAGCCCCAGCGTCATGGCCTGCACGCTGCTGCCCTACGACCCGCTCTGGGATCTGGGGCCCAGCATTGCCGGCGCAAATCGTTCGGTGCCGCTCAACCACCCGCATTGCGCCAAATTCTGCGTGCTCGGCGGCGCGGCGTGCAGCCGGGGTTAAGGCTTGCGCGCCTCGATCGTCGCCGACACCACGTGGTTTTCGACGCCAAGGCCGGGCGCCCAGCCCTGGATCATCTCGCGGCTTTCCGGCTTGGCGGCGACGCGCACCTCGGCGAAGCCGGCGCCCTTGAGCCAGGCCTCGACCTGCGCGGCCGGCGCGGCGCCGGCGATGCAGCCGCACAGCAGCGCCGGGTCGGCGCGCAGCGCATCCGACAGCGGCGCGGTGTTGATCACGTCGGAGACCGCGAGCCGCCCACCCGGCTTCAGCACGCGGAACGCCTCGCGAAACACCTGCCCCTTGTCGGGCACCAAATTGATCACGCAGTTCGACATCACGACGTCGGCGGTGTTGTCGGCGACCGGCAGGTGCTCCAATTCGCCAAGGCGGAACTCGACATTCGCCGCGCCGATGCCGGCCGCGTTGCCGCGCGCCTTGGCCAGCATCTCGTGCGTCATGTCGACGCCGATCACCCGGCCGGCGGCACCGACCTGTTCGGCCGCGAGGAAGCAGTCGAACCCGGCGCCGCTGCCGAGGTCGATCACGGTTTCGCCCGGCTGCAACGCCGCGATCGCCTGCGGGTTGCCGCAACCGAGCCCGAGATTGGCGCCCTCCGGCGCGGCGGCGAGCTCGGCCGGCGAATAGCCCATGCGCCGCGACTTGTCGGCGGCGCTCGCTGGGGTCGCCGGCGCGCAGCATGAGGCTGCGGCGGGCGTGCAGCACGATGCCTCGCTCGCTGCGGCGATGCCGCCGTAGCGGGCGCGGACCATGTCCTTGAGCTCTGTGTCGTCCATCGCGATTGCCCTCACGCCGCCTCGGTCGCCGCCTCGCAGCAATTCTCGCTCAAATAAGCCAAAAGTTCGGTCATCGTGTCGTAGGCGGCGGCGTAGATCATCAGTCGCCCCATGCGGCGCTGGGTGATCAGCCCCGCATGGACGAGGTTGGTCAAATGAAACGACAGCGACGACGGGATGACACCGAGCCGCTCGGCGATATTGCCGGCCGACAACCCGGCCGGGCCGCAAGTCACCAGCAGCCGGTACAGTTGCAGCCGGGTCACCTGTGACAGCGCGCCAAACGCGGCCAGCGCCTGCGGTTCGTCCATCCGACGCCTCCATACGATACTTGTATATATATCGAAATACCGCCGTCAAGCCGCCGTCTCGCCGGTGTCCGGCGTGAGGCCGGCGGCTTCGATGCCGGCGACGCAGCAACTCTCGTCCTTGTCCGAGGTGTCGCCGCTGATGCCGACCGCGCCAACGATGTCGCCCGCGCCGTCACGGATCAAGACGCCGCCCGGCGCCGGTACGATGCGGCCGCCCGAAGCGGCCATCAATGCTTGCAGGAACACCGCCCCGCCGCCCGCGGCGCGCCGCGCGAACTCGCGCCCGCCGAACCCCATGCCGAGGGTGCCCCAGGCCTTGCCGGTGGCGATCTCGGTTCGCAGGATGCCGGATTTGTCCTCGCGCTTCATCGCGACGAGATGACCGCCGCCGTCGAGCACCACGACGGTGAGCGGATGGAGCTTCAGCTCGCGCCCCTTGGCGAGCGCCCGGTCGACGATGATCGAAGCCTGGGCCAGGGTCACGTTGCTCATGAATGCACCTTGATCGGGATGTTGAGGAGCCGCGCCGCGTTGTGGCCGAGGACGGCGCGCTTGTCGCCGTCACTGAGGTTCTTCGCGCCATCGACAAAGCCGAGCGGATCATTGTCGCCCATGTCGAACGGGTAGTCGGTGCCCATCAGGATGTGGTCGGCGCCCCATTGTTCGACGAGGTATTCGAGTTGGTGGTGGGTAAAGACCATGGTGTCGAAATAGAGCCGCTTCAGGTAATGCGTGGGCTCGTGGCGCAGGTGCTCGCAGGTGTCGGGGCGCGCCGCTGCGCCGTGGTCGATGCGGCCGGAATAGGCCGGTAGGAACCCGCCGCCATGCGCGACGACGAGCTTGAGGCCGGGATAGCGGTCGAGCACCCCGCCGAAGATCAAATGATGCACCGCGACCGTCGATTCGAGCGGGTTGCCGATCAGGTTCCCCAGATGCCACGGCCCCATCCGCTGGGTGTGGGTGAACCCGGTCGGATGCATGAACATCAGGAGGCCGAGTTCCTCGACCTTGGCGAAGATCGGGCGGAATTTGGGGTCGGAGTAATCCTCGCCCTGGACGCTGCCGGCGATCTCGATGCCTTTGAGGCCGAGCGATTTGTGCAGCCGTTCCAATTCGGCGACCGCCAGCTCGGGCGCCTGGAACGGCACCGTGCCGAGCCCGGCGAAGCGGTCGGGATGCCTGCCCATGATGTCGGCGATGTTGTCGTTGACGAGGCGTGTGGCCGCGATCGCCAGGTCTGGCGGCAGGCCGTAATAGGTCTGGTCGGGCGACGGCGACACCGCCTGGACGTCGATGCCCATCGTGTCCATGTCGGCGAGGCGCTGTTCCAGCGACAAAAGCTGCGGCAACACCCGGCGCTGGTGCTCGGCGGTCGCCGCCGCGGTCTCCGGGCTGTCATGGCGGTGCCTGGCGTCCGGCAGCTTTTCCGCCGCGACCAGGTCGCGCGCCGTCTGGCACAGCACATGGCAGTGGATGTCGACCGAGAACCATTTTCCCCGCGCATGCGCCGGCCCCGGAAAACGGCCCGGGATCGTCGTGCCCGGCGGACGGCAGGTGAACAGCATCTCTAGGTCCTCTTCTCTTGTTGTCATTCCCGCGCAAGCGCAGGGCTGTCCGGGGAAACTCAAGCATAGGCGAGGATGAGTTGGTTGTGTGGATCGGCGGTAGGTCGTGGTTTGGCTTTGTCGATCGTGGCGAGGGCTCGGCGATACAGCCGGGCTAGGACGAGATCGGCGAAGCGCAAGGCCAGGATGGCGGCTTGGCTGTGGTGGGCGGTGATGCGCAGCAAGAGGTAGGCGATCATCGCGGCGCAACACCTCCCCGCTCCGGCGCGGCAGGGTGCAACCGGCCCGCTCGCTCAAGGCGGCGAAGACCTCGGCGAAGATCGCGCTGGGCCGCCGCGCGTTGGCGTCCGACACGGTCGAGCGGCAAACCGCGCCGCTGCCCAGGTGATAATGGTGCGCCCCCTGGGCGTTCCACACCGCCTCCAGCTTGCGCAGGCTCGACATCCCGCCAAGCTGGCGAACTCATTGTCCATGCACCGCATGGTTCAGGCGCGGGCGAGGCCGCGGTGCTCGGCGCAGCCGTTGAGGAACCCGCGCAGCGTGCCGAACAGCTCGGGCTCGTGCAGCAGGAACGCGTCATGGCCCTTGTCGGTCTCGATCTCGACAAAGCTGACATTGGCGGCGACTGCGTTCAGCGCGTGGACCAGTTCGCGGCTTTCCGGCGTCGGGAACAGCCAGTCGCTGGTGAACGAGATGACGCAGAACCGCGAATGGGTCCCGGCGAACGCCGCCGGCAGGGAGCCGCCATGCTCGGCGGCGAGGTCGAAATAATCCATTGCGCGGGTGATGTAGAGATAGGAGTTGGCGTCGAACCGGTCGACAAACGTGCTGCCCTGGTGGCGCAGGTAGCTCTCGACCTGGAAATCGGCGTCGAAGCCCCAGGTGACGGTGTTGCGGTCCTGCAGGTTGCGGCCGAATTTGCGGTGCAGCGCCGCCTCGGAGAGGTAGGTGATGTGCGCCGCCATCCGCGCCACCGCGAGCCCGCGCGCCGGGGTGCAGCCTGCTTCGAGGTACTGGCCGTCGCACCAATCGGGGTCGGCCATAATCGCCTGGCGGCCGACCTCGTGGAAGGCGATGTTCTGCGCCGAATGCCGCGCCGCCGAGGCGACCGGCACCGCGGCGAACACCGAATCCGGATAGCTCGCCGCCCACTCCAGCACCTGCATTCCGCCCATCGACCCGCCGATCACGCAGAACAGCTGGTCGATGCCGAGATGATCGACGAGGCGCTTCTGCGCCCGCACCATGTCGCGCACGGTGATGACGGGAAACGACAGCGCCCACGGCTTGCCGCTCGCCGGATCGATGTCCTTGGGGCCGGTCGTCCCCATGCAGCCGCCCAGCACGTTGGCGCAGATGACGAAATAGCGCTCGGTATCGAGCACCAATCCCGGCCCTACCATCGTCGACCACCAGCCGGGATGCCGGCTGATCGGATGCGGGTCGGCGACATACTGGTCGCCGGTCAACGCGTGGCAGACGAGGATTGCGTTCGAACGGTCGGCGTTGAGCTGGCCGTAGGTCTGGTAGGCGATCGTGAACGGACCCAGATCGACCCCGCAATCGAGCCGCAGCGGCTCACGCACCGCCAGCCGGTAACCGGGCCACGCCTCGTCCGGGTGCTTCAAGGTGAAGGGGATGGTCGCGGAAGCCAAGTCAGTCTCTGTGGGGTATCTCGTCGCATTCCGATAGAGCGCGGCCGCCGAAGGCCGCCGCCGCCCCTGGTGCATCGCCGCGCGAGGCAGCCGTAGCTAGGGATCGCCGGCCTGGCATGTCAACGTTTTCTTTTGATTTCGGCCATTCCTCAACCTACTACTAGGGCCGCCCCCCGATCGCGGTCGATAGCAATGGCGTCTTCCCAGTCCGATCTTGAAGAATTACGCCGTCGCCTCGATTCAATCGACGACCGGCTGCAGGATCTGTTGATCGAACGCTTGGAGATCGTCTCGCGCGTCGCCGCCGAGAAGCGCAACGGCAGCCTGCCCGCGCATGTGCCGGCGCGCGAGGCGCAAATCATCCGCCGCCTCGTGACGCGCCAGGAAAGCGCCTTCCCGGCGGGCGCGCTGGTGCGGATCTGGCGCGAGCTGCTGGGGGCGACGGTGCGCGCGCAGGGCCCGTTCGCGGTCGCCGCCTATGCCCCGGAAGGGGCGCCCGGGGTTTGGGACTTGGCGCGCGACCATTACGGCAGCCATGCGCCGATGACGCCTTATCAGTCGATCCTTCAGGTGATCCGCGCTGTCGCCGAGCATCGCGTCGCGGTCGGCGTGCTGCCGATGCCGCAGGACGGCGACAGCGCCCCGTGGTGGCTGCACCTCTTTTCGACCGACATCGACGTGCCGCGGGTGATCGGCCGCCTGCCGTTCGGCCCGCGCGGTAATGCCCGCGCCGACGGCAACGACGCGCTGGTGATCGGCTACGGCCCGCAACAGGCGAGCGGCAGCGACCGCACCCTGCTGGCGAGCGAGAATGCGGTCGACATCAGTCACGGGCGCTTCGTGTCGGCGCTGTCGGCGCTCGATCTGCGCTGCACCCTCATCACCTCCTGCGGGCAGGGGCAATCGGCGAACACGCTGATCGAGCTCGACGGCTTCGTGCCGCTTAGCGATCCGCGGCTGGCGCAACTGCGCGAGCGGCTGGGCGCCGATCTGCTGCGGCTCCTGGCGATCGGCTCCTATCCCGTGCCGCTGCCGCAGACGGCGGCGGCGGTGCCCGCTCCGGCAGTGCGGACCGAATCCGCCACGGCGAGCGCCGCCGGCAATCGCCGCCGCGCCGCCAGGGGTTGAGGCCGATGACCGAGCGGCAGGGTCCGGTCCCGGGGCCGGGCATTCTCGATATCGCGCCCTATGTCGGCGGCGACGCCAGGCTCGAGGGCGTCGAGCGGCCGATCCGCCTGGCGTCCAACGAGAGCGCGCTGGGGCCGAGCCCCAAGGCGATCGCCGCCTACCGCGCGCTCGCCGGCGAGATCCACCGCTATCCCGACGGCAGCGCCGACGAGCTGCGCCGCGCGCTGGCTGAGCACCACGGGCTCGATCCCGCGCGCATCGTCTGCGGCGCCGGCTCGGACGAGTTGATCGGGCTGTTGCAGCGCGCCTACGCTGGCCCCGATACCGAGATCGTCTATAGCCGCCACGGCTTCCTGATGTACCCGATCGGCGCGCTGGCGGTCGGCGCGACCCCGGTCGCGGTGCCCGAGCGCGACCTCACCGCCGATGTCGACGCGATCCTCGCCGCGGTTACCGAGCGCACCCGCATCGTCTTCATCGCCAACCCGAACAACCCGACCGGCACCTATCTCTCGATCGGCGAGATGGCGCGGCTGCACGCCGGCTTGCCGTCCCGCGTCGTACTGGCGATCGACGCGGCCTATGCCGAATTCGTCAACCGCAACGATTACGAGCCCGGCGACAAGCTGGTCGACAGGGCGGACAACGTCGTGATGCTTCGGACGTTCTCGAAGATTTACGCGCTTGCCGGCTTGCGGCTCGGCTGGGGTTATTTTCCGCCGGCGATCGCCGACGTGCTGAACCGGGTGCGCGGTCCGTTCAATGTCGGCGCGGCGGCGCTGGCGGCGGGCCTCGCCGCGCTCAACGACACCGAGTCGCTGGCCAAGGCCCGCGCGCACAACGACCGCTGGCAGCCCTGGCTCAACGAGCGCCTCGCCGCGCTCGGCCTCGACCCGACGCCGAGCGTCGGCAATTTCGTGCTGCCGCATTTCCGCGAAGGCCCGCGCGACGCCGACGCCGCATTCCGCTTCCTGCGGTCGCGCGGCATCCTGACCCGCAAGATGGGCGGCTACGGCCTGCCGGAGCATATCCGCATCACAATCGGCACCGGCGAGGAGAACGAGAAGGTCGCGGCGGCCCTCGCCGAGTTCATGGTTTCGTGATGACGGCGCCGCTGGTCGCCCCCTTGTTCGATCGCGTCGCCATTATCGGGATCGGCCTCATCGGTTCCTCGCTCGCGCGGGTAATCCGGCGCGACAGCCCGGCGACGCACATCACCGCCTGCGCCCGCCGCGCCGAGACGCTGGAGGCGGTCCGCCGCCTCAAGATCGCCGACGACACGACCGACGACGCCGCCGCCGCGGTGAAGAACGCCGACCTCGTCGTGCTGGCGACGCCGCTCTCGGCCTATGCCGCGATCGCCGCGCAGATCGCCCCGGCGCTGAAGTCCGGGGCGATCGTCACCGATGTCGGCTCGGTCAAGGAGGCGGCGATCCGCGACATCGCGGCTTCCTTGCCGAAGGGAGTGCATTTCGTCCCCGGCCACCCGGTCGCCGGCACCGAGCATTCGGGGCCCGAAGCCGGTTTCGCCGAGATGTTCGCCGACCGCTGGTGCATCCTGACGCCACCGCCGGACACCGACCCGGCGGCGGTCGCGAAAATCACCGCGCTGTGGCGGCTGGCGCGGATGAAGATCGTGCAGATGCCGGCCGAGCATCACGACCGGGTGTTGGCGGTGACCTCGCATTTGCCGCACCTGATCGCCTACACCATCGTCGGCACCGCGACCGAGCTCGGCCAGGATTTGCAATCCGAGGTCGTCGCCTATTCGGCCGGCGGCTTCCGCGACTTCACCCGCATCGCCGCCTCCGACCCGGTGATGTGGCGCGACATCTTCCTCGCCAACAGCGAAGCCGTGCTGGAGCTGCTCCAGCGCTTCAGCGAGGACTTGACCGCGCTGCAACGCGCGATCCGCCGTGGCGACGGCGACACGCTGCACGACTGGTTCACCCGCACCCGCGCCATCCGCCGCTCGATCATCGAAGCCAAGCAGGCTTGACGCGAAAAGCTACCAATCGATCCGCGGCGCCTTGCCGAGCTTGACCGGGCCGAGGAACATCTCGCCGTTCTGGATCGACAGCGAGGTCGCGATTTCCGGCCGCCCGTCGGCGCCGGGCTTGGCCAGCATCGCCAGCGCCAGCCTCGCCATGCGCGCGTCGCCGGCCTTGATCCGGCCCGCCGCCACCAGCGCGGTCAGCAGCTGGCCGAACCCGGAAACCCCGCCGGACAGCGCGCCGACCGGCTGCAGGTCGCTGTCGAGCGCCAGCGTGCCCGAGCCGGTGACCTGCATATCGCCCCAGCGCAGGTCGAGATGGTCGAGCTCGACCGTGCCGCCGTCGTCGCGCCACTTGGCGGCGGCCTGGGCCAGCGGGCCGGACGGGAACGCGCCCCTCATGGTCACGCCAAAGCCAAGCTCGTCGATCGTCGGCTTCAATCCCGGCGGCGCCACCGGCGGGGTCAGCTCGCGCAGCGCGACGGCGAAGCCGAGGCCGGGGTCCCGGTGGCTCGCCGGCGCGCCTCCGGGCAGGATCGCCCAGGCATCCAGCGTTCGCGCTGATACATCGATGCCAGCTCCACCCTTTGCTTCATTCAGCGAAACCCAGATCGTTATGCGCCCGTCGCCGTCGAACGCAACCGCGCCGCTCCCGTGCTCGGCGGCGAGCCGGGCAAAGGGCACGTCGGGCGGCCCAAGCGCGGCACTTAACCCAGCCGGTGCGGCAAGCGTCAAAGCGTGAAGATTCCACGGCCGGATGCTGGCCGACAAGTAGGGCACAAGCAATTCTACGGCCGGAGGAGCGCCCATTCTCCGAAACAGGACATCGTGAGCTTCTGCGTGAAAGCCCAATGGAAAACCAGTAACCCGAAGCTTAGTCCAAGAGACCTCAATCTGCTGCTCAGCCCCAATTTGCACCCATTTGTTCGCCTCCTCCTCGATCTTCCCGGCGGCGACCCACCAGAACGCGGTGTAGGCGCCGGCCGCGATGACGAGGACGAGGACGATGGCGACGAGGCCGAGGACCGTCGAACGGCGCATCGCGGCTATATAGCCTTCCGCCGAACCTCGCGCCAGTTGACGGGACGCCGCTGCCGGGGTGAACATGGAAGACGATCAAAGGAGCAACGCATGGCCGAGACCGCGCCGCTGAAGGCATTCTGGCAGCCTGGCTGAACCAGCTGCCTGAGACTCAAAGAGTTTCTCTCGGTCCGTGGGATTGAGTTCGAATCGATCAACATCCTTAAAGACCCCGCCGGCCGGGCCGAGCTGGCGCGTCTGGGCGCGCGCTCTATCCCGGTGCTGTCGCGCGGCGACGCGTTCGTCTTCGCCCAGAACATCGCCCAGGTTGTGGCTTTTCTGAAGCTCAACGAAAACGCCGGCCCGGTCCTCACCCCGCCGCAGCTCATCGAGCGCATGCAGCGCTACATCGACGCGGCGCTGCGGATGATCCCGCAAATGCCCGACGACCGGCTCGAGACGCTGACCCCGGGCCGGCCGCGCGCCTATGGCCGGCTCGCGCACCACATGTTCCGCATCTGCGAGGCGTTCACCGAAGTCGCCCGCGGCAAGTTCTTCAGCCAGGGCATGCCCGGCGAGGTGCTCGACCCGGCGGAAATGGCCTCGACCGCGGCGCTCGCCGCTTACGGGCGGGGGGTCAAGGCCAAGGTCGAGGGCTGGTGGGCGGCGACCCCGGACCAGGGCGCGCGGGCGATCGTCGACACCTATTACGGCAAGCAGAAGCTGCACGAGGTCATGGAGCGCGCCACCTGGCATATCGGCCAGCACACGCGGCAATGGGTGATGCTGCTCGCCCTGTACGACATCGCGGCCGACCGCCCTCTCGGCGACGCCGACTTCGCCGACCTGCCGATGCCGAAGCAGGTCTGGGACAGCTGACGCAGGCGCGACGCGGCCGCGGAACGTCTCGGTGCAACGGGGTGTTTTAGAAGCTCTCAACGATCGAGGAGAGTTTCATGGCCTCCGTCATGCCGCCGAGCGGTGAAATCGGTTACGAGGAAACCTTCAACCTGATATCCGCCGGCAAGGTCGTCGGCACCTCGGTCTACAATCACCAGGGCGAGGAGCTGGGCTCGGTCTACGGGCTGATGCTCAACAAGCTCAACGGCCGGGTCGCCTACGCGATCATGTCGTTCGGCGGCTTTCTCGGGATCGGCGAGAGCTACCATCCGCTGCCCTGGCGGGTGCTGAAATACGAGACCTCGATGGGCGGCTATGTCGTCGATCTGGACCGCCGCCAACTAGAGAACGCGCCGCGCTACTCGCGCGCCGACGAGCCCAATTGGGCCACCTACCCGGCTTCGATCGACGCGTATTACGCCATCCCGCCGGTATAAAATCGCCCCCAGGGGCGACGGTTGAGGCGGGCCGGTTTCACCGGAGGCAAATAGGTTTTAGCCTCCGGTGATGACCGCCCCGGCGCTGAACCTCGCTTCGCCCTATCCGATCGATCCGATGCCGGGCTGGGTCGCCGCGCTGCGCGCCGGCGCGGACCCGGTCTGGATTTTCGCCTACGGTTCGCTGATGTGGAACCCGGAGATGCGCTTCGCCGAGCGGCTGCCGGCGCGGGTCCACGGCTACCACCGCAGCTTCTGCCTCTATTCGCCCGAATACCGCGGCACCCGGGAAAAGCCGGGCCTGGTGCTCGGTCTCGACCGCGGCGGGTCGTGCCGCGGCATCGCCTACCGCTTGGCCGAGGCGACGCTCGCGCAGGAGATCGACCTGATCTGGACGCGCGAGATGACCGGCTTTGTCTACCACATGACGCCGGTCGCGATGGCCACCGAGCGCGACCCCCTCGCCGGCTACGCCTTCACCGTGCGCCGCGACTCGCGCGACTATGCCGGCCGCCTGCCGCATGACGTGGCGGCGCGGATCATCGCCGAGTCGAAAGGCGACCGCGGCACCGGCCGCGACTACCTCGCCAACACGGTGCGCCACCTCGATGAGCTCGGCATCCCCGACCGCGCGCTGCACCGCATCGAGGCGCTGGTCAAGGCGCTAGGGTAAAGGCGGCGAAGCTGGGTTATGCTGCGCAGGTCATGCATGCGTTCCTGATCGTCATCCTGGTGCTGGCCCTCGTCGGCGTGCTGGTCGCGCTGGGGGTTGGCGTCGCGACGATGCTGAAGGGCGGCAACCCGCGCCGCTCGAACAAGATGATGCAGATGCGCGTCATCATGCAGGCGGTGGCGCTCGTCGTGCTGGGGCTGCTGATGATGATGGCGGCGAACCGCTGATGGTGAAACTGACCCGCATCTACACGCGCGGCGGCGACAAGGGCAAAACCTCGCTCGGCGACGGCAGCCGCGTGCCGAAGCAGACGCCGCGCGTCGAGGCCTACGGCACGGTCGACGAGGCCAACGCCGCGATCGGCCTGGCGCGGCTGCATATCGGTCCCGGGGCCACGGGCGAAGCCGGCGCGATGCTCGGGCGCATCCAGAACGACCTCTTCGATCTCGGCGCCGACCTCTGCACCCCCGAAGTCGGGCGGCGCGGCGCGGGCGCCTTGCGCATTATCGCCGTCCAGGTAAAGCGGCTCGAAACCGAGATCGACGCGATCAATGCCGGGCTCGCGCCACTCAACTCCTTCGTGCTGCCCGGCGGCTCGCCCGCCGCCGCCTATCTGCACCTGGCGCGCACGGTGACCCGCCGCGCCGAGCGTATGGTCTGCGCCTTGGCGGTCGAGGAGGCGGTCAACCCCGAGGCGGTCAAGTACCTCAACCGGCTGTCGGATCACCTCTTCGTGCTGAGCCGGCGGCTCAACGCCGATGGCGCGAGCGATGTCCTGTGGCAGCCGGGCCTCACCCGCGACACAAAGAAGAGCGCATGAGATGGTGACACTCGAATTGATGAAGGCGATCTCCGCCGCGTTCAACAGCCGCGACGTCGACCGCATCGTTTCGTTCTTCGCCGAGGACGGCGTGTTCTGCCTGTCGCGCGGCCCCGAGCCGGTCGGCCGCACGCTCGCCGGCAAAGCGGCGATCCGCAAGGCGCTCGCCGACCGCTTCGTGCAGATCCCCGATATGCGCTGGGAGAACGAGGAATACATCCTGGCTGGCGCCGAGGGGGATTTAGAACGCGCGATCTCGGTGTGGACGGTGCGCGGCAAGGGCGCCGACGGCGAGGACCTCAACTACCAGGGCTGCGACATCTATACGTTCAAGGGCGACAAGATCGTCCACAAGAACACGTTCTGGAAGCGGGTCGATCACCAAGACCGGCTCTAGGCGCTGGCCGAACTAGCGCGGCGCGGCGGGAAGGCCGTTGGGCGGCGGAGGCAGCGGCGAGGCTAGCGTCGGTGCGCCGGGCAGAGCAGGCGAGGACGGCGTCGGAACCGCCAGCGTGCTGGGCGGCGTCGGCCCGGCCGGTGTGCTCGGCAGCGGTGGCATGGCCGGCGGCGGCAGCGGCCTCGGTACGGACGACGCCGCGGGCGCGGGCGGTATAACGGCTGGAGCGGCGCTCCCCGCGCCGACGCCGCCGGACGCTCCCCCCGCGGTCGCGCCGCCCGCAGTAGCGCCGTTGGGGCTGACAACCGGCCTTGCCGACGGCTTTACGCTGCTGGTGACCGACATCGCGGCGGCGATGAGGGCGATGCAGGCGGCCACGATCACGCTTACGCCGATAATGTAGGGCTTCATGGCCGCGCCTCTCGTTCGCTCGCCGCCACAATATCACGCAGGGCGATGGCGGCGCGCCTCTTGCCATCCTGCGGCGCACATGCACAATCGCGGCCCTAATCCGGGCTAGAGGAACACGATGAAGGCGCTGGTCGCGGTCAAGCGGGTGGTCGATTACAACGTCAAGGTCCGGGTCAAGGCTGACCATACGGGCGTCGAGACCGCCAATGTGAAGATGTCGATGAACCCGTTCGACGAGATCGCGATCGAGGAGGCGCTGCGCCTGCGCGAAGCCGGGACGGTCGAGGAGGTCATCGTCGTCTCGGCCGGGATCCAGCAATGTCAGGAGACGATCCGCACCGCGCTGGCGATGGGCGCCGACCGCGGCGTGCTGGTGCTCACCGACGCCGAGCTGCAGCCGCTCGCGGTCGCCAAGCTTTTGAAGGCGGTCATCCAAAAAGAAGGCCCCGAGATCGTCATCATCGGCAAGCAGGCGATCGACGACGATTGCAACCAGACCGGCCAGATGCTGGCGGCGCTGCTCGGCTGGCCACAGGCCACCTTCGCCTCGAAGCTGACGATCTCGGACGGCAGCGCCGAGGTCACCCGCGAGGTCGATGGCGGACTCGAAACCGTCAAGCTCAAGATGCCGGCGGTCGTCACCACCGATTTGCGGCTTAACGAGCCGCGTTATGCCTCGCTCCCCAACATCATGAAAGCCAAGAAAAAACCGATCGATACGGTGACCCCGGACGACCTCGGCGTCGATGTCGCGCCGCGTCTCGTCACCCTCAAGGTCGAGGAGCCGGTAAAGCGCCAGGGCGGCGTCAAGGTCGGCTCGGTCGAGGAGCTGGTGAGCAAATTGAAAACCGAGGCGCGGGTGATCTGATGACCGTTCTCGTCGTCGCCGAACACGACAACAAGGCGGTCAAGCCCGCCACCCTCAACGCCGTCGCCGCCGCCAGCGAGATTTCGCAGGCCGGCGGCGGCGACATCCACATCCTCGTCGCCGGCCAGGATTGCCGTACCGCCGCCGATGCCGCCGCGAAGATCGCCGGCGTCGCCAAGGTGCTGATCGCCGACGACGCGGCTTATGGGCATGGCCTCGCCGAAAACGTCGCGCCGCTGCTGGTGAGCCTCGCGCCGCACTATTCGCATTTGCTGGCTCCGGCGACGACGCAGGGCAAGAACCTGATGCCGCGCGTCGCGGCGCTGCTTGACGTGATGCAGGTGTCCGACATCAGCGCCATCGTCTCGACCGACACCTTTGTGCGGCCGATCTATGCCGGCAACGCCCTCGCCACAGTCCAATCCAAGGATGCGATCAAGATCATCACCGTGCGCGGCACCGCCTTCCCGCCGGGCGAGGCCGAGGGCGGTTCGGCCGCGGTCGAGGCGGTGAGCGGCCCCGGCTCCGCCGGCCTCAGCGAATTCGTCAAGGCCGAGCTGTCGAAATCCGAGCGGCCGGAACTGACCAGCGCGCGGGTCATCGTCTCGGGCGGGCGCGGCATGCAGTCGGGCGACAATTTCCATTTGCTGGAAGCGGTCGCCGACAAATTGGGCGCCGCGGTCGGCGCCTCGCGCGCCGCGGTCGATGCCGGGTTTGTGCCCAACGACTACCAGGTCGGCCAGACCGGCAAGATCGTCGCGCCGGAGCTTTACATCGCGGTCGGCATCTCGGGCGCGATCCAGCACCTCGCCGGCATGAAGGATTCGAAGGTCATCGTCGCGATCAACAAGGACGAGGAGGCGCCGATCTTCCAGATCGCCGATTACGGCCTGGTCGGCGATCTGTTCAAAATCCTCCCCGAGCTCGACGCCGAGCTGGCGAAGCGCCAGCAGTGAGCGAACGAACCAATATGAATCTTAGGCGCATCGGCGTCGTCGGCGCAGGGCAGATGGGCCGCGGCATCACCCAGGTTTGCGCCCTTGCCGGGCTCGATGTTGTGCTGGCCGACGTCAGCGCCGAAATGCTGGCGCGTTCGCTGGAGACGATCGACGCCAATCTCGGCCGCCAGGTCGCGCGCGGCCGCATCCGCGAGGACGAGAAGGCCGCGGCGCTCGCCCATATCGCGACGATCACCGACTTTGCCGGGTTCGGCGAATGCGACATGGTGATCGAGGCCGCGACCGAGAAGGAAGACGTCAAGCGCGAGGTCTTCAAGCAGCTCGTCCCCAAGCTGAAGCCGGCGGCGCTGATCGCCACCAACACCTCGTCGATCTCGATCACCCGGCTCGCCTCGGCGACCGACCGGCCGGGCAAGTTCATCGGCATGCATTTCATGAACCCGGCGCCGGCGATGAGCCTCGTCGAGCTCATTCGCGGCATTGCCACCGACGAGGACACCTTCGCCGCCACCCGCGCGCTCGCCGTCAAGCTCGGCAAGACCCCGGTCGCCTCCGAGGATTACCCGGCCTTTATCGTCAACCGCATCCTCTTGCCGATGATCAACGAGGCGGTCTACACGCTCTATGAAGGCGTCGGCACGGTCGAGGCGATCGACACGGCGATGAAATTGGGCGCCAACCATCCGATGGGGCCGTTGGAACTCGCGGATTTCATCGGGCTCGACACCTGTCTCTCGGTGATGCAGGTGCTTTACGAGGGCCTCGCCGACAGCAAGTATCGGCCTTGTCCGCTGCTGGTCAAATACGTCGAGGCCGGCTGGCTCGGCCGCAAAGCCGACCGCGGCTTCTACGACTACCGCGGCGACAAACCGGTGCCGACGCGTTGAGTTTTTAAGCTGCAACAATGGATTGCGTGGTTCGAAACGCCGCCTTCGGCGGCTCCTCACCATGAAGGCTTTCCTTAATGCCATTTGCACTTCGTCATCCTGAGAGCCTGACTTGAAATGAATTGGGTGATTTCAGTGAGTTGTGATTCCTTGTTGTTGTCAGACAAACAGGGGGCCACAACATGTGGACTGAAATCACCCGGGCGGAGTATCGGCGCGAGGAGCTGCGCTACGCAA
>DASRLO010000124.1:0-3055 GCA_035648415.1 Allostellaceae bacterium
TTCTACCGCAATCTCGTCGATTCCCGCCGTATCACCGCGGACGATCCGGCATTGGCGGCGATGGAAGCGCTGGCGCGCCGCATGGCGGACATTCCGCAAGGCGCGCGCATCCAGCTTCATTTCGCGCTCGCCAAGGCCTATTCGGCGTGAAGGTGATGGTTTCGGAATTATTGCCGAACTTGACCTGGTTCACCGTGGCGGTGAGGCCGTCATAGCTTTGGCCCGCTCCGAGCGGCGACAGCGGCCCGTCGCCCGATACCGAGAAGCCCTCGACCGTATCGGCCGAGAAGACACCAACGCCAGCGGCTATAGCGCACCGCTGTCGCCGGTGACCCTGACGATCGCCGACACGCTCGAAAGCCCGACCATGGTCTATAGCCAGGCCATGGGCGACGTTCACATCATCACCTATAACGGGACGCTCTACGATTTCCAGGCGGCGGGCGAATTCACCCTCGCCAAATCGCGGGTCCCGGGCGACGCATTCGACATCCAGCTTCGCCTGCAGCCGCTCTCCGCCAGCGCCAGCGTTACGCTGATCACCCAGGTCGCGGTCTCGCTCGCCGACAGCAGCCAGGCGTCGGGCATCGACCGCATCACCTTCGACTGGAAGACCCGCACCGACCCGGTCTATGTCAACGGCGTCGCCAACACCACGCTGAGCATGGCGAGCCCCGACCTGACATTGCCGGGCGGCACGATCACCGAAATCTCGCCCAACATGTTCCGGGTCAACTGGAACACCGGCGAGACGATGACGGTGACCGGCAACAGCCACAACGACAACGTCATCGATGGCATCCCGCTGAGCGAGCCGGGCCTCGTCGCGGGGCTCCAGGGCGAGGATGAAGGCACCGCCAACGACTTCCAACTCAACGACGGCACGGTCATTCCGTCGATAACCCAGTCCGAGCTTTACGGCGAATTCGCCAATTCCTGGCAGGTCAGTCCAGCGAGCTCGCTGTTCGACGGGCCGGCGCCATCGACATTCCGCGACGTGAACTTCCCGAACGACCCCGTCAAGCTGTCCGATCTGCCGCAAAGCGTCGTCAATCAGGCGGCCGCGGTGGTCAAGGCGGCCGGCATTACCGATCCCGGTCTCGTCCAGGCGGCCGAGCTCGATTACATCGCCACCGGCAGCACGGCGATCCTTGCCAGTACGCAGACCGCGCAGCAGCAGATCGCCGCGACGATCCCGGTCACGCCAACCTCGAGCCCGGCGACGCCCGCGATCGGCATTCTGGCCGATGCAACCAGCGTCCATGAATCGCAAAACAGCCCCGTCGCGGTGACCTTCGAGGCCTATATGGCCGGCACGCGCACTTCCTCCACGGCGATCGCCTACACGGTCGTCGCGCCCGATCAGGGCGATCTCGGCGCGGCGGCTTTTGGCGGCTCGTTGCCCTCGGGCACGGTCACGATCGCCGCCGGCCAGAACGAAACGCCGATCACGATCACGGTGCCGCAGAATGCGCTCGGCACGATGCCGAGCGCCGATCTCGAGG
Organism: Allostellaceae bacterium; assembly: GCA_035648415.1. Classification (GTDB taxonomy): domain Bacteria; phylum Pseudomonadota; class Alphaproteobacteria; order ATCC43930; family CGMCC-115725; genus DATARH01. The sequence goes on from DASRLO010000124.1 coordinate 1,506, forward strand.
TTCAGGTCAGTTCGCCAGACGGGTTGCCGGTATTTGCCAAGAGCGCCGACACGACGGTGATCAATTATCAGGCCGAGCCCGGCCCTCCTGCGGTGGCCGCGCTCGCCGAGATTTCCGGCGGCGGCGTCTTCACCCAGAGCGGCGACAGCTACACACTCGATCTCGGGACGGTCGCGCACGGCGCCTCGCTGCCCACGGTGCAGTTTGCGATCGCCAATACGGCGAACGCGCCGGCCGACTCGCTTGGCGGAACCTTTACCGCGCCGCTCGGCAACGGCTTCCTGGTCGACGGCAACACATTGCCGTCGCCGCTGGCGCCGGGCGGGACCTATCAAGGGCTCTATGTCGCGCCGGAAACCTACCTGACCGGCAGTCACAGCGAGACCTTCACCTTCCAGCCGACCGACCTTAACGCCAGCGACTACTCGGCGCTCCTGCCGACGCTGACGCTGACGATTGAGGATACCGTTGCCGCCGCCGCCCAGGCGCAGCTCAACACCCCGGCGACGATCATCTTCCCCAATGTGCATGTCGGCACCGTGGAGAGCCAAAAGGTCAGCATCACCAATTCGGCGCCCCCGAATTCCGCCAATCTCGACGTGACGCCGGCAGCCGAGAACCAGGCGACCGCCGCGGGCACGATCACCCTGCTGGCGCCGGGCGCGACCGACGCCGCCGATCTCTCGATCGGGCTCGACACTACCAACGCCGGCGCCGGCACGGTGACCCTGAACGCGGCATCCGATCTCGGCAACGGCCGATCGGCGCCGATCGCGCCGGACCAGGTCATCGACGTGTTCGGCGGGGTCTACCGTCTCGCCACCGCATCGGCGGCGCCGACCCAGGCGGTGTTCCATGTCGGCGATGCTGGCGGGTTGGGCACGGTTGCGCTGACGGTCGGCAATACCGACAAGTCGGACGGCTATTCCGAAAACCTGCTGGCGTCGGCGAACGGCGCCACCGGCGGCTTCACCGCCGCGGGTTCGACCGGCGAGATCGCGGCCGGACAATCGAACAGCGCAATCACCCTCGATTTCTCCACCAAAACGGCCGAAACCGTTTCAGGCCACATCACGTTGGCGCTGATCTCCGACGGCGGCATCGGCAACGGCAGCATCGACGGTCTCGGCCAGACGCCACTGTCGCCGCAATCGGTCGCGGTCTCGGCGACGGTGGACAACTACGCGGTAGCGGGTCTGTCGGACACGAACGGGGTTGGGACCTTCGGGTCGTCGACGACGGCGAGCGGGGCGGTGAGCTACACGCTGAGCCTGGGGACGGTGGCGGAGGGATCGACGCCGCTGGTGGTGGATTTGTCGGCGCTGAACCTGGCGCCGGCGGGGGCGCCGGCGGATGTGCTGTCGGGGAGCTTCTCGGCGAGCGGTTCGAGCGCGTTTGCCGACGCGCTGAACCCGGTCGGCGGGATCGTCGCGGGCGGCTCGGCGGCGGCTGGGACGGTGACGCTCGACACCAACGCGAGCGGCGCATTCAGCGAGACGGTGACGTTCGACCCGACCGGCTCGAACGCGAGCGGATACTCGGGCGCGCTG
>DASRLO010000125.1:0-25744 GCA_035648415.1 Allostellaceae bacterium
TTCGTACCCGGTCTTGTTGACGAGCTGGAAATCCTGCTTGGCGTCCTGGGCGTGGGCCGGAACGGCCACAGCGAGAGTTGCCGCAAAGGCAGCCGCGAGCGAAACTTTTATCAAGGGATCCTCACCGATGTATGGGTTCGAATGGCAAACCGTGAAGTAGCACAAGATACGGGACAAAGCCCAGCACGGTTCCCGCTGGTTACGGACGGATATACCCGGCGCCGCTCGGGTTTTTGAAACAGCCTATCGATACCGAAAACACGTGGCGCGGCAGTAGAGGACCGCGTCCGGAATGGAGTTTGAGAGAGATATCGTCACTCGCCCCTGGATTCCCTTCCCCGGACGGACGGCCCTCACGGGCCGTTCCGGGGATCGCGGGAAAGGCGACGGAAATGACAACCCGTTGGCAAGGTTCGATCCATTTTCGGCCAGCCTCACAGGATGACGGCGCGCCTTGCGCCGCCAAGGCTTTCCCGTATAGTGCCGCGCTCCCTTGCCGGCCCCCATGGAAAGCCCAGGGTCCGGCTCAGCCCGACCGGCGCCTAGCGCTCCGGGCCAGATCATCCACAAGGGGTTGTGAGAATGCCGCTTTACGAGAACGTCTTTATCGCGCGCCAGGACATCTCCGGCGCCCAGGTCGATGCCCTCGCCGACACGTTCACCCAGCTCATCACCGAGCAGGGCGGCGACGTGAAAAAACGCGAGAACTGGGGCCTGCGCAACCTTGCCTACCGCATCAACAAGAACCGCAAGGGTCATTACGTCCTGTTCAACATCGAGGCGCCGGGGCCGGCGATAGCCGAACTGGAGCGCACGATGCGGATCAACGAGGATGTGCTGCGCTATCTGACGATCCGCGTCGACGAACTCGAAGAGGGCCCCTCGCCGGTCATGCTCAACCGCGGCGGCCGCGAGGACCGGCCGCGGCGCGGCGACCGCGACCGCTACGACGACCGGCGCGACGACCGTCCCGCGATCGACCGGCCACCGGCGGACCGACCGCCGGTGGACCGCCCCCCGGTGGAGCAGGCGTCCGGCGAAGCGGTGGAGGCGTAAATGGAAAGCCAAAGGGATTCGGGTGGCGGCCGTGCCGCCGCCGCAGCTCGCCGGCCGTTCTTCCGCCGCCGCAAGAGCTGTCCGTTCTCCGGACCGAACGCGCCGAAGATCGACTACAAGGACACTCGGCTGCTGCAGCGCTTCATCTCCGAGCGCGGCAAGATCGTGCCGAGCCGCATCACCGCGGTCTCGACCAAGAAGCAGCGCGAGCTGTCGCGGGCGATCAAACGGGCGCGCTTTCTCGGCCTCTTGCCCTACATGGTCCAGTAGAAAGGCGCCGAGATGATCGAATTGATCCTCCTGGAGCGGGTCGAAAAGCTCGGCCAGATGGGGCAGATCGTCAAGGTCCGCCCCGGCTTCGCGCGCAACTACCTGCTGCCGCAGAAAAAGGCGATGCGCGCGACCAAGGACAACCTCGCCTATTTCGAGACCCAGCGCACCCAGCTCGAAGCCAACAACCTCGCCCGCAAGTCCGATGCCGCCGCGGTTGGCGGGAAGCTGGAAGGGCTGCAGGTCGTGCTGATCCGCCAGGCCGGCGAGAGCGGCCAGCTCTACGGTTCGGTCTCCTCGCGCGACATCGCCGACGCGGTGACCGAGGCGGGCTTTACGGTCGACCGGCGCCAAATCGTGCTCGAGCGGCCGATCAAGACCCTGGGGCTCCACCCGCTGCGCGTCATGCTGCATCCGGAGGTTGGGGTCACCGTGACCGCCAATGTCGCGCAATCGGCGGAGGCGGCGGAGATGCAGGAAGCGGGCATCAACCCGCTGATCGAGCGCGAGGACGAAGAGCCGCCGCGGGCGGAGGAAGAACCAGCCTCGGCCTGAGACCGGGACCGAGACAAAAAGCCACGCCCGGGAACAAGTGCCATAGGTACTTGTTCTGGCTGGTAGAAGTAGCCGATAGTAGGCTACCGATCTCTGACGGGGTCTTGTCGCGATGCTGCTCGCGCGACTGCTTTCCTGGGTCATCCGCGTCGGCCGGCTTGAGCTGGTCGATGCAGCCGGGCGCCGGCACGTGTTTGCGGGAGCGCCCGGACCCTCGGTTACCGTCCGTCTGCACGACCCCGCTCTCAACTGGAAGATGGTTGTCAACCCGCGGCTGCACGTCCCCGAAGCCTATATGAACGGCACCCTGACCATCGAGCAAGGCGGCGGCATCTACGAGCTGATCGAACTGCTGGTGCGCAATGACATGCTGATGGCCGACGAACCGCTGTGGCGGCTCATCGGCCATATTCGGCTGCTCATGCGAGGCCTGCATCAACACAATCCGATCGCCCGTTCGCGCCGCAACGTCGCGCACCATTACGACCTGTCGGAAAAGCTTTACGATCTGTTCCTCGATCGCGACCGGCAATATTCCTGCGCCTATTTCCTCAGCCCCGACGACGACATCGACACCGCGCAGCTCAACAAGCGCCAGCACCTTGCATCAAAGCTGCTGCTGCGCCCGGGGATGAAGGTGCTCGACGTCGGCTGCGGCTGGGGCGGCCTCGCGCTTTACCTGGCGAGCGAATGCGGCGTCGACGTCACTGGCCTCACGCTATCGACCGAGCAATTGAAGATCGCTCAGCGCCGCGCCGCCGCGGCGGGGCTTTCCGACCGCGTGCGCTTCCATCTGCGCGACTACCGCGAGGAGACCGGCAGCTACGACCGCATCGTCTCCGTCGGGATGTTCGAGCATGTCGGCATCAACCAGTATTCGGTGTTTTTCGACCAGGTGAACGCGCTGCTGAAGCCCGACGGAGTCGCGCTGCTGCACTGTATCGGGCGCAGCGACGGGCCGGGCGCGACCAGTCCCTGGCTGCGCAAATACATCTTCCCGGGCGGTTATTCGCCGGCGATCTCGGAAGTCGTGCCGGTCATCGAGCGGGCGCGGCTATGGATTACCGATATCGAGGTCCTGCGGCTGCATTACGCCGAGACCTTGAAGGCCTGGCGGCGCCGTTTCCTGCAGCATCGCGACCAGGTGCGGCAGCTTTACGACGAGCGCTTCTGCCGGATGTGGGACACCTACCTGGCCGGCTCCGAGGTCACCTTCCGTCACGGCGGCCATCTGGTCATGCAAATCCAGATGGCGAAGGCGGTCGACGCCGTACCGCTGACCCGCGACTACATGGTCGATTGGGAGCGCACCCACCGCGCCGCGGATGACCGCGCAGCGTGAAGATAACCCGCTGATTCGCAACCGATAGCGGTTACATCCTCGTTATCCCCACAATTCCTAGCGCGATTTTGCCGACGAGCCGACGCGGCGGTGGTATTTTCGCGCGCATGGAATCGACCGCAATTGCCCGCGTCACGCCGCTTCGCGACTCCAGCTCCCTGGGGGAAGCCGAGCCGGTCCGGATCGCGCCGCACAACACCGAGGCCGAACAGGCGCTGCTTGGCGCCATCTTCCGCAACAACCTCGCGCACGGCCGGGTGTCCGATTTTATCGAGGCCGAGCATTTCAGCAACGGTGCGCACCAGCGCATTTACGCGGCGATCAGCAAGCTGATCGAGCGCGGCCAGATCGCCAACCCGGTCACCCTCAAGAACCTCTTCGATCAGGACGGCGCGCTTGCCGAGATCGGCGGCGCGCAATACCTGACGCGCCTCGCCGAAGCGGCGGTGACGATCATCAACGCCGAAGATTACGGCCGCCGCATCCACGATCTGCATCTGCGCCGCCAGCTGATCGGGCTCGGCGAGGAGGTCGTCAACGACGCCTTCAGGCACGACCTCGACGACGACGCCGTCACCCAGATCGAGCGGGCCGAGGCGCGGCTCTTCGAGCTTGCCAGCACCGGCCAGGCCGAAGGCGGCCTGAAGAAGCTTGAGATTGCCCTCAAGGATGCGCTGGGCATGGCCGAGGCCGCGTTCAAGCGCGATGGGCGCACCGTCGGCGCGGCGACCGGGTTTGTCGACCTCGACAAGAAGCTCGGCGGCCTGCATCCGTCCGACCTGGTGATCCTCGCCGGGCGGCCGTCGATGGGCAAGACCTCGCTCGCCACCAACATCGCGTTCAACGCGGCGAAGGCGTATCGCGCCGCTCCCGGGCCCGACGGCCGGCCGGTCGCCGAGGACGGCGCGGTGATCGGCTTCTTCTCGCTCGAAATGTCGGCCGAGCAGCTCGCCACCCGCATCCTCGCCGAGGAGAGCGGCGTCTCCTCCGACCGCATCCGCCGCGGCGACGTGCGCCGCGAGGATTTCGACAAATTCGTCGCCGCCAGCCAGCGCCTCTCCGCAGTGCCGCTTTACATCGACGACACCCCGGCGCTGTCGATCGCCGCCTTGCGCACCCGCGCGCGCCGGCTCAAGCGCCAGCAAGGCCTCGGCATAATCGTCATCGATTACCTGCAGTTGATGCGGCCCTCCAGCGCCAGCCGCGGTCAGGAGAACCGGGTCCAGGAAATCTCGGAGATCACCCGCGGGCTCAAGGCCATCGCCAAGGAACTCAACGTACCGGTATTGGCGCTGTCGCAGCTGTCGCGCCAGGTCGAGCAGCGCGAGGACAAGCGCCCGCAGCTCTCCGACCTGCGCGAATCCGGCTCGATCGAGCAGGATGCCGACGTGGTGATGTTCATCTTCCGCGAGGAATACTATTTGTCACGCGCCGAGCCGACGCAGCGGCCCGAGGACGACGACAGGAAATTCAACGACAAGCACGACAAGTGGCGCGAGCGCTGCGAGGCGACGTTCGGCCTCGCCGAGGTCATCATCGCCAAGCAGCGCCACGGCCCGATCGGCACCGTGAAGCTGCATTTCGAGGCCGAAACCACCCGGTTCGACAATTTCATCGGCCCCGAGAATTTGCCGGCGGCGAACTACTAGATGCGGCGATGCCCCTTCTCTCGTCTTTCCCGCGATCCCCGGAACGGCCCGCAAGGGCCGGCCGTCCGGGGAGGGAACTCAGGGCGAGCGACTGACCGGTTGTCCCTGGCTTCCGGCATGCGCGGTAGTGACGACAAGCTGTGATGCCGCCGGACCCTGCCGTGCGCGCCGGCGCGATTCTCGAAATCGATCTCGGCGCGATCGTCGCGAATTGGCGGCTGCTCGCGGCAAAGGCGGCGCCCGCAGCCTGCGCCGCGGTGGTCAAGGCCAATGGTTACGGGCTCGGCGCGGCGCCGGTGGCGCGGGCGCTGCTCGCCGCCGGATGCCGACGATTCTTCGTGGCGACGCTCGACGAGGGGATCGCGCTGCGCCAGGCAATCGGTCCGCGGGCCGAGATCGCCGTGTTCAACGGTCCCCTGCCCGTCTCGGCGGCCGAATTCGTCGCGGCGCGCCTCACCCCGGTGCTCAACGAACCCGGCCAGATGGCGGAGTGGGCGCTCGCGCCGGCCGAAAAGCCGCCGGCGATGATCCATGTCGATACCGGGCTTGCCCGGCTCGGCCTGTCGCCGGCGGAGATCGACGCGTGTATCGACCGCATTCGCCCGCTCGGCATCGGCGCGCTCGTCAGCCATCTTGCCTGCGCCGACGACCCGGCGCACCCGCTCAACGCAACCCAGCGCGAGCGCTTTCTCGCGGCGCGGCGCCGGCTACCCGAACTCAAGGCCAGCCTGGCTGCCTCGTCGGGCATCTTTCTCGGCCCCGGCTTCCATTTCGACGAGGTGCGGCCGGGGGCGGCGCTCTACGGCGTCAACCCGCTCCCCGGCGGCCCCAACCCGATGCAACCGGTCGTGCGGTTGCGCGCGAAAATCGTCCAGCTGCGCAAAATTGACAGCGGAGAGTCGGTTGGCTACGGTGCCGCGCACATCATGGACGAGCCGGGAATCTTGGCAACAGCGGCAATAGGTTACGCCGATGGCTGGCCGCGTTCGCTGAGCCGTCGCGGCTGCGGCTGGCTCGCCGGAAAGCGGGTGCCGTTGCTCGGCCGGGTATCGATGGATCTGGCCACGTTCGACGTCTCGGCGGCGCCGCCCGGCGAGCTTTATCCCGGCAACATGATCGAGTTGATCGGCGAGCACTACGGCGTCGACGATTTGGCCGCCGACGCCGGCACGATCGGCTACGAGATCCTGACCGCGCTCGGCGCGCGCCACCACCGCGTCTACCGCGAGCCGGCCCCGCAAAGCCTGACCTCCGGATGATCACCTTCCTCGCCTCGGTCGGCGCGGCCTTTTTCGCCTTTCTGGCGGCGACTGGGCGGCTCGCTCGCTTCGCCCTCTTGGGGCTGTCGGCGGCGCTGCGCCCGCCGTTCTATCCGCGGCTGATCCTCCGCCAGATCGTCTATATCGGCTATTACTCGCTACCGGTGGTGGGCCTCACCGCGATCTTCACCGGCATGGTGCTGGCGCTGCAATCCTATACCGGGTTCAGCCGCTTCAACGCCGAAAGCGCGGTGGCGACCGTGGTGGTGCTGTCGGTGACGCGCGAATTGGGGCCGGTCATCGCCGGGCTGATGGTCGCCGGCCGCGTCGGCGCGGCGATGGCGGCCGAGATCGGCACGATGCGCGTCACCGACCAGATCGACGCGCTGACCACGCTGTCGACCGACCCGTTCCGCTACCTGGTGCTGCCGCGGCTGCTGGCCGGGCTCCTGACCTTGCCGCTTCTCGTCCTGGTCGCCGACGTCATCGGCGTGTTCGGCGGCTATATCGTCGGCACCTACAAGCTCGGCTTCAACCCGGCCAGCTACCTGACCCAGACCGAGAGCTATCTGGAAACGCTCGACGTCGTCTCGGGCCTGGTGAAGGCCGCGGTGTTCGGCTTCATCGTGGCGCTGATGGGCTGCTATCACGGCTACCATTCGCGCGGCGGCGCGGAGGGGGTTGGGCAGGCGACGACCTATGCGGTGGTCTCGGCCTCGATCCTCATCCTGCTGAGCAACTACCTGCTGACCACGGCCTTCTTCGGCACATGAACGGCGCGGTCAGCCCGAAGATCGCGGCACCCAAGATTTCGGTCAGGGGCCTCGAAAAGTCGTTCGGCGCGAAGCGGGTGCTCGACGGCGTCGACATCGATTGCGGCATCGGCGAGAGCCTCGTCATCATCGGCGGCTCGGGGACCGGCAAGTCCGTGTTCGTCAAATGCATCCTCGGGCTGCTGCACCCGGAGGCCGGCTCGATCCGCATCGATGGGGCGGAGACCGTCGGCCTGCCGCGCGCCGGCCGCACCGGGCTGATGAACAAGTTCGGCATGCTGTTCCAGGGCGCCGCGCTGTTCGACTCGCTGCCCGTGTGGGAGAATGTCGCCTTCGGGCTCATACAAGGGCGCGGCATGGAACGGGCCAAGGCACGACAGATCGCGCTCGACAAGCTGGCTGCGGTCGGCCTCGGCGCCGAAGTCGGCGAGCTGAGCCCGTCGGAGCTCTCCGGCGGCATGCAGAAGCGCGTCGCGCTCGCGCGGGCGATCGCCGCCGAGCCCGAGATCATCTTCTTCGACGAGCCGACCACCGGGCTCGACCCGATCATGGCCGACGTGATCAACGATTTGATCATCAAATGCGTGCGCGAGGTCGGCGCGACCGCGGTGTCGATCACCCACGACATGGTGAGCGCGCGCAAGATCGCCGACCGCATCGCCATGCTGCACAAGGGCAAGATCGTCTGGCAGGGCCCGGCCGCCGACATCGACGGCGCCGACAACCCGTTTGTCGACCAGTTCGTCCACGGCCGCGCCGAAGGCCCGATCCAGATGGAAGTGCGAGCGGTATGAGCGCCGGAAAGCGCGATGGCTAAAACCCAGCCGCGCTTTGCCTGCCAGGAATGCGGCGCGGTCTATCCGAAATGGGCCGGGCGCTGCGAGGCGTGCGGCGCGTGGAACAGCCTGGTCGAGGAATTGCCGCGCGCCGGGCCGCCGAAAAGCCTTGGCGGCAGCGGCAAAGGCGGCCAAGGGACCAAAAGTCAGGCGCTCGGCTTTGTCGGCCTCACCGGCGACAGCCAGGGCACCGCGCGGCACCTGACCGGCATCGCCGAGCTCGACCGGGTGTGCGGCGGCGGGCTGGTGCCGGGCTCGGCGATCCTCGTCGGCGGCGACCCCGGCATCGGCAAATCGACGCTGCTCTTGCAGGCCGCCGCCGCGGTGGCGGCGGGGGGCGGCTCGGCGGCCTACATCACCGGCGAGGAGGCGATCGACCAGATCCGCCTGCGCGCCCGGCGGCTCGGTGTCGCGGACGCGCCGGTGCGGCTCGCGGTGGCGACCAGCGTGCGCGACATCGCCGCCTCGCTCGACACCGCCAACCCGCCGCTCCTCGCGGTCATCGATTCGATCCAGACGATGTATCTCGACACGCTCGACAGTGCGCCCGGTACGGTGAGCCAGGTGCGCGGCGCCGCGCAGGAGCTGATCGGCCTCGCCAAGCGGCGCGGCTTCGTACTGGTGCTGGTCGGGCACGTCACCAAGGAAGGCATGATCGCCGGCCCGCGCGTGCTCGAGCACATGGTCGACACCGTGCTCTATTTCGAGGGCGAGCGCGGCCACCAGTTCCGCATCCTGCGCGCGGTCAAGAACCGCTTCGGCGCGACCGACGAGATCGGCGTCTTCGAGATGAGCGACCGCGGGCTCGTCGAAGTGCCGAACCCATCGGCCATGTTCCTCGCCGAGCGCGCCGACGCCGAGGACGGCAGCGCCGTATCCGGGGCGGCGGTGTTCGCCGGGATGGAGGGCACGCGGCCGGTGCTGGTCGAGATCCAGGCGCTGGTGGCGCCGTCGCTGCTCGGCACGCCGCGCCGCGCCGTTGTCGGCTGGGACGCGACGCGTTTGGCGATGATCGTCGCCGTGCTCGACGCGCGCTGCGGGCTCTCGGTCGGCGCCAACGACATCTACCTCAATGTCGCCGGTGGCTTGCGCATCGGCGAGCCGGCGGCCGACCTCGCGGTTGCCGCGGCCCTCGTCTCGGCGCTGACCGAAAGTCCAGTGCCGGCCGACACCGTCGTCTTCGGCGAGATCGGCCTTTCGGGCCGGGTGCGGCCGGTGTCGCACAGCGACGCGCGGCTCAAGGAAGCCGCGAAGCTCGGCTTCGGCGAGGCTTGGTTGCCGGCGCGCCACCGGACCACGGCGGCCAGACGCGGCCAACGGGACAAGACGCGCACCGCCGGTGGCATCGCTACCGTGCCGGTCGCCCATCTCAGCGAGTTGGTCGAGCGCCTCGCGCCGGCCGACCGCCGCCGGCCGCGCCGCATCGCGGCCGCGCCCTAAGCGCCGCCCGTGGGATTTGGCGCATGAACCCGCTCGACATCGGCGTCATCGCGGTGATCGGCCTATCGGCGGTGTTTGCCTTCGCGCGCGGCTTTGTGCGCGAGGTACTGTCGATCGTCGCCTGGATCGGCGCCGGGTTCATCACGCTCTACGGCTGGAGCTACGTCTACGCCCTGGTCGAGCCCATGGTGCACAATCCACTGCTATCCAATCTGATCTCGATCGGCGGCACGTTCATCGTCATCTTGATCGTGCTGACGATCATCACCGGCATCGTCGCCCGCTCGGTGCGCTCCAGCGCGCTGTCGCCGATCGACCGGACGCTCGGCTTCATCTTCGGCATCCTGCGGGGCGCGCTCATCGTTTCGCTCGCCTACCTGCTCGTCGACACGGTGCAGCCGAACGATCGCCCGCCCTGGCTCAAGGACGCCAAGAGCGTGCCTTATCTGCAGCAGGGCGCCGACATGATTCGCAACGTTCTTCCCGAACAGCTTCGCGTGAAGAGCGCCGCCGCGGCCGAGGATATCATGCAAAAGTCCAGCCCCGAGGCTGAGGCGAAAGCGGCAATCGGGGCTTTCGTAAAGCCGGCGCCGCCACCCGCCGCCGCGTCCGACCGAGCCGTGGCGCCGACCTACAAGCCGGACGACAAAAAGCAGCTCGACCGCATCATCAACAACCAGCGCTAGAGGGTCGCGGGGGCTTGTCACACTCTGGCAACAAAGGCGATAAGACCCCATATTCCGTAAGGCCGGATAAAACCCGCCGAGGATCGCGCATGCCGACGCCCGCCCGCGGCGATACCGACCGTTTTCACGACGAGTGCGGGGTTTTTGGCGTCTTCGGCCACCCCGACGCGGCGGCCCTGACGGCGCTCGGCCTGCACGCGCTGCAGCATCGCGGACAGGAGGCGGCGGGGATCGTCGCCTACGACGGCGAGCAGTTCAACGCGCATCGCGGCATGGGACTCGTCGGCGACAATTTCGGCGCCCCCGAGGTGATCCGAAAGCTGCCCGGCCATTCCGCGATCGGCCATGTGCGCTACGCGACGACCGGCGAGGTGGCGCTGCGCAACGTCCAGCCGCTGTTTTTCGAGATCGAGCTGGGCGGGCTGGCGATTTGCCATAACGGCAACCTCACCAACTCCTACCAGCTGCGTAAACAGCTCGTGCGCCGCGGCAGCTTGTTCCACACGACGAGCGACACCGAGGTCATCAACCACCTGATCGCGACCAGCAAGCAGGGCACGATCATCGATCGGCTGGTCGACGCCCTGAGCCAGGTCGAGGGCGCCTACTCGCTGGCCGCGCTGTCGCAAGAAGCGGTGATCGGGGTGCGCGACCCGCTGGGCGTGCGACCGCTCGTCGTCGGCAGGCTCGCCGATTCCTGGATCATCGCCTCGGAGACCTGCGCGCTCGATATCATCGACGCCGATTTCGTGCGCGACGTCGAGCCGGGCGAGATCGTCATCGCCGACGCCGAGGGGCTGCATAGCGTCAAGCCGTTCACCCGCAAGCCCGAGCGGTTCTGCATCTTCGAGTACATCTACTTCGCCCGCCCCGACAGCGTGATGGAAGGCCGCAGCGTCTACGAAGCGCGAAAGCGTATCGGCCAGGAGCTGGCGCGCGAAAGTTTTATCGATGCCGATGTCGTCGTGCCGGTGCCGGATTCGGGTGTGCCGGCGGCGATCGGCTATTCGCAGGAAGCCGGCATCCCGTTTGAGCTCGGCATCATCCGTAACCATTATGTCGGCCGCACCTTTATCGAGCCGACCGACCAGATTCGCCATCTCGGCGTGCGTCTCAAGCACAATGCCAACCGTAACGACCTCAAGGGCAAGCGGGTGATCCTGGTCGATGACTCAATCGTGCGCGGCACCACCTCGACCAAGATCGTCGACATGGTGCGCAACGCCGGCGCGCGCGAGGTGCACATGCGGATCTCAAGCCCGCCGACGATGCATCCCTGCTTCTACGGGATCGCCACGCCCGACCGCGACCAACTCCTCGCCTCGCGCTACGACGTCGACGCGATGGCGCGCCTGATCGGCGTCGACAGCCTCGCCTTCATCTCGATCGACGGGCTTTACCGGGCGATGGGAACAGCTTCCCGCGATCCGGGCGCCCCGCGCTTCTGCGACGCCTGCTTCACCGGCGATTATCCGATCCCGCTGGTCGATGCCGACGACGGCAAGGTTTCGGTGCAGCTCTCGCTGCTGGCGCCGGCCTAACTCCAGCTATCGGTCCAGGATGACAGGTTGCGGCCTGTCGGCCGCCCTGCTGCCGGCGTGGCAGCGCTCGTCGCCGCGAGAAGGCGCCTGCCGCGCCGCTTGCGGGTAGGCAGGTCGCAGGATGCTTCAACCCGAAGCCGTCTCGGTCTAGTCTGCCACCTGTTCAAATGAGCTGCGGATAAGAAAAGGATCGGGGATGGCTATCGACACCGCGCTAACCGGCGCCCTCCCGGCGCGACAGTCTCTCAGCCGGGTCATCGTCGCGGCGACAATCGGCAACGTTCTCGAATGGTTCGATTTCCTGGTCTACGGCTATTTCGCCGTGACGATCGCCGAAGTCTTCTTCCCGGTCGGCAATCCGACCGTATCGCTGCTGATCACCTTCGGCACCTTCGGTCTCTCCTATCTTGCGCGGCCGCTGGGCGCGGTCATTGTCGGCACCTATACCGACCGCCACGGCCGCAAGGCCGGCCTGACCCTCTCGATCGGGCTGATGATGGTGGGCACCGCCTTGATGGTGGTGACCCCGGGCTATGCGACGATCGGCCTCGCCGCACCGCTCATCATCATGCTGGCCCGCCTGTTTCAGGGGTTTTCGGTCGGCGGCGAATTCGGCAGCGCGGTTGCGTTCCTGGTCGAGCACGGGTCGCGTCGCAAGGGCTACGCCGCGAGCTGGCAATGGGCCAGCACCGGCATTGTTTCGGTCATCGTCGCGCTGTTCGGCATCGTCCTGACGACCTCGCTGACGCACGGGGAGCTGGTCGGCTGGGGCTGGCGCATTCCCTATGTCTTCGGCCTGCTGATCGGACCGGCGGGGCTGTACATCCGCTCCAAGGTGGTCGAGACCGCCGAGTTCGCCGCGGCGAAGCCGCACGGCATGCCGATCCGCGAGCTGCTGCGACGCCAGCCGGTGCAGGTCATCCTGGCGCTCGGCGCCTCGATCGTCTCCAACGCGTCCTATTACCTGCTGCTCTACATCCCGACCTATGCGGTCAAGACGCTGCATTTGCAACCTTCGACCGGGTTTATCGCGACCTTGGTCGGCGGAGTCGCGCTGGCGGCGTGTTCCCTGATCGCCGGGCACATGTCCGACAAGACCGACCGGTCGCGCATCATGCTGTGGACGGCGGGGCTGTTCTTGGTGACCGCGTATCCGGCGTTCTGGCTGATGGTCGCCTATCCGTCGGTCGCGACCGCGGTGATCGCGGTGGGTTGGCTCAACCTGGTCAAGGGCGGCTACAGCGGCGTGTTGCCGTCGCTGATGGCCGAGCGCTTTCCGGTCGAGACCCGCGCGGTCGGCGTGGCGTTCAGCTACAGCATCTCGGTGACGATCTTCGGCGGCTTCGCGCCCTTCTTCGCCACCTGGCTGATAGCGAAAACCGGCGACCCGCTGTCGCCGAGCTTCTATCTGATGTTCACCGCGCTGCTCAGCATCGCCGCGCTGCTGGTCATCCGGCGGCGCCGGGTCTACAGCGAAAGCTGATGCCGGGACGCCTCGACGGCAAGATCGCGCTGATCACCGGCGCCTCGCGCGGCATCGGCGCGGCGGTCGCCGAGCGCTTCGCCGCGGAGGGCGCGCATGTCGTCCTGGCCGCGCGCACCGTCGGCGGCCTCGAGGAAGTCGACGACAAGGTCCGCGCCGTCGGCGGCTCGGCGACGCTGGTGCCGCTCGACCTCAGGGATTTCATCAAGATCGACGAGCTGGCCGCGGCGCTCCATGAGCGCTACGGGCGGCTCGACATCCTGGTCGGCAACGCCGCCGAGTTCGGCACGTTCTCGCCGCTGGCGCATATCGACCCCAAATTGTGGGGCGAGGTCATCGACCTAAATTTCACCGCCAATTGGCGGCTGATCCGGGCGATGGACCCGATGCTGCGCGCCGCCGAGCACGGCCGCGCGATCTTTGTCACCAGCGGCATCGCGCGCAACCCGCGCGCCTATTGGGGACCCTACGCCGCCAGCAAGGCCGCGCTCGACGTGCTGGTAAAGACTTACGCGGCCGAGATCGCCAAGACCAATGTCCGCGTCAACCTGATCGGACCGGGCGTGGTGCGGACGCGACTGCGCGCTCGGGTCTTTCCCGGCGAGGACCCGGCGACCCTGCCGCCGCCGGAAAGCGTCGCCGACGCCTTTCTTCAGCTCGCGCTGCCCGAATGCGACCGCAACGGCGAGATCGTCAACGCCGGCGACCTGAGCGACACTCTGTCTCGGGCTTAAGCCTTCGCGCGCGCGTAGGGGTTCTCGCCCTTGCGCAGCATCAACCGGATCGGCGTCCCCGGCAGGTCGAAATCCTGGCGCAGCGCGTTGACCAGGTAGCGCCGGTAGCTGTCGGGCAGCTCGCCGGGCTTGGAGGCGAAGAGCGCGAAAGTCGGCGGCCGGGTGTTCGCCTGGGTGATATAGCGCAGCCGCAGGCGTCGCGCGCCGACCAGTGGTGGCGGGTGATGCTGCTGGATCGCCGCCAGCCAGCGGTTGAGCGCCGGTGTCGACAACCGCTTGTTCCACACCGCGTCGGCCGCGGCAACCGCCTTCATCAGCGCGTCGAGACCCGTCCCCGCAAGCCCGGAAATCGGCACCAACGGCACTCCCTGAAGCTGCGCCAGCGATGCCGTCAGCCGGTCGCGCAATTGCCGCAACGCCGCCGGCTTGTCGGCGACCGCATCCCATTTGTTGGCGGCGAGGACCAGCGCCCGCCCCTCCTCGGCGACCAAATTGGCGATTGTCAGATCCTGCCTGCCGAACGGCTCCAGCGCGTCGAGCAGCAGCACGACGGTCCCGGCAAAGCGGATCGTGCGCAGCGTGTCGGCGACGGACAGGCGTTCGAGCGGATCCTCGACTCGCGCGCGCCGCCGCAGCCCCGCGGTGTCGACCAGCCGAATCGGCCTTCCCCGCCATTGCCATTCGAGCGCGATCGAGTCGCGGGTGATGCCGGGCTCCGGCCCGGTCAGGAGCCGGTCCTCGCCCACCAGCCGGTTGACCAGCGTCGATTTGCCGACATTGGGACGGCCGATGATGGCAAGCTGCAGCGGGCGTTCCGGCGCATCGCCGGCCACCTCGTCTCCGGGCGGGATTTCCTCCGGCAGCGGGGCGAAATCGCGCAGGCGCTGGTAGAGTTCGGCGAAACCCTCGCCATGCGCCGCCGAGAGCGGCACCGGGTCGCCGAGCCCCAGCGCATAAGCCTCGCCCACCGCGGCCTGCTCGGCCCTGCCCTCGGCCTTGTTGGCGACGAGGACCACCGGCTTGCCGCTTTTCCTGAGCCAGCCGCCGAAATGCTTGTCCGGCTCGGTGACGCCGTCGCGCGCGTCGATGACCAGCAGCACGACGTCGGCCAAGTCGAGCGAACGCTCGGTCTGCGCCCGCATACGCCCGGCGAGCGTCGCCGGCGCGGCCTCTTCGAGACCGGCGGTGTCGATGACGCGGAATTCCAGGTCGGCGATGCGGCCGTCGCCCTCGCGCCGGTCCCGGGTTACCCCCGGCGCATCGTCGACCAGCGCGGTACGCCGGCCGACGAGCCGGTTGAACAGCGTCGACTTGCCGACATTCGGCCGGCCGAGTATCGCGACCGTGAACCCCATCGCCTCGCCATCGAATTTCAGCGGTAGGCCGACAGATTGGCGTCGTCGGTCAGCAAATAAAGCGCGTTGTCGGCGATCACGGGGCCGAGATAGCCCTTGTCGGACAATTCGGTCTGCCAAACGGTCCTGCCGGTCTGCGGCGAGATGAACATCGCGACCCCGCCCGACGACAACGCGATCAGCTGGTTGCCGCCCAGCACCGGTCCCGCCCAGGTGATCGGATCCTTTTTCTTTTCCATGTTCTCGTAATCGGGCAGCGGCGCGACCCAACGCACCTTGCCCTCGTCGCGGGTCAAGCAGACGAGTTCGTTGTCGTTGGCGAGCAGGAAGACGAATTCGCCGGCGCACCAGGGCTCGTGGCTGCTCGCCACATCCTGCTCCCAAACGCGGCTGCCGGTGCGCAGCTCGATGGCGATCATCCGCCCGCTATGGCTGACGGCGAAAACGCGCCCGCGATCGATGACCGGCCGGCCATGGATGTCGGCCATCGACGACACGGCATCGGCCGCACGAGCCGAGGCCAGGTTTTCCGACCACACCGCCCGGCCGTTCTCGACGCGCAGCGCAAAAAGCTCGCCGGAATTGTAGGCGACGACGACGGTCTCGCCCTCGACCGCCGGGCTGGCGTTGCCGAGCAGCCCCGTCGTCTCGGGAATGCCGTTATGCGACCATTGGCGCTGACCGTCAGCCGCCGACAAGGCGATCAGCTCGTTGTCGACGGTGACGACGAAAACCCGGTTGCCGGCGACGGTCGGCGCCGCGTGCACCGGCGATGAGACATTCTTGCGCCAGATGATCTTGCCGTCATTGGGGTCGAGCGCCACGATCTCGGCATAACCGGTGGAGACAAAGAGACGGTTGTTCCAGAAGCACGGGCCGCCGCCGAACGCGTTGCCGCGTTCGTTTTCCGGCTTGAGGTCGACCTGCCAGAAGCGCTTGCCGCCCTTGATGTCGAGCGCGCTCACCTGCACCCCGCCATCCATCGCAAAAACACGGCCCGCGGCGATGACGGGTTGCGACATGACCTTGGTGTAGCGCGAGGTCCCGTCGCCGATATTGGTCTCCCACGCCTTCTTGACCTGCGGCGCGAGCGAGAGGTTGCCCATCGCATGGGCGGGATTGCCGCCCGGCTCGGGCCAATCCGGGTTCACCGTCATCGGCGGCAGCGCGATCGGCTGGCTGGCGAGCGCCGGGTCGGCTTGGATCGAGCGGTCGGCCCCGAGCACCGAGATCCGGTCGCCGGGCAGCTTGTTCTTCTTTTCGCCGCCAAAGATGTCGCATCCCGCCATCGGCACGGCGGCGAGGATTGTCGAAACGAATTGGCGTCGATTCATCGGGGCGGAATACGGGTCAGGGCGCGAGCACCGCGGCCATTTCGGCGGCGCGGCCGCGTACCCCTTCGGGCGCGGCAAGATCGTCGGCGAGGTTTTTATAGATGTCGAGCGCGCCGGTCTTGTCGCCCAATTTGAGGTCCGCCGCGGCGGTCAGCTCGAGCGCCGTCGGACGCCACGGGTTGCCGCTGTCGGTCAACGGCTTCAGCCGGTCGATCGCGGCATGCGGGTCGCTGTCGGCAAAGCCGGTCATCACCGACAGCAGCGTCGCCGCATCGCGTAGCTCCGGGTCGATATCGGACGACGATGCGAGCTTGTCGTAGGCGGCGGAGGCGGCCTTGGCGTCGCCCGCTTTCGCCGCGAGATCGGCGGCTTCGAATTCGGCGAGGCGGGCATAGCCGCCGCCCTCGCCGGCGACCGACGAAAAGACCTTGCCGGCCTCGGCGTCCTTGCCGTCGCGCAGCAGCGACATCGCCGCCGCGTAGCGCACCGATTGCGCCTGGCGCTGCGCCAGCTGGTGGTTGCGCCAAGCGACGATCCCGCCCGCGACCAGCAGCGCGACGACAACGGCCACGATCAGATAGCGGCCGTAGAGGCGCCAAAGCTTCAACAGATTGTCGCGGCGAAGCTCTTCGTCGATTTCGCGGAAAATATCGCTCACAAAAACCCCAGCCGGCCGCAGTGAGCGGTTGGCTAACACATTTGCGGGGCCGAGGCGAGCCAAACAGCTTTGCCGCGGCTTGATCGGGGCCGCCGCGCGAGACGGCTGGACGGTGCTTCGGAAATCGTCAAAAATTACCGCTGCGTGACACTGAGCGGCGATCGGCGATGAGCATCAAGGGCGCGATAGTGTTGCCTCTGCGGGATTACCGGGCGGGCCGCCGGCCGCAATTCTTCACACGGTCCGAGCTGAACCAGCTGCTCGGCCTCTACAGCCGCAATGTCGCGCGCGGCTTGTGGCGCGACTATGCGATCGACCACCGCGACGGCCGCGCACTGTTCTCGGTCTTCCGCCATACCCACGAAAGCCCGCTCTACACCATCGTCAAGTCGGCGCCGACCTTGGCGACCGCGGCCGAATTCGTGGTGATGAGCGGGCGCCAGCGGCTTCAGTCCGGGCCGACGCTGGGCGAAGCGCTCGATTTCTTCCGCGGCAAGCTGTCGCTGGTGGCGAGCTAGGCCCCCACCCCGGCCTAGCTCCGCCGCGGCAGCATCCGTTCGAGGATGCCGTCGCGCCGCACTAAGCCGTGCAGCACCGCGGCGCCGATGTGCATCGCGACAAGCCCATAGATCAGGAATTGCCCGACCAGATGCAGTGCGATCGCCGCCTGCGACAGGCGGCCGCTCTGCGGCACGAGTGGCGGGATCGCGACGACGCCGAACAGACTGACCGCATGCCCCGCGGCGGCGAGGCTGACATATCCCGAGAACGGCATCGCCGCGAGCAGCGCGACCAACACCGCTTGAATCGTCCGCGCCAGCCACACTTCGATGCGGCTGAGAACCGGGCGCAGCGGCGGCGATCTGTGCTTGAGCCTCCACCCGCTCCACAAGACCAGCAGCGCCAGGACGGCAATGCCGCACGAGCCGTGCAGCATGACGAGCCAGGCCCGCGCCTCGCCATGCCTTGGGGCGCTTATGAGGCACCAGGCGAGAGCCACCGTGACCAGAGCAAGGTTCGCATTGAGCCAATGCAACAGGCGTGCGACCGGGTCGTATCCCGGTCCGGGCGGCCCGCCGTTTTCTCGGCTTGTCATTGGTGCCGGCCGAAATGCCGCTCGCCCTCGCCGAGCCGGCACCAGGCTTCGGCAAGGGCGAGAGCCGTCTCGAATGCGGCGAGCCGCTCGCTGAGCGGCCGCTCGTTCTTCGCGGCCGCCGCAACCGCAGCGAGCGCCGCCGTCTCGCATCCGGCCCACAGATAGCGGATGCCGGGCGCCGGCGGATCGAGCGCGGAAAACGCCGCTTCGACCGTGGCCAGGCGCTCCTTCAATTCGGCGATGCGACCGCGCAAATCGTCGCGCACCAGACCGACGAGCGTGCGCAACGGTGCATCGTCGTCGAGCGGCAGCCGGCGCAGCGCGATGTCGAGCGCCGCGGTGAGCCGCACCTTGGGCTCGGGCGGCTGAACCGGCGCCGGCGGCGCCGGCATCGCGCCCGGCGGCTCATAGCGCAGCATCAGGCTGTGGATGGCATTAAGGATCAGCCGCCAGGACGGCGCATCGAGCGGCCGGTAATGCTTGAGCGTATCGGCCATCACCGTCTCGCCGCGGATCGGCAGATAATGCGCGACGTAGCCGTCGAGCGCGATGTATTTGCGCACGATGTCGCCCATCTCGGGGTTCGCCGAGAACAGCACGGCGCGCCCGCGCCGGGTCTCGGCGCGCAGAATCGCGCAATGCCCCGCCATATCGTGCTGAAAAACGCCTTCGTCGAGCGGGTTGGCGACGAACAAATGGCCGGGCATCACCAGCCGGTCGAAGGTTCCCGCCACCGAGACCGCGCGGTCGAGCGCGGCGAACACCGGCCCGTGAAAATAAGGCATCTCGAGGGTCGGCGGACAGCCGAAGCCGATGCTGTCGGGGCCGAGGCTCAAGCTGACGATGCCGACGCCGGTGTGCAGATACTCGTGCGTGTAGACCGGGCGGGCCAGCGCCGTGTTGGTCCAGCCGGGCCGTCCGGTCGACAAATAGAAGGCGCCGCCACCCGAGCCGAGCGCGGCGCCGTGCGCGACCAGGAAATCGCGCACGGCGGCGTCGGCGCCGCTCACGCGCTCGGCGGCGTCGAGCCCCCAAACCGGAAATTCGCCTGGCAACACGAGCAGATCGAAGCGCTCGAGAACCCCGCCGGCGACCGCGGCGCCGTCGACCAGCTCGAAATCGAAGCCGAGCCGAGCCAGCGCCATCGCGTAATAGGCGAAAAACGGATAGGACGACGCGGCGTTGACGAACAGCGCGATCCGCGGATGGGCAATTGCTACTGCATCGTGCGGCAGCTTGCCCTGCCACGGCTCGGCGGCGATGCCGAAGCCGGCGAGGCGTCCGGCCAGGTTGTCGTTGACCTCGCACAAATAGTCGCCCGGCTCATGCTTCGGTCCGCTCGCCCCGAGCCACCACAGCGGCACGCCGCGCGAGGCGAGCCGGTTGGTCGCCAGCGCCAAATCGAAGCCGTCGAGATTGCGGCGCCAGGCGAGGTGGAGAAGCATCCGCTAGCGCTCGGCGCTTGAACTTGCGTCGTCATTCCCGCGCAGGCGGGAATCCAGGGCAAGCGACAATTTGATTGCCCCTGCGCGGGGATGACAAATGAATAAGGTGCGACGGATTCACGATCACTTGGGAAAGGAAACCTCGACCCGGCCGAGCCTGCCGTAGTCGGCGACGATCTTGACCCCTGGCTCGGTAAAGACGAGACCGGTATGGGTGCCAGTGGTGATGACGGTCCCCGCCGCGATGCCGCCGCGGCCGTTGACGTGCGCCACCGCCGCCAAAACCAGCTCGATCGGCGTGCCGGCGCGCAGGCCGGTGCAGTCGGCGAAGGGCTTGCCGTCGGCGGTGACTTCGATCGGCGGATGGGCGAGGTCGATGCCGTCCCACTCCGCGGCCGCCGGGCCGTAGACCAGTGCGCCGTTCGAGAAATTGTCCGCCAGCACCAGCAGGCGGTCGAGCGAGCGGAAGTCTTGGTAGCGCGAATCGACGATCTCGATCGTCGGGTGCAGCGCGGCGGCGGCCAGCACCTCATGTCTTGTATAGGGCTGCGGCCGGGCCGGCAGCGCCTGGTTGAAGCGGAAGCCGATCTCGCACTCGATGCCGATCAGCTTGAAGCCGCGCGCCGGCAGGCTCGCCGGGCTCGGACGCACCGTCGAGGCATAGATCGGCGCGGCGAAATGCCCGCCGAGCGGAGAAATGCCGACCTTCCAGCCGCCGATCCTCTCGCCGAGCTTGGCGATCACCGCATCCTGGATCTGGTACGAATCGGCCTCCGATTGCGGGGTCGCGTCGGGCGGCAGCGAGGCGATCGCCGAACCTTTGCGGGCGGCGACCAGCGCGGCGGCGGCGCGATCGATCTGGTCAGGGGTCATGTCGGTATCCTTTATGCCTGGCCGAGATAGGCGAGCGCAGCAGCGACCCCCTCGCTTTTGTGCGGGATGCCGGCCCGCGCCAGCCCCATCTCGACCCCGCACAGCGTGCCGCACAGCATCAGATCGTTGAAATGGCCGAGATGGCCGATGCGGAAGACCCTGCCCTTCATCTTGCCGAGCCCGGTGCCGAGCGACATGTCGAAGGCGTCGAGGATCGTCTCGCGCAGTCGGTCGGCGTCGTGTCCCTCGGGCACCAGCACCGCAGTCAGCGAATTGGAGTGCTCGCGCGGGTCGAGGCACAGCACCTCCAGCCCCCAGCCGGCGACCGCGCGCCGCGTCGCCGCGCCATGCCGCGCATGGCGGGCGAAGACATTGTCGAGCCCCTCCTCGTCGAGCAGCATCTTCAGCGCCTCTCGCAGCCCGTAGAGCAGATTGGTGCCCGGCGTGTAGGGGAAGAAGCCGGTCCGCCCGGTTTCCAGCATCCCCTGCCAGTCCCAATAGGAGCGCGGCAGCTTGGCGGTTTTCGACGCGGCCAGGGCCTTCTCCGACACCGCGTTGAAGCCGAGTCCCGGCGGCAGCATCAGGCCTTTCTGCGAGCCGGCGACGGTGACGTCGACCTTCCATTCGTCGTGCCGGTAGTCGATCGAGGCGAGCGAGGAGATCGTGTCGACCATGAACAGCGCCGGGTGGCCTGCCCGGTCGATCGCCGCGCGCACCTCGCCGACCCGGCTGGCGACCCCGGTCGAGGTTTCGTTGTGGACGATGCACACCGCCTTGACCCGATGCTCGCGGTCGGCGGTCAGCATCTCCTCGACCTGCGCCGGATCGACCCCGTGCCGCCAATCGCCGGGCACGAACTCGATGTCGATGCCGAGCCGCCCGGCCATCTGCCGCCACAGCGTCGCGAACTGGCCGGTCTCGAACATCAGCACCCGGTCGCCCGGCGACAGCGTGTTGACCAGCGCCGCTTCCCACGCCCCGGTGCCGGAAGACGGGTACATGACCACCGTCCCCGCGGTCTGGAACACCCGCTTCATGCCGGCGATGATCTCCTTGCCGAGCTCGGCAAATTGCGGGCCGCGATGGTCGATCGTCGGAAACGCCATCGCGTGCAGCACGCGGTCCGGCACATTGGTCGGCCCGGGGATTTGCAGGAAATGCCGGCCGCTGTGGACGGGTGCGGTGTTTTTCATGCGGAAAAGCTCGTCGCTGCGTCGGCGGCAGTGTGGCGGCGAAACGCGGCGTGGACAAGCGGTTGCCGTTTGCATAATATCGTGCGATACTAACACTAATATCTTGACAATATCGTTATTTTGTGTATTGTGCTTCTCAAGCTATTCGAGCTGCAACCGCGATGAGCCGTCTCGATCCCATCCGCACCCGCGTCGGCAACCGTATCCGCGCCCGCCGGCGCGCTCTCGGCATGACTCAGCAACAGGCCGCGGATCTATCCCGCCTTCCACGCCTGGCCTTTACCCGGATCGAGTTGGGCATCCGCCGCATGACGCTTCCCGATCTGGCCGCGATCTGCGACGTCCTGGGCTGCTCGGCGGAAGAGCTGCTCGGCGATGCGGGGCTGGCGAGCGCGGCGCGGCGCAACCATGAACGGCTGTACGGCCTTACCGACGCGCACTCTTGACGCGCGGCGGCCGCACGGAATTCTCTTGCTTGCGAGGTGCGCATGTTCAAGCTGGCCGAGCGGCGAGGCGATCTTGACGGGATCTATTGCGGGCCGGACGGGCTGCATCTCGGTTCGAGCCCGCTGACCGGGCGGACCGGCCGCATGTTTTGCCTGCGTAGCGAACGCGAGATCGGCGCACTGCTCGCCGCCGCCTACGATCCGCCGCCCGATATCGGGCGCCTGCTTCCCGGATTTCGGCGGGTCGCCGGCGCGATGATCGCAGCGCTGCATCTGAAGCTCGGCGAAATCACCGAAGAGGGGGTGGTGCGCCTCGCCGGCGCGGAGACGCTGCTCAAATACGGTTTCAACCCCGGCGAGCCGCGCGACTGGCACGGCCGGTGGACGATTGCTGGCGGCGGAGACGCGGCGGCGGGAGGTGGAGGTGCGGCTGCCGCGCCAGGAAGCTCGGCAGTCACTCCGAAAAAATTTCGGGCGTTGCCTCCTGGTACAATCTAGTTGGACGCCGAATGGCTAACGGTCAGCTCTTTGACCCGAGCGGAATGAACGCCGCCATGCTAAAGGTCCCGCTCGGCACAATGGTCACGGTTCAGCTAGCTGACAACCCCTCGCGGTCTATTAAGGTGACCATCACTGATCGTGGTCCATACGGGCCGGGCAGGGTGATCGATTTGACAAAGGCCGCGTTCGAAAGCCTCGTCGGAAGTACCCGCTCCGGTCTCGCAAACGTGATTGTCACCGTTCCCTGACCCGGAGGCGAGCCATGCGCTCCAGGCTTCCGATTTATCTGCTCGCGCTGGTGACGCTGTTCGCCTGCGACTGCGGCCCGCTTCGTGCCACGACATACTGCCTGTCTTTCAAGAAGCTGGGGCTCTCCCCCGGAGAGCGGCTGTTCAAGTTCGATCTGCACATAACATCCGGGATTGTCGTCGGTCTCCCGCACGTTCCTCTCGATTGGCAGATCGTCATTGACAACGAAGCGAACTGGATGCCGGAGGTTTCCGGCAACGCGATCCACGAAACAGCCGATTTGGAGGAACGCGAATTCGAAACCGACTTCATCCGCTTGGATAGCATTCCACACTATCTGGTGAAATCTGGCATGCCGAAGAACATGGCGGTCACCGGGTCCATGGAGCTGTCGGATGGGACAGCGAAACGGGTGCTCACCCTCTCCGACCGGAACATCGCTCTGGCGCCTAGGCACGGCTGCGGCCGAAATTGATGACCGCTGCGCCGGGCGCCAAGGTATAGGAAATCATACTACCGGCGCCGCAGCGCAAAGGATGCGCGCCGCGGCGCCGTCGGGCGCAGTCACGAGAGCAGAGCGGCATCGACGATCAGCTTTGTATCGAAGCCCGTTGCCGTCATATCCTTATCCTTCGATAGCGAACCTATCCTCCTGAACCATACCGGCGAAGGCCGGTACCCATGGCAGGAATGGGTACCGGCTTACGCCGGGATGGAGACAGGAAGCAGCAACAAACCGAATGTCGGTTACGGTGAAGAACGGCGCCCTCGGCTATATCGGCGCGACCATCAATGGCTTACGTGCCGCCTTCACGGTCTCCCTCCCCGGTCTGATTGCGGCGGCTCATCGCGAAGGAGCGACGGCGACACGCGCGTATCTCAAGAATATTGCATCCTATGGTTTTGCCAGTCGTGGCCGCGATCTCACTCCGAGGCATCGCGCCATCGAAACGCGACTTCGCACCTTTGCGGACAAATCCTATGAATAGGGTTCTTCTGGATCGGATTCGCCAGCACGCATACCAAATCTTCAGCATCGCCGCATGTTTGAGTTTCTTCGCACTGACCTGTGATGCGGCGGATAAAGTAAACCTCTCGCAAGACCTCACAACCGACGAACTGCGCTGCTTGCACGAGTTGTTGGATCAGAGCTATTCGCGGGCTCCTCCGGACCCCGGAGAAATTTCGGAATTGGTCGCGACAGCCCAAGTTGGGCGCGCCAATCTCAATCCCAACCGGAGTGAGGCGTATATTTACCTGTTCAGCCATCCCGGTTGGTGCGGCAGCGCCGGCTGTTTACTGATTATTGGCGAGGATCGAAGCGACGGGCGTTGCCGCATGCTTTACGATGATGGCAATGGTTTTGAGCAGGCGATCAAAGTGTCCGCCGGCGCGACCACGGATACCGGAGACTTTACCTGCCCTGCGAGGTGCGCTTCGACGGCCGGCACTACGACCAGGTTCATGAGGAATGCCCGAACCTCGACGTACAGCGTTAAGGAAGTCCACCATCAAGCACCGATACAAAGGGGGTGACAGCGCCGACCTGCGCCGCGGACGGAAGATCCGTCGCCAGGACGCTGCCCTTACCTCGGACGCCGCCAATCTACAGCAGTCGCTCGACCCGCCGGTGGTCGAGTTCGTAGCACTCGCACGCCGTCCTTTCGAGCCCCGGGCGGTCGACGATGGTGATCTCGCCGCGCCGGTAGCGGATAAGGCCCGAGCGCTGCAATTCGCCCGCGGCCTCGCTGATGCCCGATCGCCGCACCCCGAGCATCGCGGCGAGGAATTCCTGGGTGAGACGCAGCACCTTGGTGTCGGTGCGGTCGCTCGACATCAACAGCCAGCGCGCGGTGCGTTGCTCGACCTGGTGCAGACGGTTGCAGGCGGCGGTTTGGGCGCAGAGATTCAGCAGATCCTCGACAAACCGCAGCAGCACCGCCCGAACCCGGGGATTGCTTTCGAACACCGTCTTGCACGCCGGAGATGCGATGCGGTACGCGGAGCCCGGCAGTTGAACCACGATGTGCTGGCCCGAATTCTTGCCGCCGAGCAGGGCGGAGACCCCGATTAAGCCTTCCGGGCCGACCATGGCGACTTCGCTGCTCGCGCCGTCCTCCATCATCGTCAGCACCGATGCGAGACCCTCCTCGATAAAATAAATATAATCGAGGGGCGCGCCGACCTCGTAGAGCACCAGCTTTTTCGGCAAGGCTACAGACTGAAGATCGTCGGCGAGTTGCGCAAAATCAGCCGAAGAGAGCGTCGCGAGCAGCCGGTTTTTCACCATTCGTTTCGTTGCCATCGTATCCCTCCGCGCCCGCTAAAGGCGCGCAGATATCTTGCGTTTCGTGGCGTCCCGCTTCTTCGGATAATCTACTTGAAGTAGCGCGGAGGGAGCGTCCGCTAGCGGACGGACATGGAAAAAACAGACCGAACGCGAAAAGCGCTCATTCGCCTCATGCGCGGGGCGCAGATTCCACCCGAGCGCCACAATGCATACTCCGGGTTTACCGATTGTCCCGCGCTGTTACCGCGGCGACACCGGCCGCCGCCTCGCCGATTTTCTTCGCATCCCCTCCGGTTGGCGGCATAGTTGCTCCTCATCCGACCGAGCCGCCGCCATGCCTCTCGCCACGCCACCGACAACCCGCCTCGAAGACCGCCTCCGCCGCGAGATCAAGGGCGACGTGCTGTTCGACCCGTTCACCCGAGGCCGCTATTCGACCGACGCGTCGATCTACCAGATGGAGCCGCTCGGCGTCGTCGTCGCCAGGGACCGCGACGACATCGCCAGCGCGATCGAGATCGCGCGCGAGGAAGGCGTGGCGGTGCTGCCGCGCGGCGGCGGCACCTCGCAATGCGGCCAGACGGTCAATCGCGCGCTCGTCGTCGAGTGCAGCAAGTACATGCAGGACATCGTCTCGCTCGATACCGCGGCGTCGCGGGTCAAGGTCCAGCCCGGGGTCG
>DASRLO010000126.1:0-19058 GCA_035648415.1 Allostellaceae bacterium
GCCGAACGTTACGGTCGTCACCGATGCGCTGGTGCAGCGCGTCGTCATCGACGGCAAGCGCGCGGTCGGGGTCGAATTCTCGCGCGGCGGGACGGTGGAGCGGGCCGACGCGGCGCGCGAGGTGATCCTTTCCGGCGGCGCGATCGGCTCGCCACATCTGCTGCAGCTCAGCGGCGTCGGCGATCCCGACCATCTCAGCCGGATCGGCGTTCCGCTGGCGCACGCGCTGCCGGGGGTGGGGAAAAACCTGCAGGATCATTTCCTCGCCCGCTGCACCGCCGAGATCATCGGCGCGCCGACCGCGAACGAAAAATCGCGCGGCCTGCCCTTTGTCGGCGAGCTGATGCGCTATGTGTTCCAGGGCAGCGGCCTCTTGACCTACGCCGCCTCGCTGGTCTGCGCCTCGGTCAAGGTGCTCGAGGAATCGGCGACCCCGGACGTGCAGATCCTGTTCGCCAACGCCAGCTTCGCGCCGGGGCCGGTCCGCAAGCTCGACAGCAGGCCCGGCATGACCGGCGGCATGTGGCAGATGCGGCCGCTGTCGCGCGGCTATGTCGAGGCCAAGACCGACCGTCCCGGCGACGCCCCGGCGATCAACCCGCGCTATCTCTCGGACGAGACCGACCGGCGCTGCGCGATCGCCGGCTTGCGCGCGGTGCGGCGGCTCTTCGCCGCCGCCGCCCTCGCGCCCTATTATGCCGGCGAAATCCTGCCCGGCGCCGCGGTGCAGGGCGACGACGAGCTGCTGCATTATCTGCGGCAGACCGGCTCGACCGTGTTCCACGCGACCTGCACCTGCAGGATGGGCCAGGACGCGATGGCGGTGGTCGACGATCAGCTCCGCGTCCATGGGATCGACGGGCTGCGCGTCATCGACGCCTCGGTGATGCCGACCGTCACCTCGACCAACACCAATGCGCCCACCATCATGATCGCCGAGAAGGGCGCGGCGCTGGTCAAGGCGGCGGCGCGGCGGAAGCTGGCGGCGTAACCCTCACCGTAGGGCGGATGAGCGCAGCGTAATCCGCCGTGATCCGCGAGCGGATCCGATGGGCCGAGCCCGACATTATGCGACGGCGGATTACGCTGCGCTCATCCGCCCTACGCTTGCTCAGCAGACGCAGGGCTGGCCGTGCGAATTGGCGCAGATGCCGGCGGGGTCCGAATCGTCGCAGGGCCCCGAGACGTGGCCGCAGCCCGACACGGCGAGCATCAGCGCGAAGAACAGTACGGCGAATAATCCCGGCTTTCCCATCGGCGTCCACCTGCAAACCAGTGACGCGCGATTGTGCGGCGAGCCGGGGGCGCGCGGGCATCACGATCGAGTGTGCGGCGCGCCCTCCTCGGCGCCGAACCCCGCCATCCTGCCGGCGAACCCGGCCGGCGGATCAGAACCTGATTTTGAGGCCGGCCTGGACGGTCTGGTCGGTCGTGTTGCCGGTCGGGACGATCGCGTCGTAGGTGGCGTAGAAGGCGAGGTTGGGCGCGTAATCGACGGTGAGGCCGGCGCCGGCGGTGAGGATGTTCTTCGACGGCCTGACGCCGGCGACCGGGAAAAACGCGCCGCTGACCGTGGCGACGGTCAGGGTCCGCGACCCCGACAGCGCCTCGCGGTCATAGCCGAACCGCACCTCCGGGGTGATGAACAGGCCGCCGTCGGTGATGAATTTCTGCGCCGCGGAGACCGCGATGAACGGCTGCAGGCTGTCGGTGTTGTGGCCGCCCGTTGCCAGGTTGAACCCGCTCGCGCCGCTCTCGCCAAAGGCGTTCTCGCTCAGATGGAGGTATTGCACCCCGGTCTTGGGGGTGAGGGTGGCGACGCCATCGCCGAACCCCTGCACCTGCAGCGGCAGGCTCCATTGCCCGGCCACCGTCGCCTCGTTGCCGTTGTGGTTCTCGGCGGCGGTGCCGATCCCGGTGAGGGGCCGGCTGGTGTCGATCGAATCATGCGCGTAGCCGGCGGTGCCGGTGAGGAGGCTCGGCCCGAGGAACGCCCCGCCATAGACCGCGAAGCGCGCGGTGTCGACGGCGCCGGTCGAGCCGGTGCCGCGCTCGGTGACATTGCTGTGCAGATAGCCGCCGGCGATGCCGAGATAGACATCGGGCGCGACCGGCCGGTCGTACCCGGCGAGGAACCCGCCGGCCGAGCCGGTGAACCCGGGGATGCCGCCGTTGCTGTCAACCGAGGCGAAGTCGCCGAGGCCGCGGAACCACGCGCCCTGCGTCGCCAGCGCCTGCGGCAGCGCCGAGGCGACACCGCTCAGCATCGCGCCGTTGCCGGCCTGCGCCAGCTGCAGCCCGGTGACGCTCGCCCCGGCCAGCGCCACCTCGCCGTCGGCCACCCCCGCGGCGCGGTTGCCGACCCGGTCGAGGATGATCGCGTTCGCCCGCTGGCCGTTCAGCACCAGCTGGCTGGTCAAATCGGTGAACACCGTGTCGTTGGTCGGCGCCAGCACGGTGACCGGCGCGATGACGCCGTTCGGGCCGTAGATCAGCGTCTGGCCCATGCCGAGCGGGTTGTTGCTGGTGACGCTGCTGAAGCTGCCGCTGACGCTCGACGCGGTCAGGAAATTGTACGAGGTCGTCGGCGAATAGATGCCGGGATCGAACATCAGGTGCAACGTGCCGGCGAGGCTCGCCGCGCCGCCGACCGCCAGCTTCGAGGAGGCGGTCGGGCTGACCTCGATCGCCAGGATGCCGTTCGGTCCCTGCGTGTAGTTGCCGTTGACCGTCAGCGTGCCGATCGACCCGCCCGGCCGGACGAAGCTGAGGTTGTTCACATTCCCCATGATCGTGCCCATGCCGGCCAGCGTGCCGCCGGGGTTGACCGTCACATTGCCGCCGAATTTTGCGCCCGCGCCCGTTATGTTGCCGAAATCGCCGCCGATCGACACGGTGCCGGCGGTGATCAGCAACGTGCCGGTAAAGCCGGAGCTGTTGCCATTCAGAAACGCCGTGTCGGCGCCACTGTAGATCAGACCGCCGGCGCCGGTGAACGAGCCCAAAAAGAAATCCGGGACATCGTTTTGCTGAGAGCCGCCGAAGATCAGCGTCTTGCCGCCGACCTTGACGGTAGCGGCAGTATTTAATGAGAAAAGGCTTTGGATCGCCGTGATCGGGCTGCTGATGCCCGAAACGTCGAACGTCCCGCTGCCGAGGGCAACCACCGCACTCGACGCGATCGACCCGGCCCCTCCCAGGAACAGCGTACCGCCGTTGACGTTGGTCGGCCCGGTATAGGTGTTGACGCCGGTAAGGGTCAGCGTGCCGGAACCGGCTTTTGTTAGAGACGGGCCGACGCCGCTGTTACTTCCCGATATCACGCCGCCATAGGTTGTCGAGACTCCCGCCGCCGTCGCGACGGTAAGCTGGGCGCCGCCCAGCGTTACCGAACCGGCGCCGGACAACCCGGCGATGGTCTGGCTGGTGCCAAAAAGATTCGAGAGGTCGAGCGTCGCGCCCGTGGCGATCGACACCGCCGAATTCGGCGAAAACACATTGTTGTCGCCGGCGCTCAACACGCCACCATTGATTTGCGTCGTGCCGCCGTAGGTGTTGGCGCCCGAGAGCGTCAGCGTTCCGGCCCCGTTCTTGTTCAGGAAGCCGACGCCGCCGGTTGTCCCGTCGGAAATCACCCCGCTGAAGGTCGTCGATGACGCCTGGTTGTCGGTAAGAAAGGCGTTGCCAGCGTCACCGACCCGGCGCCGGACAGCCCGGCGATGGTCTGGCTGTTGCCCTTGAGGTCGAGCGTCGCGCCCGCGGCGACCGTCACCGCGGAATTCGGCGAAAACACATTGCTGCGGCCCCCCTGAAGCGTGCCGCCATTGATCGTGGTCGCGCCGCTGAAGGTGTTGTTGAGACCCACAAGGACCTCCGTGCCGGCGCCGGAGAGGGTCAGGCCGCCGGTCCCGGAAATCTTGCCCAAGAAAGTGGGCGCGGTCGCGGACGGGGTGTTGATGGTCAGCGTGGCGCTGCCCAGGGTCACCGAACCGTTGCCGCTCAACCCGGCGATGGTCTGGTTGAAACTGTTGAGGTCGAGCGTCGCGCCCGCGGCCATCGCCACCGCCGAATTGGGCGAAAACGAATTGACGGCGCCGGCCAGCAGCTTGCCGCCATCGATCAGCGTCGGCCCGCTAAAGGTCGCCTGCAACGCCCCGCCGGAATTGGTGAGCGTAAAGGTGCCGGTGCCGATTTTGTCGATCCCGCCGGTGCCGGTGATGCCGCCGGTAAAAATGGTGGTGGTATTGTCGCCGCCCAAGGTCAGCAGCGCGCTGCCGAGCTGCACGATGCCGCTGCCGGCGAGGCTGGCGATCGTCTGGTCGTTATTGTTGAGGTTGAGGATGCTGCTCGCGCCGCCCATCATCACCACCGGCGAATTGTGCGAGAACACGTTGGCTGCGCCCGCGATCAGCGTCGCGCCGAGCGGACCGCCCCCCGGAGTGCCGACAATGACGTTGCCGAAGATGTCGGTCGGGCCGGAATAGGTGTTGTTGGTTCCGCTCAGGGTCAGCGTCCCGCCGCCGCCGAAGAGGGCGAGCTCTCCCGCGGCCCCGATTATGTTGCCGCTGAAAATCGTGCTTAGCTGGTCGTTGCCGCTCAGATCGAGGCCGTTGCCGCTGCCGGCGCCGAGATTGATCGTGCCGGCTCCGGTAAGCGAGGCGAAGGTCGCGCCGGGGGCGACGCCCATCGTCGGCGTCGTGTTGGCGGTGAACGTCGAGGCCGCATCGACTTCGAGCTGCGACTGAGGCGCCGAATAGCCCGCGGCCCCGACCACCGCGAGATTTCCGCCCGTCACCAGCGCGGATGCGCCGCTATAGGTGTTCATCGCCGGCGAGGTCAGCGACGAACTGCCGCTGTTGAAGCTCACGCCAAACGGCCCGGCGACGACGAGGGTGCCCGCGCTCAGGTCGATCGTCTGACCGGTCACCGGCGGCAGATTGCTCATTAGCGTGATCGTGCCGCTCACGCTCGTGGTGATCGTGTCGACGAAAGTGCTCGCGGCGATCGCGGAGCGCAGCGTTGTCGACCCCGGCGGCGGCGGCGAATCGCCCGTGCTGTTGACGATTTGGTTGGCCGCGCGCGCCGGCTGGCCCGTCGCCGCCAGCATGACGCCGGTCAACGCGGTCGACAGCAGCAGGTTGCGGCGCAGCGCCGACGACGAGCTTCGATAAAGCTTCTTCTGAACCGGCATGCGTCCCCCCAACGTCCGTAAGCGGCCAGCTATAAACCTTTTGGTGAAAAGGGGCCAGCCGTATGCGCTCCAGGTTGGGTATGACCAACGGGGAGAAAATGCCGCATCGTTCCCCTTGCGTTCTGAGAACGAACCGGGTACGATCGCTTCCTTGATCGCGTTGCGCCGCCCCGGCGGGCATGGGATAACGGAGGGACGGATGACTCAACCCGTATTGCGCCTGTTGGATAGGGACACGATGGACAAGCAGCGCGCCTTGGACGCGGCGCTCGGCCAGATCGAGCGCGCCTTCGGCAAGGGCTCGATCATGAAACTGGGCTCGCGCGAGGCGGTGATGGATGTGGACGTGGTGTCCACCGGCTCGCTCGGGCTCGACATCGCGCTCGGCATCGGCGGGCTGCCGCGCGGCCGCGTCGTCGAGATTTACGGGCCGGAAAGCTCGGGCAAGACGACGCTGGCGCTGCATGTCGTCGCCGAGGCGCAGAAGGGCGGCGGCATCTGCGCCTTTGTCGACGCCGAGCACGCGCTCGACCCGGCCTACGCCAAGAAACTCGGGGTCGATATCGACAATTTGCTGATTTCCCAGCCCGATGCCGGCGAGCAGGCGCTGGAGATCGCCGACACGCTGGTGCGCTCCGGCGCGATCGACGTGCTGGTGGTCGATTCGGTCGCCGCGCTGGTGCCGCGCGCCGAACTCGAAGGCGAGATGGGCGACAGCCACATGGGGCTGCACGCGCGCCTGATGAGCCAGGCGCTGCGCAAGCTCACCGGCTCGATCTCGCGCTCGCGCTGCATGGTGATCTTCATCAACCAGATCCGCATGAAGATCGGCGTGATGTTCGGCAATCCGGAGACCACGACCGGCGGTCAGGCCTTGAAATTCTATGCCTCGGTGCGGCTCGACATCCGCCGCATCGGCGCGATCAAGGAGCGCGACCAGGTGGTCGGCAACCAGACAAGGGTCAAGGTGGTCAAGAACAAGATGGCGCCGCCGTTCAAGGTCGTCGAATTCGACATCATGTACGGCGAGGGCGTCTCGAAGACCGGCGAATTGATCGATCTCGGCGTCCAGGCCGGGGTGGTCGAGAAATCGGGTTCGTGGTTCTCGCATGACGGCCAACGCATCGGCCAGGGCCGCGAGAACGCCAAGCAGTATCTCAAGGAAAACGCCGGCGTCGCCGATCAGATCGAGCACGAAATCCGCAGCAACGCGGGGCTGGTCGCCGACGCGATGATGGCCGCGCCGGGCGAGATGGCGGCTGGCGACGAGTAGCCGGAACGCGGCGCTGCTGTTTGCGACCTGTAAATAACAGCTAAAACAGCAGCGCGCCGCACGGTTAACCGGAGCTTCGGGCGCCTTGACCGGGTCTTAACCAAACCGCGTGACACTGCCGGCGGACCATTGGACCGCCGCAATGTCGAGCGAACAAAGCAGCAGCCGACCCCTCGCGCCGCCGGTTCCGGCCGGCGTCGCGGCCGGGTGGCGGGTTTGGCTGCCGTCCTGGCCGTGGATCGTCGGCATCCTGGCGCTGTTGCGCGCCCTCGGCTCGCCGCTGGCGCTGCTCCACGACCCCGACACCTACCTCCATATCGCCGCGGGCCGGTGGATGCTCGCCCACGCCGCGCTCCCCGCCGCCGACCCGTTCTCGCACAGCCTCGCCGGCGCCCATTGGGTTGCCTCAGAATGGCTCGGCGAAGTGCTGCTCGCCGCCGTTTACCGGGCTTCGGGCTGGAGCGGGATCGTCGTCCTGACCGCGGCCTGCTTCAGTATCGCCGTCGGTTTGCTCACCTGGTTTCTGCTGCGCCGCCTGGAGCCGCTGCCGGCGGTGATCGCGGCGTTGGCCGGCGCGGTCCTCGTCCTGCCGCATCTGCTGGCGCGGCCGCACGTCATCGCCTTGCCGCTGGTGGTGCTGTGGTGCGGGGCGCTGATCTCCGCCCGCGACGACGATCGCGGACCGCCCTGGTTGTGGCTGCCGGCGATGACCCTGTGGGCCAATCTGCACGGCAGCTTCCTGTTCGGGTTGGCGCTCGCCGGGTTTCTGGCGGGCGAGGCGGTGTTGAGCTCGCAACCGGGCCGATCGCGGCTGATCCAGGCTCGCCGCTGGGGCGGGTTCGTCGCCGCCGCCGTAGCCGCGTCGCTGGTCAACGCCAACGGCGTCGCGGCGCTCGTCCAGCCCCTCCGGCTGATGGCGATGCCGGCCTTGCAGAGCGGCTTCGGCGAATGGCTGCCCGCCAATTTAGGCCAGTTCCCGGCGCTCGAGGCCTGGCTGCTCGGCGCTGTCGCGCTCGGCTTCGCGTGCCGCGCGCGGCTGCCGTGGACGCGGCTCGTCCTGCTGCTCGGCCTCATTCACATGGCGCTCGCCCATGTCCGCCATGCCGATCTCCTCGGGCTTGTCGGGCCGCTCGCCATCGCCGCCGCGCTCGGCCCGGCCCTAGCGGGGCTGACGCGACCGGCCGAGGCATCGCCGCTGTTGCGCGGCGCCGCCCTTCTCGCGCGGCCGGCAACTCCCGCCGCGCGCATCCTGGCGCTGGCGCTTGCAACCGCTGTCGGCTTGCTGGCGCTGTCGCGCCCGATCGACCGCGGCGGCGATGCGGTCACGCCGCAAGCCGCCCTGGAGGCGGCTCGCCGCCTCGACCTTGCCGGCCCCGTCTTCAACAGCGAGGCCTTTGGCGGCTATTTGATTTTCGCCGGCGTCCCGACCTTTATCGACGGCCGCATCGAGATGTACGGCAACGATTTCCTCGCCGCCTATCTTGCCGCCGAGCGCGGCGATGCGGCGGCGCTCGCCACGCTGCTCGACCGCTACCGTATCGCCTGGACCCTGCTGCAGACCGGATCGCCGGCGGTCGCGGCGCTCGACCGGCTGCCCGGCTGGCGGCGCGCCTACGCCGACGGCCAGGCGATAATCCATGTGCGGGGCGATTAGAAGAATTCCAGTACGGCCTCTTGCATGATTTGGCGGAACACCCGTAATTGGGATCATGCAAACCGCCAATGACATTCGCGCCGCTTTTCTTGGCTATTTCGCCGCCGCCGGCCACGCGATCGTGCCGTCGAGTTCGCTGGTGCCGCGCAACGACCCGACCCTATTATTCACCAACGCCGGCATGGTGCAGTTCAAGAACGTCTTCACCGGCGTCGAGAAGCGGCCCTACCAGCGCGCCACCACCTCGCAGAAATGCGTCCGCGCCGGCGGCAAGCACAACGACCTCGAAAACGTCGGCTACACCGCGCGGCACCACACCTTCTTCGAGATGCTCGGCAACTTTTCGTTTGGCGACTACTTCAAGGATGTGGCGATCGAGTTGGCGTGGAAGCTGATCGTCGAGGAATTCGGCCTGCCGAAGGAAAAGCTGCTGGTCACGGTCTATTCCGAGGATGACGACGCGGCCCGGCTGTGGGCCAAGATCGCCGGCCTGCCCGAAGGGAAGATCATCCGCATTGCGACGTCCGACAATTTCTGGGCGATGGGCGACACCGGCCCGTGCGGCCCGTGCTCGGAAATCTTCTACGATCACGGCGAGAGCATCCCGGGCGGTCCGCCCGGCAGCCCCGACGAGGGCGGCGACCGCTTTATCGAGATCTGGAACCTCGTCTTCATGCAGTTCGAGCAGCAGGCGGGCGGCGCGCGCTCCGACCTGCCGCGCCCGTCAATCGACACGGGCATGGGGCTCGAGCGCATCGCCGCGGTGCTGCAGGGCAAGCACGACAATTACGACATCGACCTCTTCCGCGCCCTCATCATGGCCTCGGCCGACGCCTCCGGGGTTGCGGCCGACGGCCCGCACGCGGTCTCGCACCGGGTCATCGCCGACCATTTGCGCGCCGCCGCTTTCCTGATCGCCGATGGCGTGATGCCGGCGAAGGAGGGCCGCGGCTATGTGCTGCGGCGGATCATGCGGCGGGCGATGCGCCATGCGCACATTATCGGCGCCAAGGAGCCGCTGATGTGGCGGCTGGTGCCGGCGCTGACGACGCAGATGGGCGCCGCGTTCCCCGAACTGATCCGCGCCCAGGCGCTGATCACCGAGACGCTGAGGTTCGAGGAGAGCAATTTCAAGCAGACCCTGGAGCGCGGGCTGCGCCTGCTCGACGAGGAGGAAGATCGGCTGTCGCCAACTCAGGATTTTCCTGGCGAGGTCGCCTTTCGCCTCTACGACACCTACGGTTTCCCGCTCGACCTGACCGAGGATGTGCTGCGCGGCCGCGGCCGCAAGGTGGCGATCGCCGGGTTCGACGCGGCGATGGACCGGCAGCGCGAGGAAGCGCGCAAGAGTTGGGTCGGCTCGGGCGAGGCGGCGACCGGCGCCTCGTGGTTCGCGCTGCGCGAGGAGCTGGGGCCGACCGAGTTTCTCGGCTACGACACCGAGACCGCCGAGGGCGTCATCCTCGCGATCCTCAAGAACGGCGACAGGGCCGAGACCGCTCAGGCCGGCGATGAGGTCGCGATCGTCGTCAACCAGACCCCGTTTTACGGCGAGTCCGGCGGCCAGCTCGGCGATACCGGGTCGATTTTTTCGGCGGCCGGCGGTGAGATAGCGGTACGCGATACGCTGAAGCAGGCGGGCGATCTGGTCGTCCATCTCGGCGTCATGGCGCACGGCTCGCTAAAAATCGGCGATGCGGTCGAGCTGCGGGTCGACGGCGAGCGGCGCCGCCGGCTGCGCGCCAACCATTCGGTGACGCACCTCCTGCACCAGGCGCTGCGTCACCGGCTCGGCGAGCACGTAACGCAGAAAGGCTCGCTGGTGGCGCCCGACCGGTTGCGGTTCGACTTCAGCCATCCGCGTCCGGTGAGCGCCGACGATCTGGCCGCGGTCGAGGCCGAGGTCAACGGCCGCATCCGCGCCAACAGCGAGGTGCGCACGCGCCTGTTGAGCCCCGATCAGGCGATCAAGGAAGGCGCGATGGCGTTGTTCGGCGAGAAATACGGCGACGAAGTGCGCGTCGTCGCGATGGGCGCCGGCGAGGGCGAGGCTAATGGTGTAGAACAGCCCTACTCGGTCGAGCTGTGCGGCGGCACGCATGTCCGGCGCACCGGCGACATCGGCCTCTTCAAGGCGCTCAGTGAAAGCTCGGTGGCCTCGGGCGTGCGCCGTATCGAGGCGCTGACCGGCGCCGCCGCCGAGGCTTATCTGGCGGAAGAGGAAGATCTGCTGCGCCAGGCCGCGGCGGCGCTGCGCACCAGCCCGGCCGACCTGCCGGCACGCGTGGCGCGCCTGGTCGAGGAGCAGCGGCGGTTGGAGCGCGAACTGGCCGATGCCCGGCGTGCGCTCGCCATGGGCCTGCGGCCCACGGACTTGTCCCCTGGGGCCCATCAAAGCGCCGCGCTCCCAGCGGTGAAAATTGGCGAAATCGCCTTTGACGGCCGGGTGGTCGATGATGTGCCGGGGCGCGAGTTGCGCTCGCTTGCCGACGATCTGAAGCGGCGAATCGGTTCCGGCGTGGTCGCCGTTGTCGCGCGCGACGACGGCAAGGCGGCGATCGTCGTCGGGGTCACCCAGGATCTGACGCAGCGCTTCGATGCGGTCGGGTTGGTTCGCGCCGGCGCCGAAATTCTCGGCGGCAAGGGGGGAGGTGGGCGCCCGGATATGGCCCAGGCCGGTGGCCCGGACGCCGCGCGCGCCGAGGAAGCGCTCGACGCCGTACGGCGTGCCCTGGTGGCCCAGGCAGGACATTAATTCGCGATTCGCGACGGGTGCCGCTGGCCGAACGCCATACAATGCTAAGATCAGCATCAAGCCCTTGCGTTGGTGACGGTTTTTTCAGACCATCGACGGCAGTCGCGAGGCGACCCATAGTCGCCTTGGGATGTTCGAGACACCGCCTCATGAAACCAACGCGGGAACGAGCAGGCGCAGAATGAGGCGATTTCAGAACATAGCCGCCCTCAGCCTGCTCTTGGGCCTGACGGGGCTGGCCGGATGCGAGGATGTGCAGTCGTTGCACCTCGATCCGCTCGCGACCAGCGGACGTGACGGCAACGCGCCGGCGGTGACGTTTGAGGCCACGATGCACATCGCGGCCGCGTCGCGTGCCGCCGGCGACTATGGCAACGCCATCAACCTCTACCGCCATGCGGCGGAGATGCAGTCGAGCAATCCCGAGCCGTTCATCGCCATGGGCGATACGCTTGTCGAGATGGGCAAGGTCGATGAGGCGATTACCAATTACAACGCGGCATTGTCGCTCGACCCGCGTGCGCCGGCCGCGCTGCGCGGTCTCGCCAAGGCCTATCTGAGGACCGGCCGTCCCGATCTTGCCGGCAATCCGCTCGCCGTCGCCTATCAATACACGCCGGGCGATCCCAAGCTGCTGTTGCTGATCGGGGTCGCCGACGACTTCATCGGCCAGCATGCCGATGCGCAGGCCCGCTATCAGCAGGCCTTGCGGTATGCTCCCGGCGATCGGTCGCTGACTTTGGACCTCGCCCTATCGCTGGCCCTCAGCGAGAAATTCGACCAAGCCATAGCCCTTTTGCGGCCCATGGCATATGCACCCGGCGCGACCCCGCAAGAGCGGCAGACGCTGGCGCTGATCTATGGCCTCAAGGGCGATGAAGGGGCGGCGCGGGAACTCGCCCGACACGATCTGGACCCCGCCTCGGTCGATCACAACCTCGCCTTTTACGAGACGCTGCGGC
Organism: Allostellaceae bacterium; assembly: GCA_035648415.1. Classification (GTDB taxonomy): domain Bacteria; phylum Pseudomonadota; class Alphaproteobacteria; order ATCC43930; family CGMCC-115725; genus DATARH01. The sequence goes on from DASRLO010000126.1 coordinate 11,836, forward strand.
ATCTCCCGCCCGACGCGCGCAGTCGTGCGATCCTGTCGGCAACCGCCGCGGGCCGGACGGTGCCGCAATCCTAGGACTGATCCTGCGCCGCGCCCGCCGGCCGCCTTAAGGCCTAGCGGCGTGAAAACGTGTCGACGATGTTGATGCCGGCCGGGCCGAGCAGCACGATGAACAGCGTCGGCAAGATAAACAGGATCATCGGCACGGTCATCAGCGCGGGCAGACGCGCCGCCTTCTCTTCGGCGCGGAACATACGGGCGTCGCGGTATTCGGCCGCCAGCACGCGCAGCGAATGTGCCAGAGGAGTACCGAACTTGGCGGTCTGCGTCAGCGTATTGACGACGCCGCGGATCGCGCTCAGGTCGGTGCGCTGGTTGAGGTTCTCGAATGCCTGCCGCCGGTCGGGAAGGAACGTGAGCTCGGCCGAGGTGATGCTGAGCTCCTCGGCGAGCTCCGGCCAGGTGTTCTCGAGCTCGCGCGACACCCGGTTCAGCGTCGCGTCGAGGCTGAGGCCGGCCTCGGCGCATATCACCATAAGGTCGAGCGCGTCCGGCAGGCCCATTGTTATCCGCTTCGACCGCTTGGTTGTCAGGTTCTTGATATAAAGTCCCGGCGTGAAGAACCCGAGCACCGCGCAGCCCGCCGCGGCCAGCATCCGGTACTGAGGCGGCACGGGCACCAGGTGGAGAGTATAGGCGTCGAACAGAAAAACCATGGCGAAGACCAGCGGCAGGCTGATACGCGCGAACAGATAGCGGATCATCGCATCGCGCGAGCGCAGTCCGGCGCGCGCCAAAGTCATCCGGGAGTCGGTGGCGTGCTTCGAGCGCAGCAGATTGAGGCGCGTCACCATATCGCGCATGAGCCCCACAGGGGTTAGCCGCTCCCTTTGACGCTTTGCGGCAATTGCGGCCTGCCGCATCGTCTCCTTTCGGTCCGCGATGTGCGCCAGCCGGCGGTTAAGCGCGCTGTTGCCGAGCATCGCGTGCCAGACCGCATAGAACGTCGCGACCACGGCAAGCCCGGCAGTCATGGCAATGACGTCGTCCATACCGAGCCCTGCGGGCAGCCAGGCCTCGATGTGGAAACTGGAGACGGGCATCTCGCTCATATTTCGAACTTCGCCATTTTGACCATGACACCGATCCCGGTGACGAGCATGCCGAGGGCAATACCGCACAACATCAGACCGCGCACATCGGTGAACAGTGTCTTGATGTAGTTGGGAGAGGTCAGCAACAGGAGCAGCGTCACGACGATCGGCAACGAGCCCAGGATCATCGTGCTCGCACGCGCCTCGCTCGCCATGGCTCGCGCCTTCTGGCGCATCGCCCGGCGGCGGCGAAGCAGATCGGACAGGTTCGCCAGCGTCTCGCCGAGATTGCCGCCGGTTTCGCGTTGCACGTTGAGCGCAATGATGAAAAAGCGCAATTCGGGGGTATTGACACGCTTGGCGATATCCCACAACAGGCTGTCAAGGTCGCGCCCCATCCGCATGCCGCTCTCGACGCTGCTGAACTCCGCCCCGACCGGATCGCCGATCTCGTGCGCGGCGCTGACGATGGCCTCGCTGATCGGCAAGCCCGATTTAAGAGCGCGCACCATCAGGTCGATCGCATCCGGAAAAAGGTTGAGGAATGCCTTGGTGCGGCGGGTGCCCATCTTGCCGATGACATAGTGCGGCATGGCAACGCCGACCGCGACACCGACCAGGAGGCTTGGCAGGAACGTTAGCTTTACGAAGACCACCACCGATGCGGTTGCGGCCACCGCCAGGATACCCGTCGCCAATCCGTAGTGTCCGACGGTGATCGGCCGGCCGGTCCGCGCCAGTCTCGCTTCAAGCAGGGCGCGGTGCGGCAGCCAAGGCTTGATGAAGCGGTCGATCATCGGCGTCGTGCTTTCGCGCCGCGATAGCGAGCGCGCCTCGGGAGTGCCCAGCGTCTCGGCCCGCTTCTTACCGGTCGCCACGATCGACAGGCGGCGCCGGTAACGCCGGCCACCGCCGCCGCCAACCATCCCGGCGAGCAGCGCGAAGCCGAGCGCGGCCACAACACCAAACGCGAGCGCCATCACTGTTGCCGGATCGAGCATGATCAGATTGCCTCGAGCAAGGCGCGGTCGAGGCCGTAATACTCAGCCCGCGGCAGGAACGCCGGGCGAATCCCCGACGAATTGAAGGTGCCGCGCAGCCTGCCCTCGCCGGTCTCGCCCTGGAATTGATAGTTGAAGAGCTCCTGCGTGGTGATGACGTCGCCTTCCATGCCGACGACCTCGACGAGGTGGGTGACGCGGCGGGCGCCGTCGCGCATGCGGTTCACCTGCGCGACCAGATGGATCGCCGAGGCGATTTGCGTCCGCATCGCCTTCGACGGCAGGTTGATGCCGCCCATGCCGATCATGTTTTCGAGACGCGTCAGCGCTTCGCGGGGGTTGTTCGCATGGATCGTCGACATCGAGCCGTCATGGCCCGTATTCATCGCCTGCAGCATATCGAGGGCTTCTTCGCCGCGGCACTCACCGATGATGATGCGGTCGGGACGCATGCGCAGGGCGTTTTTGAGCAAATCGCGCATCGTGATCTCGCCGCTCCCTTCGAGGTTGGGCGGACGGGTTTCGAGGCGCACGACATGCGGCTGTTGGAGCTGCAGCTCGGCCGCGTCTTCGATCGTCACGGTGCGCTCGGCCGGGTCGATCATCCGCGACATCGCGTTCAAGAGCGTCGTCTTGCCCGAGCCGGTGCCGCCCGAGATCAGGATGTTGAGCCGGCAGCGCGCGGCGATCTTCAGCACCGTCGCCATCGGGCCCGAGATGCTTCCCGTCTGCGCCATGATGTCGAGCGTGATCGTCTTCTTGGCGAATTTGCGGATCGAGATCGACGGACCGTCGAGCGCGAGCGGCGGGATGATGATATTGACGCGGCTGCCGTCTTCGAGACGCGCGTCGACCAGAGGCCTCGCCTCGTCGATGCGCCGGCCGATCCGCGTCACGATCTTGGTGGCGATGTTCATGACGTGCTGATCGTCGCGGAATTGGATGTCGGCAAGTTCGAGCTTGCCGCGCCGCTCGACATAGACCTGCCGCGGCCCGTTGACCATGATGTCGGTGATCGTCTCGTCCGACATCAGCGGCTCGAGCGGGCCGAGGCCGAGCATGTCGGCTATCAGGGATTCGACCAACTCGCGCTGCTCGGCGAAGTTGAGCTGAATCTTGGTCTCGGCCAGCAACTCCTTGACCCAGCCGGTCAGCTGAGCCTCGAAGGCCGCGCGCGGCATCTCGGCCGCGGCCGCGATGTCCATATGCTCAAGCACCAGCGGTTGAATCTGGGCCTTCGCCGATTCCACCAGCGCGCGGTGCGGCGCACGACGATTGCCGGCCGCTTCCGGGTCAGGCATGGTGGGTGTGAGCAATTCCTGCAAGATTACGGTGACCAGATCGCGCCGGGCGAGCGGGTCCGCATTGATCGCGTTGCGAACGAAATGCGCCTGCACCGCGGCGTCGACGAGCTTCGCGAGCTCACCGCGGCTTAAGAGACTGCGGCGTTCCGGTCGAATTTCGCTCCCGAGTCTGGCAATCAGGTGGCTGCGGGCGGCGGTGAGTTTTTCTTCGAGCGAGCCGCTCCGCGGGCCGGCCGGATCCGACGAAGCGGGTTCGTTTCGTGGGTGCGATGCGGGATCCGGGCGATCGAACGCCGACGCCGCCGGCCTGACGACGATCGGCCCGGGAGACACGTCGGCCGCACCGGCGTCCGTTGTCGCGGAGGACTCTCGCGGCAACGTCCCCGGTGTCAGAGCGGCCGGCAAGGTCAGCTTTGGTGGCCCCGATAAATCGTCCGTTGGCGCCGCATGGCCGTTCGGCCGCTCAAGCGACGGCTCGGCGAGAACCGCTTGCGGCGCTGGGTGAGTAAGCGCGTGCACACGAGCCGACATGGCGGCCGACGCAGCGGAGACCGGTTCGTCCGGCTGCGCCTCTTCTATCTCGTCGACGCCCGCTGGCGGTCCGCCGGCGCGACGGCGCGACAGGTCGGCGATGCGGTTGTCCAGCACCGGTTCGGCGGTAGGCTTGCGAAAGAGACTTACCATGGCATGTTTATCGCAAACCGGCGCTTTTTGGTTTCGGTAGCGCCGGCGAGGTTGACGATCAGCTGATGGACTTCGCGCGAGTAGGCGCTGCGCGGAGCGGCCATTGGCATGGCTTGACCGGCGTTTGCCGCGGCGCCGGCCGCTTTCGGATCATATGAGAGCGAGGCGTCGAAGGATTTGCCGATCGCCTTCTCGAATTCGCTTTTGCCGACCATGGCACGGTCGCCGTGCGCGCCGCTTTCCACCAGCAGGAGGCGCGTCTGCGGCGCCTGCTCGCGCAACAGCGTTTGCATCCGGATCGTATCGCGCAAACCGGCGAGGCTGCGCTCGCAAAGCAGTATCGCGCGGCCCGCGGCGGACAGTACGACGCGATGAATTGGCGTCACGAAACGCGGCAAATCGACGATCACCCAGGCGAATTTGCGCCGCAGCTCGTAAAGCAGCACGTCGATCGCGCCGGTGTCGACAATTTGCGTTTCGCCGACGGCGGCCTCCGCGGCGAGGATCCGCAGATTGTCGGTCACCTTGATCATGGCGCGTTCGATAAAGAGGCTGTCGATGCGCGAGGGTTGTTCAAGCGCCTCGCAGAGCCCGTTGCCGGGATCGGTATCGAGCTTCAGCGCGACGGTGCCGAAATGCAGGTCGAGGTCGACGAGCGCGGTGCGCTCCTTGCGCTCCTCGGCGAGGACCCAGGCGCAGGAGACCGCCGCGGTCGTTGTTCCGACGCCGCCGCGGCTGCCGAGAAACGCGACCACCTGACCGAGCCCGCCGGAGCCGCTGCCTCCGCCGGTGTTTTTCTCGAACAACGTCGTGAGCTGCTCGCGCCCGGGCGGCTTGACCAGATAGTCGGTCGCGCCAGCCGCGATCATGTCGCGGTAAAGCCCGACATCGTTGACGGTTCCCAGCGCCAGGATCTTCAGATCGGCGCCGCCGACCGCGCGCGCTGCGCTCAGTTCCGAAATCGGCGCGGGCGATTCGCTAAGATCGATCACCAGGACCCGAGGTTTCTGCCCGTCGTGGATATGCCGCAACGCGGCGTCGAGCGTCGCCTCGAAACTCAGCTCGTCGTCGAGCTGCAATTCGCGGATAACGCCCTGAATGCGGTCGAGTGTTGCCTGATCGTGAAGGATCGCGACCACGCCCAGCCGTTCGGGCTTGCGCGAGGAGGCGTTCGATCGTTCAACAGCTGCGGCCATTACGGACTCCCAGTCGATGGTGTATTGGCGGCAGGCGCCCCCCCCCCAGCGGCCGCAGAGAACGCTGTAGCCGTGCCAGACGCCGGTAGCGCGGTGACCTTATCGTTCAGGTAGCGGTTGACCGCGGCCGCGGTCGGCTGCCCGGAGGAGCCGTCGAGCGGCAGGCCGCTGGCGATATCGGTGGGATGAGCGACCATCATTCCTAAAATGCTCTGTGTGGCGCAGCCGAAGTTACTACTGGGTTGGTTACCAAAGTCGTAATTCGAGGGCTTGCTCCAGTTGGGGCAGGCGGGCAGCGTGACGAGGGTGCGGGTGACCTCGATGGCCGCGTGCTCGGGCGGGACTTGCGCCCGCTGGACGGCGATGACGGCGATGCCGTAGCGCACCAGCACCGACGAGACCGACCCCACGCGCAACTGGGCGAGGCCAGGCGGCCCGGCCGCCGCCACCATGACGCGGTCGGCGGCGGCGATCCCGCCCTTCGCGGCAAGCTGCCGCAAGCGTGCGGCATCGGCGGGCGCGAGAACAGCGCTGCCGGGCGCGAAGCGCACATCGATCTCGCTCTTCGCGATGTCGAGCTTCAAGTTCTTCGGCGCCTCGGCCGCGGTGTAGTCGGTCCCGGGGTTGCACGCGCCGACGACAAGCGTCAGCGCCACGACCAGGATTGAGCGGTTGGTGTTCATTGGATTGACCCTCCCCGTTAATCGAGCCGGAAGCCGATCGGGCCGATCAGGCCTTTACCGCCCGCCGGCAGGGGACCGCGTTCGGGTCCGGGCAGCGTTTGCTTGTAGAGCTCGTCGTTGAGATACCGTTCGGCGTCGTGCGGCAGGATGAAGCCGTCGGTCGGCGCCGCGAGGGCGGTCTGCGAGGGCTTGACCAGATACGGCGTCACGATGATGACGAGTTCGGTCTCGTTGTGCTGGAACAGGTTCGAGCGGAACAGCTGACCGAGAACCGGGATGTCGCCGAGCCAGGGTATCTTGGAGATGTCCTGCTCGGTGGTGTTCTGCAGCAACCCGGCGAGCGCGAAGCTTTGGCCGCTGGCGAGGTCGACCGTGGTGTCGGCGCGCCGCACCGTCAGCGCCGGGATCGTCACCGTCGCGGTGGCGCTGAGCGGCACCGAGACCGACCCGGTCGTGCTGAGCTGGCTGACCTCCGGCCGGACCCGCAGGCTCAGATGGGTGGCGTCGATGATGGTCGGGGTAAAGTCCAACGCCACGCCGAATTGCTTGAACTCGATACTGATCGTCGGAACCCCGCCGCCGGTGGCCGCGCTGCCGGCGACCGGCACCGGAAACTCGCCGCCGGCGAGGAAGCTCGCGGTCTGTCCCGACGTCGCGGTGAGGTTGGGCTCGGCCAGCGTGGTAATCAGGTTCTCCTGCGCCAGCGCATCGAGCTCCACCTGAATCCGGTTGCCACCCGTTCCGGGAAGCGGCAGACCGTATTGGATTGTGTTCGTGGTTATGATGTTCTGATTGGTAAAAGGATTGTTCGTTACCAGTGCGTTGGTGATGTTGCCGCAAGGAATGCCGGGGCCGCCGGTGCAGCCGGCTCCGCCCCAGTTGAAGCCGAGGGCCTTCAACGCGGTGCGGTTGACCTCGGCGATCTTGACCCGCAGGTTGACCTGGTTCGGCGTGTCGACCGACAACTGGTTGACGACATTCCCCTTGACGTCGGCGGCGACGGAAGCGGCCAGCGCCTGGGCCTTCTCGGCGCGGCCGGCGGTCGATACGTCGCCCCGCAGCACCAGCGAGTTCTCGACCGAACTGACCGAGATGTTCTCCCCCGGCATCAAGGTGTGCATCGATTGGCGCACGCGCGACAGATCGTGTTCGACGCGAACCGGCGAATTGAGCAACACATTGTCCGCCGCATCGACCGCGTAGACCGAGGTTTCGCCCGGCGTCTTGGCGGCCAGATAGATCAGCGACGGCGACTTGACCTG
>DASRLO010000127.1:0-60476 GCA_035648415.1 Allostellaceae bacterium
GCGACGATCTTCAACAGGAAATCGGTTTCGCCGGCGAGCATGTGCGCCTCGCGCACCTCGGGCCAGCCGCGCACCAGCTGCTCGAAGCCTTGCAGATCGGCCTCAGCCTGGCTGGCGAGCCCGACCTGGGCGAAGACGATGAGCGGGAAGCCGAGCGCCTCGGGCGCCACTTCGGCGTGATAGCCGCGGATCAGCCCCGCCTCCTCCAGCGCCCGCACTCTTCGCAAACAGGGGGGCGCGGTGATGCCGACGCGACGGGCGAGTTCGACATTGGTCATGCGCCCGTCGGCCTGCAAATGTTGCAGGATGCCACGATCGATCCGGTCGAGTCTGATCCGCCGCATCCATGGCCTCCCCGCTTCCTATAATCATACGAAGCCGCCTGTCGTCGCGCAATTTTATTGCGCGAACGGAGCCGCGCTTGCCCCCCAGCCGGGGTTTCCGTAAACCGACGCCGATGGTTGCCCTGCCTTTCCGCTCCGAGCCGATGCCGTCCGCCGAGGCCGTCCCGCTCGTCTGGGTGCTGCATGACGGCAAGGCGGGGATGGCGAGCCAATCGCTGGGGCTTGCCGAAGCGACCGGCTTTGCGTTTCTCGAAAAGACGCTCGACGTGCGTCCGCCATGGGCCTGGCTGCCGCCGCAGCTTTGGCTCGCGCCGCTGGCGGCGGTGCGCCACGAGGGATCGCCGCTCGCCCCGCCCTGGCCCGACCTCATTATCGCCTGCGGACGCAATACCGCGGCGCCGGCGCTGGCGGTCCGCTCGGCGAGTGGGGGACGCACCGTCGCCGCACAGATCCAGGACCCGGGCGTCGGCCGCCGCGAGTTCGACCTGATGGTCGTGCCGGAGCACGACCGGCTGTCCGGGCCGCGCGTTCTCACCACCAAGGGCGCGCTGCACCGGGTCACGGCGGACAGGCTCGCAGCGGCGGCCAAGCAGTTTCCCGGGCTCGCGGCGCTGCCGCGGCCTATCCTCGGGGTGCTGATCGGCGGCTCAAACCGCGCCTATCGCCTGTCCCTCGGGCGGCTCGGCGCGATCGCCGAAATGATTGCCGGCGCGGTTCGCGCCACCGGCGGCTCGGTCGTGCTGACCCCGTCGCGGCGCACCGGCGAGGCGGGCATCGCGCTCTTGCGCGAGCGGCTGAACGGGCTGCCGGCGGCGGTTTGGGACATGACCGGCGACAACCCCTATTACGCCTATCTCGCGCTCGCCGACGCATTCCTGGTGACCGCCGATTCGGTGTCGATGGTCAGCGAAGCGGCGGCGACCGGGAAGCCGGTGCACGTCATCGACCTGCCCGGCGGCGACGCCAAGTTCGCGCGCTTCCACGACGCGATGCGCGAGGCCGGGATCACCCGGCGGTTCGCCGGCCGCATCGAGAGCTGGCGTTACGCCCCGCTCGACGATACCGCGCGGGCGGGCGCGGCGCTGCGGGCGCTGGTGCTCGACCGACTCGACCGGCGGCGCGCGGGATGAAGGGTCTCGCGCTCTTCGGCGCGGTGCTGATCGCCAGCGTCACGTTGTTCTGGTGGCTCCCCGGCATCGACCTTGCCGTCAGCTCATGGTTCTACGATCCGCAGCACGGTTTCGCCTGGGCGGCGTGGCCGCCGTTGCGCGCGGCCGAAAATTCGATCCGCTGGATCACCCTGGCGATCGCCTTGATCGCGGCGGGCGGAGCGGCCTGGCTGCGGTTGCTGGGGCGCCCGATTTGGCGGCTCGACCGCAACGCGCTCATTTTCCTCGTCGCCGCGACGGCGATCGGTCCCGGGATCATCGTCAACACCGTGCTGAAGGACCATTGGGGCCGCGCCCGGCCTTACCAGGTCGAGGAGTTCGGCGGCAGCAAGAGCTTCACCGCCGCCCCGCTGCCCGCCGACCAATGCAATCGCAATTGCTCGTTCGCCTCCGGTCATGCGGCGCTCGCCTTCTCGCTGGTCAGCTTTGGGTTCCTGCTGCCGGCGGGACGCCGCCGCACCAGCGCGATCGGCGCCGCGCTCGGCTTTGGCGCGCTGATCGGGCTCGCCCGCATCGCGGCGGGACACCATTTTCTCTCCGATGTCGTTTATGCCGGGCTGATCGTCGTCGCGACGACGTGGCTGCTCCACCGCTGGCTTGTCGTACATGACGGCGCGGCGCCGATCCTTGCGTGGATCGAGCGGCTGGCGGAGACGCAAACCGGGCGGCGCGTGCTGTGGCTCGTATCATTCGTGCTGATCGAGGCGATCTCGATTATCTGGATCGACCGGCCGCTCGCCGATTTCTTCCACAAGGCGGGGACGGGGCTGAAGCCGTTTTTCGAAATCGTCCAGTGCTTTGGCATCGGCTACCCGTATTTGGTGGCGAGCGGGCTCGCCTTTGTCGTCATGCGCTGGGGCGGCCGGTGGGAAAGACTGCGGCCCAGGGGACCGGCGATGCGCGCCGCCGCCATCATTCCAGGCTTCATCTTCGCCGCGGTCGCCGCCTCGGGGCTCGTCGTCGACCTGTTGAAGGTGCTTTTCGGCCGCACCCGGCCAAAGCTGCTCTTCGCCGGCGGCGCCTACGATTTCGGCTGGTTAGGGCTGCGCTCCGACGACTGGTCGTTCCCCTCGGGCCATGCGGCGACCGCGGCGGCGGTGGCGACCGCGCTGTGGTGTCTGTGGCCGCGGCCGCTCTACCTCTACGTCGCGGCGGCGGCGCTGGTCGCCTTAAGCCGCGTCTGGATCGGCGCGCACTATCTGAGCGACGTCATCGCGGGCGCCGCGATCGCCGTGGCGATGACCCGCGCGCTCGCCTTCTGGCTGGCGCCGCGCCGGGCCATCGGCAAGCCCGAACCGGACGCTGCGCCCCATTTCGGCACCGTGTAGAATGGCGCGATGACCCTGCGCATCGATACGTTCGACAATGTTCGCGGCGGCAACGCGCTCTACAAGGCGCTGGCGCATCCGCTGGCGGCGGCGCCAGCGCGCGCGCTGATTCGCCGGCTCGAGCGCTGCGGCAAGATCGCGATCGTCGACCCGCAGGGCGCGGCGGCGGGCTTCGCCGAATTGTTCGAGCTGTCCGCGGTCGACATCGCCGGCGTTTATGTTCAGGACGTGGCGCGGATCGGCGGCCCAGTGCTCGGCTGCGTCGCCGAGGGCGTGCCGGCACTGGCCCAATCCGGCGCACGCGCGGTGCTGGTCGCCGCGTTCGACGCCGACCGGCTGATCGGCCAGATCGCGCCGTTCTTGCCGCCAAGCAGCGACCTCGTCAGCCTTGATGCGATGCGCCTTCCGGCGGAACGGCTGACGAACCCGCGCAATTATCTCGACCCGCTCAATTTCTCGACCAATTTCGCGCTGTTCCGCGACACCGGCGCGGTCCACACAAGGCTGGTGACGCTCAATTACTGGCCCGGCTACGGCTCGAAAGGCGTCATCTGCTGGCTGACCCTGTTCGACGGCGCGGGCGAGATCGTCGCCGAATGGTCGGAGGCGCCGACCGCCGAGGCCGGGGCCATCGTCATCGACAGCCGCGAGGTGCGCCGGCGGTTCGGGCTCGGCGATTTCGCCGGCCAGCTTTTCATCCATGTCGCCGGCGCGGCGGGCCACGACATCGTCAAATATGCGCTCGACACCTATGGGAGCGATGACGCGGCGCTGTCCTGCACGCACGACGCCAACGCCTGGCCAAGCGACCGCTATGCCGGGCTGCCCGCGCCGGCGCCGGGCGAGCGGGTCGTGCTGTGGCTGCAGAACTCGCACGCGGCGCCGATCCCCGCCGGCGCGATCGGCCTCAACGCGATGGGCGACGAGCATGTCGTGCCGCTCGACGCGGCGATCGGTCCGTTCGCGACGCGCGCCGTCGATGTCGCCGAGTTGCTGCCGGGGCTTGCCTGGCCGGCGCAGATCGAGCTGCGCGCCGGCAAGCACATGGTGCGGCCGCGCTACGAGATCATTGAGGCGAGCCGGAGCCGGCTCGCCCATGTCAATGTCGAGCGCCCCGACCTCAAGCCCGACTCCGAGCTGCCGCGGCTCGGCGAGCGGCTCGGCAAGGGCTATCTGCTGCCGGCGCCGATCCTGCCGCGCGGCGAATGGCGCAGCCTCCTGTTGCCGACGCCGATGGCGGTGGCGCAGGAAGAGCTGCCGATCGCCGCGATCGCCTACGATCCCGACGGCAACGAGATCGCCCGCCACCGCTTTGGCCGGCTGCCGCGCGCGCACCGCATCGCGCTCGACCTCGACGATCTGGGCGCAGCGCTCGGCGACGGCTACGGCCATGTCGAGCTGGTCTACGATTTCGCCGCGGGCGGCGACGGCGACGGCTGGCTGCACGCCCTCTTCCGCTATCGCCACCGCGCGAGCGGCCATGCCGCCGAGACCAGCTTCGGCGCGCATGTCTTCAACACCATCCTCACCTATCGCGACGAGCCGCAATCCTATTCCGGCCGGCCGCCGGGATTGTCGACGACGCTGTTCCTGCGGCTCGGCGAGGGCGAGCACGACACGCTGTGCCACCTGATCTACCCGGCCTCGCTGCCGTGGCGGCCCCAGAGCGCGACCGAGATCATCCTGCGCGATGCGGCCGGCGGCGAGATCGCCCGGAAATCGCTGGCGATCCCGTGCTCGGGCTCGCGCTTGTGGCGCTACCGCACATTGTTCGACGAGCAGACCCGGCAGGGCGCCGGCAGCGGCGCCTATGCGGTGATCCGCGACCCGACCTGTCGCCTCTTCGGCTATCACGGATTGATCGGCCGCGGCGGCGGGTTCAGCCTCGACCATATGTTCGGATACTAAGCCAGGCTTATTTTTCAGGCGCATCGCCCTCCCGCCTTGCGCAAAAATGGTATAGTACGCTGTCCAATCGATCGGAATTCGGGTGATGGCCGAGCATCACTACAGCAAGGTCTTGATTATCGGCGCGGGGCCGGCCGGCTTCACCGCGGCGATTTATGCCGCGCGCGCGAATCTGCACCCGATCCTCCTGGGCGGGCTGCAGCCCGGCGGCCAGCTGACGATCACCACCGATGTCGAGAACTATCCGGGGTTCGCCGAGGTGATACAGGGCCCGTGGCTGATGGAGCAGATGCAGGCCCAGGCCGAGCATGTCGGCACCAAGATCATCCTCGACCTGGCGGTGGGGCTCGACCTCGCGCGGCGGCCGTTTGTGGTGACCGGCGATTCGGGTGATATCTACACTGCGGACACGCTGATCCTGGCGACCGGGGCGCAGGCGCGGTGGCTGGGCCTGCCGAGCGAGGAAGCCTATCGCGGCTTCGGCGTGTCGGCTTGCGCGACCTGCGACGGGTTCTTCTTCCGCGACAAGGAGGTCGTCGTCGTCGGCGGCGGCAACACCGCGGTCGAGGAGGCGCTGTACCTCACCAACCACGCGAGCCGCGTCACCCTGGCGCACCGCCGCGACACGCTGCGCGCCGAGAAGATTCTGCAGGACCGGCTGTTCCGCAACCCCAAGATCACGGTCGTCTGGGACAGCGTCGTCGAAGAAATCCTCGGCACGCCGGAACCGCCCGAAGTCACCGGCGTCCGGCTGCGCAACGCCAAGACCGGCGCGTTGAGCGAGCGGCGATGCGAAGGCGTCTTCATCGCGATCGGGCACAACCCGGTCACCGAACTCGTCGCCGGGCAGCTTCGCCTCGACCCCGAAGGCTATGTGCTGACCAACCCCGATTCGACCGCGACCGATATACCGGGCGTCTTCGCCGCCGGCGACGTCAAGGATCGGATCTTCCGCCAGGCGGTCACCGCCGCCGGGATGGGCTGCATGGCCGCGCTCGAAGCCGAGAAATTCCTCGCCGCGCGAGAGGATTCCGCGACGGCGCGCGCGGCCGAGTGAGCTAGGAGCGGTCCCGATGGCAATGGATTGGGACAAATTGCGGGTGTTTCACGCGGTCGCCGAAGCGGGCAGCTTCACCCATGCCGGCGAGTCGCTGAACCTCAGCCAGTCGGCGGTCAGCCGGCAGATCAGCGCGCTCGAGGAAAGCCTCAGCGTACCGCTGTTCCACCGCCATGCGCGCGGCCTCATCCTCACCGAGCAGGGCGAACTCCTGTTCCGCACCGCGCGCGAAGTGTTCGCCAAGCTGGCGATGGCCGAAGGCCTTATCTCGGAGTCGAAGGACCGGCCGAAAGGCCCGCTGAAAATCACCACGACCGTGGCGTTCGGCTCTATCTGGCTGACCCCGAGGATACGCGAATTCCTCGACCTCTATCCCGAGATCCAAGTCAGCCTCGTGGTCGACGATTCGGAGCTCGATCTGTCGATGCGCGAGGCCGATGTCGCGATCCGCATGTCGCCACCGCGTCAGCCCGATCTGATCCAGCGCCATCTGGTGAGCGTCCAGGTCCATATCTACGCATCCGCCGAGTACCTGCAAAAGCACGGCATGCCGCAGCGGCCCGACGATTTGGAGGAGCACCGCGTCATTGTCTATGGCGAGGACACGCGGCCGCCCGTGCCGGGCGTGAACTGGCTCCTCGAGATCGGCGTCAAACCGGGTCATGACCGCCGGCCGATCCTTACCGTCAACAACACCTACGGCATGCTGCGCGCGATTATGAGCGGGCTAGGCGTCGCCGCGCTGCCCGATTTCGTCGCCAACGAGCATAGCGGCCTCGTACGCGTCCTGCCCGAGGTTTCCGGGCCGCCCAACGAGGCGTATTTCGTCTATCCGGAGGAACTGCGTACGTCGAAGCGGATCAGCGTGTTCCGCGACTTCCTGTTGCGCAAGGTCACCGAGGGCCGTCTCGGCGGCTGATTCGGGGTCGCGATCCGGCGATGCCAGGCGGACCATCTACGGAAACGGTGCTGTCCTTTTGACGTTTCGGGCGCCAAACCGCGCGGCAATACTGATGATTTGATAGCATTGCTTTTTTTGCAGACGAGACAGGACGAATTCCGGCTGGTGGCGAGGCGGTCGAGGGGCCATCTTCTGGGCGTGCGACGGGCGTCGCCGCAAGTTTTCGCGGGTTCGGTTACCCCGCAAAAGTTTCCGGGACTTGTGCCCGGGAAGAGGGTCTTCGGATCCTACGTCTCCTAGACGTGAAGCCTCCCTGTTCAAACTTGGCCGGAACTTCGTGTTCCGGCCATTTTTCTTTGTGCCCGGCGATACCGCCGGTTATTCGCCCGGATCGGCGGCGGCGCCCTGGTCGATGATCGTCACGCGCACCGCCTCCAGCGGATCGTCGGCGACCGGCGACACGCAGAGTTCGCCGTTGCGCTTTGGCCCGACGACGCCACCCTCGAAAAACGAACCCTCGTAGGCGATCTCGATTCGCTCGCCGAGTTCGCCGACAGGCCGGACCGCGAAGCCGGTCAGCGGCAGATTGCGGCCGCGCGTGCCCGCGTAATTGCCGTTGCTGACCCAGGCGGTGGCGCGTCCTTCCTGAGCGTAGACGCGAAATTCGATCGAGCTTGGCGCCAACCCGTCGCGCGGACGGATGCTGAGCGCTTCGATTTGGCGCTTGCTGCCGGGATTGCCCGCCCAGCCCGGCTCGACATAGCGCCGGTCGCCAAGCCCCATGATGTGCAGGAGGATTTCGGTGCCGACATCCTGTGGACCCTCGGCCGCGGCCAACGCCAGCGCAGGTTCCGGCTCCGGTTCGGGCGATGCGGCCGGCGCGGGCTCAGGCGGCGCCTCGGGCGTCGGCGAGGCGGCTGCCTCCGGCTCCGAAGAAACCGCAACGGGAGCCGGTTCCGGCTCGGGCGGCGGGGCGGCGGCGGCCGGTTCCGGTTCGGGCGGCGACGGAGCGGGCTCAGGCGTGGGCGGCGGAGCGGCGGCCGCCGGTGCGGGCTCGGGCTCCGGAGGCGGCGGCTCGGCTTCGGTCGCCGGAGGCGGCGAACCCGATGTCGGACCGCGCCGCGGCCGGCGGTCTCCGCCGGACGTGAGCCCGCCCGATTGCGGCGGCGCGTTTCTCGCTTTCTGCTCGATGAACTGGCGCAGATTTTCCTGGTAGCGGTCGTGCAGCTTCGAAGCGTCGAACGCGCCGGCGCGCCGGGCAATGATCGCTTCGGCGATTTCCACCATATCGGCCGGAATGTCGGTTTCCGGCCGCTCGGCGAACTCCGCGGGGGCCAACTCGTCCTTGGTGCGCAGCGTCGACATCATCAACCCGGTTTGATGAGGCTCGATCAGTGCCGGCCGGTCGCTGTCGCCCATTCGTGCATGGCCGATCGCCACCCGCTCGCTCTTCTGCATCGCCAGACGGAGCGCCTGCACGGTATCCGCGGCGAGCTGGCCTTCGGCATGCACGTAATAGATCTGGTCGATGTAGAGGTGGTCGACCTGCCGGCGCGGCACGAACTGTTCGAGATCGATGATGTTGCCGCTGCCGAGCTTGTCGAGTTCCTCCGCCGTGACGGCGACGTACTGCGACGGCGCGTGCTCATAGCCTTTGACGAGCGCGTCGGCGCCGACGACATCGCCGGTCTTGGTGTCGACGAACTGCTCGGTGACGAGGTTGCCGGTGCGGGCGCTCAACAGGTCGAGCGTGACGCGTTTGGCGCTGCTCGTCGCCGCCGTCAAATAGACGGGGCACGAGACCAGGGACAGGCGAAGTGAGCCGTTCCATACCGCTTCAGCCATCGGCGACATTCTCCGCAATCGCGCAGTGGAAAATCCCTTATAGCGTCACCTCGCGGTAAGCGCGAGGGCTGTTCACGGTTTTGCGGAAATACCGGTAAGCCGTTGCCAGTCCACCGCATTGCCCTGCTTGAGCGCAGTCCCGGCGGGCGGCATCGGATATTTGAGGCCGCTCGCGCAGTTGAAGAGGACCGCCCGCTCGCCCGGCCCGACCCGCCCATCGGCCAACGCCTGGCGGTAGGCGGCAAAGGTCGCCGCGCCTTCGGGGCACAGCAGCAGCCCCTCCTCGCGCGCGACCTGGCGCCAAGCCTCGGCGATCGCCGAATCGTCGACCGCGATGGCGAACCCGCCGCTCTCGCGCACCGCGCGCAGGATCAGGAAATCGCCGACCGCCACCGGGACACGGATGCCGGCGGCGAAGGTATGCGCGTCCTGCCAGCGCGGCGCGTGCTCGACGCCGTCCTCCCAAGCCTTGACCATCGGCGCGCAGCCGGTCGCCTGCACCGCGACCATGCGCGGCCGCTTGCTGCCGATCCAGCCCATCTCCTCGAGCTCGGCAAAGGCCTTCCACATGCCGATGAGGCCGGTGCCGCCGCCCGTTGGATAGAAGATCACGTCGGGCACTTCCCAGCCGAGCTGTTCGGCGAGTTCGAGCCCCATCGTCTTCTTGCCCTCGATGCGGTAGGGCTCGCGCAAGGTCGAGCAGTTGAACCAGCCGACCGCCTTCTCGCCCTCGGCGACGAGGCGGCCGCAATCGTCGATGAGGCCGTCGACTAGAAACACCTCGGCGCCCTGCAGCGCGATCTCGCGCACGTTGATCTCGGGCGTATCGTCGGGACAGAAGACGTAAGCCTTCATCCCGGCGCGCGCGCAATAGGCGGCCATCGCGGCGCCGGCATTGCCGTTGGTCGGCATCGCCATGGTCTCGATGCCGAGTTCCTTCGCCATCGACACCGCCATCACCAGCCCGCGCGCCTTGAACGAGCCGGTCGGCAACCGCCCCTCGTCCTTGACGAGAATTTCGCCGGGTTTTTGTCCCCTTGGGGCGATGTTGCGGGCGATGCGCGGCAGCGAGACGATCGGCGTGACGATTTCGCCGAGCGAGACGACGTTCTCCGGCCGCCGCACCGGCAGCATCTCGCGATAGCGCCACAGGGTCTGCGGCCGGGAGGCCAGCATGTCCTTGGTCAGCGCCTGGCGCACCCCGGCGAGGTCGTAGCGCACCAAAAGCGGCCGCCCCGCCTTCGACAGGCCGTGGATGACACCCGCCTCGTAGCGCTCGCCGGTGAGGCCGCATTCGAGATGGGTGACAAAGTTCGGCAGATCGCCGCCGGTCCAATCGATATCCGCCATAGACGCCACCAATCTCCGCATTTCCTGGAGAGAACGACGGATCGCCCGCGATCGTCGAGTCCGATATTCTTAAGACAGGGGTATTGGTTGACGGCCGCCACGCAGCCGCCTGACGAGGTTGGGGTAGAGCGGGCCAAGCTTGACGACAAAGTCCGCCGCCATCAGCAGGGCGCCAAGGGCGAAGGCTACGTCTCCGGGAAAGCGCATCCATTGCCAGAAGATCGTGTCTTTGTAGAAGGCGCTGCTGCGGGCATAGGCATACCCATGCTCGTAGACCGCAACCAGTTGCGGCCAGCCGATCGGAAAGAAGTTCAACAGAATCCATAAGACCAGCCCGGCATTGTAAAGCCAGAACGCGGCCAGCCCGATCTTCTCGCTAAAAGGGGCCCGGCCGGCGAGCGCATAGCGCAGGCAGAAATAGATCAGGCCGATCGCCAGGAGGCCGAAGGCGCCGAACAGCGCCGTGTGGGCGTGGTTGAGCGTGAGAAAAGTGCCGTGCTCATAGTAATTGACGAGCGGCGCATTGAGGGTGCCGCCGCCGAAGACGCCGGCTCCGACGAAGTTCCAGAACGCCGCGCCGATGATGTAGATGTAGGCGAGGCGATAGTTGAAATCCTCGCGGTGCGCCTTGATCAGCCCGTATTGCTCGATCGCTTCCAAGACCAGCAGCACCAACGGCAGCACTTCGATAAACGAAAACATGCTCCCCATCGGCACCCACAAGCTCGGACCGCCGGCCCAGTAAAGGTGATGCCCCGTCCCGATAACCCCGCCGAGGAAGATCAGGATCAGCTCGAAATACACCGCGCGCTCGGCGAGCTTGCGCGACACCAAGCCCACCGCCATCAGCAGATAGGCGCTCATCGATGCGGCGAAGGATTCGAAGGACTGCTCGACCCAGAGGTGCACGACCCACCACCGCCAAAAATCGGTGATGGTGAATGATTTCTCGATCCCGGTGAGCGGGATCATGCCGAATATGTACAGCACGGCGATGTTGACGGTCGCGGCCCAGATCAGGTGCTCCAGCCGGATCCGTCCGGTCCAGAACTCGCCGGTTGCCTGCCACAGCAGGGCGGCCGTCGGCCACATCGCGCGGAACACCAAGGCGCTCCAGAACGCCAGCCCGACGAAGAAGCCGATCTGCCAGAAGCGGCCGAGCTCGATATAGGACAGGCCCTGGTTGCCGAACCAGAACCAGTCCCGGTCGATATACCCCATGATGCCCAGATAATCACCGGCGAGCGCGCCGCCGATGACGACAAGCGTCATCCAGAACAGGATATCCACCAAAATCCCCTGCCCGCGCGCTTCGCGCCCGCCGGCGATTGCGGGTGCGAGAAACAATCCGGCTCCGATCCAGGCGAGAGCGATCCAGATGATCGGCGCCTGGATATGCACGTCGCGCAGGAAGTTGAACGGCAACAGCGCGTTGATGTCGTAACCGTAGAAGCTGGTGCGATCGTAATATGAATGCGCCATGATCGTTCCTGCGCCGATTTGCACGAGCAGCAGGGCGGCGACGACGACAAAATACTTGCCTATTTTGCGCTGACTCGGCGTCAAGGCATGAAACTCGGCGAGCACCGAATCCTTCGGCGCGTCGTCGGCTGCGCTGAGAAAGAGCTTGTAGATGAACAGCACCGCACCGAACGCGAAAAACGTGAAGCAGAAACTGACCCAGGTCCACAGGAAGGTATTGGCCGTCGGCGTATTTCCGACCAGGGGTTCGTAGGGCCAGTTCTCGGTCCAGGACCACTCGAGCCCGGGCCGGCGGGCCACCGTGGTCAGCGCCGAATAGATGATAAAATCCGCCGTTTGCAGCGCGTCCGCCGGGTTCAGGCTGTAGGCCGGGGTCCAGCCCTCAACGGCACTGACTTCGCTGAGCGCCTTCGCGGTCTCGCTTCGCACCGCGCCGATCGCGGCAGCCAGCGCGTCGGGGAGCACCACCTCCGGAGCCGTCAGGTTGATGCTCTGCAATTCCGCGCGCATCGTCGCCCCGGCCGCGGCGCGATCCTCCGGCGACACGGCCGTGAACGGCTTCCCGTAGCGCGCCTGAGCTATATTGTCCTGCGTCGCGGTCGCGAGCCGGACGAGCGTGGCGGCGGTGTAATCCTCGCCGTAATAGGAACCCATCCCATAGAGGCTCCCGTAATCCATCAGGTCCGCTTTCTGGAAACCCGCCTTACCGGCGACGATATCGGCGCGCGTTATCAGCACGGCGCCCCTGGTTGAAAGAAAGCGCTCGGGCTGGGGCGGCGCCGTTTGGTAGGTCCGCACCGTGGCCCAGGCAAACAGCGCGAAGGTCAGTATCGCAACCGCCAGCAACGTCCATTTCAGCACGTTGCTGACCGGATCTTCGCTCCGTGACGGGGAATCATTGGCGGCTAGGGACATAGGGCTCCTCCGATGCGGGAAGATTGCTGAGGCGTCCTCAAGGCTATCTGAGCCGGAGAGCACCCCGCCGATCGCGTACTAACGGATTTTGGGGATCCTGCCGCCTGTCGGCGAGGGTCACCCGGGACTACAACATCGCCTCCGCCACCAGCCGCATCGCCGCGGCGTCGGCGCCGGTTAGGACCAGGGAACCCACCCAATGGTCTTCGGCGAGCTCCCGCCAGGCCTGCAGCCGATCCTTGATCCGCGCCGGCGGCCCCACCAACGAAATCTCGTCGATCAGGGCGTCGGGCACCGCGGCGGCGGCGTCGCCGCGCCGGCCGGCGAGGAAATGGTCCTGGATCGCCACCGCCGCGTCTTCATAGCCGAGACGCCGCGCGAGGTCGTTGTAGAAATTGCGGCCGCGCGCCCCCATTCCGCCGATATAAAGCGCGAGGCCCGGCCGCAGCCTGTCGCGACACTCGGCGACATCGTCTCCCACCGCGATCCTCACATAGGGCGCGAGGTCGAAATCGGCGAGGTTGTCGGAACGCCCCGCCTTGGCGCGGCCTTCCAGAATAGGATGGACGATCACCTCGGGCTTGTCGGGCGACATAAAATACGGGAGCGCGCCGTCGGCAACCTCCCCCGCGGTCCTGAGCCCGGCCGGGGAAATCGGCGCGGTGTAGATTTTCAGGCTGGGATCGCCATGGACGATGCTGCGCAGCGGCTTGCCGAGCCCGCTCGAACCGGGTCCGGCATAGGGAATGTTGTAGTGCTCGCCATGGTGCTCGAGCGGCGCCTTGCGTTCCAGCACTTGGCGGATGATCGCGACATATTCGCGGGTGCGCGCCTGCGGCCGCCCGAACGGCACGCCGTGCCAGCCCTCGACGACCTGCGGGCCCGACGGGCCGATGCCGCAAAGGAACCGGTTGCCGGAGAGCGCCTGCAGCGACAGCGCGGTCATCGCCGCACAGGCCGGGGTACGCGCCGGCATCTGCATGATGCTGGTGCCGGCCTTGATGCGGCTGGTGCGCGCCAGGACCCAGGTGATCGGCGTCACCGCGTCGGTGCCGTAGGCTTCGCCGGCCCATACCGCGTCGAAGCCAAGCCGCTCCGCCTCCCACACCAGATCCATGCCGATCCCGCCCTCGCCGGGCGAGAATTTAAGCGTCGTCGCCAGTCTCATAGGGCGAGCCTCATGCGGCAATTCCTCACTGGGCAAGCCCCCACCCCAACCCTCCCCCGCAAGCGGGGAAGGGGGGCCGATGCGGAGCGGCGGTCGGGTGGGGGCTTTCGGCCTCGACGATGCGCCTCATAAGAGAAACCCCTTGCCGGCTTTGGCGATGCGCTCGACCGAAGCGAGCCAGTCGTCGAGCTCGCGGTCGAACGGCTCGACCATGACGTGCCCGACCCCGACATGGGCAAAACCGTCGAGCCGGGCGGCGAGCACGTCCTCGTCCTTGCCGTCCCACGCCACGCGCAGCGAGATCGCGAATTCGGCGTCCGGCCGCTCCTGGCGCAGCTGCTGGACGATCGGCGCCGCCTGCGCGGGGGTTGCGCGCGAACCGTGCCAGCCGTCGAGCCGCGCCGCGCGCCGCAAAGCCGGCTCGGAGGTGCCGCCGATCCAGATCGGGATCGGCTTCTCGGGTTTCGGCATCATCCGCATCTGGTCGATCACCGCAGGAATCCAGCGCGACGGGAAGCTGACCGGATCGTCGCTCCATACCGCGCGCATCATCGCGATGCCCTCGTCCATGCGGCGGCCGCGCTCCTTGAACGGCACGCCGAGCGCTTCGAACTCGGCCTCCATCCAGCCGACTCCGGCGCCGAGGATCAGCCGCCCGCCGGACAGGTTCTGCAGGGTCGCCAGTTCCTTGGCGAGCGGCAGCGGGTGCCGCATCGGCAGCACCAGAACGCTGGTGCCGAGACCGACGCGCCGGGTGTAGGCGGCGGCCCAGGTCAGCGTCAGCACGGGGTCGTAGAAATTCGGCGAGGGCGGATACATCGCGCCCGCCGGGATGATGATGTGCTCGCTGGCCCAGACGTCCGCGAAGCCGAGTTTCTCGGCCTGCACCGCGGCGCGCTTGATGCCCTCCGGCCCGGCCTTGCGTCCGATTTGAGGCAGATGAATCCCGAGCCGCATTGCGCCGTTTCCCCGCCGCTTCGCGCGATGCCGCAAAGTGGGCCGCCGCGGCCACGCTTGCAAGAATTTGCCGCTTCAGGGATGGCGGCCCGTGCTATGACGAAGAATATCGAGGGGATCGGCCGTCCGGGCCAGCGTCTGCAGCTTCGAGCCGGCGGTAATCCATTTGTCGCGACGCGTCCAACGGGAGACGACCATGAAACCGGTGCTTGTGCTTGCCTTTGTCGTGATGTCGCTGCTGCTCGGCGTCGCCGTGACGGCCTGCTCCGACATGGGCGGGAATTACTACGAGAACGACACGCATGGCGGCTACCCCGGCCCCGGGACGCGCACGCAGAACCGCGACGGCTAGACACCGCGGCATCAGGCTCACGCACGACCTGCGATTTTTGGCTTTTGCCGAGCCAGCGGGTCAGCGCGAGCGACATGGCAAATTAGCCACCCGACCCCTTGCCGGGCGGAATGTAACGTGAAGCCCCCCTGTTCGCGCCACCGACGGTTTTTCCATCGCGCGGCGAATGCAGGATATCACAGCCATGCACAAATGAAAGGGTGATCCGCGGCAGACGCAATGCTGAAACCGCGGCCGACTGATTGCTGCTCAAGCTGGGAGGAGGCTCGTTGACGGCTCCGGCGGGGCAGAGGTTACCTGGACACCGCGAATAGGAGGCACCATGGCCGAAATGAAGCCGCTGGAGGGCAAGGTCGCGATCGTCACCGGCGCCGGCAAGAATATCGGCAAGTCGATCGCCGAGATGCTCGCCGCCGACGGGGCGGCGGTGATCGTCAACGGCCGCGGCGACCGGGCGATCATCGAGGAGACGGCGAAAGAGATCCGCGCCGCGGGCGGCCGGGCGATGCCCTATCTCGCCGACGTGGCCAAGCCGGACGCCGTGGCGGCGATGGTCGCGGCCGCGGTCGCCGAGTTCGGCGGCGTCGACATCGCGGTCAACAATGCCGGGCTGCGCCGCCAGACGCCGTTTCTGCAGATGAACCTCGAGGAATGGCGCGAGATCCTCTCGGTGGCGCTCGACGGCGCGTTCATCCTGGCCAAGGCGGCGGCGCTGGAGATGGTGAAGCGCGGCGGCGGCACGATCATCGGTTTGTCAGGTATCTCGCATCACGCCGGCTCGCGCGGACGGGTCCACGTCAACGCGTCGAAGGCCGGGCTCGAGGGCTTTATCCGCGGCCTCGCGATGGAGCTGGCGCCGCACAACATCACCGCCAACTGCATCGCGCCCGGCTCGATCGACACGGTGCGCGGCCCCTCGGCCGGCGGCGCGCACGGCCGCGGCATGGAGCGCGAGATTCCGCTGGGCCGGCAGGGCCGGCCGCAGGAGATCGCCGCGATGGTGCGCTTCCTCTGCGGCCCCGACGGCCGCTACGTCACCGGCCAGACCATCCACGTCAA
Organism: Allostellaceae bacterium; assembly: GCA_035648415.1. Classification (GTDB taxonomy): domain Bacteria; phylum Pseudomonadota; class Alphaproteobacteria; order ATCC43930; family CGMCC-115725; genus DATARH01. The sequence goes on from DASRLO010000127.1 coordinate 15,836, forward strand.
CGGCGGGTTGTTCTTCGGGAAGTGACGGAGAACCGAGGTTCTCCGTCATCCCGGCGCAGGCCGGGATCCATGCCGGCCAGCGCGTGGGAAGCGCAAGAATGGATCCCGGCCTGCGCCGGGATGACCTCTGCCGAGCAAGCTCGCCGAGGTCAGTTCAGCCGCAATTCGGCGATGTGCCGCGGGTCTTGCTGGAGTTCGCCGCGCTCGACTTTCTTGACGATGTCGACCAGCCGCTCGTTGGCGCGGGCGTGGATGCCGGCGCGCTCGCCTTCGCGCACCACGAAGCCGTTGAGAAACTCGATCTCGGTGCGGCGGCCCTTGGCCATGTCCTGGCCCATCGACGGGCGCTGGTCGGCGGCGCCGCGCGGCGCGCTGAGACGGTGCTCGTCATATTGCTTCAAGGCCGCGGCATCGCCCTCGCCGGCGCGGGCGATCAGCTCAGGGTCCTGGTGCCCGATCTCCTCCAGTCTGTAGCCGAGCGCCTGGCCGACGCGGATCGCCTCGCCGGCGAGACGCGCCTGGAAATGGCGGATCGTCTCGTTGTCGGTGATCTGCGAGCCCGACAGGCCGGTGCAGGCCGAGACGCCGTTCGCCATCGAATTGGCGACCAGCTTCGACCAGCGCTCGCCCCACAGATTGTCGGTGGCCTTGGCGCTGTCGGCATGGGCGACAAGGTCGCGGACCTCCTCCGCGCGCTCGGTGATGCGGCCGTTGACCTCGCCGGTGCGGTAGACCGTGTGGCGGCTGCCGCCGACCAGCCCGCCGCGATGGATCTGCCCCGGCGCATGCAAATGGACGCTGATGTTGCTGGCGATGCAGCCCAGCGTCTTGCCCCAGCCGACGACCCCGGCGATGGTCTCCTCGTTCATGCAGTTCTGCAGCGAGACGATGTAGCCGCCTGGCGCCAAATATTGCTTGATGAGCCGCGCCGCCCACTCGGTGTCGTAGGATTTGACGCAGACGAAGGCGATATCGACCGGCGCCTCCTTGGCGAGTTGCTGCGCCTCGGTCAGATGCAGCGCCCGCGCCCTGACCGAGAACGGGTCGGGTCCCTGATGGTGGGTGATGCGAAGGCCGTCGCGGTTGATCGCGGCGACGTTCTCCGGCCAGAAATCGATGAAGGTGACATCCTCGCCGGCCTTGGCCATATGCGCCCCGGTATAGCCGCCGACCGCCCCGGCGCCGACCACGACAATGCGCTTGCCCATCGATTTCCTCCGGCTTGATGTTCTGAACGATGGTAGCTGCCGGCCACATCACTGGGCAACCGGGCGATCAAGCGGTGCTGGCATCCTAAGGATTCACCAATTCTATGCCGCAGCCTTCGAACCGCCGATGTCGCGTGTAGCCAATCCCAAGCCTCTCGACGCTGCGATCGCGGCGATAAATCCATCTGGCCCTTCCAAGGGCCGGCCGCTGCGTTCGCGCGTTGCGACCAGTTCGCCGTACGTATCGGCAGCCAATGCATCAAAGGCAAAAATACGATTTTCTAAACCTGGGCGCGATAAGTGTTGAACCGCGCCTCACGTTCGCTCCGACGCCGACCGAACGGAAGTCGCGCCAGGCCGTAACCAATCTCGGCGATACAGATCGCGGTCGTCGCGAGTTCAAAAATAGGCACCCCACGCAACCAAGACAGCACTACCAGGGAGGGCGACGGCAGCATCACCTCTGAGATCACGTTGGTATCGAGAATAATCATTCTTCGCTGAAATCGGGAGGCGGACGGAAGGCCACCCGCGGAGGCAGATCGAGCTCGAAGCCATGCTTTGGACCAAACAGCTCAAGGGCGATATCGGCAGCATTTTTCGGCCGCTGCCGATCGAGCGACTCGCGGAGAATGCGCCGGGCTTCCTCCTCCATCGAGCATCCGTGCTCGGCGGCACGCGCTTTCAGTCTTGTTTTGAGCGCGTCTTCAATATTTCGGATGGTGATGCTGGCCATCTGACGCTCCGCTCGGTGCAATCACTTTAGTGTTGTGATTGCACTACCGCAAAATCACTGCGCACGGGTGATCTGTCGGATCGGCGATTGCCTGGCTGGCGCGATCAGCGCTATCAGTCGGTGGTTCTGCCCAAAATCGAGGCAGGCGAAGCAAGCGCGGAGAACCGGCCGATGCCGGATGCGGGCGGGGCGACGGCGAAAGAAATGGGGCGCGTGGTCGAAGGCCGCGGCGCATGGGTCGCCGCCGGCACCGCGCTCGCCTTGCTGTCGATTTCCTATGGCTCGCCGTTGCTGATCGTCATCGGGCTGAAGCCGATCGCCGCCGATCTCGATGCGCAGCGCCAGGTGATCTCGCTGGCCGCCGCGCTCGCCTGGGTCGGCACCGGGCTCGGCGGCATCCTGATGGGCTGGATCGCCGATCGCATCGGGGTGCGGCGCACCGTGATCTTCGGCGCGGTGATGATCGCGCTCGGCCTCGCCGTGTCGGCGACCGGCAAGATATGGGCGCTTTATGTCGGGCACGGGCTGCTGCTCGGCCTGCTCGGCAACGGCGCGATGTTTCCGCCGCTGCTGGTTTACGTCAGCCGTTGGTTCGAGCACCGCCGCGGCACCGCCCTGGCGCTGATCTCGTCGGGGCAATACATCGCCGGGATGGTATGGCCGACCGTATTCGAGCATTCGATCGACCGGTTCGGCTGGCAGGCGACGATGGTCGCCTACGGCATTTTTTCGCTGCTGGCGATCCCGCCGATCGCCTGGTTTTTTCTGCATCCGGCGCCCGAGGCGCCGGCGCTGTCGGCAGCCGACGGCCGGATGCGGCGGCGCGGCTCGGTGCTCGGCCTGCCGCCCAATCTGGTGCTGGCGATCCTGGCGACCGCCGGGTTCTGCTGCTGCGTGCCGATGGCGCTGCCGCAGAGCCATCTCGTCGCGTTTTGCACCGATGTCGGCATCCCGGCGGCGACCAGCGCGATGATTTTGTCGGTGCTGCAGGCCAGCGCCTTTGTCAGCCGGCAGTTCTGGGGCTGGCTCGCCGACAGGGTCGGCGGGCTGGTGACCCTGATGTGCGGATCGGCCTGTCAGGCGCTGGCGATCAGCGCGTTTCTGCTGACCCAGAGCGAGGCGGGTCTGTTCGCGGTCTCGGCCGCGTTCGGCCTCGGCTTCAGCGGCATCGTCCCGGCCTATGTGCTGATCGTGCGCGAGCTGTTCCCCTCGTCGGAGGCGTCGTGGCGGGTGCCGACGGTGCTGTTCACCAGCATGGGCGGGATGGCGTTCGGCAGCTGGTTCGCCGGCGCGCTCTACGATCATTACGGCTATTACGCGCCGGCCTTCACGGTCGGGGTGGCGTTCAACCTCGCCAATTTGACCCTGATCGGCTTCCTCTTGGCCCGGCAGGGTCTGCGCGGCGGCATCAGGCCGGCAATCGCGTAGCCGGCTACTGGTTGCGCTGCCAATCCTCCTGCCAGAGGAAATCGGGGCCGAGCTGGTCGAGGCTCGGGCAGCCGATCTGCCCCATCGTGACGTCGATCTCGCCGCGGAAGATGTCGACCGCCTTCTTGACCCCGTCGAGTCCGCCGGCGACCGCGCCGTAGAGCGTCGGCCGGCCGAAGAAGCAGAAATCGGCGCCGAGGCACAGCGCGATCAATATGTCGGCGCCGCGCCGGACGCCGCTGTCGAGCATCACCGTCATCCGGTCGCCGACCGCGCGCTTGATCGCCGGCAGCACGTCGAGCGAGGCCGGCGCCTGGTCCAGTTGCCGCGCGCCGTGGTTCGAGACGATGATGCCGTCGCAGCCGATCTCGGCGCAGCGGATCGCGTCGGCCGGGCTCATGATGCCCTTCACCACCAGCTTGCGCGGGAAGAGCTCGCGGTAGTGCTCCAGCTCCCTCCAGGTCTGCGCGTGCGCCGGCACCTGGGCGCGGTTGAACTTGATCGTATCCTCCGGGGTCGCGCCCGCCGGCAGATAAGGCAGCCAATTGCCGAGTTCGGGCGTGCCGCCATGCTTGATGTATTCGATGATCCAGCCGGGGTGCGTCATCGCCTCGGCGAGCAGCGACGGCTTGAGCCGCAGCGCCGCCTGCAGCCAGTTGCCGCGGATGTTGGGGTAGCCGTTGCGCGTGTTGCGCTCGCGCTTCGAATGCACCGGCACGTCGACGGTCAGTACCAGCGCCTCGAGCCCGGCATCGGCGGTGCGCTTGATGAGGTCGTCCGAAACCTTGCCGTCTTTCGCCGCATAGAGCTGGTACCAGGCGTTGTTGGGCGCGACCTTGGCGGCGTCCTCGATCGTCTGGTTGCTGGCGCCCGACATGATGTAGGGAATGTTCGCCTCGCGCGCCGCCTCGGCCAGCATCATGTCGGCGCCGCGGCGGAAGAGGCCGGCGCTGCCGGTCGGCGAGATGCCGAACGGGCTGTCGAATTTGTGCCCAAAGATGGTTTGCGACTGGTCGCGCTTCGACACGTCGACCAGATAGCGCGGCAGCAATTTGTGCTGGTGAAAGGCTTCGGTGTTGCGGTCGAGCCCACGCTCGTCTTCGAGGCCGCCCTCGATGAAGTCGAAGGCGACCTTGGGCAGCCGCCGCTTCGCCATCTGGTGCAAGTCTTCGATATTGATCGCGTCGTTCAGTCTCATCTCAATCCCCGAAGCGCAGCTTCCCCGAGCGCGCAGCACCATGGCGCATTTCGCGCCGACCGGACAACGCGGAATTGTAGCGCGCGTGGCAGCTTCCCGCTTGGCGCAGCCTGCCGGAGACACACACCAAAGGCGCTTCAGCCCGCCGCCAGGGCTGCGCAATCCGCGGCGCTGAGACGGATGGAAGCCGCGCCCAAATTCTCCTCGAGATGGGCGATCGAGGATGTCCCGGGGATCGGCAGCAGCACCGGAGAGCGGTGCAGCAGCCACGCCAGCGCGATCTGCCCCGGCGTCGCGTGGTGGCGCTCGGCGATCGGGACGAGCGGCGAGCCGGGCGCCGCGAGCCGGCCCTTGGCGAGCGGATAAAAGGCGATAAAGGCGACCCCGGCAGCGGCGCATGGATCGACCAACTCGTCGGACGACCGGTCTTGCAGATTATAGCCGTTCTGGACCGATACGATCTCGGCGACCGAGCGTACCCGCGCCAGCTGGGCCGCGGAGACATTCGATACGCCGATATGGCGGATTTTGCCTTCGCGTTGAAGATCGGCCAGGGCGCCTAGCGACTCCTCGAGCGGCACGCGGGAGTCGACGACGTGAAGCTGGTAGAGCTCGATCCGCTCGAGCCGCAACCGCTTCAGGCTGTCCTCGCAGGCGCGCCGCAGATGTTCGGGCCGGCCATCGGCGGCCCAGCGGCCCGGACCGGGACGGACAAAGCCGCCTTTGCTGGCGATCATCAGTTCCGCCGGATAGGGATGCAGCGCCTTGGCGATCAAGGTCTCGCTGACCCCCGGCCCGTAGGAATCGGCGGTGTCGATGAAATTCACCCCTTTGTCGACAAGCCGGCGAAGCAGGGCGATCGCTTCGCCTTCGTCGCGCGGCGGCCCCCAGACACGCGCGCCGGTGATCCGCATCGCGCCAAAGCCGAGCCGGCCGACCGTCGGGCCACCGCGAAACGTCAAGGTCAGAGGCGGATCCACCGAGTGAGCGCCCCCGCGGCGGCTAGCGGTTGCGGCCGCGCTCGTCCTGCCAGAGGAAATCGGGGCCGAGCTGGCCGAGGCTCGGGCAGCCGATCTGGCCCATCACCAAATCGATCTCGTTGACGAAGATGTCGATCGCTTTCCTGACGCCGGGCAGCCCGTAGGCCGCGGCGCCGTAGAGCGTCGGCCGGCCGAAAAAGCAGAAATCGGCGCCGAGGGCGAGCGCGATCAGGATGTCGGCGCCGCGCCGCACGCCGCTGTCGAGCAGCAGGGTCAGCTTGTCGCCGACCGCGGCGCGGATCGCCGGCAGCACGTCGAGCGAGCCCGGCGCCTGGTCGAGCTGGCGCCCGCCGTGGTTCGAGACCAGGATGCCGTCGCACCCGACATCGATCGCGCGCAGCGCGTCGTCGGGGCTCATGATGCCCTTGATGACCAGCCCCTTCGGGAACAGCTTGCGGTACTGCTCGACGTCGCGCCAGGTCTGGGCGTTGAACGGCCGCACCGACGAGGCGTATTTGTAGACGCCCTCGGCGTCGGAGCCGGCCGGCGCGTAGGGCTCCCAATTGCCGAGCATCGGCGTGCCGCCGCCGCGCTTGAAGTATTCGACGATCCAACCGGGGTGGGTCATCGCCTCGGCCAGGATCGACGGCTTGAGGCTCAGCGCCTGAAAGAGGCCGCCGCGAATATTGCCAAAGCCGTTGCGGATATTACGCTCGCGCTTCGAGCCGGCCGGGGTGTCGACGGTCAGCACCAAGGCGCCGAGGCCGTTATCGGCGGCGCGCTTGATCATGTCGGCGTTCACCGCTGGATCGCGCGCCGCATAGAGCTGATACCAATGGTTCTTCGGCGCGATCCTGGCCGCCGCCTCGATCGAGTCGTTGCTCGCGCCCGACATGATGTAGGGAATGTTGGCGTCGCGCGCCGCCTCGGCGAGCATGAGGTCGGCGTGGTAGCGGAAGAGGCCCGCCCCGCCGGTCGGCGAGATGCCGAACGGGCTCGAAAAGGTCTGGCCGAAGATGGTCTTGGTCTGGTCGCGCTTCGACACATCGACCAGGTAACGCGGCAGCAGGCGATGCTTGTGAAAAGCCGAGATATTGGTCGCCAAGCCACGCTCGTCCTCGAGCCCGCCCTCGATAAAGTCGAACGCGATCTTCGGCAGCCGCCGCTTCGCCTGGCGGTGCAGATCCTCGATGTTGACGATTTCGTCGAGCTTCATGGCGCGCTCCCTGCGAGTATGGGGGCAGCATGGCGCATGTCGCAGCCACGCGGCAATCCTGCAAGGCGGCGCTTACGCGTCGGCGACGGGTACGCCCAAACCTCGCGCGTTCGCGGCCATTCGCAGGTCAAAAGTGACGAGCGTTGCCTGTAATCGCTGAGCAGTCGCGATATGGACGGCATCAGGGGTGCGTAAGGGCAGATCAAGGCGTCTGACAAAAGTCGTGGCGAGAGCGATATCGGCATTGGAAATCTCAACGCTGTTTGCCGCCGTCAGCATCCAGCGATCAAACGCCGAAAGCACGATCCGTCCTTCTTCAAGAGGCCACTCCCGCATGCGAACCCGCCGGGAAACGGTGGATGCAAACTCAGCGGCCGCGAAATCGCTGACGACGAGTTCCGCCGCATGCGCACGCGCAAACTTATCGGCGCGAGCGCCGGTCGGCTCAGAAGTGAGCATCGCAACGAGAAAACTGGTGTCGAGATAGTGATCTATCTCTCCCACTCCTCGTCACGCATTTGACTTACAAAAGTGCCGGCATCGGTCTTTGTCTGCGTTAGGCGGGCCCGATGAGCCCGCAGCCACTCGAAATCCGCTTCGGTCATGGCGCGCGGCACGTGCCTGACCGACTTCAACTCGACCACCGGCTGGCCGTGACGCGTAATCACCACGCCCTCGCCCTTGAGAGCGCGGTTGATCAGTTCGGATAGTTTGTTCTTTGCTTCGGCGACGGTGTAGGTGCTCATACCCAAAATATAGCCATCGGATGGCTATATTGTCTATGTTCAACCTCGATCCGACCTTGGAGATAACATATGCACTACACCACGCTCGGCCGCACCGGGATGAGGGTCAGCGTCGCCGGGCTGGGCTGCGGCGGGTTCAGCCGCCTGGGGCTCGGCACCGGCGGCGGCGAGGACGGCGCGATCGCGATCGTCCGACAGGCGATCGAGCTCGGCGTCAACCTGTTCGACACCGCTTCCGCCTACGGCACCGAGGCGGTGCTCGGCAAGGCGATCAAGTCGGTGCCGCGCGACAGCGTTGTCATCTGCACCAAGGCGCCGTTTTCCTGGTCGAGCGGCCGGGCCGACCCGCGCGGCATCGTCGCCAGCCTCGACGAGTCGCTGCGCCGGCTCGGCACCGACACCATCGACGTCTACCAGCTGCACGGCGTGCCCCCGGCGAATTACCGGCATACGCTGGAGCAGCTCGCGCCGGTGCTGCTGCGCGAGCGCGACAAGGGCAAGTTCCGCTTCCTCGGCATCACCGAGACCGGGCCGCACGACCTGCCGCACGATACCCTGCATCGCGCCGCGCAGGACGGCGTGTGGGACGTTGTCATGGTCGGGTGCTCGATGATGCACCAGAACGCACGCGAGCGCGTCTTTCCGCTGACGCAAAAGCACGAGGTCGGTACGCTGCTGATGTTCGTCGTGCGCAACATCTTTTCGCAGCCGGGGCGGCTCCAGGCGACGCTGCGCGAGCTTGCCGCCGCCGGACAGGTGCCGGCCGGGCTCGGCGAAACCGACGATCCGCTCGGTTTTCTGCTCCACGAGGGCGGCGCCAGCAGCATCGTCGACGCGGCCTATCGCTATGTCCGGCACGAGCCTGGGGTCGATGTCGTGCTGTTCGGCACCGGCAGTCCGGCGCATCTCAAGACCAATATCGACTCGCTGTTGAAGCCGCCGCTCCCGGAGGGCGACCGGCTGAAGCTCGGCGAGTTGTTCGGCCATCTCGTCGGCGTCGGGCTCGACGCGCCGCATCTGTCGAACCCGCGGCCCAAATCCTAGCCGCGCGCCGGCAAGCCCAGCGCCGTGACGGCTTGCGGTATTACCGCCGCCGGGGCATGACGCGCCAAGGCCCGCTTGCGTGCCGGCGTGCCCATTTCCTGGCGCCGCTCGGACGAAGTGACGAGCGCCGCGAGCACCGCAGCCGTACCCGATCCGGACGCCGGCGACGGCCCGGCGGCGCTGGCGCTGGGCGGCCGATCCATATTATCAAGTCGTTCTGACAAGGCGTTCCGCCGGACCGATCGGGATGTTGCCGCGCGATTCCATATCAGGGCACCCGGAATCCGGCCAGCGCGCTTCGCGCGACATCGGATGGCGATGCCCGGGCCGATGATCGCGGTCGCGCACCTGATCACCGGACTGGAGACGGGCGGCGCCGAGCGCATGCTGGCGCAGCTCGTCGCCGGCATGGACCGCGGCCGGTTCCGCTCGATCGTCATCAGCATCGCCGATATCGGTCCGATGGGCGCGGCGATCGCCACAGCGGGCATCCCGGTCTATTCCCTCAATATCAGGCGCGGCATGCCCGATCCGCGGGCGGTGCCGCGCCTGCGCCGCGTATTGCGGCAGTTTTGCCCCGAAATCCTGCAGACCTGGCTCTATCACGCCGACCTGCTGGGGCTGGCGGCGCGCCAGCTCGGCTTCGCGCCGCATCTGCTGTGGAACGTGCGCTGCACCGAGTCTCTGGGCAGCGACGCGGTGCGCAAGATGCTGAGCTGGAGCTCTGGCCGGCCCGACGCGATTGTCGTGAATTCGGCCGCCGGGCAGGAGTTTCACCTCGCGCTCGGCTACCATCCGCGTCGCTGGGTCCTGCTGCCCAACGGCTTCGATGTCGAACAGCTGCGTCCCGACCCCGAACGGCGCTCGCGCTTGCGCGCCGAATTCGGCTGGGACGAGCGGGTGGTGGCGATCGCGCTTCCGGCGCGATATCACCCGATGAAGGATCACACGACGTTCCTCGCCGCTGGGGCACGGTTTGCGGCGCATGTCCCGGACGCACGCTTCGCGCTGGTCGGCAGCGGCAACGAGCCAGGCAACCCTGCGCTCGCCGCAACGATCGCCGCGGTCGGTCTTAGCGAGCGGGTAGCGCTGCTCGGCGAGCGTGACGATCTTTATACGCTCTACCCCGCCTTCGATATCGTGAGCCTGTCGTCGGCCTATGGCGAAGGCTTCCCCAATGTGCTCGGCGAGGCGATGAGCTGCGGCGTGCCCTGCGTCGCGACCGATGTCGGCGATTGCGCCGAAATCATCGGCGACACCGGCGCGGTGGTGCCGCCGCGCGATCCGGCCGCGCTCGCCGCCGCCTGGGAACGGCTCGCCGCGCTTACTCCGCCAGAACGCGCCGCTCGCGGCGCCGCGGCGCGCGCCCGCATCGTCGAAAACTTCCGCCTGGACGCGATCGTGTCGCGCTACGAGGCGCTCTACGAGGAAGTTGCCAGCGGTAGCGCGGCGGTGTAGCCGGCGAGCCTTCGTGTTGCGGTTGTCTGGGGCTATGATAGCGGCATGCCGCTGAACGTCGCCCACTGGCTGCACGGGCTTGGCCTCGAGCAATACCTGCCAGCGTTCGAGGCTAATGACATCGATGCCGACATCCTGCCGCAGCTCACGGCGGACGATTTGGGCGCGCTCGGGGTCGCCTCAATCGGCCACCGCCAGCGGCTTCTCGCGGCGATCGCCGTGCTCGGCGCCGCCCCGGCGCCCGCCGCTGCCGCCGGCGATGCGCCTGCGCAGGCCGCGGCGACCGACAGTGCGGCCGAGCGCCGGCAATTGACGATTCTCTTCTGCGATGTCGTCGGCTCGACCGAACTGGCGACACGCCTCGACCCGGAAGATCTGCGCGAGGTCATCGGCGCCTATCATCGCTGCGTCGCCGAGGTGCTGACCCGATTTGGCGGTTTCGTCGCCAAATACATGGGCGACGGCATCCTTGCCTATTTCGGCTATCCGCAGGCGCATGAGGAGGACGCCGAGCAGGCGGTGCGCGCGGGTCTGGCGATTGTCGACGCGGTGGGCGGGCTCGATCTGCCGGTGCGGCTCGAAGTGCGGCTTGGCATCGCCACCGGGCTTGTCGTCGTCGGCGACCTGCTCGGCGCCGGCGCGGCGCAGGAGCGATCCGTGATCGGCGAGACGCCCAATCTCGCCGCGCGGCTGCAAGCGCTCGCCGGACCCAACACCATCGTCATCGCCGACGCGACGCGGCGCGACATCGGCGGCCTCTTCGAGATGCGCGATCTCGGCCCGCAAGACCTCAAGGGCTTTGCCGGCGCCTCGGGCGCCTGGCAAGTGCTCGGCGACAGCGGCGTCGCCAGCCGGTTCGAGGCGTTGCGCTCCGGTACGACGCCGCTGATCGGCCGCGAGGAGGAGATCGAGCTGCTGCTGCGCCGCTGGGCCCAGGCCAAGGAAGGCAACGGCCGGGTCGTGCTGTTCTCGGCCGAACCCGGCATCGGCAAGTCGCGCCTGACCGAGGCATTGCAGCAGCGCATCGCCGCCGAGCCGCATCGCCGCCTGCGCTATTTCTGCTCGCCGCATCATCAGGACAGCGCGCTCTATCCGATCGTCGGCCAACTTGAGCGGGCCGCTCGCTTCAGGCGCGACGACGACCCCGCCGCCAAGCAGCGCAAGCTTGCCCAATTGCTGGCCGCCGGTACTGGAGACGTCGACGAGTTGCCGCTCCTCGGAGAATTGCTCGGGCTGCCGGCGGCTGGCTCCGAGCCGCTCGACATGACGCCGCAGCGCAAGAAGGAACGGATCTTCGATGCGCTCTTGCGCAATCTCGGCGAACTGGCGCGGCAGCTTCCGGTGCTGATGGTCTTCGAAGACCTTCATTGGATGGACCCCACCTCGCTCGAATTGCTCGACCGGACGATCGACAGGGTCGATCACCTCCCCGTGCTGCTGATCGCCACCTGCCGGCCCGAGTTCCAGCCGCCCTGGATCGGTCAGGCGCATGTGACGATGCTGTCCTTGTCGCGTCTCGGCCGGCGCGAGGGCGCGGCGCTGATACAGCAGCTCGCTGGCAATTATGGGATTCCCGCCGACATCATCGAGGAGATCATCGAGCGCACCGACGGTGTGCCGCTGTTCCTGGAAGAGGTGACAAAGGTCGTTCTCGAAGCGGCGTCCGGCTCCGGCAATGCGGTCGCCGCGATCCCTGGCGCGAGGTCGGCAGTGCCGGCGACGTTGCAGGCCTCGCTGATGGCGCGGCTCGACCGGCTCGGCCCAGCCGCCCGCGAGATCGCCCAGACCGGCGCCGCGATCGGCCGCGAATTTTCCTATGAGCTGGCAATAGCGGCCGCGCCGCGCGGCGAGGCCGAAACGCGCGCCGCGCTCGACCGGCTTGTCGCCGCCGGGCTGGTGTTCCAGCGTGGCACGCCGCCGGCGGCCGAGTACCAGTTCAAGCACGCCCTGGTGCAGGACACCGCCTACGGCACCCTGCTGCGCGGCCCGCGCCAGGGGTTGCATGCGCGCATCGCCGCGGCAATCGAGACGCGCATGCCGGACCGGGTCGAGCGCGAGCCCGAAATCCTCGCGCACCACCTCGCCGAGGCCGGCCAGCCCGAGCGCGCCGCTTCATTCTGGCTTGAAGCCGGGCGGCGCGCGGCCGGACAATCGGCCAATATCGAAGCTGCAGCCCATCTGCGCCGTGGAATCGGCATACTGGCGCCCGTCGCAGAAACGCCGGAGCGGCTGAGATCCGAGCTGGCGCTACAACTAGTGCTTGGTCCGGTCGTCATGTCGATCAGCGGCTTCGGCGCGCCGGAAGCCGAGACCGCATACCAGCGCGGGCGAGAATTGGCCGAGCGCTTGGACGACGACCGCTCGCTGTTCACCGCGGTCTGGGGGCTTTGGTTGGCGACCGGGCAGAGGGTAGCCGGCAGCCATCGCGACGCCCTGGTGGAGGAACTGTTCCGCGTCGCCAAGCCGCTCGACGATCCGGACCTGCGTATGCAGGCGCATCATGCCGCCTGGGCAACCGGGATGTTTCGCGGCGAGCTTATCAACGCCCAGGAACACGTGCGCCAAGGCCTCGAGCTTTACGATCGCGACATGCACGGCAATCATGCCCTGCTGTATGGCGGCCACGACCCGGGCGTGTGCGCCTATGGGCAAGCCGGGATTTCGCTGTGGATGCTCGGCTATCCCGACCAGGCCATCGAGAGCGCGCGCCGCGCGATCGACCTCGCGAGTTATCTCAAGCACCTGCCCACTATAGGGCATGCGCTGTGGTTCGCGGGGGTCGTCCATGTCCTGCGACGGGACGTCCCAGCGGCCTTCGACACCAGCGAACAACTGATGGCGCTCGGCCGCGAGCATCGGCTGTTGCAATACCGGGCAATCGGGGAAATGACGCGCGGCTGGGCGCGCGCTCGGCTGGGCGAACTCACGGACGGCCTCGATGAATTGACCGAAGCGCTAAGCGCCTACAAGACGATCGCCTCGGTCATCTTAGGGTTTTTCATGGGGGGCCTGGCAGAGACCGAATTGCTGGCCGGTCACCTGGACAGGGTGCGCGCCGGCCTCGACCTCGCCGTCGAAGTCAACGAGCACCGGGAGGAACGCATCTGGATGTCCGACATCCTGCGCGTGAAAGGCGATCTGCAATTGGCGATCACGCCGGCCGATTTGCCGGCCGCGGAGGGCTTCTATCGTCAGGCGATCGCGACGGCGCAGGGGCAGCAAGCCAAATCGCTAGAATTGCGCTCGACCACGGCGCTCGCCCGGCTATGGGCGGAAGAGGGCCGGCGCGCCGAGGCGCGCGACCTGCTGGCGCCGGTCTACGATTGGTTCACCGAAGGCTTCGACACCGCTGACCTAAAGGAGGCAAAGGCACTGCTTGACGGTCTGGCCTAGAGAAACCGATCGACGCTAGAATTGCCATAATGGCATGGCACCGTGTCTGCCTCGCAACGATCTACGAGGCATTTTGATGGCCACAGCTGCAAATTTTGCTGCAAGTGTTCTAAAGCCTGCATCGGTGCTCAGCGAAAATCCGCGGAAATCCTGACATTTCTCGGGAAAGCCGCAACCCATGCGCGAAATTTTGCTGCTGACTTGCTGCAAAAACAGCAAACCAGATTTTTTAGCTCAATCTTCGGTTGCGGTCACCGCCGCCACGGCCAGGCGAATCGCGACTCCGGATCGACGGATAGACCTCTAAGCTGTCGCCTTCTGGCCGATCACGCGGCGCCGAGCATTGATCGCGCGCAAATATTCGATCCCCTCGGCGGCGATCGCGTCACCGACCATCGTGTCGCCTTCGGCGTCGAGTTCGTCGGTGTCGACCCAGGCGGCGTAGGTGCCGATCGTGCGGTCGGTGACGATCCCGGCCTTGAGCAGCGTCTTGACCAGCACGCGGAAGATGTTGGTGCCCTCGCGCATGGCGTTCTTGCGGCCGCCGGCAAAGCTTTCGCGCACCGACTCGCGCAGCAATTTCACGTCGAGGCCGAAGGCTTCGTAGATGTAGCCGCGTTGCGCCAGGCTCGACAGGTTGAAGAGCAGCATCTCGAAGACCTCGGCGGTCCAGTCCTCGACCCGCTCGTGCTCCTGGCGGCTGAGGCGCGGGATCGTTCGGTCGGCCCAGATCTTGCCGAATTTGTGGTGGAACGCCTCGTCGGTCATCACCAGCTGCACCAGCCGCTTCAACAGCGGGTCGCGCGTGTGCGCATGGAGGCTGGCGAAGGCGCCCATCGCCAGCCCTTCGAGCAGCACCTGCATGCCGATCAGCTTTTTGTAGACGATGGGCGACTTGACGATGTCGGCGAGGAACTCGCCCAGCACCGGCCCGACGGGATAGGGCGTGCCCCACCGCGCCGCGATGTAGCGGCTGAAGGCGGCGACATGGCGCGCCTCCTCGCGCGCCTGGTTGGCGGCGTATTCCTGCGCGCCGGGGTCGATGAGGATGTCGCACAGCGACGCCGAGAGCGACAGCGCGCCCTGCTCGCCATGCAGGATGTTCGACATCGTCCAGCGCTGGATCTGGTTGGCGAGGCGGATTTTCGTCGCCGGGTCGAGGTGCTCGGTGGCGGCGCAGTTGAGTTCCGGGAAGCGCTCGAGCGGCATGACCGTTTCGCGTTCGAGGTCGAACGGCGTCGCGTAATCGAGATAGGCCGGGTTGTGCGGGTCCCAGAAATGGTCGTGCGTCTGGCCGATGATGCCGTCGAACGCGGCGGAGCGGCGCGGGTAGCGCTCGACCGCGACCATCGCCGCGAAATCGTCGGGCGCGACGGTCTCGTAGGCGGGGTCGTGGGTGATGTGGGCGTCTGGAGCGGATTGCTGGGTCACGGGTAAACCTCCGCTGTCCTTGCAGCCGGCCATCGGCAGGGGCACATTGTGCGGCATATTGGATCGGAAATCGAATGCAACCCGCGGCGCTGAGCTCCCTTGCCGTATCTGGCTATACGCTCCCTCTGCCTACACTCGCGGCGGAGGCCGAGGCGCAACCCGGCAGGGCGGGGACCGACATCCTTGCCAAGCTCGCGATGCTGTCCGCTGTCCAAGCGAAGGCACGGGTCGAACTCAAGGAGCAGCGGGATAGCTTCGATGCGCTTTACGAGCAGGCTCGCCACCTTGCGGCGAGCTCCGACGAGTTGGAGGAGCTTGCCCAAGCCGTTCGCATCCGCGAACTTGGAGGCGGCAGCGGTATTGGTGCCTCAAATTGACCGACTAAGAAAAAATCTGGCGAGCCCGAAGGGCCATTCAGACGCGCCGACGATCCGCTCCTGGCGACGCTTGGCTGAAGAATCGCTGGAGATCGGGATAACCTGGCTCGAACTTTATCAAAACTTGCAGATTCGACTTATCAAACTGGCGTCCGACCGCCGGGCCGCGGATCAGCTTGATTCTCCGGTCTTCTCGGATGGAGAGTCGGCCGCGGAATATCTCAGAAAGCTCGTTGCCGAATGAGGCAAAGGCGGGTTGTCTACGCGGCGAGTTTCGCAAAGTCGCTGCGCGCCTGCTCACCCGAACTTCAACAGCAAGGTAATTGATGCAATTCAACATTTCGCCAACCGCTCGGCAGAGAACGCGCTGCAGCCGGAGCGCAAGATGGGTCTCGGTGGCATTTGGGCATTTCGGGTAACGCGCGGCGTGCGGGTCTTCTACACGCGGGAAAAGGACGAGCAGGGCGCTTACAGCCGACTGATACATGTCGGCCCGCATGACGACTATCAAACGGTCGGCCGTCGCCGCTGATATCCGGGTTCACGACAAGGAATAATCCATGCCCAGCCGCATCAACCGCGCCATCGAGCTGCTCGCCGAGGGCCAGGCGATCTACTATGTCGGCGCCCATACCGGCCATGTATTGACGAGCGCGCAGGGCGTCGAAGATTCAAAGACTTGGGCCGATTACATTAATGTTGGCATGGAGCATGGCGCGTTCGACATGACCGGGTTCGCCGAGTATCTGAAAGGACTCGTCGAAGGCGGGACGACCCGCTCCGGCCACCGCGCGCCGGCTGTGATCGTCGAGGCGCCGGTCAACGGCATTGACGAGCAGAATGTCCGCTACAACGCCTGGCAGTTCCGCCAGATTCTCGGGCGCGGCGCGCATGATGTGCTGCTGTGCCAGGCGGAGACCGCCGGCGCGGCGCGCGCCTTTGTCGAAAGCTGCCGCTACCCGCACCATCTCGCCGGCGTCGACCCGTCGCTGCCGACGCCGCTGCACCGGCTGCACGGCATCGCGACCGGCAAGCCCGGCGCGGGGCTTGGCGTCGGCACGCGGGGCCGCGGCTCGGAGGCGACGGCGGCGGCGATCTGGGGCGTCTCGCCGGCCGAGTACATGGAGCTGGCCGATCCCTGGCCGCTCAACCCCAAGGGCGAGCTGCTGCTGGGGGTCAAGCTCGAAAGCCCCGAGGGCATCGCCCAGTGCGAGGACATCCTCGCCACCCCCGGCCTCGGCTTCGCCGAACTGGGGCCGGGCGATTTGAGCCTCGCGCTCGGCTACAAGGAGATGCCGCGCGACAAATACCCGCCCGAGATGGCCGAAGCGCGCGAGCGCGTGTTGGCGGCGTGCAAGAAGAACCGCATCGCCTTTCTCGAAATCGGCACGCCCGAGAACATCACCGCGAAGATCGACCAGGGCGTCCGCGTCATCGCCGGCCACCACGAGGAAGCCGCCCGCATCGGCCGCGCCTATCAGAACCGGACGATGCCGGTGTGATTACGCCGCAACAGTAACCCCGGCATCCGCCATCGCGGCGATCTCCTCCGCCGAGTAGCCTGCGTCTGCCAGGACTTCGCGGCTGTTTTCGCCGAGCGCGGCGACGCGATCTCCCGCGGCGGCGCGCGACGCCGTCATCCGGAACGGCGGATTGAGCGCGAGGAAAGCGCCGCCCTTGTCGTGCACCTCGGCGAGCGAATGGCGGTGCGCGAGCTGCGGGTCGGCCATCGCCTCCTTGACCGTGCGGTAGGGCGAGGACGGCACGCCGTGGCGTTCGAAGATCGCCTGCACCTCGGCGCTCGGCAGCGTCTTCGACCATTCTTCGACTTCGTCGATCATCGCCCCCCAATTGATCCGCCGTTCCTGGTACTGCGCAAAGCGCGGGTCGGTGAGCCATTGCGGGCGGCCGCTCGCCGCGGCGAGGGCCTGGAAGGTCCGTTCGCTGGCGACCGACAAATTGACATAGCCGTCCTTGGTCGCGACCGGGCCGAAAATCGGGCGCGGCGGCAAGGGCACGTCGAACTGCGAGTTCTGCAACTCGCCGAGGGTCAGCGACAGCATGCTTTCCAGCATCGAGCAGTCGATCATCTGGCCGGCGCCGGTTCCCTGGCGCTGGAGCAGCGCCGCCATCACCGCGCCGAACGCATAGGTGCCGCTCAGCACGTCGGCGATGAAGATGCCGCAATAATCCGGCCGGCGCGGCTCGATTTGGTGCGCGATTTGCGCCAGATCGTAGCCCGAGCTGGCATGAATCACCGGCGCATAGGCGGGCAGCCCGGCGGACGGGCCGGTCTGCCCGTAGCCCGAGATCGCGCAATAGACGAGCGCCGGGTTGACCTCGCGCAGCTTGGGGTAATCGAGGCCGAACCGCGCCATCACGCCGGGGCGAAAATTCTCGACCACGACATCGGCGGTCGCGACCAGCCGCTGCACCACCGCGACCGCCTCGGTCCGCTTCAGGTCGAGCACCAGGCTCTTCTTGCCGGTGTTCAATTGCCCGAACGAAGTGCTCGCGCCGTTCCGCAGCGGCAGCCGCGAGCGCATCATGTCGCCTTCGGGCGCCTCGATCTTGATCACCTCGGCGCCGAGGTCGGCCATCAGCCGGGTGCAATGCGGCCCGGCGATCGTCGTGGTGAAATCGAGCACGCGAACCCGGTCGAGCGCGTTGGGCATCTGGGCCTCCCGTCGTGGCGCACGAGATTGCGTTGTCGCCGCGACGCCCGCAACGCCAAACCGGACTTGCGGCCGGCCCGCATCGCAAGCACTCTCGGGTCCGGCGGAGGGCGCGGGAGACCCCGGTGGAAATTCAGACGCGCCGGCACGGCAGCCACATCGCGGTGGTGACGATCGCCAACCAACCCCGGCGCAACGCGATGAGCCGGGCGATGATGGCCGATCTGGCGCGGCTGTGGGACCGGCTCGACGCCGATCCGATGTGCCGCGCCGTCATCATTACCGGCGCCGGCGAGCGGGCGTTTTGCGCCGGCGCCGACATCAGCGGCGACCTCGGCGCCAGCGCGGAAACCGCGAAAACGATCAACCGCGCACTCCTGAAGGACACCGTGTTCACCAAGCCGATCGTCGCCGCGGTCAACGGCGATTGCGTCGGCGGCGGCGTCGAATTGCTGATCTCGACCGATATCCGCGGGGCCGACCCGGCGGCGCGCTTCGGGCTGCCGGAAGTCCGCTACGCGATCTACCCGTTCGGCGGCGCGGCGGTGAAGCTGACCCACCAGATCGGCTACGTCCGCGCGATGGATCTGCTGCTGACGGGTCGTCTCGTCGACGCCGCCTTCGCCGAGCGCATCGGGCTCGTTAACACCGTCGTCGAGCCCGGCCGCGCCCTGGAATGGGCCGTTGGCGTCGCCGAGAGCATCGCCGCCAACAGCCCCAACGCGGTGCAGGCCGTCAAGCAGCAGGTCAGCACCGGCATTGCCGATTATGTTCGCGGCCGCGAAACGCTGGAGCAGCAACTTGGCGACCGGGTACGCGCCAGCGCCGACTTCGCCGAGGGCATCGCCGCCTTCCGCGGGAAGCGCCGGCCGGATTATTCCTGACTTCTGCTGGAGGTGACCATGCTGTTCGGCGCGTCGATGTTTTTCACCGATTATTCGATGCGCGCGGGCGAACTCGCCCGGGCGCTGGAGGAGCGCGGGTTCGAGTCGGTCTGGGCGCCCGAGCATTCGCATATCCCGCTGTCGCGGCAGTCGTCGTTCCCCTCGGGCGGCGATCTGCCGAAGCAGTATTACGACGTGATGGACCCGTTCGTGTCGCTGACCCTGGCGGCGGCGGTGACCAAGACGATCAAGATCGGCACCGGCGTCTGCCTCGTCGCCCAGCGCGACCCGATCCAGACCGCCAAGCTCGTCGCCTCGCTCGACCAGGTGTCGGGCGGCCGGTTCCTCTTCGGGGTCGGCGGCGGGTGGAACGCCGACGAGATGGCCGACCACGGCACCGAGTTCAAAACCCGCTTCAAGCTGATGCGCGAACGCATCGAGGCGATGAAGGAAATCTGGACCAAGCCGAAGCCCGAATACCACGGCGAGATGGTCGATTTCGCGCCGATGATGACCTGGCCGAAGCCGGTGCAGCAGCCGCACCCGCCGGTCATAATCGGCGGCATGTTCCCGCACGCGGCGCGCCGCGCGATCCGCTACGGCGACGGCTGGATCCCGCATTCGCGCCGGCCGCAATACGAGGACGTGACCGACTTCCTGCCGCAGTTCCGTCAGATGGCGGCCGAAGCCGGGCGCGACCTCGCGACCTGCCCGGTGACGGTGTGGGGCATCCAGCCCGAAATCGACCGGGTGCGGCGCTACGCGGACCAGGGGGTGGCGCGCGGGGTGGTGCAACTGGCGGCGGAGCCGGCCGGCAAGATCCTGCCGCTGCTCGACCGCTGGGCCGGGATCATAGAGCGCCTGAAATCCTGAGACACCTATATAGTAGGGCGGAAGAGCGAAGCGTAATCCGCCAACGCATGCGGCGGGTTTGGCGGAAGGCGCTGCGCTTTTCCACCCTACAAGTCTGGGGCATCACCATATAAAGCATAAGATCGGCGGAGCGAGCGGCAATGAGTGCGGTCGAGGCGGAAGCGAAAGAGGCCGGGCGCGATTTCATTCGCGACATCGTCCAGGCCGACATCGACGCCGGGCGCACCGTGTGGCCGGTGACGCGGTTTCCGCCCGAGCCGAACGGCTATCTGCATATCGGCCACGCCAAGTCGATCTGTCTCAATTTCGGCATCGCGCAGGAATTCGGCGGGCGCTGCCATCTGCGCTTCGACGACACCAACCCCACAAAAGAGGAGCAGGAATACATCGACGCGATCCTGGCCGACCTCAAATGGCTCGGCTTCGATTGGGGCCTGCACCTCTATTATGCGTCGGATTACTTCGATCAGCTTTACAAATGGGCCGAGCACCTGATCGGGCGCGGGTTCGCCTATGTCGACGACCAGTCGCCGGAGGAAATGCGCGCCACTCGCGGCACGCTCACCGAACCCGGACGCGACAGCCCCTGCCGCAACCGCAGCCCGCAGGAGAATCTCGACCTGTTCCGCCGCATGCGCGCCGGCGAGTTCCCCAACGGCGCGCGGGTGCTAAGAGCGAAGATCGACATGGCCTCGCCCAACATGAATTTGCGCGATCCCGCCCTCTACCGCATCCTCCACACGAGCCACCCGCGCACCGGCGGCGCCTGGTGCATCTACCCGACCTATGATTTCGCGCACGGCCAGTCGGATGCGATCGAGGGCGTCACGCATTCGATCTGCACCCTGGAGTTCGAGGACCACCGGCCGCTCTACGACTGGCTGATCGAGCATCTGCCCATTGGACAAAAGCTCGGGCCGGCGCGGCCGCGGCAATACGAGTTCGCCCGGCTCGCGCTGACCTATACGGTGATGTCGAAGCGGTTTCTGAAAGGACTGGTCGATGAGGGCCGGGTGTCGGGCTGGGACGACCCGCGCATGCCGACCCTGGCGGGATTGCGGCGGCGCGGCATCCCGCCGGCGGCGATCCGCGAATTCGTCCGCAGCGTCGGCGTCGCCCGCGCCAACAGCACCGTCGATGTCGGCATGTTCGAGCACGCGGTGCGCGATGCGCTCAACCACAGCGCGCCGCGCCGCATGGCGGTGCTGCGCCCGCTGAAGCTGGTGATCGAGAACTACCCCGAAGGACAAAGCGAGGAACTCGACGCGGTCAACCATCCCGATCAGCCCGGGCTCGGCACACGCAAAATTCCGTTCGGGCGCGAGCTTTATGTCGAGCGCGACGATTTCATGGAAGACCCGCCGAAGAATTTCTACCGGCTCGCGCCGGGCCGCGAGGTGCGGCTGCGCTACGCCTATTTCGTCACCTGCCGCGCGGCGGTGAAGAACGCTTCCGGCGAGGTGACCGAGCTGCGCTGCACCTACGATCCCTTGACCAAGGGTGGCGACTCGCCAGACGGGCGCAAGGTACGCGGCACGATCCACTGGGTCTCGGCGGCGCACGCGGCGACGGCCGAGGTGCGGCTCTACAACCCGCTGTTCAGCCGCCCCGATCCCGGCGCCGGCGGCGGCGATCTGATGGCGGATATAAACCCGGACTCGCTCGAAATTCTGTCGGATTGCCGGCTCGAACCGGCGCTCGCCGGCGACAACGGCGCGGCGCCGGTGCAGTTCGAACGGCTCGGCTATTTCCGCCGCGACCGCGACAGCGCGCCCGACGCGCCGGTCTACAACCGCACGATCGGCCTCAGGGACAGCTACGCCCGGGCGCAGGCGGGCGGGACATAACGAGAGAGCATGCCTCCGCCGGCGGCAATCTGGTAGGCTTCGCCGAGACCGCGAAGGAGACACGCCATGAACGATGTGATGACCCTGTCGCAGCGCGCCGACGCGCTCGAAGAGAAGATGGCCCGCGAGCTCGACTACATCGTCATCAAGTCGCGGCTCTATTCGATGGCCGAAGGCGACATGGGCCCGGCGCCCAATGCGGCGGCGCTGATGAAGGGCAACCCGAACGCGCGGGTGCTGATGGGCGACGATCCGCGCCTGCCGGCGATGCCCGAGAAGCCGACATTGATGGATTTCTTCAAGCACCGCTTCGGGCCCTGCATGCACCTGCTGCAAAGCGCGCGGCATGCAGTCAATGCCGGGCTGCCCGAGAAGATGGTGCTCGCCTGCCTGCTGCACGACGTCTCGACGATCGGATTTATCCGCGGCGACCACGGCTATTGGGGGGCGCAGCTGGTCGAGCCCTATGTCGACGAGGAGGTCACCTGGGCGATCCGCGCGCATCAGGTGCTGCGCTTCTATCCCGACGAGTCGGTCGGGTACGAGTACCCGCAATCCTACATCACCTCGTTCGGCCAGGAATACCGGCCCGATCCCTATATCGAGGCCGACTACAAGCGGATGCGGAACCACAAATGGTACATGGCGGGCCGGCAGATCACCGTGCACGACATCTACTCGTTCGACCCGAATGTGCATCCTGAATTGGAAGAGTTCGAGGACGTGATCGGCCGCAATTTCCGCCAGCCGGAGCAGGGCCTCGGTTTCGACAACAGCCCGGTCGCGCATATGTGGCGGGCGATGATCCGCCCGGCCAAATACCTCTAAGGAGCACAGCGCGATGAATGATGTAATGACATCCAGCGAGCGCGCCGACGCGCTCGAACACAAGATGATGCAGGAGATGAACGAGGCGATCGCGGTCAAGTCGCGCCTCTTCCTGCTGGCCGACGGCGATTTCGCGATGCCGAACGGCGCCAAGCTGCAGCAGGCCCATCCCGGCGCCAAAATGCTTATGGGCGACGACCCGCGCCTGCCGGCGATGCCCGACAAGCCGACCTTGATCGACTTCTTCAAGTTCCGCTTCGCGCCGGCGATGCATTTGCTGCAGAGCGCCCGGCACGCGCTGGTCGCCGGAATGCCGGAAAAAATCGTCCTCGCCTCCTTGCTGCACGATATCGGGGTGATCGGCTTCATCCGCTCCGACCATGGCTATTGGGGCGCGCAGATGGTCGAGCCTTATGTCGACGAGGAGGTCACCTGGGCGATCCGGGCGCACCAGGCGCTGCGCTTCTATCCCGACGAGGAAGCCGGCTACGCCTATCCCGACAATTACAAGGCGTATTTCGGCGAGGACTACAAGCCCGAGCCCTATATCGAGGAAGAGTACAAGCGGGCGCGCGCGCATAAATGGTACGGCACGGCGCGGATGATCACCGTGCACGACATCTATTCGTTCGACCCCGAAGTGCATGTCGAGCTGGAGGAATTCACCGACATCGTCGGCCGCAACTTCCGCCAACCCGAGGAAGGGCTGGGCTTCGACTCAAGCCCCAGCGCGCATATGTGGCGCACGCTGCGACAGCCGACCAAGTACCTGTAAACAGAACGGGGCGAGCGGCTTCCCGCTCGCCCCGCTCTCCAGGCCAGCAGTCCTAGCAGGGATAGTAGCGCCCGTAATAGGGGCTCCAACAGCTACGCGCCGGGCCCGGCGCGTAGCCGTAATACGCCGGCGCCGGCGGGGCGTAATAACCCGGATAGTAGCCGGGGTTGTAGCCGTAGCCATAGCCGGGAGCGCCGTAATACGGGTTCGACGCCGCGCCGAGCGCGGTGCCGACGGCGAGCGCGCCGAGGCCGATGCCGACCGCCGCGCCCGTGCCCAGCGCGTGCGCGGGCTGCGGCACTGTGGTCAGCCCGATCGCGGCGGTGATCGCGGTCGTCAGCGCCAGCGCCCGGCCCGTCCGACCAGCAAGCATGCGTAAGGTCATTCCACTTCCTCCGATTGCTGGCGCGGCGGCCTCCAACAGGCCAACCGCACCCCGTGTCGGTGGAGTAACGCTCCACCAAGCTTTCAATTCCACGGTGAACGATGTGGGAACGCGAAGGTTGCATCACGCACGGAGAAATTTCGATGGCTCCCTTGCGTATTTACAGGATCGCTCGTCGCGCGTTTTTCGCGTGTTGTGATTGGTCTTCCGAGCCTCGCCTTCGATAACAGCACATCCCGAGCGAGCCCGAACCCGGCGGGCCAGCCGTCAGCCGCGGCCCAAATTAAGCCTTCTTAAACGTTGCACTCGCACAGTCTCGCCGCATGCCAGGGAGCGAGCCGTGAACGATTTATCCGTAGCGACCATGCCGGCCTCGACCGAGATTGAGGTGGTCGAAGCCAGGGAAGCCTGGAGCGAGTATCGGCTGGCTGACGGTACGCTGCTGCGTGTCAAGCCGATCATGATCGCCGTGTCCCGCGTCGGCGATACGGAAAGCGCCAACGGCGAACCGGTTTACAACCTGAAATCGACCCTCGTCACCGACGTAAGGGAAGCGAAAACACCGCCGCAGCTGGGATGAACGCGCGCACCCTCCGGCGAACGCGGACGAACGGCTGGCAAAGCTCCATCGCCGCCAGCTCCGCGCTGACCTCGTCGATCAGCACAGACGATCCGTCGTTGAGCCTGGTGACGGCGCCGACGCCGACGCTCGTCATCCGCTTCGGCGGCGGCTCCGGCGCGCCGTTTGTGGTGGTGCCGGGCGCCGGCCCGGCGCAGCCCCGGCTCGATCAGCCGCAAGAACCGGGATCGGGGGAGGCGGAGGAAAACTCGCCGCCTGTTTGGGGCCAGGCGCCCGAACCGGCCCCCGCGGCGCCGGAAGGAAAACCGGAAGTCCTGCTGGACCGATCGGAGAGACCGATCTGGGCGGAGTCGAGGGTTACCTTGGAGCCCGCCCCGGATCGGCGGCAAGAACCGCATCCGCCGGAGCCGGAAGAAAAAGCGGCTCCGGACAGCAACCGGATCGAGCTGATCATCGATTCGCTGCCGAACCACGCGCTGAGCGAGCCCATTCCCGTCACCATCGTTCCGCTTGGCGATTCGATGTTCACCGCGTCGATGCGCGATCTCGACATCGCCGCGACCGGCAACAGCATCGGCGAAGCGCTGCTCTTTCTGAAGGAGCAGATCGATACCATGTTCGAGGACCTCAACCGCCGGCTGTCGCACCTGACGTTCGACCAAAAGGCCACGCTGCAAATGCTGCAAACCTATATTGCGTCGTCCGGGACGAAATCGAGGTGGTTTTAGCCGGGCTTGCCTGAAGCCGGGGCCGGGCCGGGGACCATGGTTATTGGGCCCGCTGGACTGACGTCCGCGGACATTGGCGTGGAAGTTTGCCGGCGCCCGGACGACCCAGATTTGCTCCGGCGCAGAGTTGCCGAGCGCCGGTCAGTGCACCCGGCGCGTGTCTCTGTCAGTCCGCTTCCGTTGCGGAATCCGCGTCGAGGCGCATGCGCCAGCGCGACAGGCCCTTCGACCCGGGTCCCGCGCCCGGCTCGGGCGCGATCGCGCGGCCGGCTTCGAGCTCGGCAACCACCTGCGGCTCCTGTTCCGACGGTTCCGTCGCCAGCTCTGTCTCCAGGACGTGCTTCGCGGCCACGGCGTAGGCGACGCGCTCCAGCGTCTCGACCTCCTCGAGATCGGTCTCGAGCGACTTGAGCTCCTCGGCATGGCGGGCTTGGATCGCCGCCCGGCGCCCCTTGAGCTCTTCCTTCACCTGCTGAATGTACTCTGGGCTCAGGTTCCACATGACAGATGCAATCGTTCTGTTTGGGCTAAGTGTATTAACCATTGAGCAGGTTAAAGGGTCGCTAACGAAACCATGAGTCCGGACAAAATCGTGCATCGGCCGCCTTCCAATTGGCGCTCGATCAACGCCGCCAGACCGTCCTCAACCCGCCGGGACGCCCTCCTTTTTCTCGCTGATGCGGCGGTGAAGGTTGTTGACGATCATACCGGTCAGCCGCTCGTCGTGCATGAAGAGGCGTTGGCCGATCGGATAGGGATCCTGCTCGGTCACCGCGATTTTCTCGCGCAGGATTTCTTCCGGGCCGACGCCGCGGTCGACAAAGCGCTCGATGTAACCGATCCAGTTCTCGACGATCTGCGCCTGGTCCTTCAGATACGCCTTGGTACATTGCTCGCCGTGACCCGGCACGATGGTGTCGGCGTCGAGCGCCTCGATGCTCTTCAGCGCCGCGAGCCATTCCCAGGGATCGCATTCCTGCAGCCAGGACCGGCATTTGTGGAACACGTTGTCGCCGGTGAAAACGACCCCTTCCTCGGGCACATAGACCGAGGTCTGCGGCGCGGTATGGCCGGGGTGATGGATGATCTGGAAAGTGTGGTTGCCGACATGCAGCGTGAGGCCGTCGGTGAAGGTGACGGTCGGGCCGTGCGGGTCGCTGTAGTCGGGGTGGCCGAGCAGGAACACGCTGTCGGGGTCCATCTGCTTCAGCCGCTCGCGCTTCTCGTCCATCGTGCCGAACTGGGCGAGGTAACGCTCGAAGCATTCCTGCAGCTTCACCTGCCCGACCACCGGCACGTCGGGAAAATAGGCGTTCCCCGAGGTGTGGTCGCCATGCGGCTCGGTGTTGACGAGGTAGCGGATCGGCGCCTTCTCCTCCATCATCTCGCGCCAGCGCACCGCGTCGATCGGCTGCTGCGGCGTGTCGATCATCACATAGCCGTCGCTGGTTTCGACAAAGCTCGGGTTGCACCCGGCGTAATAGATTTCGGTGAAGCTGTGGGGTCCGACCCGGCGCATGCCGCCCCTCCCTCGGTCCGTGAAAATCGGCCGATCTTCCCCCATACCCAAGCCGGCGACAAGAACAGACCGCCGCTTCGAATAAGTGAGATGGCTTTGTAACCTGACCTCGGCTATCATGCTAAAGGATCGAAATTGAACGCGAAGAGGACGGAAGGTGGATCGGCGAAGCGCCCGATCTGCCGGGCGTGCTCGCTTACGGCACCACCGAGGCGGAGGTCCGGGACAAGACGACGGCGCTCGCGCTGCGCGTCATCGCCGACCGTATCGGACATGGCGAACCTGTTCCTTTTTGAGCCGAGCGATCTTTTTTTCGCAGCGTGAATGGCCGGCCGGCCACGAAAGCAGGCCGAGTATTCGCGCGCCTATTCGCGCCGGCTGGACGATCAAGCGTCAGCGCGGCTCGCACCGCACACTGTCGCGACCTGGGTGGCCGGATTACATATTTGCGTTCCACGACAACGAAAAACTTGGGCCCCGAATGCTTGCCCGGATCGCCAAGCTGACGGGGCTTCGGCCACATGATCTTTGGCCTCCACCGACGCGCACAAAGTGGACACCAGCGGTACGCGCGCGTACCGGCGTCCGCGCGTTGCCCGATTAATCGGCAATACCTGCGCCCGGCGAATGCCGCCCTGCGGCAGACACCCTTTCGCGCCCCGGCAATAATTGCGTAATCTGGCGCTGACGTTTTTGTGAAGGGCTCGACCGCACCCCGCATCCGGGCCCGTCTTGTCTTATCTTGGGGAGGAAATTATGGCTGAGATCAAGGGCGCCGACCTGCTGGCGAAGAGCCTGAAGGAGCAGGGCGTGGAGTACATGTTCGGCGTCGTCGGGTTTCCCGTCGGGCCGATCGCCGAGGCGGCGCAGAAGGTTGGCCTGCCCTATATCGGCATGCGCAACGAGCAGGCGGCATCCTATGCCGCCGGCGCGGTCGGCTATCTGACCGGCCGGCCCGGCTCGTGCATCGTCGTCACCGGCCCCGGCGTGATCCACGGTCTCTCGGGCCTGGCCAACGCCCAGCAGAACTGCTGGCCGATGATCCTGATCGGCGGCGCGTCGGAGACCTACCGCAACGGCATGGGCTCGTTCCAGGAAGAGCGTCAGGTGCTGGCGGCGACCCCGGTCTCCAAATGGGCGCACGCGATCGAGCACGTCAACCGCATCCCGTTCTATGTCGAGATGGCGGTGCGGCAGTCGATCTACGGTCGCCCCGGCGCGACCTATCTCGATTTCCCCGACGATTTGATCACCGGCTCGTGCGACGAGAGCGAGGCGATCGAGGTGCAGAAATGCCCCGATCCGCCCCGCACGGTGGCGATGCCGCAGGACATCGAGCGGGCGCTCGACGTGCTGCAATCGGCGCAGCGTCCGCTGGTCCTTATCGGCCAGGGGATGGCGTCCTCGCGCGCCGAAGACGAGGTGCGCGCTTTCATCGAGCGCACCCAGATACCGTTCGTGCGCACGCCCAAGGGCAAGGGCGTGCTGCCTGACGACCATCCGCTGTCGGCCGGCGCCGCGCGCAGCCTGGCGCTGCTGCAGGCCGACGTCGTCTTCCTGATGGGCGCGCGCTTCAACTGGATTCTGCATTTCGGCCTGCCGCCTCGCTACAACAAGGATGTGCGGGTGGTCCAGCTCGACATCGAGCCGGAATCGATGCACCAGAACAAGCCGGCCGAGGTGGCGCTGGTCGGCGACGGCAAGGCGATCGTCAGCCAGCTCAACGCCGCGCTGAAAGGCCGCCAGTGGTTCCACCCGGAAGGGTCGCCGTGGCGCCAGGCGCTCGCCAAGAAATCGGCCGAGAACGCGGCGATGATCGCGCCGCAGATCGACGACAATTCGTCGCCGGGCGGCTATTACCGGCTGTTCAAGGACATCCGCGAATGGCTGCCGAAGAACGTGGTGCTGTGCAGCGAGGGCGCGACGACGATGGATATCGGCGGGACCCAAATGCCGCTCGAGAACCCCCGTTCCTACCTGAACGCCGGCAGCTATGGCACGATGGGCGTCGGCCTCGGGCTCGTCGTCGCCTCCTGCGTCGTGCATCCCGACCGCCCGGTCGTCCACATCTCCGGCGACTCGGCGATCGGCTTTTCGGGCATGGAGATGGAAACGCTCTGCCGCTACGGCATGCCGGCCAAGATCGTCGTTCTCAACAATGGCGGCATCGGCCCGGGCATGCCGGAGATCCCGTCCAACCCGATGCTCAACATGCGGCCGAACACGCTGATCTACGGCGCCCGCTACGACCAGATGATGAAGGCGTTCGGCGGCTACGGCGCCTATGTCGAGGACACCAAGGACGTCCGCGGCGCGCTCGACGAGCTGATGAACTTCCCCGGCCCTGGCCTGGTCAACATCAAGCTCAGCCAAGGCTCGCAGCGCAAGCCGCAGGAGTTCCGCTGGCATAGTTGACGCGCTGACGACCGGCTGACGCCGACATCACGGCAGGGGTCGGCCCGAAAGGGCCGGCCCCTAACGCGGCTCGGTTCCAGCTAATCAGATAAAACTGTCTAATCAGTTACCGCATCGGGCCGTCGGGATGGACCCAGACGCCGCGTACAACTTGGCGAAAAGTGCGCATGTCGGCGCGGTAATGGGCCGGCGTCGTGACGAGATCAGCGCTGACCTCCTCCCAGCGCGCCCGCCACGCCTCGGTCTTGCGCAATACAAATAAGGTGACCTCGACATGCCCGTCGGGGAAATCGCGGCGGCAGCCCGCGGCATGGCGGCCGGAGATCCTCTCGCCCTTCAGCCAGACGATATGGCGCGCTCCCTGCCAGCGGCATTCGACCGCAGCCAAGCGCGCCGGCGTTGCCGCCTCGAAAGCCGTATTAGAGTTGGCGGATACGCTGACATAGGGCACGAAGTCATCTGAATCCTCGCAAGACCAATGGCGATCCAATGGGATCCAGAGGCCGTGATTAGGGTTTGGCGAAGCCGTTTTGCAGCCGTGCAGCCCGGACGGGATATTCACCGAGAATTCGTAGTCCACGTTGCGGTACTGCCGCGGGTTGAGTATCGGGACTTGGCCGCAGAGAAGAACGGCTGCCGCGAGCAGGCTCGCCGATCTCGCGAGCCAACGCATCGTCATCAAATATCCCGCTTGGCCTTCCAGGACGCAAGATGCCGGGGAATTGACTGGATGACGCCCATTACCCTCGCCGACCAGTCCGCGGTCTTCGTATTGTATTTGTCGGCGTAGAGACGCTGGACGAAATCCTCGGCGCTGGTCGCGCCTTGCACGACCGAGCCGTAGCGGCGCTCCCAATATGACACGGCGGCGTCAATCGAGCTGTAGGCGACATTGGCGCCGCCACCGTGGGTGACGCCAAATGGATTGTTGAGCGCCCGGTCGTGCGGATAAAGGTACCAGCTCTCATGCGCCGCCAAGCCGAGCAGCCAAGTCTCGTCGATGCCGAGCCTTTGCGCCAGAGCATGAAATTTGTGAATACACGGTATCGAAGAATTCGTCGGGATCGCCGCCGCGTGCTTGTGTTCGGCGCGCCGCCGCGGGAACCAGTGCACTCCCGCCGCCTTCATCGTTCCATTCGCCGCTCTCGCGCCCGCTGCCGGCCGGGACGCGTGGCTGATCCGGGTTGAAATTGGCCTTGAGGACCGGGGCGAGCGCCGCTAACCGCTTGAGGCGCGAAACATCGAGTTCGCCAATCGGCATCTGCAGCCCGAGAATCTGGGCGATGATGAGGTGGTCATCCGCAAGTGCCTGCGCGATGCGGCGGCTCTGGTGAAACAGCCAATCGTGCTCGGCATCGGGCCCAAGCAGCAGATCCTGTAACACGCCCGCCTCACTTTGGGCTAATGCGTGATAGCCTTCCGGCGTGCGGCGAACGAGCACGCAATCTGGACCGAGCATTGCGCCGTCGCTATCGACGACGATGCCTTGGCTCGCCGGGCCGCGCGGATGCAGCCTCCGCATCCCCTCGAACATTCAATTCTTCCAGTTTTAGGGTCCAGTATGTAGGACTATAACGTGAACAATGTCAAGCTGAAATTGCTTCGCCAGCTCAACCAGGCGCTTGCCGGCCGTCAGTGGCTCCACCCCCGAGGGGTCGCCGAGGCGCCAGGCGCTCGCCAAGAAATCAGCCGAGAACGCGGCGATGATCGCGCCGCAGATCGACGACAGCTCGTCGCCCGGCGGCTATTACCGGCCGTTCCGCGACATCCGCGAATGGCTGCCGAAGAACGTGATCCTGTCCGCTTGGCACAGCTGACGGTTGGCGGCGGCTGCGCCGCAATTCCTGATTACCAAAGGGGCCGCTCCACAAGAGCGGCCCCGATGCTTTATCGTGCCCGGATGAGCTATCTGACCCTTCGCGTCGAAATCACCCGCGACGAGTGGCAGCCGGCCGAGCCGGCCGGCGTCGAGATCACAGCCTATATCGACCGCGTTCCCGAGACCGACGCGCCGACGCGCGGCATGCTGACGCGCGCGGCGAAGGGGGTGTGGAACAGCCGGCTGCAGCACACCGGCGATTTCGCGACATTGGCCGAGGCGCTCGCCGCGATCGACGCCGCCTATCCGGACGCCCAACGCATCCGCTGCTACGAATATACGGTCGACGACGAATTTCCGCGCGAAGCGGCGGCGCTGGTGAAGACTTCCGGCACATGGGCGCCCGGCGACGGGCCGCGGGACTAGGCCGCTCGCGCCGTCGCGAACCGCCGGCGGCGCAGGCGAGGAAGGCGTTGAGCGCGCTTGAGGCGACGCTTGGTCTATATCGTCTCGCATGACCAACGACACCTCACCGCGCGGCGGCGCCGTTTCCACGGCGCTCGGCGGGCTGATCGCGATGGCGGCGGCGATCGGCGTCGGCCGTTTTGTCTATACGGCGATCCTGCCGCCGATGATCGAGGCGCTCGGGCTTAGCCGGTCGGAGGCCGGGCTGATCGCGTCGGCCAATTTTCTCGGCTATCTGATCGGGGCTTTCCTCGCGGCGCTGCCGACGCTCCCCGGACCGCGCCGCTGGTGGCTGCTCGCCGCGCTCGCGGTCAGCACGCTGACGACCGCCGCGATGGGCGCGACGCAGGTTCTCGCCTGGTTCCTGGTGCTGCGCTTTGTCGGCGGCGCGGCGAGCGCATTCGTGCTGATCCTCGCCTCGACGATCGTGCTGGAGCGGCTGGCGGAGGCTGGGCGCGGCGGCCTCTCGGCCTTGCATTTCGCCGGTGTCGGCAGCGGGATCGCGGTGTCGGCCGCGCTGGTAGCGGCGCTGCTGCGTCTCGGGCAGGGCTGGCAATCGCTGTGGCTGGCAAGCGGCGCGCTGTCGCTCGCGGCGCTGCTCGCGGTAGCGCTGCTGCTGCCCGATCGCGTCGCGCCACACCCGCCGCCGATAAGCGGCAAGCAGCCTGCATCCAATCCCGGCTTGCGCCGCCTCGTCCTCGCATACGGGCTATTCGGCTTCGGTTACATCATCACCGCGACCTTCCTGGTCGCGATCGTGCGCGGCACGCCGGCAGTGCGGGCGCTGGAGCCGGTGATCTGGATCGTATTCGGATTGGCCGCGGCCCCGTCGGTCGCGCTGTGGACGCGGATCGCGGCGGCGCTCGGCATTCCCACGGCCTTCGCCATCGCCTGCGTCGTCGAGGCGGCCGGGGTGCTGGCGAGCGTCGTCTGGCCGACCCCGACCGGCGTGTTCGTCGCGGCGATCCTGGTCGGCGGGACGTTTGTCGGACTGACCGCGCTCGGCCTCGTCCGGGCGCGGTCGATGGCGAGCGGCGATCCGCGCCGCGCGCTGGCGCTGATGACCGGCACCTTCGGCCTCGGCCAGATCGTCGGGCCGGTTTTCGCCGGCATCGTGTCGGACCGGCTCGGCACGTTCACCGCGCCGTCGATCGTCGCCGCGGCCGCGCTGCTCGTCGCCGCGTTGCTCGCCCGCGATTGACGACGGCCGCCTCTCTTCTGCGGCGGTTGCGTGCTAGCCTGTCCTCCCGCACCAGCCGATAGGAGGAACCGATGGCCATTTTCACGCACGTCACCGTGGGCACCAACGATTTGGCGAAGGCGCGCGCCTTTTACGATGCCGCGCTGGCGCCGCTTGGGCTGAAGCGGCTCCGCGACCTCGGCGAGAACGGCTCGATCTGGGGCGCCGACGCACCCGAATTCTTCGTGTTGAAGCCGGCGAACGGCCAGCCGGCGAGCCACGCCAATGGCGGCACGATCAGCTTCGCGGCGCCGAGCCGCGCCGCGGTCGCGGCCTTCCACCATGCCGCGCTCGCCGCCGGCGGCACTGACGAGGGCGCGACCGGGCCGCGCAGCTGGCATCCGACGGCCTATGCCGGGTATTGCCGCGACCTCGACGGCAACAAGCTCGCCGCCTATTGTTTTAAGGCCGAATAGAAAGGAGGACCGCCATGCCCGCCGCCATCCGCAACGTCGCCCGCGAGACGCTCAACCACGGCAATCTGTCCTTGGGCATGGCCGGAATCTACAACGAGCCGATCATGCCGCGCTATATCGAGTTCGGCGCGCGCTTTATCCTCGCCGGCCAGGATGGCGGGTTCCTCACCGCTGGCGCCGCGCAGCGCACCGGCTTTTTGCACAAGCTGCACGATTGAGGACGTGAACAGCCCCTATTCTCTCGTCATGCCCGGACTTGTTCCGGGCATCCACGTGGATGCCCGGGATGAACCCAGCCATGACGGGAATCTGGTCGTTAAGGGAGGAATTTGCGAGGCCGGCGGCGCCGAGGCCGCCGGGGTCGATCTGGCGCGGCCGTTGGCGGCGGCGGCGCTCGCCGGTGTCCGCGCGGCGTTACTCGAGCACCAGTTCCTGGTGTTTCCCGGCCAGCTGCTGAGCCGCGAGCGGCAATACGCGTTCACCGCGCAGTTCGGCGAGGTCGAGCAGCACGGCGGCGGCCGACCGGGCAAGCGCCAGGATATCGCGCACGTCACCGCCAATCTCGACGCCGAGGGCAATCCCAGCGACCGTTTCGCCCGGGGCGCCAATTACCGCTGGCACACCGACAAACCCTATTACCGGTCCCCGCCGTGGCTGACGACGCTCTACGCGGCCGAGCTGCCGCCGCAGGGCGGCGACACCGAATTCGCCAATACGCGCCTCGCTTACGAGGCGCTGCCCGACGAGACGAAGCGGCGGATCGGCGGCTTGCGCGTCGTCTTCCAGTGGGAAGGCGGCAAGCGGCCGGGCTATTACGCTGCGGAGTTGCCGCCGGTCGATCACCCGCTGGTGCGCATCCACCCCGCGACCGGCCGGCCGGCGCTCTATCTCGGCAACCACGCGATGGGCATCGTCGGCATGGCGGAAGCGGAAGGCGTTGCACTGCTCTCGGAGCTGCTGGAGCACGCTTCCCAGCCGTGCTTCACCTACGCGCATCGCTGGCGCGAGGGCGATTTGGTGATGTGGGACAATTGCTGCCTGCTGCACCGCGCCGTCGCGAATTACCAGATGAACCGCTACCGGCGGGTGATGCACCGCAACGTGGTGAAGGGCTCGATACCGTACTGAACCCTTCACTCTCCCATCGCTGCGCGAGGGCGGAGTTATACCCGGCGGATTGGCTCGGCGGCGATGGCGATCTGGTCGAGCCGGGAGAGCGCCGGTAAAGGCGTTGGTGGCGGATTACGCTTCGCTCATCCGCCTACAGCGCTACAGCGCCCTCTCTACACCGCTTCGCCGCTGATGACTTCCTTCACCTTGCTGGCGAGCTGCTTTAGGGAAAACGGCTTGGGAAGGAAGTGGATGTTGCTGTCGCTGTCGAGGCGCTGGCGGAACGAATCCTCGGTGTAGCCCGAGATGAAGATGATTTTCATCTGCGGGTGGGTCTCGCGCACCTCGCGGACGAGGCCCGGCCCGTCCATCTTGGGCATCACCACGTCGGTGATGAGGAGGTCGATCTTGTCGGCGGTGGTGTCCATCAGCTCCAAGGCGGCTTCGCCGCTGCGCGCCTCCAGCACGGTGTAGCCCTTGTTGCGCAGGGCGCGGGCCCCGAAGATGCGCACCGGGTCCTCGTCCTCGACCAGCATCACCGTGCCGATGCCGGTCAAATCCTTGACCGCCAGCGGCTCGGCGGCCTCGGTGCGCGCGGCGGCGGCGAGATCGCTCTGCTGGTGGCGCGGCAGGTAGATCTGGAACACCGCGCCCCGGCCCTCGGCGCTGTCGACAAAGATAAAGCCGCCGGTCTGCTTGACGATGCCGTAGACGGTCGAGAGCCCCAGCCCCGTGCCGGAGCCGATTTCCTTGGTCGAGAAGAACGGCTCGAAGATGCGCTCCAAGTTTTCCTTGGGGATGCCCATCCCGGTATCGACGGTCTCGATCAGCACGTAGAGGCCGGCCGGCATGGTCTCCGCGCCGCGGCGCATCGGACCCGCCTGGGTATGGTTCCCGGTGCGAATCGTCAAGGTGCCGCCGCCCGGCATCGCGTCGCGCGCGTTGACCGCGAGGTTGATGATGACCTGCTCCAATTGGCCCTGGTCGACCTTGGCGAGGCCGAGGTCGCGGCCGTGCACGACCTTCAATTCGATGTTCTCGCCGATCAGGCGGCGGATGAGATGCGACAGCTCGACCAGCACGTCGGTAATGTCGAGGATGCGCGGCTGCAGGGTCTGCTGGCGCGAGAAGGCGAGCAGCTGACGCACCAAATTGGCGGCGCGGTTGGCGTTCTGCTTGATCTGCATGATATCGGCGAAGGACGGGTCGCCGGGCTTGAAGCGCATCAAGAGGAGGTCGCAGAAGCCGATCATCGCGGTCAGCAGATTGTTGAAATCGTGCGCGACGCCGCCGGCCAATTGGCCGACCGCCTGCATCTTCTGCGACTGGGCGAACTGGATTTCGAGGTTCTTCTGCTCGGTGACGTCGATGAAATGCAGCATCAGCCCGCCGTCGCCGCCGTCGCCGCCGTCGAGCCGGCCGAGGAAGACGACGCAGGTCTTGTCGCGCGGGCCCTTGATGCGAACCTCGCTGGGGCCGGGCGGGGCGGTACCCTCCGCCGCGTCGGCGAGCTTGACCGCGAGCTCGCGGCGGTCGTCCTCGTGGACGAAGCCGATCAGCGGCTGGCCGTTGAGTGCGCCGTTGGCGGCGCCGAACAATTCGGCGAGCGCCCGGTTCGCCTCCTCCAGGCGGCCGTAGCGGTCGATGAGGGCGATGCCGATGGGGGCGTTGGCGAAAAAGCGCTGGAAGCGCTCGCGCGACAGGCGCAGCGCCGCCTCCCACTCGCGCTCGGGGGTGAGGTCGCGGACGATCGAGTGGGTGCGCAATTCGTCGCCGTCGCCGACGACGCTCTGGCCGATCCAGGCATGGACGACGCGGCCGTCGCGGCTCTTGAGCACGACCTCGCCGCGCTGCGCGTCGCCGGCGCGGCCGCCGAACGGGTCGGACGGCAGGGCGCCGCCGCTGGGCGGGGCGGCGAGGAAATCGACGAGCCTCAAATTGCCGCCGGTGAGCTCGCCCGGGGCCGCGCCCAGCCAGCGCGCGAGCGTCGGGTTGACGAACAGGAAATGGCCGTCGGCGTCGACCGAATAAAAGCCGATCGGCGCCTCGTCGAGGAAATCGACGAGGCGGTTGCGCTCGTCGCGGATTACCCCCTCCATCTCGTGGCGGGCGGTGATGTCCTGGATGTGCCAGAAGCTGTAGCCGGGGCGGCCGGGGATCGGGTTGACCGCGACGTTGAACCAGCCGGCCGCGGCGCCGCGCGCATCCTTCAGCGGAACGGCGGCGATGGCGCGGGCGCCGGCCAGCGCCTGGCTGCGCAGGCGCTGGAAGTCGATGCCGGCCTCGAGGTCGGCGACCGCCGCGGCGAGCCGGTCGAGCGGCGCGCCGCCTTCCCAGGCGAAGAGGCTGGTGAAGGCGGTGTTGGCATAGGCGATGCGGCCGTCGGGGCCGATGATGAGCTGCGCGTCGGGCGAGGCTTCGAGCGCCTGGCTCAGGATATCGACGCGGCCTTCGAGGCCGCCATGCACCCAATGCGCGGCGATCGCGGCGACGCCGACGAGGCCGGCAAGGGCAGCGAGCGCCACCACCATCGCGACGACGCGAACGCCGGAGATGACCTCGGCGGCGTAGAGAATGAAGATGCCGATGCCGATCGCCGCGAGGATCACCGCGGCCTGGGCCAGGACGCCCACCCATGCCGGCCGGCCGCGCTCCGCCCCCCAATGCCGCAGGCGACGGGCAGCTTCGCTATAGGCGACCATCCGCGCAGCCTCGATCCGTTGGGCCCGACCCCGCTCGGAAACCGAGATCAAACTCACCGCCCAATTCTACCGCATTGTCAGGGGGTTGCGCTAACGGAAGGTTAACGAAAATTTACCGTGATCCGCCGGAGGGGATCTGCCGGCCGCGGGATGGCCCTGGAACGACGAACCGTCAGTCGTCGCGATGGGTGCGCTCCATGCGCTCGTGGCGCTCCTGCGCCTCGATCGACAAGGTCGCGATCGGCCGCGCCTCGAGCCGTCGAATGCCGATCGGCTCCTCGGTTTCCTCGCAATATCCGTAAGTGCCGGAGTCGAGGCGAGACAGCGCGGCGTCGATCTTCGAGATGAGCTTGCGCTCGCGGTCGCGGGTGCGCAGTTCGATCGCGCGCTCGGTCTCCAATGAAGCACGATCGGTCAAATCGGGCTTCAGCAGACTTTCTTCCTGCAAATAACGCAGGGTTTCCGACGAATCGGCCAGAAGTTCGGCGCGCCAACGCAGCAGCTTTTGCCGGAAATATTCGACCTGTAGCGGACCCATGAACTCTTCGTTTTCGGATGGACGGTAATCTGTCGGCAAAGTCGGCATCCTGCTCCCCGAAGCCCCGTGGACGACGGCGGCGGAGTATATGAATCCGACCTTGACGGATCAACCGTCAGAATCACATGCGGCCATGCCGGGATTCTCATACGACTTTATTGATTTCGCTTCACGATTTACCTTAGCTGCCGCCCGCGCCCAGCCGGACTACAGGACAGCACGCCGCGACAATTTAAGTTAAAACACGCGACAATGCCCCAATAATTGCCGCTGGGCGTTATCACTTACCTAACAATTAACGTCTGCATAAAATATTTACTAAGTTTTTATTTGGTTTGATAGAATTTTACCGTAAGTAATTGATTGCGCCATTTAGTATTTCCTTAAGTTGTGCAGGATAACCTCCGCGCTACAAACAGCAACCTGACGCTCCATAGAATGGCAAACATCGATCCCATCGACGTCACGGCGTATCCCCCTGCCCCGGCCGTCGAGCTTCCCTCGCCCAACACCAAGCGCTGGGTCGTGCGCCGCAAGGCCGTCGTGGTCGCGGCGGTGCGCAGCGGCGCGCTGAGCCTGCAGGAAGCCTGCCGGCGGTACAACCTTTCGGTCGAGGAGTTTCTCGCCTGGCAGCGTTCGATCGACCGTTACGGCGTGCCGGGGCTTCGGGTCACGCGACTGCAGATCTATCGCGACACCGACGCGCTGCGCGCCGCGAAGTAGAATGTAAGGCGGAAAAGCGCAGCGCTTCCGCCAGCTCGCGTGCGCCGAAGTTCTGAAATTCACGGCGGAATACGCTTTGCTCTTCCGCCCTACCGCGCTTCCCACCACTCCCCGGCAACAACCAAACCGCTCGCGGTGAGCCGCAGGCGGCCTTGCCGCGTTTCGCCGAGCACGTCGCGATAATCGAACGCGCCCTCGGCGAGGTCGAGGACGCTAGCGTCGCCGACCGCGCCGATGCCGAGATGGCCGAGATCGGAACGACCGAGCGCCGCCGCCGGGGCGCACGTGCCGGCGCGGATCACCGCTGTCAATTCCATGCCGAGCGACAGGAGCTTCGACATCGTCGTGATCTGGTCGAAGGCCGGGCCATTGACGCTGAGCGCGTGAACGTCGCTGCTGATCGCGTCGGGCAGAAACCCGGCCGCCAGCATCGCCTCGGCGGTGCGGAAGCCGAACGAGCCGCCGCCATGGCCGATGTCGAAGAAGACGCCGCGCTCGCGCGCCGCGGCAACCTCCTCGCGCACCCTCCCGTCGGGCGCCACCGGCGCGTTGGGGAAGGGCCGGAAGCAATGGGTGAGGATGTCGCCGCGCCGCAGCCGCGACAGCACCTCCAGGCGCGACGGCGGCGGGTAGTCGAGATGCGCCATCACCGGCAGGCCGACCTCGTCGGCGATTTCGAGCGCCATGTCGAGCGGCGCGATCCCCGAATTGCCCCCGGCGGTGCGCCCGACGCGCACCTTGATGCCGACGATGAGGTCGCGGTTGGCGTTGACGACGCGCACGCAGTCGCGCGGGTCGATGAGGCGCAGATCGGCGCACTCGCCGACCATCACCGTCGTCGAGAACGCGAAAATGCCGGCGTGCGACACGTTGAGGATCGGCAGGATGCGCACCGGCGACTTCTCGATCACATGCCGGCGGAAGCCGTGAAAATTGCCGGGGCCGGAGCTGCCCGCATCGACAAAGGTGGTGGTGCCGCTCTTGCGCGCGATCTCGACGGCGTCGACCCCGAGCGAGGTGCCGCCCCAATAAACATGGGTGTGCAGATCGACGAGGCCGGGCACGACGAGCTTGCCGGAGACGTCCATGACCTCAGCGCCGGCGCGCGGCAGATCGCGGCCAATAGCGGCGACCTTGCCATCCTTGAACGAAATATCGGCGATCTCATCGCGACCGTTTGCCGGATCGATGATCCGGCCGGCGGTGAGGATCAATTGGATCAAGGCACACCCCCGCTTGGTCTGGGCGAACCTATATCAGCATTTGTGTCTGGGACAGGCCACAGCCCGGAATGAAGGCCGCGACGACGTAAAATATCGGAAGTTACGCTATTTGCGAGCGCGCGAATTCTATTTCTTCTTCGAGACTAGAAATTTCTTGCGCGATACCAGCTATGCGATGAATTTTGATGTCCTGCGTGCCACGGAAGAACTCAGTAGATCCTGATATGTAGGATTTTTGTTCGACGAGATCATTGATCTCTTCTTGGCACCAACGAATATGTGCCAGCCAATCATCCCGTTTCCTTGGGTCACTCATTTTTCGGCCAATATTTTTTTGGACGACCGCGACCAGTGGCGAGGCGGGGGTGGCGGGCCTTCCCCCAAAGGCCCTACCGGAGATGACGGCCTCCCCCAAGGCGGTCATCGAACCCCTCGCCTCGCTGCCGGGTCGACGGCAAGGGATTGTGCGACGCGCCGGGTGTGGTCTCAACTAATTGTGGGAGTGCGTGCGTAACCTACTGCATCTACGCGATTATTAACGATTGACGGGCTCGCCTGGCAAAATGGCGCGGCAGCGAAAACGACGAATCGCCCGTTCTCCGTCCTCGCCTTTCCGCAAAGCGATGGCGCGACCGCCCGAGCCGTGACTATCCTGGAGGCGCCAGCCGAGGGGATTCGCCGATGGACCCGCCGGAAACCCGCTACGCCAAAAGCGGCGATCTCAGCATCGCCTATCAGGTCACGGGGAGCGGCCCGCTGGACCTGGTCTTTGTGCCGGGTTTTGTGTCGAACCTCGACACCATGTGGGAAACCCCCGGGTGGGCTCACTGGTTCACGCGCCTCGCGCAATTCTCGCGACTCATTCGTTTCGACAAACGGGGCACCGGGTTGTCGGACCGCATGGCCGGCATCGCCAATCTCGAAGATCGGATGGACGACGTGCGCGCGGTGATGGATGCGGTCGGCTCCGAGCGGGCGGCGCTGTTCGGCGTGTCGGA
The DNA here is from genome assembly GCA_035648415.1 of Allostellaceae bacterium. Lineage (GTDB taxonomy): Bacteria > Pseudomonadota > Alphaproteobacteria > ATCC43930 > CGMCC-115725 > DATARH01. Next base: position 55,794 of record DASRLO010000127.1, read on the forward strand.
GGGCGGCGGGATGAGCCTCCTCTTCGCCGCCACCTATCCCGAACGGGCCACCGGCCTCGTACTCTACGGCACCTATGCGCGTCACCCGACGCTGACCCCGCAGACCCTGCCGGGGCAAATTGAAGTCATCGAGCGAAGCTGGGGCACGGGCGAGTACCTGGCCCGTTTCATGTTCCCGACCCAAGCGGCAGACGAGACGTTTCGGCGGAATTTGGCGCGAGCGGAACGTCAAGCCGCTAGCCCGTCAGCGGTCGCAACAATCTTGCGAATGAACGCCGAAATCGACGCGCGGCACATCCTGCCCGCAATTCGCACGCCGACGATGATCCTGCACCGGGTTGGCGACACGCGCATTCCCGCAGAGGCCGGGCGTTATCTCGCGGAACACATTCCGGGCGCCAAATATGTCGAGCTGCCAGGTATCGATCACGTCCCCGTCGCGGAGCGCGAGATCGTCGACCGGATCGTCGACGAGACCGAAGAATTCCTCACCGGCTACCGCGCCGAGAGCGAGCTCGACCGCGTATTGGCGACGGTGCTGTTCACCGACATCGTCGATTCGACCCAGCGCGCGGCGGCGCTCGGCGACCGCATGTGGCGCGCGATGCTCGACCGCCACGACGAGATCGTGCGCCAGCAGCTCTCGCGGTTTCGCGGGCGCGAGATCAAACACACGGGCGATGGGTTTCTCGCCACCTTCGACGGGCCGGCGCGCGCCGTGCGCTGCGCCTCGGCGATCGCCGACACCATGCCGCCGCTCGGCCTCGCGGTGCGCGGCGGGCTGCATACCGGCGAGATCGAACTGAAGGGCGATGACATCGGCGGCATCGCCGTCAATGTCGCCGCGCGGGTCGCGGCGATGGCCGGCCCGAACGAGACCCTGGTGTCGAGCACCGTCCGCGACCTTGTCGCCGGCTCCGGGCTGCGCTTCGCGGACCGCGGCCGTCACGCGCTGAAGGGTCTGCCGGAAGACGTGCAGCTCTACACCGCGCTCGGCGGCGCCTGAGCGCCGCGGCAATCCGGCAGATGGGGTAGGTCGGGACCGGCGAATTCGGATCGTGACAAGGCTCATGGCGTTCTCTCGAACGGGTTCTCGACGGCAACTCCGGTCGGTGCGAAGTGTCGCACATTGCGGGTCGCGACGGTAAAACCGTGTTCGAGGGCCGTGGCGGCGATCAGCAGATCGACTCCCTCATGACCAAGGCGGGAGCTAAGTTGTCCCCAACGTCGCGCGACGGTCATCGTCACCGGCAAAATACGCTCGTCGAAGGCGACGATGCTTCGCTCCAGCCAAGCCAGCAAAGAGACAGCAAAGGACGGATCGCGTCGACGCTGGCGCTCGATCCCGCGTTCGATTTCGCCTATCGTAATTGCTGATACAAAGAGCTCGTTTTCCGGTTTGTCCCCGAGCCATTGCATAAAACCGGGATGTCGCCGCTGCCTATACAGCTCGGAAAAGACCATCGTATCGATCAGGTACATTAAAACTTGACGTCCCGCGGCTTCAGGCGGGTTCCTTCGAACTTAAACCTGCCCTTGCCCTTGGGAAAAGCGAGCAAATGCTCGACAAAAGAGGGGCGCTCCTTGGTTTTTCCGGTGAGCTTTTCGTACTCCGAAACGGACAGCACGACGACGGCGGGCTTGCCGCGCTTGGTGACGGTCTGCGGCGTGCCTTTGCTGGCAGCATCGACCACGGTGCTGAAGCTGTTCTTCGCGTCTTGCAGCGACCACTGCGCCCCATCCATCGGCTTCGTCCTGTCCAGTTAACTAGACAGGAGATAATAACTGCAGACGGTCCGGTCAATTGGCATTCGCCGCCGCCGGCGATTGACAAGTCCGGCTCGCGGCGGCTCTGATCCGGGCCATCGATTTCATGCTCTTAGGGAGGAAAACTTGGCCAAATTCAGGATTGCGACGCCGGCTGGCGCCAGCTTTACGGTGGCGGGCGGCGGGTATGGCTACGAGATGGAGGCGCTCAGCCCGATCGACGCCGAAATCTACGAGATCGCGGCGGGCTCGGAGGACGAATTCGTCGCCGCCGCCAAGGACGCCGACGCGCTCTACGCCAAGGGCCGGCCGATCACCAAGAAGATGATCGACGGCCTGGCGCGCTGCAAGATCATCTCGCTCGGCAGCGTCGGGGTCGACAGCGTCGATGTCGAGGCGGCGACCGCCAAGAGCATCCCGGTCACCAACTGCCCGGACACCTTTATCGAGGAAGTCGCCGACCACGCGATGCGGCTGATCCTCGCGACCCATGGCCGCCTCGTCGAGCAGGACCGCATGGTGCGCGACGGCCGCTGGGCCGAGGGCCGGCCGGCGCTCTTAAAAATCCCGCGGCTGCGGGGGTTGACCCTGGGCCTCATCGCGTTCGGCCATGTCGCGCGCGCGGTCGCCGAGCGGGCCAAGCCGTTCGGGCTGCATATCGTCGCCTACGACCCGTTCATCGAAGAGATGGTGATGACCGAGCGCGGGGTCGAGCCGGTGAGCCTGCCCGAACTGCTGGCCCGCGCCGACATCATCTCGATGCATTCGCCGGCGACCGCGAGCGCGCAGCGGATGATCCGCGACGAGCATTTCAGCCAAATGAAAAACACCGCGATCTACATCTCGACCGGGCGCGGCCCGACGACGGATGAAGCCGCGCTGATCAAGGCGTTGGACGAAAAGAAGATCGCCGCGGCCGGGCTCGACGTGCTCGAGCAGGAGCCGCCGGGCGGCAACAACCCACTGCTGCGCATGGACAATGTAATCCTCACCGCCCACGTCGCCTCGGCGACCGCGCGGTTCGACCCGGCGCGGCGGCGGCGGGTCGGGCTCGAATTGTCGCTGGCGCTGACCGGCAGATGGCCGATGTCGTGCGTCAACCCGTCGGTGCTCGCCAAGGGCGACCTCAGGCGCTGGCAGCCGGTGTCGATGGAGCGCGGCCCGAATTCGTAAGAACGAAAACAGCACTTCACCGCGAAGGACGCGAAGGGGAACGCAAAGAACGCGAAACTGCGGAGTTCCTTTGCGACCTCTGCGCATCCTTTGCGACCTTTGCGGTAAAGGCTGGCTTCGCCTACTTCTCGGGCCATCCGATAAGAAGCCAAAACGGGAGGAATCTTGCCAGAACCGATCCGCTATCCCGACCCGGCGTTCAAGATCCTCGACCCGCGCTTCGCGGCGATGGTGCTCGGCAACACCCCGGTGCGGCGGATCGCCGGGGATTGCCTCTTTACCGAGGGGCCGGTGTGGTTCGGCGACGGGCGGTATCTGTTGTGGAGCGATATTCCCAACGACCGGATCATGCGCTGGGACGAGGAAACCGGCGCGATTGGCGTGTTCCGGCGGCCGGCGGGCTACGCCAACGGCAATACCCGCGACCGCCAGGGCCGCCTCGTCACCTGCGAGATGGACGCGCAGCGCCTGACCCGCACCGAATATGACGGGTCGGTCACGGTGCTGGCCGAGAGCTTCGACGGCAAGAAGCTGACCGCGCCCAACGACGTGGTGGTGAAATCCGACGGCTCGATCTGGTTTTCCGACAACGGCGCCGGGACGCGCGGCAACTACCTCGGCCATACCGCGCCGCAGGAATTGCCGTTCCGCGTGTACCGGATCGACCCCGCGAGCGGCGCGATGACCATCGCGGTCGGCGACATGCAGCGTCCCAACGGCCTCTGCTTCTCGCCCGACGAAAAGCTTCTCTACGTCGTCGACACGCCGGGCGGCGACAAGACCGTGCATGTCTACGATGTCGCCGGCGACGGCAAGACCGTGGTGAACGGCCGCGTGTTCTGCAACCAGATGCCGGGCTACGCCGACGGCCTACGCTGCGACACAAAGGGCAATGTGTGGTGCGGATTTTCCGGCGGCGAGGGCGAGGACGGGGTCGCGGTCTACGCCCCCGACGGCACCCTCATCGGCCGCATCCTGCTGCCCGAGCGCTGCGCCAATGTTTGTTTCGGCGGCCGCAAGCGCAACCGCCTGTTCATGGCGGCGTCGCAATCGGTCTACGCCTGCTATGTCGAGGCGCAGGGCGCGGTCGGCGGTTAGCTTTCGTTGTCATGCGAGCGCAGCGAAGCAAGCTCGTGCCGGGTGCGCATTCGGGCATGGGATTGCTTCGTCGCTAAGCTCCTCGCAATGACGCCTGGACCGCTGTGTCGAGCGCCGAGAGGAAGCGCGAGCGGTCGGATTTGGCGAAGGGCGGCGGGCCGCCGCCGCCGGCGCCGAGCTCGCGCAGATGGCGGGAGAGCTCGCGGCCGGCGAGCGCGTTGCCGATATTGGCGGCGGTGAATGGACGGCCGTTGGGCGGGACGACGCGCGCGCCTTTCTGCAGGCAGCGCGAAGCCAGCGGGATGTCGCCGGTGACGCAGACATCGGCGGCGCCGATCCGTTCGGCGATCCAGTCATCGGCGGCGTCCATCGCCTCGCCAACCATCACCATCTCGACAAACGGGAGGCCCGGCGGGCGGATCGGCCGCGACCCGTTCGAAACGACAAAAACGCCGACCCCAAGCCGGCCGGCGACGCGGTAGACCTCCTCGCGCACCGGGCAGGCATCGGCATCGACGTAGATGTGGGTCAATTGCCCCCCGGCGAAGAAGCCCCCACCCCGACCCTCCCCCGCTTGCGGGGGAGGGAGAATGCTATCGCTGTGTCGCGCTCCCTCCCCCGCAAGCGGGGGAGGGTCGGGGTGGG
>DASRLO010000128.1:0-3130 GCA_035648415.1 Allostellaceae bacterium
CCCAAAGCATGCTCGCCATGCTCAGCCGACTTGCCGAACGGCTGCCGTCGCAAACGCGACGCAGTGAGGAATCCGAACGCTTCCAGCAATTCTCGACGCCGATCGCGCTCGGCTTCGTTGCCGCCGAATCCGCGGCATTGACCGCCAACGACCTCGTTCTTGAACCATCCGCCGGCACGGGGTTGCTGATAATCTTTGCCGAGATCGCCAAGGCGCGGCTTGCCCTCAACGAGATCGCTGAGACACGAGGCGGGCTGCTTGCGCGCCTGTTCCGGGAGGGCGCGATCACAAGCCACAACGCCGAGCAGATCCACGACCATCTCGATCCGGCAATCCGGCCCAGCGTCGTCCTGATGAACCCGCCTTTCTCGGCATCGCCGAATGTCGAGGGAAGATTCGCCGAAGCGACGATCCGTCATATCGCCTCGGCATTCGCGCGGCTTGCCGAGGGCGGACGGCTCGTCGCGGTCACCGGCCGCAATGTCGGTCCCGATCAGCCCGCCTGGCGCGACGCCTTCATCCGCCTGCAGGAGAAGGGCCGCGTCGTGTTTTCGGCGGCGCTCGCCGGCCAGGCCTATGCCCGCCATGGCACGACGACCGAGACGCGCCTTATCGTTATCGATCGCGTTCCGGCCGATGATCCGAAGGCATTTCCATCATCGCCGGGAATGGCGGCTAGCGCCGCCGAACTGCTCGATTGGGTCGCACGGCTGGTGCCGCCGCGTGCGTTTGTCACCGGCGCGGCGCCGGACCCGGTGGTTCCAGTTCGCGCGATGCAGCCTCGGTCGAAGGTTCCGTCACCCGAGTTCAACCTCATCAGGCGGCCGGCGCCAACGCCGGATTTTGTCGAACTCGCCTATGAGACGCGCGATTGGGTGCCAGTTGAAGGCGCGCACCTGTCGGCCAGCCTCTACGAGGGCTACGCGCTGCAGGCGGTCCACATCGCCGACGCGAAGCCGCATCCGACGAAGCTCGCACAATCGGCCGCAATGGCGGCGGTCGCACCGCCGCCGCCCTCATACCGGCCATACCTGCCGCCGCGCCTTCTCGCCGCCGGCATCCTTTCCGATGCCCAGCTTGAAAGCATCGTCTATGCCGGCGAGGCTCATGCCAGTCATCTCGCCGGTTCCTACACCGTCGACGAGACCTACGATCTCATCACGCGGCGCCCGAGGGTGCCGACAACGCCGTGCGCTTCCGGCGCGGCTGGTTCCTCGGTGACGGCACCGGCGCCGGCAAGGGCCGTCAGGTCGCCGCGATCCTCCTCGACAATTGGCTGAAGGGTCGCCGCCGGGCGGTTTGGGTCTCGAAGTCCGACAAGCTGATCGAGGATACCGAGCGGGATTGGACCGCGATCGGCGGATATCGCTCCGATCTCGTTCCATTGTCGCGCTTCCGCCAGGGCGCGCCGATTGCCCTCGACGAGGGCATCCTATTCACCACCTACGCGACCTTGCGGACGCAGGCGCGCGGCGAGAAGGCGAGCCGCGTCCAACAGGTCGTCGACTGGCTGGGCCGTGATTTCGACGGCGTCATCGTCTTCGACGAGGCGCACGCGATGTCCAATGCCGCCGGCGACAAGAGCGAGCGCGGCGAGAAGAAACCGTCGCAGCAGGGCCAGGCCGGGCTACGCCTGCAGCATGCGCTGGCCGAGGCGCGTATCCTCTACGTCTCGGCCACCGGCGCCACGACGGTGCAGAACCTCGCCTATGCCGCGCGGCTCGGCCTGTGGGGCACCGGGGATTTTCCATTTGCGACACGGGCGGATTTTGTCGCCGCGATGGAAGGCGGCGGCATCGCGGCGATGGAAGTGTTGGCGCGTGATCTGAAAGCGCTCGGCCTCTACGCCGCGCGGTCGCTGTCCTACGAGGGCATCGAATACGAGATCGTCGAGCACCAGCTGACGACCGAGCAGATCCGCATTTACGACGCTTACGCCGACGCCTTTCAGATCATCCATCGCAACCTGACCGCGGCGCTGGAGGCGGCGAACATCACCGGCTCCTCGGGCGACACCTATAACCGCAACGCCAAGGCGGCTGCGCGCTCGGCCTTCGAATCGAACAAGCAGCGCTTCTTCAATCATCTGCTCACCGCGATGAAATGCCCGACCCTGATCGCCGCCATCGCGCGCGATCTCGATGCCGGCCATGCCGCGATCATCCAGATTGTCTCGACCAACGAGGCCTTGCTCGACCGCCGTCTTGCCGAAATCCCCACATCGGAATGGGGCGATCTCTCAATCGACATCACCCCGCGGGAATACGTGCTCGACTATCTGAGCCACTCGTTCCCGACCCAGCTCTTCGAGCTCTACACCGACGACGAGGGCAATCTCCAATCCCGCCCGGCCTATGATGTCGACGGCAATCCGGTCATCTCGCGCGAGGCGGTCGAACGCCGCGACCGTATGATCGAACACCTCGCGTCATTGCCGCCGGTGCAGGGCGCGCTCGACCAGATATTGCATCGTTTCGGCACCGAGCTTGTCGCTGAGGTGACGGGGCGCTCGCGCCGGATCGTGCGGCGGCAGGACCGCCTTTGCGTCGAGAGCCGGCCCGCGTCCGCGAATTTTGCCGAGACCTCCGCCTTCATGGATGACGACAAACGCGTCCTCGTCTTCTCCGACGCGGGCGGTACCGGGCGCAGCTATCACGCCGACCGCGCCTGCCGCAATCAGCGCCAGCGCATCCATTATCTCTTGGAGCCCGGTTGGAAAGCCGACGCCGCGATCCAGGGCCTCGGCCGCTCGAACCGCACCAACCAGAAGCAGCCGCCGGTGTTCCGTCCGGTCGCGACCAACGTGAAGGGCGAGAAGCGCTTCCTGTCGACGATCGCGCGGCGTCTCGACACGCTGGGCGCGATCACCCGTGGCCAGCGCCAGACCGGCGGCCAGGGCCTGTTCCGCGCCGACGACAATCTCGAAAGCCCCTATGCCAAGGCGGCATTGCGCCAGTTCTACCAATTGCTCTACGGCGGCAAAGTCGAAGGCTGCTCGCTGATCGAATTCCAAGAGGCGACGGGCCTCGATCTTTGCGACCAGGACGGCTCGCTCCGCGAAGACCTGCCGCCGATCACGCAGTTCCTCAACCGCATATTGGCATTGCGGATCGGGTTGCAGAACACACTC
>DASRLO010000129.1:0-4278 GCA_035648415.1 Allostellaceae bacterium
TGCCGGCCGCGTGCTTCTTCCCGCCCGAGCAGCCGGCGAACCCGCTGATCGGCACCTGGGCAAGCCCCGACAACAACAGGGTGACCTTCGCCCCCGGCGCGGTCGTGCTGACCCCCGACAAAGGCCAGCCGACGACGATGAGCGGCGCCGAATGCAACGGCGTCTACAAGCTCGCTTACGGCCGCATGGAGACCCAGCCACTCGAGCGGCTGTTTCCCACGCAAGCCGATCTGCAGGTGAAGCTCAAGCGCCTGCTCGTCAAACCCGACTATCCGGTCGCCGATGTGACCTGCGACCGCGGCGGCACGACCTATCTGATGCTCGACGACCGCGAGGTGCTCGCGGTCTACCGCGACGGCGGAGTCGGCGGCGTCGAGCAGTTGAACCGGCTCTGAGCCGCCGCGGGCCGCGCGATGGAAGCCCGGCTCAAATCGTCGATCCAGGTCAAGGCGCTGGTCCGCCGCTGTGATCTGGCGGCGATCGGCGTCGCGGTAACGGCGCGCGGCGACCCCGACGCCGGGGCGATCCTGGTCAAGCTGTGCGGCCGCGATCCCGGCGCCGTTGTGCTGGCTCAGGCGCGCCGCGCCGACGGCACGCTCGGCTGGCTGCGCGCCACCGGCGCGGCGTCGGTGGCGGAAGCCGACGCCGACGCCTATATCGCGCGGCAGCGGCAGCGCGACCCCGACCTCTGGGTCGTCGAGATCGAGACCGCCGCGCCCGAAACCGTGCTCGACGACGGCATCATCGCATGACCGACCTGCCCAGCCACCCCGACCTCAGGATCGTCGCGCACGAGACCGCCTTCCGCCGCCATCTGCGGCTCGATGTGGTGCGCTACCGCAACCGGCTCTATTCCGGCGCGTGGAGCGGCGAGCGCGTCTACGACGTGGTGCGGCGCGGCGGCGCGGTGGCGATCGTGCTCTACGACCCGGGCCGCGACGAAGTCGTCCTCGTCGAGCAGTTCCGCCTGCCGCCGCTGATCGCCGGGTTTTCCCCCTGGATCGTCGAGATTGTCGCCGGCCTCATCGACAAGGAAGGCGAGAGCCAGGAGCAGGTCGCCCGGCGCGAAGCGCTCGAGGAGGCCGGGGTCGAGGTGATCGGCGAGCTTGTGCCGATCCAGCTTTACCTGCCCACGCCCGGCAATTCGGACGAAACCGTCATGCTGTTTTGCGGCCGCGTCGATGCGGCGAAGGCCGCCGGCGTCCACGGGGTGCCCGAGGAAGGCGAGGATATTCGTGTCGTCGTCCGCACCGTCGCCGAACTGGAAGCGATGGTCGATGCCGGCCGGATCGAGACCGGCCACACGCTGATCGCGCTCTACTGGCTGCTCCGCCACCGCGACGAGTTGCGGTGGAAATGGGGAAACGCGTAACGCGATTGCGACGGGTTCTCGGCGTTCGGGTAGAGCGGCGGCAAGAAAATCGCGAGCGAAGCTTTTGAACTCGCTCATTGCGCAGCGTCGCTGATCATAAGCCATGCAACGTTAGCGGTGTTCGCAGGTGCGGAAAGCATTTCAGCCCGCGCCTCCGGCACGTCATGATGCCGGGACTAAGCGCTTCCAGGAGCTTGTTTTTGCCATGAGCCTGTCGCCCGAGGAATACCGCGAACATCTTGAATCCACCGCCGTCCGCGCCGGCTTCAGCTTTGGCGATATCGTGCTGCCGCAAAGCCACGAATTCCATCTCGGGCGGATGCGGTTCCACTACCTCGACTGGGGCAACAAGCACCTGCCGACGATCGTGCTGCTGCACGGCGGTGCGCTCAACGCGCATACCTGGGACCTCGTCTGCCTGGCGTTGCGCGACGAATACCATTGCGTCGCGCTCGACCAGCGCGGCCACGGCGACAGCGACTGGTCGCACGATGCGGACTACTCGATGGGCGCGCAGCTCGGCGACACCAAAGGGTTCGTAGACCACCTCGGTCTCGACAAATTCACTCTCGTCGGCATGTCGCTGGGCGCGATCAACGCGCTCGCCTTCGCCATCAACCACCCCGAGCGGCTGAGCAACCTCGTCATCATCGACGCCGGTCCCGAGATGCGCCGGCCGGGTTCGAGCCGCATCCGCGACTTCGTCAACGGCGTCGCGGATACCGTGACGATCGAGGCGATCATCGAAAAGGCTTTGGAGTTCAACCCGCGGCGCGATCCCAAGGTGCTGCGCCGCAGCCTGATGCACGCGCTGCGGCAGCAGCCCGACGGCACCTGGAAATGGAAATACGACCGCCGCCGCTTTCAGGTGCTCGACCAGGAAACGCACCGCACCGAGCGCGCCGCCCTCGCCGACGGGCTCGCGCGCATCGCCTGCCCGACCCTCATCGTGCGCGGCGGCGAGAGCGACGTGTTCCACGAGGAAGACGGCATCAAGCTCGCGCACCGCCTGCCCGACGGAAGATTCGTCACCGTCCCCCGCGCCGGCCATACCGTGCAGGGCGACAACCCGAAGGACCTCGTCGCCGAGCTGCGCCGGTTTTTGACCAAGGCGAACTGACCGCTTCGGCTGTCAGCGGTTCCGCGCCCCGTGGAACACGGCAATCACGGCCAACTCATCGGCTTCGCGGTCGACCGTAAAGACCAGGATATACGGCAGGCCGGCCACCACCCATTCCTGGGTGCCCGGCGTTTTGCCGGCGTGGCCGATGTAAGGGAAATGGTCTAGCAATTCCGTGCTTTGAATGATGCGGTCGATTACCTGGTCGGCTACTGCCGGGCGCTCCGCGGCGATCCAGGCGTGTATCTCGTCAAGATCGCGATAGGCGGTCTCGCGAAAAATGACCTTCATGCACGACGGCGCGCGAACCGGGCTCGGACCTCCTCCAGGCTGAGGAAATTGGGTTCGGGATCGGCAAGCCGCCGCTCTACTTCCGCAACCTGATCTTCGGTGAGGTGTAGGTCGGCCGTATCCTGCTCCTCCATTTCCGTCAGAACGCGCGCCGCGTCTTCCTGGCGTTCTGGCGGCCATGTCAGCACGCGGTCGAGCACCGCCTTGATCCGCTCTTGTTTCATTTGCCGACCCTAGCACAAAGCCGAACCGCTACCGCACCACCTTCCTGATGCGGTGGTTGTTGGTGTCGCCGATATAGACCGCGCCGTCCGGCCCGACGACCGCGCCGTGCGACCGGTCCAATCCCGCCTGCTCAGCCGGGCCGCCGTCGCCGCCTGGCCCCTGCCGCCCGCCGGCGAGGTTGGCGATAATGCCGGTGCGGCGGTCGATGCGGCGGATCGCGTGGTTTTCGGTGTCGACGATCAGGAGGCCGCCGTCGCGGTCGATCGCCATCTCCTTTGGCGCATCGAACACCGCCGCCAGAGCCGGCCCGCCGTCGCCCGAATAGCCGCGCGCCGTTGTGCCGGCGATCGTCGCGATGATCCCGGTGGCGGGATCGACCGCGCGCAGGCTGCTGCCCTGGCGCTCCAGAATATAGACCGTACCGTCCTCCCCGATTTTGACGGCGCGCGCGTCGAATGTCCCCGCCGCGGTCGCCGGACGCCCGTCGCCGCTGTGCGCGGCGGCGCCGGTGCCGGCGAAGGTCGCGATCATGCCGCTCGCCAAATCGACGACGCGCACCCGGTTGTCGGCGACATCGTGATGTAAAGCCGCGTCTCGCCCGGCCCGAAGGCGAGCCCGTTCGGCTCCGCCAATCCGGCGCGCTCGGCCGGCCCGCCGTCACCGCCATAGACCGCCTCGCCGGTACCGACGATGGTCGAGATGACCCCGGAAGCAGCCTCGATGCGCCGCACCCGGCGATTGAGCCGATCGGCGATGTACAGATTCCCCGCCCGGTCGACGACGACCCCGTACGGTTCGTCGAGCGCGGCATTCACCGCCGGCCCGCCGTCGCCGGAAAACCCTTTGTCGCCATTGCCGGCGACGGTCGTGATGACCCCGCTCGCCGCATCGACGCGCCGGATGCGGTGGTTGAACGTGTCGGAGAAAAAGAGATTGCCGGCGCTGTCGAAGCAGACATCGAACGGTCCATTGAGCAGCGCCCGCGCCGCCGGCCCACCGTCGCCGGCAAAACCCTTCTCGCCCGTTCCCACCGCCGTCGTGATGATGTTCTGCGGCATGCATCAACCCCTTTTGCGAAGCGATCTTTTTACCGCAAAGTACGCAGAGGACGCGCAAAGGACGCAAAGGTAATTTATTGCGCCCTTCGCGCCCTTCGCGAAGCCTCCGCGTCCTTCGCGGTAAGGTGTTAGTCTGCAGAAAGACAGGCATCGGAGGGCAAAGATAATGACCGAAGGAAAGAAACCCCGCCTCATCGGCATCAACCACGTCG
>DASRLO010000130.1:0-52842 GCA_035648415.1 Allostellaceae bacterium
CGCGCCTACCAATCCTCCGCCGAGCGAGGCCAAGCCATGCAGCCCTGGATCACCGATTACAACCACACCCGACCCCACTCAGCCCTCGGCGGAAAACCACCGACCTCAAAGCTGAACAACGTGCTTGGATTCGACAGCTAGCTCGACCCGCGGGGTAGCGCATTCCGCCTAGTGGATTGCCGGGCATTGGCGGATTACGCTGCGCTCATCCGCCCTACCGACCTACACAAGGAGAGACTGCCATGCCGTTCTACGAAAAAGGCGAAACCCGCATCCATTACGAAGAGGTCGGCTCCGGTTTCCCACTGCTGGTGATCCCCGGCGGCGGCCTCAACTCCACGATCGCCGGCCTCGCGACCTCCCACCCGTTCAACCCGATGGAGGAGTTCAAGGACGAGTACCGCGTCATCTCGGCGGATTTACGCAACGCCAATGGCGGCCAGTCCGCGGGGCCGCTCGAGGTCGAGCGGCCGTGGGATTCCTACACCGATGACCATATCGGGCTGATGGACCATCTCGGCATCGGCGAGTTCATGGTGCTGGGCTTCTGCATCGGCGGCCCGTTTATCTGGAACCTGCTGAAGCGGGCGCGCGGACGCGTCATCGCCGCCGTGCTGGCGCAGCCCAGCGGGTCGCGGCCGGAAATGCCCGACCTCTTCTACCAGAACAACATCAAGGGCTGGGGCCCGGCGCTGTGCGCCCGGCGGCCCGACGTCACGATGGCGACGGTCGACGCCTTCCTCGACAAGATGTACCGCGCCAACCCCGACTTCGTCTTCACCGTGACGCGCGATTTCGTGCGCGACTGCCGGACGCCGATCCTGGTCCTGCCGGACGACGTCCCGGCGCACCCGTACGCCGTCGCCATGGAGAGCGCGAGCCTCGCGCCGAACGCGCAAGTGAGCCTCTATCCCTGGAAGGAGCCCAAGGAGCGCATTCCGCTGGCGGTGCGCCACATCCGCACCTTCCTCAAGGCGCACCGGCCGGCGGCCGCCGCCCGCTAAGGGAGTATGAACGATGACCGAAGCCAAGCTCGCGCCGGGCCTGCCGGAGTGGATGGTGGAGCACGCCAACCGCTACCTCGCCAGCGGTGGCGCCGACGGGCACCTGTACAAGATGACCCAGCCGGGCCGTCCCGAACTGACCGTGCCGGCGCTGCTGCTGACGACAACCGGCCGCAAATCGGGCGAGCGCTACATCTTCCCGCTGTTCTACGGCAAGGCCGGGGACGGCTATCTCGTCATCGCCTCGAAAGGCGGCGCTCCCAAGCACCCCAGCTGGTACCTCAACATCCTCGCCAACCCGGATGTCGAGGTGCAGGCCGGCACCGCGAAGACGAAGGCGCGCGCCCGCACCGCCACCGGCGCGGAGCGCGCCCGGCTGTGGCAAAAGGCGCTGGAGTTCTGGCCGCCCTACGCCGATTACCAGAAGAAGACCGAACGCGAAATCCCGGTAGTGGTGCTGGAGGTGCGCTGACAAGCACGACCGCGCCGGATGACGGAGTTAACGAGCAGGCGCCGTCCCCAGAGCGCGGCGCACACCTTCGGGGTCGTGTGCGATCACGGTGAGATAGGCTCGCGCGGATTGATCGGGTCGGCGCGGCCCTGCTCCCAGTCGCGCAAGGTGCCGATTGGTATACGAAAGCGCGCGGCGGATTCCTCCTGGGTCAGCCCGAGCGCGCGGCGCACTATCCGCGCTCGGGCGACCGGCTTCATCCGGGCAAGGGCAGCGTCCGTGAGCGGCTGCGCATCCGGGCCCTTGAGCGCCGCCGCATGAGCTTCCGCGTTAGTCAGCGCATCGAAGCCGCCGCCAGTCATGCTTCCCGGTTTTCATCGTGATATTTCCTTCGTTCATAGGCTCGGCCTTCCGGGTCGAGATAATGCGAATACGCTCTTCCCGCAGGGTATAGGCGACAAACTACCTTCCAGGTTTGCGACCTGTCCGGCCCCTCAATACGGCTCCCGCACGAAAATAAATGTCGTGCCGGTGACGATCGGGGCGCTGGCGCCGACGAAGGAGATGTTGGCGTCCTTGACCTGGCGCGAGCCGGCGCGGCCGGAGGCTTGGAGGGCGCCTTCGATGATGTGCCAGAGGCCGTGGATGCGGCCGGTGCCGAGGCTGCCGCCAAAGGTGTTGAGCGGAAGCTCGCCGTCGAGTTCGATGCGGCCGTCCTGGATGAAATCGAGCGCCTCGCCTTCCTTGCAGAACCCGTAGCTTTCGAGGCCGTAGATCACCGAGGCCGAGAACCCGTCGTAGATCTGGGCGACATCGACATCCTGGGGGCTGAAGCCGGAGCGCTCCCAGGTCAGCTTCGCCGAGCTGCCGCCGCCCGCCATGTAGCTCGACAGGCTGCCGATGCGGCCCGCCACCTCGAAATGCAGCCGCTGGCCGTAGCCGGCGAGGTAGGCCGGCCTGGGCTTGAGGTCGCGCGCCCGCTCGGCAGTGGTCAGCACGATGGCGACCGCGCCCTGTACCGGGATGTCGCAATCGAACAGGCAGAACGGATACGCCACCATCCGCGACGCCAGATAATCCTCGCGCGTCAGCTCCGTGCCGTAAAAATAGGCGTGCGGGTTGTGCTGGGTGTGGCGGCGCTGGGTGACGGCCAGGGTCGCCATCTTCTCGCGGTTCTGGTGGTTGCGCTCGAGCCATCTGGTATAGGCGACCGCCATGCCCTGGCCCGGGCCGCCAAAGCCGTAGGGCGCGGTGAACTGGGCGGCGCCGGCCGCCATGCCGCTGGGCAGGTTCTGGTAGGTGCCGCGCGGGTTGTGCATCGCGCGCCACACCACCGCGTAGGTGCACACCCCCGCCAGCAGCGCGTTGACCGCCTGCTGCACCGCGCCGCCGATATTGGTCGTGCCCACCTGGATGTGCCAGGCGAGGTCGGGCAGCTTCAGCATCGCCATCATGCAATTGACCGAGACGATCGAGATGCCGTCGATTTCGGCGTGGCCGGTGGCCGGCAACTCGGGATAGGTCGCCAGCCCGTCGATGTCGGACATTTGCAGTCCGCAATCCGCGACCGCCTCCTTGACGGCGGTGAGCGCGTGGGCGGCAAGCGGAATGTCGGCCGAGCGCGTGACCTTGGAAAAGCCCACGCCGCTGACGGCGATCTTGCAGCGGTTCTCCCACATGACGCCTCTCCCTTACTCGCCCGGCGTCGCCGACGAGGGCGCGAGGCGGAACTGCGGCAGGGTGATATCGTCGTTCAGCTTTTCGAAGATCACCTCGACGCGCCGCCCGACCTTGGCCTCGGTGTATTCGGCTTCCAGCAGATTGCCGGCGAGCAGCGCGCCGGGCGCGTCGTCGAGCTCGACGATGATGCTGGCGTAGGGCACGGCGGCGGCGAAGCGCTTGTCGCCGGTGTGGTACATGATGGTATAGGCGTAGATCGCCCCGGCCCCCCCTGCACCATTATGGCGCACGGGTTCGAACTTCAGGTCGGTCGAAACGCATTGGGTACAGGTGGCGTAGGGCGGGTGCTGGAAATGCCCGCAGCTCTGGCAGCGCTGCAGCGCCAGAACGCCCCGCCGGGCCGCGTCCCAGAACGGCTTCGTCCACTCGTTTGGGACCGGGATGGGGCGGCTCACCGTGCTCCAGTCGCTCATTCTGTCATTGCCTCCCGCGATCCCTCAGATGCGCCGGTAACGGCATCCGGGGCAACAGCGCTTCGCCCGCCGGCCTGACCCGGTTGGACGCCGGAAGATCCGGTTTCGGCGCGCACCGCTCAAGCTCCTCCGCCACGAGCTTGCGTATTTCAGGAAAGCTTTCGGGGGCTTTCAGCCCGAACTGGAAAATCTGCCGAAATGAGTCGGGGTGATTCCAAATGGCCGCCAGCACGGCATAGCGCATGTTATGGCTGGGATGCCTGACAGCGCATTCGATCAGTCTGGCGACGTCGTTGCCGTCGAGCGTTACTTCCATCGGCGTTCCCGGCTGCATCGGGCGAGGATCGGTCGAATTGCCGGTCAGACGGATTTGCGGCAACTGCGTGTAATAATCGCGCGTCATCACATCATCGGCGGGTTCCGCTTTTGCCCTCGTGTCCAGATAGGTGCGCTCACCCGCTCTCACCAGCATCGCATCGCCTCCGACAGCGCGAACGGATCACTAATACATAGAGACATCCGGGTAATCGACGCTAATCCGGCGGGGAGCCATCAACGGGAGCCATCAACGGGAGCCATCAACGGGGGCCATCGTCGGGGGGCATGGCTGCCGGTGCAATCGAAGGAGGGCGCCGAGCGGCGTGATGCGCTACGCTCCTCGCAGCTTCGGGGTTGGGAGACGGGAATGATCACGAAATTCGACAGCTCCTATTACGGCACCGCCGACATGGAGAACCTTGGCTATACCGGCACGCCGATCAACGAGCGCCGCTATTCCAAGGAGCAGCTGGCCAAGGCCCTGCACAAGGTCGTGACCTACGCCAAGTGCATGGACGAGCGCGGGTTCAACACGTTCTGGATGGCCGAGCACCATTTCCAGCCCGAAGGCACGGAATTGATCCCGAACCTCCTGATGATGGCGATGCACCTCGTCAACCAGACCAAAAACCTCAATATCGGCTGCGGCTTCAATGTCGTGCCGATGTGGCATCCGCTGCGGCTGGCGGAGGATTACGCGATGGCCGACACCCTCAGCGGCGGCCGCGTGATCTTTGGCGTCGCCCGCGGCTATCACACCCGCGAAGTCGAGACCTTCGGCTCGCCGCTGACCGACCAGGACGCCAACCGTGAAATCTTCGAGGAGGGCGTCAACATCCTGTTCAAGGCGTTCGAGGGCAAGCCGTTCTCCCACCAGGGCAAGTACTACACGATCCCGCCGGAGGTGCCGTATCGCGGCTACACGCTGAAGGAGATCACCCTGGTGCCGGCGCCGGAGCGCCTGCCGGTCGAATGCTGGCAGCCGATCCAGAGCGGCTCCGACCGCGCCTTCGATTTCATGGCCAAGCACGGCATCTCCGGCATGATCGGCGGCGGCTCGGCCGAAGGCGGCGCGGTCGAACGCCACATGATCGGCTTCCAGGCCGCCTATGCACGCCGCGGGATAAAACTCGAACTAGGCGAGAAGCTGGCGCTCGGCTTCCAGTTCCACGTCGCCCGGAGCCGCGAAGACGGCATGCGCGAGGCGGCGAAACACTACGAAGAGAACATGAAGATGTTCGGCGAACTGCGACTGGTGCGCGCGCTTTCGGACGAGCAGATCGCGGCGATGCGCGACCCCAAGCTGGCGGCCGCGACCAAATTGCCGCGCATCGAGGACGCGGTGAAGGCGGGCGGATTCCTCACCGGCACGCCCACCGACATCATCGAGCAGCTCAAGGCGGTCGAGAAGCGCTATCCCGGCATCGACCGGGTGGTGTGCGCCACGCCGCTCGGTACGCCGCTCGACGTCCAGCTGGAAGATTTGGACCGCTTCTCGAAGGAGGTGATGCCGGCGTTCGGCCAGGCGAAAGTCGCCGCGGCTGCCGAGTAGAAAATTCGTCTTCCCGCGCAAGCGGCAACCCAGGACTACCACTCTGCCACTCGCCCTGGGTCCCCGCTTGCGCAGGGAAGACGAGACGATTGTCCAACGGAAAGGGGTCGCCGCGCCGAGGGTTCATACTTGCGTCATAATCTTGGGAGGAATAGCGCCATGTCCGAGGTCGGCGCGATCGGGGCCGGTCAAAATCAGACGGGGCCGGGCGAGATGATGGGCAATGCCGGCCCAGGAATGCTGGCCGGGCTGCAGGTCATCGAGATCGCCGACGAGCGCGCCGAATATACCGGGCTGCTGCTCGCCGGGCTCGGCGCCGAGGTGATCAAGATCGAGCCGCCCGAGGGCAACGCCACGCGCCGGATCGGCCCATTCCTCGACGACCAGCCGGGGCTCGAGCGCTCGCTGTTTTTCTGGAACTACAACCGCAACAAGAAATCGGTCGTGCTCGACCTGCAGAGCCCGGCGGGCCGCGAGCACATGCTGCGCCTCTTGGGCGGCGCCGACATCCTGCTCGACGCGAGCTGCGGCGCGCTCAACGCGGCGCTGGCGCTCGATCGCGCCGCGCTCGCCGCGCGCTTCCCGGCGCTGGTGACGGCGCGGATGACCCCGTTTGGCGATGATGGGCCGTGGCAGGACTTCAAAAGCTCGGACCTGATCCATCTCGCGCTCGGCGGGGTGATGATGAATTGCGGCTACGACCCCGACCCCAACCTCGAATATGACGTTCCGCCGATCGCGCCGCAGGTCTGGCACGCCTACCACATCGCCGGCGAGCAGATGGCGACCGGCATCATCGCCGCGCTGATCCACCGGCAGCGCAGCGGCGAGGGCCAGGACGTCTCGGTCGCGATCCATGAGGCGGTGTCGAAGAACCCCGAGCAGGACCTGATGTATTGGGTCATGCGGCGGGTGCCGCTGTGGCGCATGACCTGCCGCCACGCCGGCGAGTTCCCCAACCACAGCCCGAGCATCTGCCACACCAAGGACGGTCGCTGGTTCATCTCGCACGGGATGGGCGCGCGCGACCTCCAGAACCTCGTGCCGCTGCTGACCAAATACAACGCGCAGGCCGATCTGCAGCCGCCGCCGCCCGACACCGACCTCAAGGCGCGGCAGGTGCCGGGCACGGCCGGTAGCGACGAGGCGCGGGCGCATATGCTCGATGTGGTGCAGCGCTTTATCCGCGCCTGGTCCTACAAGGACATGCCGTGGCGCGAGGCGCAGGACGCCGGCCTGTTGTGGGCGCCGCTGCGCAAGCCGCACGAGAACGCGCTCGACGAGCACTGGCTGACGCGCAAGACCTTTGCCGATGTCGAGCACCCGGAGCTCGGCCGCAGCTTCCGCTATCCGACCAGCAAATGGCTCGCCACCAGAACGAGTTGGCAGGTCGGTCGCCGTGCCCCGCTGCTCGGCGAGGACACCGACGCAGTGCTGGCAGAGGTGGCGCGCAAGCCCAGCGTGCCGACGCAGCCGCGCAAGGTCGAAAACCCGCGACGCTCGGCGCTGCACGACAAGCCGTTCCCGCTGCAGGGGATCAAAATCTTCGATTTCGCCTGGTTCCTCGCCTCGGCCGGCGGCACGCGGTTCCTCGCCGCGCTGGGGGCGGAGAGCTTCAAGGTCGAGTGGAAGGACAACCCCGACACGCGGCTGGCGGGGATGGCGCCGGTCGGCGGCCGCGCCGCGCGCGAGGCCGCGACCGGGCCGTTGCCCGGGGTCAAGGATCCCGACATGGGCGGCAATTTCCTCAACAAGAACTCCGGCAAACGCGGCATCTCGCTCAACATTCGCCATCCCAAGGGGCTGCAGATCGCCAAGGACATGATCCGCATCTGCGACGTCGTTGCCGAGGGGTTCTCGCCGGGCGTGCTGCAGCGTCTGGGGCTCGGCTACGATGTGCTGAAGTCGATCCGCCCCGACATCATCTACATCCAGCAATCGGGCATGGGTGCGCACGGCACCTACGGCCGGATGCGCACGGTCGGGCCGGTCGCCGCCGCGTTCGGCGGCCAGGCCGAGATGTCGGGCCTGCCCGAGCCGGCGATGCCGGTGAGCTGGGGCTATTCCTTTCTCGACTGGATGGGTGCCTATGGCTACGCGCTGGCGCTGCTCGGCGCGATCTATCACCGCGAGCGCACCGGCGAGGGCCAGTGGATCGACGCCTCGCAATGCGAGTCCGGCATTTTCCTTACCGGCGCGACGATCCTCGACTGGTCGGCCAACGAGCGCGAGTTCCGGCGCTACGGCAACCGCTCGCCGTACAAGCCGGCGGCGCCGCACGGCGCCTATCGCTGCGAGGGCAAGGATCGCTGGATCGCGATCGCCTGCTTCTCCGACGCGGAATGGCGGGCGCTGGCGCAAGTCGCCGAGCATGGCGAATGGCTCGACGATCGCCGCTTTGCCACCCTGGAGCATCGGCTGCAATTCCAGGATACGCTCGACGCCGCGGTCGAAACCTGGACCAAGACACAGGACCGCTACGACTGCATGATGAAGCTGCAGAAGGCCGGTGTCCCCGCCGGGGTGTGCCAGAACTCGGAAGACCGGGTCGACACCGACCCGCAGCTGCGCCACCTCAAATGGCTCACGGAGGTCACCGGCACCAAGATCGGCACCTGGCCGGTCTATGAGCTGCCGATGAAGATGAGCGCGACCCCGGCCTATATCGGCGGCCCGACCAACCGCGGCGCGCCGTGCTACGGCGAAGACAATATGTGGGTGTTGACCGAGCTGCTCGGCCGCACCCCGAGCGAGGTCGAACGGCTTGCCGAGGAAGGCGTCATCTAACGTTCGACACTAACGAATTGATAAATGAGATCGCCGTCATCGGCGTCGGCAAAGCGACGGCGGGATGCCGGCCCGGTGTCCGAACCGGCATCCGTCGCGGAAATCAATGCTCGTGGGGCGGCGGCGGTGGATCGCGCCCTGGGCCGCGGTCGGCGCGAGGGCCGGGCCGGTCGCCGCGATGGGGATGCGGCGGCCCGAACGCTTCGCTGGTGCCATCGGCGCGCGTCATGATTTCGGCGTGGATGAAGCCGTCGTCGAAACGGCCCTGGACGGTAACCGTCTCACCCGGCTTCACCAGGTTTCCGCCTTCGCCGCGCGGCCCGGTTTCCACCAGCGCGCGGCCGCTATCGTCCCGGATGATGAACTTGTTGCCGAAGATTTCGGCGACCTGTCCCTTTACCGCGACGGGACTGGCGGTTGCCATCTGGGCGATCGGCGCCGGCTGCAACAGCAGCACGCTGTGCGGGCGGCGGTTCTCGATGTAGCGGTAGGCGCCGGCGCCGCCCGCCGCGCCGACGACGAGAACCGCGATCACGACGCCAGCGGTGATCAGCCGCCGGGCGGCCGCAGGGCGGTGCGGCGGCGGCGCACGGCTCGGTCGCGGCGCGTCCGGTTCAGTTCCGGGGGATGGGTTGTTGGTTCTCTCGTCGGGCATGGTGCTCTCCGTCGGTTAAGTCGATGGAGGAGCCTACGCCGCGGCCTCGAAACCCAGCCTGAACGAACCCGTTCAGGCTGGGTTAAGCTCGGCCGGCTAAACGACTGCCTCGGCCAAACGGACAAGGCGCATGAAGGTTCTTCTGGTTGAGGACGACCGCCGTCTCGCGCAGGAGATCGCTCAAGCCCTGCGCCACGAGAATTTCGCCGTCGACATCGCGGTCAACGGCGAGGACGGCCAGCATCTGGGCGAAACCGAAGCCTACGATGCGGCGGTGCTCGATCTTGGTTTGCCCAAGGTCACCGGAGCCGATGTCTTGCGCGCGTGGCGGAAGAACGGGCGCAACCTGCCGGTATTGATCCTGACCGCGCGCGACGGCTGGACCGACAAGGTCGACGGCTTCAAGGCGGGCGCCGACGATTATCTGACAAAGCCGGTTCGGGTCGAAGAGCTCGTCTTGCGTCTGCGGGCCTTGGTGCGGCGCTCGACCGGGTATGCCGAGCCTCGCATCGTCTGCGGGCCGCTCGCGTTCGACGCGCAGACCGGTGTGTTCGAATTGAACGGATTGCCCTTGCGCCTCACGGCATTGGAGTGGCGCGTGCTGGCCTGTCTTACCCTGCGCAACAATGTGGTGGTCGAGCGATACGACCTGATCGAAAAAGTCTACGAAGGCGACGCCGAGGCAGATTCGAATTCGATCGAAGTAATCGTTGCCCGTCTCCGTCGCAAGATCGGTCATGAGATGATCGAAACCGTTCGCGGGCGGGGCTATCGCCTGACCTTCGGCGCGACGTGATCCTCCGGCAGGCATCGCTCAACCGGCGGCTCCTGGTCGGGGCCGGTGTGTTCATCGCGCTGGCGCTGGTCGCTTCCGCAATCATGATCGACTTTGTCCTTCATCGCTTCATCCAAGGTCAGATCGATCAGCGGCTCGACACGCAAATCGTCTTTTTGTCTTCCATGCTAACGGTAGGAGAGGATGGCGTCGTCGCCATCGCGGGTAACGCCGATGGCCCGCCGTTCGATCGGCCAGCGCACGGCTGGTACTGGGAGATCGTCGGGCCGCGAAACCAACTGCGTTCGCGCTCGCTTGCGGGCGCCACCGTCGATGTTTCGGAATTCCATCGCCCCCCGCATGGAGAGCATCCGGCTCCCGCCGAGGGGATCGGCCCCGGGAACGAACCGCTTCACTTCAGAATTCAACAGGCGAGGACCGGAGGGACACAAGTCATCATCGTCGCGACCGCCCCGCGCGCGGCCGTGCGCGGTCCGCTGCGGGAAGCGATGACGACCCTAGCGGTATCGCTCGCCGGGTTGGGCCTCGCGCTTATCGTGGCCATCGTGCTGCAGGTCAGGCTCGGACTGCGACCCCTGGAACGGCTGCGCCGGGCGGTCGCGGATGTCAGGACCGGACGAAGCGACAGAGTGCCCGCCGAGCAACCGCTGGAAATCCTGCCGCTGGTATCCGGGCTCAACGGATTGCTCGATCAAAACGCCGCCAATCTCGAGCGGGCGCGACGCCATGTCGCCAATCTGGCGCACGGCCTGAAGACGCCGCTGGCGACCCTCGCCATCGCCCTGTCGGAGCCCGGCCGCGGCGCGGCCGGCGAGCTTCATGCGCTGGTCGTGCTGATGGAGCGGCGCATCCGCCACCATCTGGCCCGGGCGCGCGCCGCGGCGCTCAGCGGGCCGACGCGGGCGCGAACACCAATCGCGACGCGCCTGGGCGATATCGCCAACGCGCTCGGCAAATTCAACGCCGACAAGCGAATTGTCCTTACCCAGTCCGTTCCGGACGGCATCGCGGTGGCCTGCGAGCAGCAGGATTTCGACGAGATGGCCGGAAATCTGCTGGAAAACGCGTTCAGATGGGCGCGCGGCAAGGTCGAGGTTAAGGCACGTCGCGATGGCGGACGGTCGGTCGCGATCGTGATCGAGGACGATGGGCCGGGCCTGCGGCCCGAGCAGATCCCTCAGGTTCTGCGGCCCGGCGAACGCATCGATGAAAGCGCCCCCGGGTTTGGCTTCGGCCTGCCGATCACCCGCGAGCTTGCCGAACTCTACGGCGGAGAAACCACCCTCGACATTTCGCCATTGGGCGGTTTGCGGGTGACGCTTCGATTGCCCCTGGCAATCTGACCCGCCGGCCGACGCAGCAGCTCAGGGCGCAGGCTTCTTCGGGGCGTCATCCGGGGCGGATGACGGGGTGCCGGCATCGGGGTGATCGCCGGAGGCGCGCTGCTCCGCGGGGCCGGCTGGGCGGATCAGGTTGTGGGCGGTGTTGACCAGGGTGATATGGGAGAACGCCTGCGGGAAATTCCCGACGAGCCGCTTGGCGTCGACGTCGTATTCCTCGGACAGCAGGCCGACATCGTTTCGTAACGAAATCAGCCGCTCGAAAAGACGACGCGCGTCTTCGCACCGCCCCAGCAGGACGAAATTGTCGACGAGCCAGAAACTGCAGGCCAGGAACACGCCTTCGCCCGCCGGCAGACCATCGTCCGAGGTCGTCGTATCGTATCTTCGCACAAACCCGTCAATCATCAGATCGCGCTCGATGGCCTCGACCGTGCTGCGCACCCGCGGATCGCTCGGCGGCAGAAATCCGACCAGCGGTAAAAGCAGAACACTGGCGTCGAGCTCCTTCGAGCCATAGGACTGCACGAAGGCGCCGAGCTCGGAATTGAAGCCGTTGCGACAGACTTCATCGTGGATCTGGTCGCGCAGGGCGCGCCAGCGGTCGACCGGGCCGTCAAGCCCGAATTGTTCGGCGCTCTTGACGACCCGGTCGAAAGCGACCCACGCCATCACCTTCGAATAGACGAATTGCCGGGGACCCCCGCGGACTTCCCAGATCCCGCTGTCGGGCTTTTGCCATATCGTCTCGAGATGCTCGACCAAGGCCTGCTGGAGCGCCCAGCTCGCCTCGCTCGCGGCGAGCTCGTGGCTGCGCCCCTGATGCAGCGCATCCATGATTTCGCCGTAGATATCGAGCTGCAGCTGCCCCGAGGCGGCGTTGCCGATGCGCACGGGTTTCGAGTTCTCGTAGCCGGGCAGCCACGGCACCTCCCACTCGGTCAGGCGCCGCTCACCCGCGAGGCCGTAGAGGACTTGCGCCTGCGAAGGCGCGCCCGCGACCGCCCGGTGCAGCCAGTCGCGCCACGCCTGCGCTTCCTCATAATAGCCGCCGTTCATCAGCGCCAGCAGGGTGAAGGTCGCGTCGCGCAGCCAGCAAAACCGATAATCCCAATTTCGCGGGCCGCCGAGCTGCTCCGGCAGCGAGGTGGTGACGGCAGCGACGATGCCCCCCGTCGGCTGGTAAGTCAGCGCCTTCAGGGTGATCAGGGAGCGGCGGACGATGTCGGACCATTCACCCGCAGCGGTGCATTGGCCGGCCCAGTCGCGCCAGAATTTTTCGGTCTCGGCCAGCGCCTCGGACGCGTTCACCGGCTCGGGCGGCGGCAGATGCGAGGGCGAGTAGGTCAGGGCGAACGAGACCGTCTGGCCCGCCTCGATGGTGAACTGGCCCACCGTTTTCGAACCTTCGCCCCGCAACATGATCGGGGTGCGCAACACCACCATGTCGGGACCCGCCACGGCGCGCAGCGTGCCGTCGTCGAGCCGCGTCACCCAGGGCACCAGCGAACCGTAATCGAAGCGCAAAACCAGCTCGACGCGCATCGCCACCCGGCCGCGGCGGCCGATCACCATCCGAACGATGTCCGAGGCCTGGCCGCGCAGCGGCATGAAATCGAGAACGGTCACCGCGCCGTCGGCGGTCTCATGGTCGGTCTCGAGGATCAGCGTGTCGGTGCGGTAATGGCGCGTGCTGCGCGCCGATGCGTCGGCCGGGCCAATCAGCCAGCGACCGTGCTCCGGTCCGCCGAGGAGCGCGGCAAAGCACGCGCCGCTGTCGAAGCGGGGCCAGCACAGCCAATCGATCGAGCCGTCGCGCGCGACCAGCGCGCCGGTTTCGCAGTCGCCGATCAGGGCGTAATCCTCGATTTTGGACGGCATCGGAGCGCCCTTTCGGCCATTCCCGCAAGCTAGTCCGATCGCGAGGCACGGCGGCGTAATTCGACCGCGGCAGTTCGGCTATGGGACGTAGGCTCAACATAATACGGGGCATCCGGTTCCAATTTTGGGCGATCGCCATATTGCTCGGTCGCCCGTTTTCTCGCCAAGAGATAGGCGGGAAGTTTATTCGGCATGGACAGTTGCGATTTCGCTATCGCTGCCGGGTAGGTCAGGGACGGAACCAGCGCGGGCGAGAACTGAACCGCGCGCCCGGTCCACTCGTTCTTCCTACGGATGATCGAATGGGAACGACCGTGACTGAAAAGACCGCGTGTACGACAGGCGAACCGTTCGGCCGGACTCGGGATGGACGGTCCGCCATGGTCTACACCCTGGAAAATTCGAACCTGCGGGCGCGCATCACCGATTATGGCGGGCGCATCGTCTCGATCGAGACACCCGACCGGTCGGGACGCCGCGGCGACGTTCTGCTCGGTTTCGACGACGTGGCAACCTACGCGAAGGCGGGGGGCGCGTTTGGCGCGTTGCTGGGTCGCACTGCCAATCGGATCGCCGGCGGCAGCTTCGCCATCGATGGCCGCACTTACCAGCTGCCGACCAATGACGGGACGTCGACCCTGCACGGTGGCCCGGTTGGCTTCGACCAAGTCTTCTGGAAAGTCGCCCCTGTTGCCGCCGCGACGGCGCTGGTCCTGACCCATGTCAGCCCCGATGGCGATCAGGGTTTTCCCGGCGAGCTGTCGGTTCAGGCCACCTATCGTCTCGACGGCGACTCCCTCTGGCTCGACTTCGAGGCACGCACCACCAAGCCGACGCTCGCCAGCCTGAGCGCCCACCCGTATTTCAACTTGGCGGGGGCCGAGACCGGCGATGTGTTGGACCATGTCATAACGATCGTGTCGGATGCCTTCCTCCCGACCGATGACAAGCAGATCCCCACCGGCGAGATGCGATCCGTCGCCGGCACCCCGTTCGACTTTCGCGAACCGACGCCGCTCGCCGCGCGGATCCGACGAGCCGACCCTCAGCTGATTTACGGCACGGGGTACGATCAGTGTTTCGTGCTAGGCGCCGGACAGGCGCCGGCGCCGCGGCTCGCCGCGCGAGCTTTAGATCCGGCGAGCGGCCGGGTGCTCGAGATTCACACCACTCAACCGGGAATGCAGCTTTACACCGGCAACAAGCTCAACGGCTCCGTTGCCGGCCGCGGGGGCGTCATCTACCGCCAATCGGCCGGGTTTGCCTTCGAGCCGCAAGGTTTTCCCGACGCGCCGCACCATCCGGCCTTCCCTTCCACGATCCTGCGCCCCGGAGAAACCTATGCCGCCGCCATTCGCTACCGCTTCCTGGTGAGCGAGCATGAGGATACCGGCGAAAGGCGGCGATACTGACGCACGCCGGCGTCACTGCGGATTGCCGGTTTGCACGGGGTAATCGGTTCGGGTCAGCGGGTCCAAGCTTCCCAGGCCGAGCAGGATGCCCAGCCACAAGAGCCCGGCGGCGGCGAAGAGCCGCACGATCGTGACCCCCCGCCCGACCCGCATGAACAAGGTGCCGACCACCGCCACCATCAAAACCGCCGGGATCAGCACGAACGGCCGCGCCGACCGTCCCAGCGGGGTGAAAGCGGCGCCGAACTCAATCGCCAGCAGCGCCATCAGCAGCACCCAAGCCAGCAGCAGCGGACGCAAGCGCGGCCTCGCCGGCCGCGTCCGAGGCGTGAGGGCGGCGGACAGCATCGAGAGTACCCCAGTCAGCAGCAGGCGGCGCAGGCCCGGCGTCACGGGCCGCGCCCGACGAGGTAGATCAGCGGGTAGAGCACGATCCACACCATGTCGACAAAGCTCCAGTAGAGGCCGACCGCCGCGACCGGCGTGTGGTAACCCGGTGAAAATTCGCCCCGCCGGGCGCGCAGGATGACCCACCCGACCAGGACGAGCCCGCCGATCATGTGCACCCCGTGGAGGGCGGTGCCGACGAAGTAGAAGATGAAAAAGAGCCGCGCCCCGCCGCCGAGCGCGCCGGTGATCGCGAAATGCGGGCCGGGGAAAAGATGCTTGTGGAAATCGTCGTGCCACTCCACCCCGAATTTGAGGATCAGGAAGGCGAGGCCGAGCATCCAGGCGACGGCGCAGCACTGGATCAGCCGGCGCTTGTTCCCGACCTCGATAAAGGCGAGACCGGCGCTGTAGACAAAGCTGCTGGCCACCAGGATGGCGGTATTGACCGTGCCTATCGTGAGGTTGGTCTGTTGCGCGCCGGCGTCGAAGCCGGCCTGGTTCCAATGGCGCGAATAGACCCAGCTCAAAAATAATGCCCCGAAGAAAAGCATCTCGGTAGCCAGGAACAGCCACATGCCGGCGATCGCAGTCTCCGCCTGATGCCGGGCGCTGGAGTATTGGAACTCGTGCGGGAGGTAGGAGGCGTCAGACATGGCGTTGCACGCTCTCGGGCGGCGGGTAGGAATACGGCTCTTCGGTGACGATTGGGGTCGAGATGAAGTTCACCGTCGGCGGCGGCGATGGCGTCATCCACTCCAGCCCCGTGGCGCGCCACGGGTTGGCCGGGGCGCGCTCGCCGCGGAATAGCGACCAGGTGAGGTAGGCCAGCGGCAGCAGGTAACCGACCGCGAGGATCGTAGCGCCGGCCGACGACAGCACGTTCAGCACCGCGAACTCCGGCGGGTAGGAGTGATAGCGCCGCGGCATGCCGAGATAGCCGAGGATGAACTGCGGAAAGAAGGTCAGGTTGAAGCCGATGAAAATGATCAGCGCGCCGGCGCGCCCCCACATTTCCGGATACATCCGCCCGGTGATCTTCGGCCACCAGTAATGCAGCCCGGCGAAGAAGGCGGAGACCATGCCGCCGACCATCACATAGTGAAAATGCGCCACCACGAAGTAGGTCTGCGTCAGATGGACATCGGCGGCGAGCGCGGCCACAAACAGGCCGGTCAGCCCGCCCACCGTGAACAGCCCGATAAAACCGAGCGCATACAGCATCGGTGCGTCGAAGTGGATAAAGCCTTTGTGCATCGTGCCGATCCAGTTGAACACTTTGATCGCCGACGGCACCGCGACCATGTAGCTCAGGATCGAAAACACCAACGCGGAATAGAGCGAGGTGCCGGCGACGAACATGTGATGCCCCCAGACCAGGAAGCTGATCACCGCAATCGAGATGCTGCACCAGACCACGAATTTGTAGCCGAAGAGCGATTTGCGCGAAAACGCCGGGATGATCTCGCTGACCACGCCGAAGCCGGGCAGGATCATGACGTAGACCGCCGGGTGCGAGTAGAACCAGAACAGGTGCTGGAACAACAATGGGTCGCCGCCCAGCGCCGGATCGAATACGCCGATGCCGAATATCCGCTCGAACGCCAACAGCAGCAGCGTCATCGCCAGGACCGGCGTCGCCAGCACCAGGATGACGCTGGTGGCGTAGAGCGACCACAAGAACACCGGCATCCTGTACCAGGTCATTCCCGGCGCGCGCAGGCGGTGGATGGTGACGATGAAGTTCAGTCCCGTCGCGATCGACGAAAACCCGGCGATGAAGATGCCGACCACGGTCAGCACGACGTGGCCCCTGGCATAATTGGATGAAAGCGGAGTGTAGAAGGTCCAGCCGGTGTCGACTCCGCCGACAAACAATGAGTAAAGGACGACCGCGCCGGCGATGACGAACAGGTACCAGCTGGCCAGGTTCAATTTCGGAAACGCCAGATCGCGCGCCCCCAGCATCAACGGGACGATGAAGTTGCCGAGGGTGACCGGAACGGCCGGGATCAGGAAAAACCACACCATCACCACGCCGTGGACGGTAAATATGCGGTTGTACGTCTCAGCCGACGCGATCATGCCCTGCGGCGTGATCAGATTGTAGCGGATCAGCGCCGCCGCCGCGCCGCCGACGAAAAAGAACAATGTGATGCTGCCGAGATAGAGCAGCGCGATCCGTTTGTGATCCGTCGTCAGCAGCCAGCTGCGCAGCGTGACGCCATCCGTCAGATACGAACCTTTCACCGTTCCGGCCTCGACCTCCACCGCGCTCATAGCGGTTTCTCCGGCGCCAGGGATTTGATGTAGGAGATGATGTCCAGCAGATCCTCCTCGCCGATCTGCCCGCTGAAGGACGGCATGACGGGCGGATAGCTGGCGACGCGCTGGGTGTCCGGCGTCAGGATGCAATCGCGAATGTAGCGGTCGTCGGCGGTGACCACGCGGCCATCGGCCAATGTCACCGGACTGCCGTAGAGCCCCGCCAGCGGCGGCGCGCGCACCGTACTTCCCGATTGGTTGCCGCCGGCGCCGTTGCCGCCGTGGCAGCCGCTGCAGCCGTAGCGCATGAACAGGGTTTTGCCGGCCTCGGCCAGGGTCTCGCCGGTGCCGTTTCGCTCCAGCCATTTCTGGTATTCGGCCTGCGGCATCGCGACGATGTCACCGATCATGTGCGCATGATCGGTGCCGCAGAATTGGGTGCAGAACAGGTGATAGGTGCCCGGTCTGTCGGAGTGGAACCACAGCGTCTCGTAGCGGCCGGGCAGCACGTCGTATTTGATGCGGAAAGCGGGCACGGAAAAATCGTGGATGACGTCCTCCGAGGTCATCACCAGTTGGATCGGACGCCCGACCGGAAAGTGCACCGCGTCGATCTCGCGCTGCCCGCCGGCATGCTCGACCTTCCACATCCATTGCTTGGCGATGATGTAGATCTTTAGCGCGTCGGCCGGCGGCTGAAACAGCCGCACGTAGAGATTGGCGCCCCATACGAACAATCCGAAGAACGCCACCAGGGTGGCGACGGTCCAGGCCGTCTCCAGCCGCCAGGTCTTATCGGCCAGCGCGCCGCGATCGACATCGCTGCCGGCCCGGTACTTGAACATGTAGAGCAGCATCAGGCCGAAGACGAGCGCGAGCACCACGCACGAGATCAGCACCAGCGCGATGATCAGATGATCGATTTCCGGAGCGGTGGTGCTCGCCTCCGGGAGCCACAAGCTCACCCGTCCCTCCTCTCTCGGCGAAACGCAAGGAACAATGTTCCGCCGACGGTGACGACGGTAATTCCCGCAGCCAGACGCAGCAGCTTGATGATGGCGAGCGTGTAGCGGCCGGTCGCCGGATCGTAGTGATAGCAAAGCAGCAGGATTGGCAGCGACGCCGCGGCGACGGTGCCGCGGTCGGCGCGCGTCACCGCGAGCCGGATGTCGGTGGGCCGATAACCGACGCCGAGCAGGTAGCTCGAGACGATGCCCTTTGGTGTCGCGAAGACGATCCCGGCGGGGTGTATGAACTGCTTCAACTCGGGATCGAAACGGTCGCGAAAGCCGACGGCGTCGGCGACCGCCCGCACCGCGTTCGCCGGGCCGGTGAGGAAATGCCAGCCCTGTTCCGCGCCGGGCAGCGAATAGCGCGACAGATCTTCGGCCTTTGCCGCTGTTGCGTCGGCGTCGGTCTCCGAGGGGTCGATACTCAACGCGACCAGCGTGTAGTCCCGG
This sequence comes from Allostellaceae bacterium, assembly GCA_035648415.1. Taxonomy (GTDB): domain Bacteria; phylum Pseudomonadota; class Alphaproteobacteria; order ATCC43930; family CGMCC-115725; genus DATARH01. The sequence continues at coordinate 18,462 of DASRLO010000130.1, forward strand.
CCGGCAGCCATTCCGGTCTCGGCGAGCGCATTGAACAGGTCGGCGCGAACGATGCCGCACAGGTTCGGGCAGTGAAAATAGACCAGCGCCAGGATCAGCGGCTTGCCGTCGAGCAGCTCGGACAGCTGCACGCTGCGGCCGGTTTCATCGCGGAGTATTTCCGTCAGGGGCAGCTGGCTGCCGGGCTTCTGCCGATAGGTGAAGGCGTTGAGGTTGGGCGCCGGCGCCGCATGCCCGAATGCCGACGACACCATCAGCAGCAGCAGCGCCAGCGAATGCGGCCTCATGGCTGCTTCTCCGGCGGTGCCGGCCAGCCCGGGATGCCCTCCCGCGCCACCTTGCGCATCGCATCCGCGATCGGGATGTGCACCACCCCGTGCGCCTTGTCGACCCAGCCGGTGCCGTTCAATGCCTGCATTTCGCTGGCGTAGAACTTTGCCCAGTCCGCGCGCGCGTCCGGCTGCAATTGCGGGTTCGGGTACTGCGCTAGCGGCAAGTGCAGGGTGCGGTCGCCGATGGCCTTCGGAAACAGCCAGAAAACCAGCATGATCAGCACCAGCACGGTCGCCAGCACCAGCGCCGCGCCGGCCCAAATGAGACGCGGGCCGACATCCTCCGGCTCGTGCCGCGCCGGGGCGAGCGTGATTTGCTCAGGCATGACGCCCTCCCAGCACCTCTGCCATCACCGGCAGCAGCGATGCCCGCAGCGCCACCGCGGCGGCGGTTCCGAGCAGGCCGAGCATGGCCAGCAGGTCGACAAAACCGAGGCCGCGTCCGGCTGCCGGCACCACGAGCCACCAGCCGTCGACCACCGCGCTCGCAATGAGCAGCGCGGTGACACCGGCGATCCCGCGGCGCGAGCGTTGCACCCGGGGGGAGATCAACGCGAAGAAGGGCAGCACGAAATGGCCGCCGGCAACCGCCGCCGCGGCGATGCCCCACCCTCCCGCCGAGCGGGCGATGTACCAGGGCGCTTCGCTCGCCAGGTCGGATTGCCAGACAATCAGCACCTGCATGAAATCGAGGTACGCCCACAGCACCACCAGCCCCAGCAACAGCTTGCCAAGGCTCCTCAACGTGTCTTCGTCGTGCAGCGGTCCGAACGCGGCGGAGAACAAGGACACGGACAGCGCGAAGAGCCCCATCTGCGATAGAGCGATCAAGCCGTAGGCGCTCGAGGCGAATTGCGGATCGAGCGACATCGTCGTGTCGATCGCCGCATAGGTGACGGTGATCGCCAGCAGGATCAGTCCCACCGGCGCGATCCGCGCCAGGGCTGCGTCAGGCAAGTCCTGCCGCAGCGCCCGCAAGATCAGGCCGCCGAGGCCGAACCAAACGAGCAGATAGACGATGCCCCGCCCGGCGAAGAACGGGAGGTTCAGGTAAAGCCGATTTTCCAGATGCGCGCCGGCGCGCGCCCACGGGTACAGAGCCGGCAGCACGATCAGCAACGGGATCAGCGCCGGCAGCAACAGCACGAGGCTAACCATGCCGACAACCAGTTGCGGCCGCAGCGCGCGGCCCCACCGGCCGCCGGTCAGCGCATGGACCAAAATGAGGCCCATGCAGCCGAGCGGCCAGCCGAGCCAAACAGTCATCGCCGCGAGCCAGGCATGCGGGAATTCCGTCGGTGCGACGCTCCAGCCGACCGCCGTGCCGGCCAGGCCAACGCCCGCCGCCGCCCACGCCCACCGCTCGCCCCTTTGGCGGGTCATTGCAGCGCCCCGCGCCGGTCCGGCGGCACATCCGCGACGGTGGCGTTCTGGCTGCGCTGCAGCGCCTTGATATAGGCCGCGATCGCCCAGCGGTCCGCCGGCTGCACGCGCTCGGCGAAGGAATACATCGCGCCATGGCCGTCGGTTATCACGTCGTAGAAATGCTGCACCGGCGCTTGGCGCAGCCGTTCGATGTGGTAGGAGGGCGGCGCCGGGAAGCCGCGCTGCACGATCATCCCGCGCCCGTCGCCGAGCTCGGAATGACAGGGCGTGCAATAGATGCGAAAGCGTTCCTGCCCGCGCTGCAGCAGCGCCAGATCCACCGGCGGCGGCGGCGCCGGCTTGTCCCGGTATTCGACGGTATCGGACGGGATTTTTGCCGGTCCGGCGCTCGGCGAATAGGCCTTCTGCTTCGGCTGCTTGCTCATGTCGTCGCAGGCGCCGAGCACTGCGAGGCTCGCGAGCAGCAGACCCGCCACTAGCGGGAGCGCGCGCTTCACGACGGCATCTCCTCGATCGCCATCGGCTTGAGATCGTCCAGTATGGCGCGGGCGTCCGCCAGCCGGCCGGAATCGTCCGGGCAGACCGCGACGAGCCATACGTCGCGCATCGCCCGCCGCATCGACCCGCACTCGTCGATGGGATCGTAGAGCCGGGGCATTCGGTTGATCAGAAAATAGCCGAAGATTCCGGCAAGGACCGCGAACAGCACACCGATCTCGAACGCGATCGGTACATAGGCGGGCCACGAGAATTCCGGCCTCCCGCCGATGTCGAGGGGGTAGCCCAGCGTGTTGGCGTACACTTCCATGCCGAACCCCGCGGACGCCCCGAAGAGGCCGGCGATCAGGATGATCAGCGGCATCGGCGAATTGGTTGCTTCGCCCTCGACCGCTTTCGGCGTGTAGGTCCGAAGCCCTCCGATCTGGTCGGCGCGCAGCCTTTCCAGCGCCTCGCGCAGCGCCGCTTCGGTGCTAAACGACGCGAGGATGCCGCTGCTCATCGGCGCTCCCTCATCGGGGCTGCCGCCGGGGACGGCCGGCGCTGAAGCAAGGCCCGCATCTCGAACATCGAGATGATCGGAAAAAAGCGAACGGCCAGCAGGATGCCGCTCAAGAACAGGCCGACGGTGCCGAACAGCGTCGCCCAATCCCAGAAAGTGCCGTGAAAATTACCCCACGCAGACGGCAGGTGGGTGCGATGCAGGCTGACCACGACGATCGTGTAGCGCTCGCACCACATGCCGACGATGACGCCGAAACAGACGAGCATGACCAGCGTCCGGTTTAGCCGCAGCCGCCGAAACCACATCAGTTGCGGCAGGGCGATGTTGAACAGGATGGTCGCCCAGTAAACCGCCGCGTAATAACCGACGATCTTTTCGATGAACATGGTCCTTTCGGCCGGGTCGGGGCCGTAAAACACCATGAACGCGTCCATCATGTAGGCGTAGCCGAGCGCCAGGCTGCTCGCCAGCAGCAGCCGGGCGAGCACATCGAGGTGGCGCCCGGTGATGAAGTCCTCGAGATGCAGCAGCCGGCGCAGCGGAATGACCAAGAGCAACACCATGGCGAACCCGGACAACAGGGCGCCGAAGACGAAGAACGGCGGGAACTCGGTGGAATGCCAGCCGACCGTGGCGGCGCCGGCGAAATCCAGCCCGACGATGCTGTGCACCGAGACGACCAGCGGCGCCATGATCGCCGCCAGCACGCCGTAGGTTGCATGATAGTGCCGCCACTGCCGATCCGAGCCGCGGAAGCCGAGGGCCATGATACCGTAGAGCACCTGTTTGCCGCGCGTCGCCGCGCGATCGCGGACAGTCGCCAGATCGGGAACCATGCCGAGATACCAGAACAGGATCGAAGAGACGACATAGGTCAGGATCGCAAAAAAATCCCACAGCAGCGGGCTGCGGAACTGCGGCCACAAGGTCATGGTGTTGGGATAGGGGAACAGCCAGTAGAAGAACCACGGCCGCCCCAGATGCAGGATGGGGTACACCCCGGCGCAGGCGGCGGCGAACACGGTCATCGTCTCGGCGATGCGGTTCAGCGAGGTTCGCCACTCGACCTGCACCAGATAGAACAGCGCGGAGATGAAGGTTCCTCCCGAGGCGATGGCGATCCACCAGACGTAGTTGATGATCGCGAAGCCCCAAACCACGGGCCAATCGACGCCCCAGACGCCGATACCGGCGTAGAACAGCCATAGGATCGCGCCGACCAGCACGCCCGTCAGCAGCAAGGCCGGGATCACCGCGATCAGCCACCACATAAACGCGCGGCGGCGCAGCGCGAGCGCACAGATGTAATCGGTCATCGAGCCGATCGTCGGGCCGGGCAGAACCACCGGGTCGCGCGCGAGCGGCGGCCGCGGGCCGCCGATGCGGCTCTCCGGATCGAGCGCGCGCGGGGCCGGGATGTCGCTCACGCGCCGCCTCCCTCGATCGCCGGATTGGGGTTGCGGATGCGCGCCTCGTAGGTCACGCGCGGATGCGTGTTCTGGTCTTCCAGCACCGCGTAATCGAGTGGGCTTTGTTTGCGCTTGGCGACCTCGCTGGTCGACGCCGCCAGATTGCCGAAGGTGAAGGCCTGGGTCGGGCAGGCGGCTTGGCAGGCCGTCTTCACCTCGCCGACCGGACGGTTCTCGCGGTCGGCGGCGATGCGCGCCTCGGCGATGCGCTGAAGGCAGAAGGTGCATTTCTCCATGACGCCGCGCCCGCGCACGGTGACGTCGGGATTGCGCGCCTCCGCCGGCCGGTGCTCCTCCTGCGCATAGGCGAAGTAGTTGAAGCGGCGCACCTTGTACGGGCAGTTGTTCGAGCAGAACCGCGTGCCGACGCAGCGGTTGTAGACCATGACGTTCAGCCCCTCGGCATCGTGCACCGTCGCGCCGACCGGACAGACGACCTCGCACGGCGCCTCTTCGCAGTGCATGCACAGCATCGGCTGGAAATAGCTGTCGGGCGCGTCGGGCCCCCCCTCGTAGTAGCGGTCGATGCGCAGCCAGTGCATCTCGCGCTGGTGGATCACCTGCTCTTTGCCGACCACCGGGATGTTGTTCTCGGCCTGGCAGGCGACGACGCAGGCGTTGCAGCCGATGCAGGCGTTGAGATCGACGCTCATCGCCCACGCCGCCGGCCCTTCGGGCTTCCAGCGATAGAGCCGCGGCTCGGTCTTCCCGGCGGCGAGAAAATGCGGGTCGTTGACGTATTCGGCGAGCGTGCCGTGCCGCACCAAATCTCCCGACGCGTTGAAGATCAGGTTGTGGTGATCGGTGCTGGCCAACTCCACATGTCCCGCTATCTTTTGCAGCGACGGCGCATCCGCGCGGCCGGCGAGCGGATAGAAGTCGAAACCGGCGCCGGTCCCGACGCTGCCGGCCTGCCGCCGGCCAAAGCCGAGCAGCGCCACGGCGCAATCCGCCGCCTGGCCCGGCACGATCCAGGCGGGCACGGTAAGGCTCGCGTCGCCGATCGACAGGCTGACCTTGTCGCCGTTGCGCAAATTCGCCTGACGAGCGAGTTCCGGCGAGACCAGCAGCGGATTGTCCCAGGTCAACTTCGTCAGGGGCCGCGGCAGTTCCTGCAGCCAGGCGTTGTTGGCGTAGCGTCCGTCCCACAGATGCGGATCCGGCCGGAACAAAATCGTCAGCGGAAGATCGGGCGGCGCCGGCGGCGTCTGGCGAGCGGCATCGGCGCGCAACGGCAGTGTCGCCGCCGCGCTGGCGGTGTCGGAGACGACGCCGTCAGCCAACGCGTCGTGCCAGGCTTTGGCGAAATCTCCGCCCAGCCGGGTGTTCCATGTCGCCCGCACGATCGCGAGCGTGTCGGGCGGCGCGGGATCGCCGAACAGGGCCAGCATTCGGGCCGCGCTGGCGCCGTCGTAGAGCGGCAGGGCTTGCGGCTGCAAGATGGTCGCGGTGCCGTCATAGGCGCGGGCATCGCCCCAATCCTCCCATGGATGCGTCATCGGCACGGCCCAGACCGTCGCGTCGCCGGTTTCGTTCGGCGCCGGCATCAACGCCACGCTGAAGGCGACGCGTTTCAGGGCCGCGGCAAAACCGAGCGCGCCGGGCGCGGCGTAGACGGGATTGCTGTCGATGATCAGCAAGGTGCTCACCTTGCCGGCCCGCATGTCCTCGACCAGATCGCGCAGCGACGCCGCCTGGTCGACGGGCGCGTGCGCTGCCGGCTCGACGAGTTCCAGGGTGGTTCCGCGAGCGCCCAACTTCTCATTGATCGCGTGGACCAGCGCATGCGTTTCGGCCGGCTGGCCGGGCCCGGCATGCACCAGCGCGCGGCCTTGGTTCGCGGTGAGGTCCGCCACCACCTTGTCGACCCAGCCCGGCGCCGTGGAGGAGGCCGGGCGCTGCAGGATGCCCGCGGCCAGCGCCAGGAAAATTCCGTGCAACTCGCGCGGCCCGGCGACAAAGCGGTGGTCCGCGGCGGCGCCGGTCAAGCTCGGCGTCGGCTCGACGGCGTAGAGCCGACTCATCTTGCGTGTGCGCGTCGGGTTGCGGCGGGAGGCGAACTCGCGCGCGTAGCGCACATGTCCGGGCGCGGAACTCAGCAGGTCGCTGTCGATGGCCAAGACCACGTCGGCGGCGTCGAGTTTCGCCACGATGTCGACCGGCCGGCCATAGGCGGCGACGGCGCCCTGCAGCACATTGTCGCGTGAGACCGGCTCCCATTGGTGCCAGCGAGCCTGGGGATAGCGCGACAGCAGCGCATCGAGCCGCGCCGCCAGGGTCGGCGAAGTTACCGTGCCGGTCAGGATACGGAACCCGGCGCCCTGGCTTTCGGCAATCTGCGCGCGCCGCGCCGCCAGCGCGGTCAGGAGGTCCTGCCGGTCGGCAGGTTCGCCGCGCCGCATGATCCCCGCGGCGCGATCCGGGTCGTAGAAATCGAGCAATTGCGCCTGAGCAAACACATCGGTGGCGCCGAGGCTCGCCGGATGCAGCGGGTTTCCCTCCACCTTGATCGGCCGCCCCATCTGGTGCTCGACCACCACGCCGGCGGCATAGCCGCTGACGACGTTGGCGGTGCTGTAGAAGTTCGGCAGCCCCGGAACGATATTCGGCGGCACCCGCACCGCCGGGATCAGGGTCCCGCCGGGCGCGCCGTCGTCGCAGCCGCCGAGCCCGGTCATGGCGAACGCCGCCGCCATCAGCTTCAGCACCCGCCGGCGGTCGCGCGGTGCGGCCAGCGCCTCCGCCAGCCCCGGAAATTCCTGCGCCGCCCGCGCCACAAAGGACGGGTCCCGCGCCGCCTCTTCCAGGCTGCGCCATTGTCTCCTCAGCGGTGGCATATCGAGCAATCCGTCAGGGTACGGCCGCCGACATGGTATTCGGCCAGCAATGCGGCGGGCGACGGCGTGGCCGCGGTCCGCTGCCATTCGGTATTGTAGATTTCGGCTTTCGGCCGCAATTGCGGGCCCGGGTTGCGATGGCAGTCCAGGCAGAACTGCATCGTCAGGCTCTTGGCCTTGTAGGTGAGCGGCATGCGATCGACCGCCCCGTGGCAGCTCGAGCAGCCGACGCCCTTGGCGATATGAATGCTGTGATTGAAGTAAACATAGTCCGGGAGATCGGTAAGCCGGTTCCAGGCGATCGGCTTGTTATCCGCTAAACTTTGTCGCACCGGCGCCAGCAGCGCCGCATTTGTCCAGATTTGGGAATGGCAGGTTATGCAGGTGTAGGTCGGCGGCAGGCCCGCGTTCGCCGACACCTCCACGGAAGTGTGGCAGAACCGGCAGTCGATCCCCAGACCGGCGACATGGTGCTCGTGGCTGAACGGCACCGGCTGATCGACCGGCCACAAGATGTGGCGAACAAAATTCGTGCGCGGCCACAGCCACCACCAGCCGACCCCGCCCAGGCCAAGCGCCAATACGCCGAGGAGGGTCAATGTGGCGGCCAAATTCGCGCTTGGTTTGAATATCGCGGCCATTCGGACAATTCACGCCGAATTTTCGCCGCCGTCAGAGCTGGCGCCGACCCGTCAAACAGGCTTTCTTGAGGCGAGCGGCATCACCGTCGCATTGCCGGGACGCGGGCCCACCACGAACGGAAGGGCTCGGGAATGTCAGGTGTTTTAAAACTCTGGCGGAACTGCGCGCTTTGCGGCAATCCGACTGCTCCATCCCGGTCCCCCTCGTCGAATATCGTTTTCGTGGAAAACGGCCTTCAACCGGCATGGTTCCTATCCTGAAACAAGCAATCGGAGGCCCTGGCGGTGGTCGCCAGTGCGTCAAAGGTTTCGGCTAATGCCTGCGTCGCTCGGCGCGATCGGCTGGGTTGCGGCATTTCGAACCTCCGGCCAAACTTCGCGAAAATCCTCCGGCCGGCTGGTGCCGGCGCGGAAGGCGTGCGAAACCCTCCCAGGCTATAGTCGGAACGGAAGGCAGCGCCGGATTGTCTACGGAGGGGGAGCCGCGACTCGCGCACTCCAATGATGGCCTGCGGAGTGAGCGATCGTGCAAGCCTAGGATGCTCGGAACTCAATTTTATTACCTCCATCCCCTACTCGCCGGACCAATTGACGCATGGGCGTCGCAATTGGACCGGATCGCGGCGATGAGGTTCGACGCAATCGTCGTCGCGCCGCCATTCGCTGCGGGCCGGACCGGCGACCTGTTTTTGACGGCCGATCACCAGCGGTTGGACCCCCGGCTGGGTGGCGGCGATGCGGTCGCGGCGCTCGCACGCTTTGCCGGAGAGAGCCGCGCCCGCCGGCTGCGACCGCTGCTCGATGTGGTGATCGACAAGGTTGCCGCCGAGCAGGCTAGCGGCAACGGCCTTGCCGGCTGGTACCGCGCCGACGCCTCCGACGAGCTTCCCGATCCCCGGCGGCCGCCGCGGCAGCCGGGCGTCGCCCTGCTGTCGGCCGAGGGAGATCAGGCGGGGCTCGTCGCGTGGTGGGCAACGCGCCTGATCGAATGGGCCGATGCCGGCATTGCCGGCTTTCGCTGCATCCGCCCGCGCCGGGCGCCGCCGCTGTTGTGGCACGAACTGATCGCGGCCGTGCGGCAGCGCCATCCCGATGCGAGCTTCATGGCATCGACGTCCGGCGCCGAAGCTTCGGAGAGCGCGGCGCCGGATTGCGGGTTCGACCTGGTCGCCTCCTGTTCGCGCGACTGGGACTACCGCGCCGAAGGCTTCGCCGAGGCTGTCGATCGCCTGACGCAAATCGCCGCCGTGATCGCCATGCCGGAGGCGCCCTTCGACCGCCGGCTCGGCCGTCTGTTCCGGGATTCCAGCCGCGCGCGGCGGGCCGCGGAGCGCGCGATCGCTTTCACCACGGCCTACGGCGCCGGCTGGCTGATGCCGATGGGCTTTGAATACGGCGCGACGCGCGCGATGGACCCGGCGCGGGACCGGCCCGGAGATTTCGCGCTGCTTGCCGCCGATGCGCCCTTTGACCTGACGGCGGAAATCGCCGCCGCCAACACGCGGTGCGCTTCGTCGTCCGGCCCAAATGCCGCGGCTTCGGTGCGGAGCCTGTCGCCACCGGAGGCGACGGCGGCGGCCTTGCTGGTGGTCGATCGGGCCGACGGAGCCGCGGGCCCCCGACCTCGGCTCGTGCTCGCCAACGCCAGCCTCGACGATCCCGTCAGGGTGCCGCTGGCGTCGCTGCTGACGGCGAGTGGGTTCGGCGGCGCGGGGTTCGATGACGAGGGCGCGGGTGCGCCGCTCGGCCCCGATGGGGCGGTCACGCTCGGGCCGGGCGATGTCAGGATTTTGCGGCTCGCCGCCACCGCGCCGATCGCCCGTCCGGGGTTCAGCTTGGCCGATGCCGCGGCCGCGCCCCGGATCGCGATCGAGGCGGTCGCGCCGGCGCTCGACGATGGCCGCTTTCCAGCCAAGCGGCTGGCCGGCGAAATGGTCGAGGTCTCCGCCGATTTGATCGCGGACGGGCATGACCGCGTCGCCGCAGCGCTGCTCTGGCGGCCGGCGGACGAAGATTCATGGCGCGAAATCCCGATGGTTGCGGCCGGTAACGACCGATGGACCGCGCGTTTTCCGTTGAGCCGGCTCGGCCGCTATCTGTTCACCATCCTCGCGTGGAAGGATCATTTCGGGAGTTTTGCCGAGGAGCTCGAAAAGAAGCATGCCGCCGGGCTGCCGATCGATCTGGAAGTGGAGGAAGGCCGGCTGCTGGTGGCGGAAAGCGCGGCGCAGGCCGCGCCCGCCGCCGCGCCCGCGCTCGCCGCCTTGGCCGGGCAGCTGAAGGAAGCGGAACCGGCGGAGCGCCGTCGCTTGCTGCTCGCCCCGGCCACCGCGGATTTGATGGCCTCGGCGCGCCTTCGGCCGCACGCGCACCGGCATCCGACCGAATTTCCGATCGAGGCCGAGCGGCGCGCCGCCGGGTTCGCCAGCTGGTACGAGCTGTTCCCGCGCTCGCAATCCGGCGACGCCCAGCGCCACGGGAATTTCGACGACGTTATCGCGCGCCTGCCGGCGATCGCCGCGATGGGTTTCGACGTGCTCTATCTGCCGCCGATCCACCCCATCGGCCGCACCAACCGCAAGGGCCGCGACAACGCTCCGCGCGCCGCGCCCGGCGATCCGGGAAGCCCCTATGCGATCGGCGGCGCCGAGGGCGGGCACGACGCGATCCATCCGGCCCTCGGCACGCTCGACGATTTCCGCCGGTTGCGCGCCGCCGCCGCCGAGCACCGCATGGAGATCGCGCTCGATTTCGCGGTCCAGTGCGCGCCCGATCACCCCTGGCTGCGCGAGCATCCGGACTGGTTCCAATGGCGGCCCGACGGCTCGCTGCGCTACGCCGAGAACCCGCCAAAGAAATACGAAGACATCGTCAACGTCGATTTCTACGCCGCCGGCGCGATTCCCTCGCTGTGGCTCGCGCTGCGCGACGTCGTGCTGTTCTGGGCCGGCGAGGGCGTCCGCCTGATCCGGGTCGACAACCCGCACACAAAGCCGCTGCCGTTCTGGGAATGGATGATCGCCGAGGTGCGCGGCCGGTATCCCGACGCGGTCTTTTTGGCGGAGGCGTTCACCCGTCCCAAGGTGATGTATCGCCTGGGCAAGATCGGGTTCTCGCAGTCCTACACCTACTTCACCTGGCGCAACACCAAGGCCGAGCTGACCGAGTACCTGACCGAGCTGACGACGACCCCGCCGCGCGAGTTCTTCCGGCCGCATTTCTTCGTCAACACCCCGGACATCAACCCGGTCTTCCTGCAGACTTCCGGGCGGCCGGGGTTCCTGATCCGCGCGGCGCTGGCCGCCACGCTCTCGGGGCTGTTCGGCGTCTATAGCGGCTTCGAATTGTGCGAGGCGCGCGGGCTGCCCGGCCGCGAGGAATACGCCGCCTCGGAAAAATACGAGATCCGCGCCTGGGACTGGGAGGCGCCCGACAACATCGTCGCCGAGATCACCCGGCTCAACCATATCCGCCGCGTCAATCCCGCGCTCCAGACGCATCTCGGGATCAGCTTTCACAACGCCTTCAACGCCCAGGTCCTGTATTTCTCGAAGGCGACGCCCGACTTGCAGAATGTGGTTTTGGTCGCCGTCAACCTCGATCCGCGTTTTCCGCAGGAATGCGATATCGAAATTCCGCTGTGGCTGTGGGGGCTGCCGGACGCGGCCTCCGTCGCGGTGACGGATTTGATGGACGGCCACAGCTTTACTTGGAGCGGGAAGGTGCAGCACATCCGCCTCGACCCCGCGATCATGCCCTTTGCGGTCTGGCGGATCCGTCCCCAGGCCGGAGCCGCCTGATGAAAAAGAAGAAGCGCAACCTTTCGGTGATGACCGACCCGCTTTGGTACAAGGACGCGGTCATCTATCAGCTTCACGTCAAATCGTTCTACGACTCCAACCATGACGGGGTCGGCGATTTTCCGGGGCTGCTGCAGAAGCTCGATTACATCCAGAGCCTCGGCGTCAACGCGATCTGGCTGCTGCCGTTCTACCCGTCGCCGCGGCGCGACGACGGGTACGACATCGGCGACTACCGCGGCGTGCATCCCGATTACGGTACGCTCGCCGATTTCCGCCGCGTCGTCGCCGGCGCGCACGAGCGCGACATCCGCATCATCACCGAGCTGGTGATCAACCATACCTCCGACCAGCACGCCTGGTTCCAGCGCGCCCGTGCGGCCAAGCCGGGTTCGGCGGCCCGCGACTATTACGTCTGGTCGGATCACGACGACGCCTATGGCGACACGCGGATCATCTTCGTCGACACCGAGAAATCGAATTGGACGTGGGATCCGGTCGCGGCCGCCTATTACTGGCACCGCTTCTATTCGCACCAGCCCGACCTCAATTTCGATAACCCGCGGGTGCTGCGCGAGGTCCTCAGCATCATGCGCTTTTGGCTCGACCTCGGGGTCGACGGGCTGCGCCTCGACGCGGTGCCGTATTTGGTCGAGCGCGAGGGCACCAACAACGAGAACCTGCCCGAGACCCACGCCATCCTAAAAAAGCTGCGCAAGGCGCTCGACGATTACGCCCCCGGCCGGATGCTGTTGGCCGAGGCCAACCAGTGGCCGGAAGACGCCAAGGAATATTTCGGCGATGGCGACGAGTGCCACATGTCGTTCCACTTCCCGCTGATGCCGCGCATGTACATGGCGATCGCCCAGGAAGACCGCTTTCCGATCAGCGACATCATCCGCCAGACGCCGGCGATCCCGGAGAATTGCCAGTGGGCGATCTTCCTGCGCAACCACGACGAGCTGACGCTCGAAATGGTGACCGACAAGGAACGCGACCTGCTGTGGAGCACCTATGCCGCCGACCGCCGGGCTCGGCTGAACCTCGGCATCCGCAGGCGCCTCGCACCGCTCCTCGAGCACGACCGCAACCGCATCGAGCTGATGAACATGATGCTGCTGTCGATGCCGGGAACCCCGGTCATCTACTACGGCGACGAACTCGGCATGGGCGACAATTTCCACCTTGGCGATCGCGACGGCGTGCGCACGCCGATGCAGTGGTCGCCCGACCGCAACGGCGGTTTCTCGCGCGCCAGCCCGGAGAACCTGGTGCTCCCGGCGATCATGAACCCGGTCTACGGGTTCGAGGTCATCAACGTCGAGGCGCAGGCCGGCGACCAGTATTCGCAGCTCAACTGGACGCGGCGCATGCTGACGGTGCGCAAGCGCCACAAGGCGTTCGGCCGCGGCACGTTGCGTTTTCTCTATCCGGGCAACCGCAAGGTGCTCGCCTATCTGCGCGAGTACGAGGACGAGACCATCCTGTGCGTCTGCAACGTGTCGCGCGTGATCCAGGCGGTCGAGCTCGACCTGTCGGCGTTTGCCGGGCGCATCCCGGTCGATTTGACGGGCGGTTCGACCTTTCCGCCGATCGGCCAATTGACCTACCTCCTGACGCTGCCGCCGTTCGCGTTCTACTGGTTCATCCTGTCGACCGACGCCAGCCTCCCCGACTGGCATTTGCCGGCGCCGGAGCCGATGGCCGAACTGAGAACGCTGGTGCTGCGCCACGGCATTGAGGATGTGCTGGCGCCCGAGGAACGCCGCGTGCTCGAGGAGGAGGCTCTGCCGGCCTACCTGATGCGCCGCCGCTGGTTTGCCTCGAAGGGCGAAAAGATCGAGGCGACGCGCCTGTCCACGGCGGAGCCGATATCCGCCGCCGGGCTCGATCTGATCCTCACCGAATTGGAGGTCTCCCTGCCGCGCCACAGCGAACATTACCTGCTGCCGCTGGCGATCGCCTGGGAGGACGACCTCAGCGATGCGCTGCCGCAGCAGCTCGCCCTGGCGCGGGTGCGGCGCGGCCGGCGCGTCGGCTTCCTGACCGACGCCTTCGCCACCGATGCGCTGCCGATCGCGGTGTTGCGGGCGCTGGCGCTGTCCGCCGTGCGGCCTCTGGCCCATGGCGAGATCCGGTTTCTGCCGACCGCCCGGCTGGCCGAGATCGATATCCCCCGCAAGCCGGAGATCCGCCGCCTCTCGGCGGAGCAGTCGAACAGCTCGCTGATCATCGCCGACCTGGCGGTGTTCAAACTGGTGCGCCGCGTCTTTGCGGGGATACACCCCGAGGCCGAGATGGGCCGCTACCTCACCGAGCGCGGCTCCGCCAATACCGCGCCGCTGTTGGGCGAGGTGACGCGGTACGATCCGGACGGCACGCCGCATACGCTGGTTCTCGTCCAGGGTTTCCTGCGCAACCAGGGCGACGGCTGGGGCTGGACGCTCGATTACCTGTCGCGGGTGCTGAATTCGGCGGCCGTGGTCGATCCCGAGACGCGGATCGAGGATATCGCCGACGCGCTCGCCGGTTACGGCAATTTCGCCGCCGCGATCGGCCGGCGGCTCGCCGAACTGCACACGATTCTCGCCGCGCCGACCGACAATCCGGCGTTCGCGCCGGAGCAGGCAACGGCCGCCGACGTCGCCGCCTGGACCGACAGCGTGCGCGCGCAGCTGGATACCGCCTTTACCGCCCTCGCCGGAGCGACCCAGTGGCCCGACGAGGAAATGCAGGCGGTGGCGGCCGCGCTCAAAAACCGCCAGCCGGAACTGAACGAGGCGATCGGGCGGCTGGCCAAAGCCGCGGTCGGAAGCTTGAAGACGCGCACCCACGGCGATTTTCATCTCGGGCAGGTGCTGGTCTCCTCCGGGGACGCCTACATCATCGATTTCGAGGGAGAACCCGCCCGCCCGCTCGGCGAGCGCCGCGCCAAGTCGATCCCGCTGCGCGATGTCGCCGGGCTGCTGCGCTCGTTCGACTACGCGGTCGCCGCCGCCTCCAGCCGCGCCGAGGGTCCGGCGCAGAATGGTCCCGGCAAGGCGGCGGTGCTCGACCGGTTCGCCTCGAACGCCTCGGAAGCGTTCCTCACCGCCTACCGCGCGGTCCATGCCGAGAGCCCACGGCAATGGGTAGGCGAGGCGGCCGAGCCGGCCCTGCTCGACCTCTTCCTCTTGGAGAAGGCGGCGTACGAGATTTGCTACGAAGCGGCGAGCCGGCCGGCCTGGATCGGCATCCCGCTGCACGGGCTGGCGCAGATCGCCGCGCGGATCGTCGCGCCGGCGAAGGATGCGCGGGATGGATGAAGACCTGAGCCTCGCGCCGGTGCTGCAGGCGGTCATCGAGGGGCGCAGCCTCGATCCCTTTGCGGTGCTCGGACGGCACGCCGCCGCGTCGGGCGATGTCGTGCGCGTCATGCTGCCCGGCGCTTTCGCGGCCACCGCGATCGCACGGGACGAACCGGGCCGGCGCACCGTGCTGCGGCCGATGCGCCACAGCGGCCTCTTTGCCGGGCCGAGCCCCGGGCCGGGCCCGTATCTGCTGCGGATCGATTGGGGCGGCCCGATCCAGGAGACCGAAGACCCTTATTCGTTCGGCCCGCTGCTGGGCGAGCTCGATGTCTACCTGCTCTCCGAAGGCAAGCACCGCGATTTCGCGAGCTGCCTCGGCGCGCATGCGATGGTGGTGGACGGCGTGCCGGGTGTGCGTTTTGCCGTCTGGGCGCCGAACGCGCGGCGCGTTTCGGTAGTCGGCGACTTCAATACCTGGGACGGGCGCCGGCACCCGATGCGGCTGCGTCATGGCGCCGGCGTCTGGGAGCTTTTCGTCCCCCGCCTCGCCGCCGGCGCGCTCTACAAATACGAGCTCCTCGGCCCCGATGGCGCTCCGCTGCCGATGAAGGCCGACCCCGTCGCCTGGCGGGCGGAGCCGTCGCCCTCCACCGCGTCGGTGGTCGACGACCCGGCGCCGTTCCGCTGGTCGGACGATGAATGGTGCGCGCAACGGGCCAAACGGCAGGCGCCGGACGCGCCGCTCTCGATCTACGAGGTGCATGCGGGGTCTTGGTGTCGCCATGTGGATGGCCGCCCGCTCGACTGGTCCGAGCTAGCCGAGAAACTCGTCGACTACGTGTCGCGCATGGGCTTTACCCATGTCGAGTTCATGCCGGTGATGTCCCATCCGTTCGGCGGGTCGTGGGGTTATCAGCCGCTCGGGCAGTTCGCGCCCAACGCCGTGCTCGGCGCCCCGGAAGAGTTCGCGCTGCTGGTCGACCGCTGCCACAACGCCGGCATCGGGGTGTTGCTCGATTGGGTGCCGGCGCATTTCCCGACCGACGCGCACGGGCTGGCGCGGTTCGACGGGACCCCGCTTTACGAGCATGCCGATCCGCGCGAGGGGTTCCAGCAAGACTGGAACACTTTCATCTACAATCTCGGCCGCAACGAAGTGCGGGGTTTCCTGATCGGCAGCGCGCTGCACTGGCTGGAGCGCTTCCACGCCGACGGGCTGCGGGTGGATGCGGTGGCCGCGATGCTCTATCGCGACTACAGCCGCAAGGAAGGCGAGTGGGTCCCGAATGTCTACGGCGGCCGGGAGAACCTCGAATCCGTCGGCTTCTTACAGGAATTGCGGCGCTCGATCGACGAACGCTGCCCGGGGGCGATCCTGGTCGCCGAGGAGTCGACGGCGTGGCCCGGCGTCACCCGCCCGCCCGACGAGGGCGGACTCGGCTTCCACTTCAAGTGGAACATGGGCTGGATGCACGACACACTCGACTATATCGCCCACGAGCCGGTCCACCGCCGCTACCACCACAATTCGCTGACCTTCGGCATGATCTACGCGTATTCGGAACGCTTCATCCTGCCGCTGTCGCACGACGAGGTGGTCTACGGCAAACGCTCGCTGCTGGGGCGCATGCCGGGCGACCACTGGCAGCGTTTCGCCAATCTGCGCGCCTATCTCGGCTTCATGTGGACGCATCCCGGCAAGAAATTGCTGTTCATGGGAGGCGAGTTCGGCCAGGAACGGGAGTGGAACCACGACGGGCAGCCGGACTGGTTCCTGCTCGACCAACCGGCGCATCGCGGGGTCCAATGCCTGGTGCGCGACCTGAACCGGCTCTATGCCGCCGAGCCGGCGCTCCACGAGCGGGACTATGACGCCGCGGGCTTTCGCTGGGTCGTCTCCGACGATTGGCAGCACAGCGTCGTCGCCTATCTGCGGATGCCCGCCGGCAATGGCGCGCCGCTGCTCTCGGTCAGCAACTTCACGCCCGTGCCGCGCACCGGCTACCGGCTCGGCGTGCCGGAAGCGGGGAAATGGCGCGCGCTGCTGAATACGGACGCCGGTTCTTATGGCGGCTCCGATTTTGCCGACGGCCGCGGAGCCACCGCCGAGCTTTCGCCGTGGCACGACCAGCCGGCTTCGCTCACGCTCGACCTGCCGCCGCTGGCGACAATGGTTCTGCGGCTGGAAAGTGCGGAAAAAGCGCAGTAATGGTCGGCGCCTTAATAGGAGCGGCGGCGCTCGTCCTCGGATTTGCGGCTCCTCGCGTTGCCGGTCGAGGGAACCCGGCGGGCATCTTGTCGGTTTGCCGCATAGGAAACTTTCAGGATGTCGACCGATGATTAAAACCCTGCTGACGACAGCCGCGGCTGCAGCAATTATCTCCGGAGCCGCCCTCGCACAATCCCCGCCCGCCATGATCAACCCGGCGATCCCGCCGGCTGGGCCCGTCGACAGCTCCACGACGATGAAGTCGATGGTCGCACCCGACGGCAGCGTTCACGCATCGACCACGCAAAAGAGCCTCGACGCGGACGGGCAGGTAACCACCGAAAAGCACTCCTATCGCGACGATCCCGCCGGAACCGAGGAGACCCATTCCCAGACGCGGATTGATCCCGATACGGGCAACGCCGTCACGAGAACGACCACGAGCGCGGTTCCCCACTGACCTGCCGGACAGGATTTCAGCCGCGAGGCCATTCGGCCAGGGCGGCGGGAACGTGCCCGCCGGCCGGACGTTGTAAGGTTACCTCTGGATCAGGAGTGGAGTATGAGTGCAAACATGCCGCGCGGCGGCGACATCGCTACCGATGAAACCCGCAATCTGATTGCCGCGGACAAGGTGACCGGCACAGCCGTGTACAACCGGCAAGGCGACAAGCTTGGCTCGGTGTACGATTTGATGCTCAACAAATCGACCGGCCAGGTTGCTTACGCGGTCATGTCGTTCGGCGGCTTCCTCGGAATGGGTGAGAGCTATCACCCCTTGCCGTGGCGAGCCCTCACCTATGACGCGCGTCAGGACGGGTACGTCGTCGACATCGATCGGCGCCGGCTGGAAGGCGCCCCGAACTATACCGCGAGCGCCGAGCCGAACTGGTCGGATCGGACCTACGGGCAGAGCGTCGATCGCTATTACGGCTTCTAAGCCCGAACTTTCCAAAGATTAATCGGCCGCTCCGGGCAACCGGGGCGGCCTTCTTTTTTTTGGCGAGGACCAAAAGCCGTGCGTAGGCTCTCATAGTACCGTTGCGACGCCCTCCAGCGGGCCGGGTGCCGTATGCGCATGAACAGACGCGAGGGAGGGCAAGCGGCAGTGGTTCCCCTCAAGTTCCTGCGCTCGACGCTCCAGTTCCTCGATCATTTTCCGCAACTCGACCAAGGTCCGTTCGTCGCTGACCAGGTCGGCGAGCCGACGCAGGTGTTCGGCTTCGTCGCGCAAGGTTCGGGGCGTTTCCGTTTCGTCTGCCATGGCGGTCCTGTAGTGAAACCCGGCCGCCGACATCCGAGATTATTCCGGGTTTGGCGGCGATCCATCCGCGGCGGCAAGGGTGCGCCACCGAGCTGCAAGGCCCAGTAAAATCTCGCGATTCTGGGCGTTCATCGCCTGCTCAGCCAAACGCTCGCACTGGGCCGCACGTTCCAGGCAGTACGCTACCGAACGCCGGCTGCTGTCGTTGGATCGCATTGCGCTCTCTCGTTCGAGCGGGGAGCGCAATGGCGTCTTCCTGCCCTGGTGCTTCGAAAAGGCTTAACCAGTGATGAGAGGTAAGTGGCGGTATGCCGGGCCGTCCGCAAGGACACCGATTAGGGGCATGCCCGCATGTTTTAATCTGAATTGGCGCAGCCCGCGGGGGCGAATGTGCTTCCGTCCCGCCCGCGTCAACGCCTAAATTCGCGGCAGCTAGAAGATCCGCGCTGCCGCGGCGCGTTCGCGCAGGAACACGCGCGCCTCGCGACCCGCTTGGCAGGCGTCGCGCGCGGCCTCGACGGCGTCGAGCATCGCCTGCTCCTTGTCGAGGTAGGCACCATATGTTGCGTTGTCGAGGCGAACCACCCAGCGCATATCGTGGGTTTGTTGGCAAACATGGAATTCCATGATGTCCATTTTGGCGGCGGCCTCCCAGCGCGTACGAGACTGTTCGATTGACAACGAGTATCGCCAATCGCTTGATCCCTTAGAAGCCGCTTTTGTCGTTAATTCTCTCCAAATCCGGCGGATTTCGGCCCGAGCGCCAATTTGTCGCGCAGCTTGCCTCTCCAGAGGGCGGCGGGTTTCGGAAACTCCTTGCTCCACCTGGGCTTAGCGGCGAGGCTGTGAGGCTCTACCCAACCGATCCTTCGGCAAGCGGATCGAGGCCGTGACCAGCAATATCGACGACGACAAGGCGCAGGCGGTGGCGCGCGCCGCGACGCTGATCGACGCGCGCCTCGAAAACGGCGAATCGGCCGCGCGGCACGGCCGGCCGCACGGTTTGGCGCCCGACCAGGCGCGCGCCTTCGTCGCCGCGTTCTACGAGCACGCCCCGCCGGCCGACATCGCCCAGCGCGGGGCCGAGGATTTGTGCGGCGGGGCTTTGGCGCTCTGGCGCTTCGCCGCCCGGCGGCCGGCGGGCGAGGCGCGGGTCCGCGTCTACAACCCGGCCCCGGCGAAAGACGGCTGGGCGTCGCCGCATACGATCGTCGAGATCGTCAACGACGACATGCCCTTCCTCGTCGATTCCGCGACCGCCGCGATCAACAGCCACGGCGGCGCGGTGCGACTCGTCATCCATCCGGTCGTCGAAGCAGCCCGCGACGGCGACGGCAGCCTCACCGCATTCGGCGCGGCCGGCGGCATCCGCGAATCATGGATGCAGATCGAGATCACCCGCGAGCGCGACGGCGCCAAGCGCGCCGCCCTCGCCGAGACGCTTTGCGGCGTGCTCGACGATGTCCGCGCCGCGGTTGCGGACTGGCCGAAGATGCGAGCGGCGCTGGCCGCGCTGTGCAACGGCCTGCACAGCGCCACGACCCCGCTGCCGGCGGCTGAGGTCAACGAGGGCATCGCCTTTCTGCGCTGGCTCGACGGCGACAATTTCACCCTGCTTGGCGTCCGCGACTACGATTTCGCCGGGGCCGACGTTGCGCCGCCGCTTGGCGTCTTGCGCGAGCCCGGCTACCGCGCGTTTGGCGGCTTGCGCGATCTCGCCTCGCTGCCGGCCGAGGTGCGCGACTTCATGCGCCGCCGCGGGCTCCTCATCGTCAGCAAGACCGACCAGCGCTCCACCGTGCATCGCAACGCACCGATGGATGCGATCGGCGTGCGCCGCTTCGGCGAGGATGGCGAGGTTGCCGGTCTCACCCTCTTTGTCGGGCTTTTCACCTCGTCGGCCTACAACAGCAACCCGCGGACGATCCCCGTCGTGCGCCGCAAGGTCGAGCGGGTGGTGGAACGCAGCGGGCTGCCGCGCGACAGCCACGACCGCAAGGCGCTCATCCACATCCTCGACACGCTGCCGCGCGACGAATTGCTTCAGGCGAGCGGCGACGCGCTCTATCACACCGCGATCGGCGTCCTCAATTTGCAGGAGCGCCAGCGCATTGCGCTGTTCGTGCGACGCGACCCGCTGGAGCGCTTCGTCTCCTGCCTCGTCTACGCGCCGCGCGACCGCTACGACACAATGCTGCGCCGCCGGTTCGCGGCGATCCTCGAAGAGGCGTTCGCTGGCGCCGTCTCGACCCATTACGTGCATGTCGACGACTCGCTGCTGGCGCGGGCGCATTACATCATCCGCACGACGCCAGGCCCCGCGGGAGTTTCCGGGCCGCCGGTTGACATTGCCGCGCTCGAGGCGAAGCTCGCCGAGGCTGGGCTATTATGGGTCGACGCGCTCGAGGCAGCGGCGCTCGCCGCGTTCGGCGAAGGCGAGGCGCACGAGCGGCTGAGCCGGCTCCAACCGTTTCCGGTCGGCTATCAGGCGCGCACCAGCCCGCAACAGGCGATCGCCGATCTCGCGCCGATCGAGGCGGTGCTGGCCGGCGCGCCGCTCGCCGCCTCGCTGCATCCGCGCGCGGGCGAGCCGGCGCCGGGGCTGCGGCTCTACCGCCGTGACGCGCCGGTGGTGCTGTCCGACATCCTGCCGGTCCTCGAAAACCTCGGCCTGCGCATCGTCGCCGAGGAACCCTACCGTATCGACAGCATCGACGGCGCCGCGGTGTGGGTGCACGAATTCACCCTGGCCGAACTCGGCATCCCGGCGCCCCTCACCCCCTCGCTGCGGCAGAATTTCGAGGAGGCGCTGGTCCAAATCGCCGGCGGCGCGATCGAGAATGACGGGTTCAACCGGCTTGTCCTCGCCGCCGGGCTCGGCGCACGCCAGACCGTGATCCTGCGGCTCTACTGCAAGGTGCTGCGCCAGGCGGGCAGCAATTTCAGCCAGGCCTACATGGAAGACACGCTGACGGCGCACGCGGAAATCGCCCGCCGGCTCGTAACCTTGTTCGAGCACCGCTGCAATCCGACCCCGCCCAAAGGCGGCTCGCTGGAGATCGTCGCCGAGCTGCAGGCGATCGACCATTTGCTCGACGCGGTCGAAAGCCTCGACGAAGACCGCATCCTGCGGAATTTCCTGCTGCTGATCCTCAAATCGGTGCGCACCAACTATTTCCAGCCGCGGCCCGACGGCAGTCCCAAGCCCTATTTGTCGGTCAAGCTCGCTTCGAGCCAGATCGACCTGCTGCCGCTGCCGCGCCCGCTGTTCGAAATCTATGTCTACAGCCCGCGCATGGAGGGCGTGCACATGCGCGCCGGCAAGGTGGCGCGCGGCGGCATCCGCTGGTCCGACCGGCGCGAGGATTTTCGCACCGAAATCCTCGGCCTGATGAAGGCGCAGACCGTCAAGAACGCGGTGATAATTCCGGTTGGGTCGAAGGGTGGCTTCGTGCTGAAGAAGCCGCCGCTGCCCGGCCCCAATTACCGGGCCGAGCTCGCGGCCGAGGGGATCGAATGCTACAAGAACCTGATGCGCGGGTTGTTGGACCTGACCGACAACATCGTCGCCGCCAAGCCGGGGAAGGACAGCCCGGAAACCCACCGAATCGCGCCGCCGCCCGCAATCGTGCGCCACGACGAGGACGATCCCTACCTCGTCGTCGCCGCCGACAAGGGCACCGCGACCTTCTCCGACACCGCCAACGCGATCGCCATCGAATACGGGTTCTGGCTCGGCGACGCGTTCGCCAGTGGCGGCTCGGCCGGCTACGACCACAAGGCGATCGGCATCACCTCGCGCGGCGCCTGGGAGCTGGTCAAGCGCCACTTCCGCGAGCTCGGCACCGACATCCAGGCGACCGACTTTACCTGCGTCGCGGTCGGTGACATGGCCGGCGACGTGTTCGGCAACGCCATGCTGCGCTCGCGCCACACGAGGCTCCTCGCCGCGTTCAACCATTTGCAAATCTTTATCGATCCCGACCCCGATCCCGCTGCCAGCTTCGCCGAGCGCCGGCGGCTGTTCGACCTGCCGCGTTCGAGCTGGGCCGATTACGACGCGACGCTGATCTCGCCGGGCGGCGGTGTCTTCGACCGTGCGGCCAAATCGATCCCGATCAGCGCCGAGATGAAGAGCGTCTTCGCCATCGCCGAGAACACGCTGACCCCGGCGGAGCTGATCCGCAAGCTGCTGACGGCCGAGATCGACCTGTTGTTCTTTGGCGGCATCGGCACCTTCGTCAAGGCGCGCGCCGAGACCCACGCCCAGGTCGGCGACAAGGCCAACGACGCGCTGCGCGTCGATGGCGAGGCGCTTCGCGCCCGGGTTGTGGGCGAGGGCGCCAATCTCGGCGTCACCCAAAAGGGCCGCGTCGCCTATGCCCAGCACGGCGGACGCATCGACACCGACGCGATCGACAATTCGGCCGGCGTCTCGATGTCCGACCACGAGGTCAACATCAAGATCCTGCTCGGCCACGCCATCGCGGCCCGCACGCTCACCGCGCGGCAGCGCGAGCCCCTGTTGGCTCAGATGACCGACGATGTCGCCGCGCTGGTGCTGCGCGACAATTATCTGCAGGGCGAGGCGCTGTCCGTCGCCGAGGCGCGGGGGCCCGCTTCACTCGACCGCCAGGCGCGCCTCATCCGCGAATTGGAGAAAGCCGGGCGGCTCGACCGCGCGCTCGAATTCCTCCCCGACGACGAGGAGATCGCGGCGCGCGCGGCGGCGCGCACCGTGGTCCGCCGAGGCCTCACGCGACCCGAGCTGGCGGTGCTGCTCGCCTACGCCAAGATGTCGTTGGACCATGAGCTGCTGCAATCCGACCTCCCCGACGCGCCCGAGCTGGCCGCCGAGGTGCGGGGCTACTTCCCGCCCGCCCTGCGCGACCGCTTCGCGGCGCAAATCGCCGCGCACCCGTTGCGGCGCGAGATCGCCGCGACCCTCGTCGCCAACGATGTCGTCAACCGCGCCGGCCTCACCTTTGTCCACGACCTCCAGGCGCGCACCGGGCGCCCCGCCGCCGAGATCGCCCGCGCCTACCGCACCGTGCGCGAGGCCTTTGTCCTGCCGCCGCTATGGGCGGCGATCGAGGCGCTCGACAACCATGTCGCGGCCGCAATCCAGTACGAGATGCTGCTCGACATCGCCGGCCTCGTCGAGCACGCCGCGCTGTGGCTGCTGCGCGCCGCCAAGGGGACGCAGCGCGTCGACGAGGTCGCGCGCTTCGCGCCCGCGGTCGCGCAACTGACCGCGGCCGTCGCGGAGCTGCTCCCGGCCGGCGAACGCGCGCTCTACGACCAGCGCGTCGCCAAGCTCATCTGGGCGAGCGTCCCCGAGCCGGTCGCCGCGCGGGTCGGCGGCATCGTCTTCCTGACCACGGCGTTCGAGATCGCCGATCTCGCCGAGCGCGCCGGCCAACCGATCGCCGCCCGGTCGATTGAACGGGCCGCCCGCATTTTCTATGGCGTCGGCTCCCGCTTCGCGTTGGACGGGCTGCGCGACGCCGCCCGCCGCCTCCCAGCCGAAACCCAATGGCAGAAAGCCGCGGTCGAAACCCTGATCGACGATTTCTACGCGCTGCAAGCCGATTTCGCCCAGCGCATCCTCACCGCCGCCGCCACGGAAGACGACGGCGCCGACGACCCCATCGCCGCCTGGACCGCCGCCCGCGCCGCGCAGCTCGCCCCCGCCGAAGTCATCGCCGCCGAACTCCGCGCCGCCGCCACCCCCGACCTCGCGATGCTCGTCGTCGCGGGACGACAACTGCGGCAGGCTTTGGGATGAGGGCCCAATCATTACAAACGAGTTTAGACAGTAATGCATGGGAAACGATTTTTGATGCTGCGAATTGTAGATACGTGTCCGTACGCGAAGCGATCGCCTCTGGAAGATGCCGTGGATTTATTTGTGCGGCTGCTTTCAGGATCGAGGCGATCCGGAAACAACTGCGCGTAACTTATTTTACCCAACCTTACATGCATGTACGGCACGAAATCGTGACTAAAGCGGGGCATCCGCATCTTAAATGGTCGTTTGGCCCCGATGACTCGCGTCACCCCAGAATACATCCCAAACAGGCCATAAAATTTCAGAACGCTTTGAGGCATGGCGTTTTGCTGATGCGGGGTCAGAATTGGATGGGATTGCCGTCGCCACCTGAGATTGACGAACCAAGCCTTTACATTACTGAAGAGGCCAGCGAGCGCTTTCAGCGTGAGCAACGACAACTCGATGTTTCCGCCCTCATCGACGAACGGGGTGTTGGACAATCAGCGTTTGCAAATATTGGGGGACGGAGCGGCCGACCGGTGAGGGGCGCAAACGAAAAGCGCCTTCAAAAAGCATGTGCAGAATGGGCCGACGGTGAACTCGTCGCCGCACATATAGCTTATCAAAACGATGTGCTATGCACTGATGATCGCGGCCGGTCTGCCGGTCGTTCTATCCTTGACGATGCTAACCGCAAGTGGCTAACGGCAGAGCACGGGGTAGTTTTCAGATCAGTCGATCAACTGATGGACGACCTAACGAAGGATGCCGAAGGTATTCGATAAAATCATCGTTGCCGCCGCGACCGATCCTAGCGCCTACACCGTGCTCCTGACCTGGGCCAATGGCGCGCAGACGAACCACAAGTTCGGCAATAAGATGGGCCGTGGCGTTTTCGCCGCCTTCGCGGATCCGGCGTTTTTTGCGCAAGCCCGTGTCGGCGAGCATGGCCGCAGCCTCGAATGGCCGAACGAGATCGACCTCTGCGCCGACGCCCTGTGGTTCGAAGCGCACCCCGAAGATGCGCCTCGGCTTAAGGAGCGGGTCGAACCCTAAGCTCCCGCCCGGTTCTGCCTATTTCCCACCAGATCGTCGACCACCGCCGGGTCGGCGAGGGTCGAGACGTCGCCGAGCTGGTCGTGCTCGTCGGCGGCGATCTTGCGTAGTATCCGCCGCATGATCTTGCCCGAGCGGGTCTTGGGCAGGCTCGGCGCCCATTGCAGCAAATCGGGCGCGGCGATGGCGCCGATTTCCTTGCGCACCCACTGCATCAGATCGCCGCGCAACTGATCGTTGGGCTCCTCGTCGATGCGCAAGGTCACATAGGCATAGATGCCCTGGCCCTTGATGTCGTGCGGGTAGCCGACGACCGCGGCCTCGGCGACCTTGGGGTGGGCGACCAGCGCGCTCTCGATCTCGGCGGTGCCGAGCCGGTGCCCGGCGACGTTGATCACGTCGTCGACCCTTCCGGTGATCCAATAGAACCCGTCGGCGTCGCGCCGCGCCCCGTCGCCGGTGAAATAGAGCCCGGGAAAGGTCGCGAAATAGGTCTCGATAAAGCGCTTGTGGTCGCCGTAGACGGTGCGCATCTGCCCCGGCCACGAGCGCGCCAGGCACAAATTGCCCTCGGCGACGCCCCCCAGTTCCATGGCCAGCCGGTTGCCCTCGCCGTCGACGATGACCGGCTCGATCCCGAAGAACGGCCGCGTCGCCGAGCCCGGCTTCAACGGCGTCGCGCCGGGCAGCGGGCTGATCAGGATGCCGCCGGTCTCGGTCTGCCACCAGGTGTCGACGATCGGGCAGCGCCCGTCGCCGACATTGTCGTAGTACCACAGCCAGGCTTCGGGGTTGATCGGCTCGCCGACCGAGCCGAGCAGCCGCAGCGATTGGCGGTGGGTCTTGCGCACATGGTGCTCGCCCTCGCGCATCAGCGCGCGGATCGCGGTCGGCGCGGTGTAGAAGATGTTGACCTTGTGCTTGTCGCAGACCTGCCAGAAGCGCGACGGGTCGGGGAAGTTCGGCACGCCCTCGAACATCAGCGTGGTCGCGCCGTTGGCCAGCGGCCCATAGACGATGTAGCTGTGCCCGGTGACCCAGCCGACATCGGCGGTGCACCAGTAGATTTCGCCCGGCCGGTAGTCGAAGACGTATTCGTGCGTCATCGAGGTGTAGACGAGGTAGCCGCCGGTGGTATGCAGCACGCCCTTGGGTTTTCCGGTCGAGCCCGAGGTATAGAGGATGAAGAGCGGGTCCTCGGCCGACATCTCCTCCGGCGGGCAATCGGGCGAGGCGGCGGCGCAGGCCTCGTGATACCAAATATCGCGGCCCGGCACCCAATCGACCTCGCCGCCGGTGCGGCGGACGACGATCACGGTTTCGACCTTGACAGGGCAGGCGGCGCAGGCCGCGTCGGCGTTGCGCTTCAGCGGCACCTTGCGGCTGCCGCGCAGCCCCTCGTCGGCGGTGATGAGGACGGTCGAGCGGCAATCCTCGATGCGCCCGGCGAGGCTGTCCGGCGAGAACCCGCCGAACACCACCGAATGCACCGCCCCGATCCGCGCGCAGGCCAGCATCGCGAACGCCGCCTCGGGGATCATCGGCATGTAGATCGTCACCCGGTCGCCCTTCGCGACCCCGCGCGATTTCAAGACGTTGGCGAGCCGGCAGACCTGCTCGTGCAGCTCGCGGTAGGTGACCTTGCGGTCTTCGCCCGGGTCGTCGCCCTCCCACAGGATCGCCACCTGATCGCCGCGCTCGGCGAGATGCCGGTCGATGCAGTTGGCCGCGGCGTTGAGGGTGCCGTCCTCGTACCACTTGATCGACACATCGCCCTCAAAGGAGGCGTTCATCACCTTCGTATAGGGCTTGACCCAGTCGAGGCGCTTGCCCTCGCGCCCCCAAAACCCGTCCGGGTCGTCGATCGATTCCCGGTAGCGCCGGAAATATTCGGCCTCGTCGAGCTTGCCCATCCGGGGCTGCGCCGAAAGCGGGATCACGCTGCGGTCGGACATCGCCTCATTTCCTCCCGGTGCCATTGTGGCCGTTTAGGAGATATGGCGCAGCCGGGCGACGGGTGCAATCTAAAGCCCCTCGCCCGCTTGCGGGAGAGGGAGAGGCCCATCGCGGCGCGATGGGAGGGTGAGGGTGATCAGGCTATGCCTCGATCCCCGCCATCTTGCAAACCACCGCCCATTCCGCGTCGCTGACCGGGCCGACCGACAGCCGCGATTGGCGGATCAGCGCCATGCCGGTCAGCTCGGGCGTTGCCTTCATCGCCGCGAGGGTCACCGGCGTCTTGACCGGCATCACCGGCGCCACGTCGACCAGCCCGAATTTGTCGCTCGGCTCGGCGGGGTTGGGATAAAAGGCGCGGACGATCTCGACCACGCCGACAATCTCCTTGCCCTCGTTCGAGTGGTAGAAGAACGCGCGGTCGCCCGCCTGCATCGCCTTCATGTTGAGCGCGGCCTGGTAGTTGTGGACGCCGTCCCAATGGGTGCGCTGGTCCCGGACCATCTGCTCCCACGGATACTTGACCGGTTCGGATTTCACGAGCCAATACGCCATCTTTTCCCCCTCAGCCGCGGAGTTGGTAATCCGCCTGGTCTTCATAGACCGCGCCGGCCTTGGTCGGATAGCTGGCGATCAGGCTGAACCGGTCGACCCGCAGCGGCGCGGCGCGAAACGGGGCGTGCGCCGCGAGAAACTCCTGCAGCTCGCCGCGGCGCGGGTCGCGCAGCCGGGCGAGCGTCACGTGCGGGGCAAATTTGCGCGGGTCGGGCGGCAGCCCGGCGCGGATCAGCGCCAGCTCGATTTTGCCCTGCAAAACGATCAGCGTCGGCTCGCGCTCGACCCCGACCCAGAGGGTGCGCAGCTTCTCGGCGCCGAACACCCCAACCCCGGCGAGCTGCACCGAGAACGGCCGCGCCCTGAGGGGCAGCAGCGCCTCGTCGACATCGGCGGCGGCGCCCTCGTCGATCTCGCCGATAAAGCGCAGGGTCAGATGGAAATTGCCGGGATCGATCCAGCGCGCCCCGGCTATGCCGCTCTGCAGCAGCGACAGCCGCAATTTCAATTCGGGCGGAAATTCGATCCCGACGAAGAGGCGCAGCATTTTTCTTCCCGTGTGTCATTGCGAGAAGCCGCAGGCGACGAAGCAATCGATGGGAGTGCGCACCCGGCACGGGATTGCTTCGCTGAGCTCGCAATGACGGTTTGGGTCAGGTGAACAGCGTCAAAATCCCGGTATGGCCGTAGAGCCGGTCGCGCGAGATTTCGCCGTTGGCGAAAAACCCGACCAGCGGAAAGTCGCCCAGCGTCTCGCGGATCACATTGGCCTCGACCCCCTCGTCGCCGAACAGCGACACGCCGCGCGCGACGCAGCTGACGTAAATCCCGGCCTTGGGCGGGCCGCTGAGCCGCCCGGCCAGTTGCTTGACCATGCGCGCCAGGTCCTGCTTGGCGCTGTCGGGGTCGCGGCGGCAGAACACGATCGCGTCGCCCGGCGACACCTCGGCGCCGAGCACGATCCAGCCCTGGCCGGGGTCGATCGCCATCAAATTGCGCACCAGATAGTCGCCGGTATCGGAGCCCGCGACCGGCAGCCCGGCGAAGATGATGCCGCCGACCCGGCGCAAATCCTGCGCCAGTTGCGGCCCGATATCCTCGCGGAAGACATCGAGCGCCGGCCGCCCGTCGATCGCCATCACTACATTGTCGCGCGCCTCGTCGATCCGCCGCACCGGGCCGATCGGCATGCAGCCCTGGGTGAGCGCGGTGGCGATTCCGACCCCCGGCGCCAGCATCAGCCCGGCGATGCCGCCCTGGCCGAGACCGCCGTCGTTGCGGCCGGGCGTCTTCGCCACCAAGGTCGCCGGCGTGCGGTGCGAAACCAGGCCGCCGACCAAAAAAGCGCCGCTCGCCGCGCCGGCGTCGATCATCGCGCGCAGCAGATCGGGGCAGCGCGGGTCGGCATGGACCAGCGCGAGGATCGGCCGCACCGCCTCGATCCATTGCCCGTGATGGCGCGGCAGGTCGGCGGCGGGGTCGCCGGTCGAGGCGAAAATGCGGAACTCATTTTCCGGCACCGCGGCGGTCAGCACCGCGGCCGCCGGACGGTCGTAAACCTCCTCGCCGCCGGCGCAGACGCCGAGCCCGACGCCGCCGACCCATTGCGCGATCCCGGTACCGGCCGCCAGCTCGTCGACCAGTTTCGGCAACACCGCCGCCGCCGGTTCGCTGACATAGAGGATGCCGAGCGTGGTTTCCGCCTCGCGCGGCAGCTGGGCGACGAGGCGCGCGCCGAGCGTCGCCGGGTCGCCGGCGGCAAAGGCCGCGGTGAACCCGCCGCTCACGACTTGCCCCCCGCGGCCGCGCCGCCGATCATCTTCGCCACCAGCGGCGCGATGCGGTCGACCAGGATCGCGACGCCGCGCTGGTTCGGGTGGATCCCGTCGGGCTGGTTCAATTCAGGGTTCATCGCGACACCATCGAGGAAGAACTTATAGAGCGGCACGCCATGCGCCTGCGCCAGATCGGGGTAGATGGCGTCGAACGCGCGCTGGTAATCGGCGCCCCAATTCGGCGGCGCCAGCATGCCGAGCAGCAGCACCTTGGCGCCTTCCGCCTGGATCTTTGTCAGCATCGCATCGAGGTTGGCGCGCACGATCTTGGGGTCGATGGCGCGCAGCGCATCGTTGGCGCCCAAGGCAAGCATGACGAAGTCGGGCTTGTCGGCGAGCGCCCAGTCGAGCCGCGCCAGACCGTCGGTCGTGGTGTCGCCCGACACCCCGGCATTGACCATCTTGACGTCGACGCCTTGCTCTTTCAGCCGCGCCGCGAGCCGCACCGGGAACGCCTCGCTCGCCGGCAGGCCCAGCCCGGCGGTCAGGCTGTCGCCAAAAGCCAGCACTTCGGGTGTCTTGGCAAAAGCGGGCATCGACAGGGCAAACAATGCCGCGTTGAAAAGCGCGAGCGCCGCGCCATATCGACGGAGCTTTTTCGTGCCCTGCCGGTCGGACCAGAGATGACCCCCTCGCCACATGCCGGCAGCCCGCTCGTCGTCATCGAGGATATTCATCTAACACTGGGGAGCGCGGCGGGCCCCGTCAACATCTTGCGCGGGATTTCGCTGACGATCGGCGCCGGCGAGACCGTGGCGCTGCTCGGGCCGTCGGGCTCGGGCAAATCGACGCTGATGATGGTCGCGGCCGGGCTGGAGCGGCCGAGCTCGGGCCGCGTCAGCGTCGCGGGCCGCGACCTCGGGGGCCTCGACGAGGACGGCCTCGCCCTCCTGCGCCGCCGGCATGTCGGCATTGTCTTCCAGGCCTTCCACCTGATCCCGACGATGACCGCGCTCGAAAACGTCGCGATCCCGTTGGAGCTGGCCGGCGCGCGCGACGCCTTCGCCGCCGCCGCGGCGGCGCTCGGCCGCGTCGGCCTCGACCACCGGCTCGGGCACTACCCGGCGCAGCTCTCGGGCGGCGAGCAGCAGCGCGTCGCCATCGCCCGCGCCGTCGTCGCCGGGCCGCTGCTGCTGCTCGCCGACGAGCCGACCGGCAATCTCGACGCCGCGACCGGCGAACTTGTCATCGACTGCCTCTTCGCCGAGCACGCCCGCCAGGGCACGAGCCTCCTCCTCATCACCCACGACCCGCGCCTCGCCGAACGCTGCGAGCGCCAGCTGCACATGAGCGACGGCCGCATCGTCGAAGACCGCCGCGCCGCGCCGCTGCGCCGCGTGCTGTGAGGTGGCGCTGTGAACGGACCCGGCCGCGCGAAACCGTGTCCACTCCGCCTTGCGGCACGCCAGCCGGCAGCCTATTTTTAATTCAGCGATCTTGACGCTCGCAAGGGCTCGGAAAGGAACCGCGACATGACCAGCCACCTGCTGCTTGCCGACAAGTCACGCGTCCCGCCCACGGCGTGAGCGCGCCGGCAACCCGGCTACTACAGCCCAAAGACTACAACCCAAAGCCGGCAATCGTCCTCGGCTTCATTGTTGGCAGATCTCGATAGAGCTGCAGCGCATTGGCGTAGAGCGCCGCATCCTTGGTATCGCGTCTCTCGTAGATGATTTGCGGCAGCAATAGCCCAAGGGTCGACATGATCCCCTGGCCGATGAAGTTGTTCACGTCGGCGATTCTTAGATAATCGCTCTCGCACATGAGCCCGATGTCCTCGAGGTATGACATCAGCAGAAGGTAATCCCTGTATAGGCGCGATGTTTCCCCGCTTTCCAACAGCAGCGCGTGGAGGTATTGCGCGGCATCCGGGTAATGCACCAACTCGGTCCGATGCGCCTCCCAGAACGACTGGAACTGGTAAATGCGCCGGCGGGCCTCGCGGATGCCGTCCGAATCCCACTTTTCGGAAATGGCCATGTAGACCGAGACCAGCCGCGTCGTCTCCGCGGCCTGAAATTGGCGATACGCTACCCAGCCGCCGACCACCGCGATGACCGGCACGATCGCGGTCGCGCAAAACGAGACAAGCTCGGCAACCTCGCGAAGACCCAGCGGCGACGCCGGAGGCTTCGGCAGGCTGCTTATCGCGATATAGAGCGAAATGCTGTTGAAGATGTCGAAACAAAGCAAAATCAGAACAAGCGGAATCGCAGTGACGATCAAGAAGCTGGAGAGCCTCGACGTGAACCCCGGAGTTCCTCTCATGCTTCGCTTCCGGTGACATGCGCTTTAAGAGAATGATCGGATGCGGAAAACAGCTCAAGCGTTAATCCGCGACCCCGATCCGTCGCCGGCGGACGCGCCGCCAGCCGCGCGGCGCTGTCTCGTCCCTGTCGGCCGCACGGGTGTCGGCCGCACCGGCGGAGTGGCGGTTTGACCTATGCCTTTCGCCTTGCCGCGCGCGAATTGCGCGGCGGTGTTCGCGGCTTCCGCGTCTTCCTCGCCTGTCTGGTGCTCGGGGTCGGCGCCATCGCCGGGATCGGCTCGCTCGGCGCCACGGTGACGGCCGCGATCCACCAGGATGCGCGGGTGCTGTTCGGCGGCGACGTCTCGGCGCGGCTGGTGCACCGGGAGGCGAGCGCGGACGAGCGCCGCTTCCTCGACGCCAGCGGCGCCGTTTCGGAAATCGCGCTGCTGCGGGCGATGGCGGTCTCGCTCGACGGGCAGCGCCACACGCTCATTGAATTGAAAGCGGTCGACGGCGCCTATCCGCTCTACGGCGCGCTGACCCTGACGCCGCCGCAAAACCTCGCCGCCGCGCTCGCCGAGCGCGACGGCGCCTTTGGCGCGGTGGCGGTGCCGGCCGCCGCCGAGCGGCTCGGGCTGCAACCCGGCGACCGCTTCAAGATCGGCGTCGCGACCCTCGAGCTGCGCGCGGTCGCCGAGCCTATCCCCGACGCGGCGCTCAGCGGCTTGGCGTTCGGACCTGGGATCATCGTCGCGGCGCCGGCGCTGGGCCCGACCGGCCTGTTGCAGCCCGGCGCGCTGGTGACTTACGAGTACCGTTTGAAGCTGCCGGCCGGCGCCGATGCCGCCGCCTGGGTGCGCAAGGCCCGCGAAAAATTCCCCGATTCCGGCTGGGAAGTACGCACCGCCAACCAGGCGAGCCCGATGCTGCAGCGCTTCATCGACCGGATCGCGCTGTTTCTCGGCCTGGTCGGGATCACCGCGCTGCTGGTCGGCGGGATCGGCATCGGCAGCGCGGTGTCCTATTACCTCGCCGGCAAGACCGCGACGATCGCGACGCTGAAATCGCTGGGCGCGCCAAACCGGCTGATTTTTGCCGCCTATGCCGTGCAGATCGGCGTGCTGACCGTGGCCGGGATCGCCGCCGGGCTGGCGCTGGGCGCGCTGGTGCCGCTCGCCGCCGCGCCGTTGGTGGCGAGGCTGCTGCCGGTGCCGCTGCATCTCGGTCTCCATCCGCTGCCGCTCGCCGTTGCCGCGGCGAGCGGCCTCCTCGCCGTGCTGATGTTCTCGCTGCTGCCGCTCGCCGCGATCGGGCGGGTCATGCCCGGCGCGCTGTTCCGCGACATCGTCGCGCCCGCGCGGCGCGCGCTGCCGTGGCCGGCGCTCGCCGCGACCCTCGTCGCCGGGCTCGCCCTCGCCGCGCTCGTCACCCTGACCGCCCCCGACCGCGCCGTCGCGCTGTGGTATGTAGTCGGCGCGATCGCCGCCTTCGCCGTCTTCCGCGGAGCGGGAGGGCTGATCGTCGCCCTCGCGCGGCGGCTTCCGCGGCCGCGGCGGGTCGTGCTGCGCCTCGCGCTCGCCAATCTGCACCGGCCCGGCGCGCCGACCGCGCGCATCGTGCTGTCGCTCGGCATCGGCCTCACCGTGCTGGTCGCGGTGGCGCTGGTGCGCGCGAGCCTCTCCAACGAGATCGAAACCACCGTCGCCGAAGCCGCGCCCGCCTATTTCTTTCTCGACATCCAACCCGGCCAGCTCGACGGCTTTTCCGGGCTGGTGCAGGCGATCCCCGGCGCGCGCCTGGCGCAGGTGCCGATGCTGCGCGGCCGCATCACCCGGCTCAACGGGGTGCCGGGCGAGGAAGCGCAGGTCGCGCCCGAGGCGCGCTGGGCGCTGCGCAGCGACCGCGGCCTGACTTATGCGGCCGCGGTGCCGCCCGGCTCGGAGGTGGTCGCCGGCCAATGGTGGCCGGCCGATTACCACGGGGGCCCGCTGATCTCGTTCGATGCCGGCTTGGCCAAGGGCATGGGGCTGAAGCTCGGCGACACGCTGACCGTCAACGTGCTGGGTCGCGACATCACCGCGACCATCGCCAATCTGCGCCGCATCGACTGGACTCGGCTCGGCATCAATTTCGCGATCGTCTTCGCGCCGGGGACGCTGGAGGCGGCGCCGCACACGGTCCTCGCCGCGGTCTGGTTGCCGCCAGGCACGGAAGAAAAGCTGGTCGCCCAGGCCGTCGACAAATACCCCAACATCTCGGCGATCCCGGTGCGCGAGGCGCTCGACGCGATCGAGCGGATCATCGCCGCGATCGGCACCGCGATCCGCCTCGCGGCGCTGGTGACGCTGATCGCCGGCGCGCTGGTGCTGGGCGGCGCGGTCGCCGCCGATTACCGGCGCCGGGTTTACGACGCGGTGGTGCTCAAGGTGCTCGGCGCGACGCGGCGCACCATCGCCGCCGCGTTTCTCGTCGAATACGGGCTGATGGGCCTGGTCAGCGTCGCCATCGCGGCGGCGCTCGGCACGCTCGTCGCCTGGCTGCTGGTGACCGGCCCGCTCGACGCCGATTGGAGCTTCGCCCCGGCGCCGCTCGTCGGTCTTGTCGCCGGCGCGGTGGGGCTCACCATGCTGCTCGGCTTCGCCGGCACCTGGCGCATCCTCGGCGCCGCCGCGGCGCCGCATCTGCGGCACGAGTAGCCCCCGAGTAGTCCCCCCGGCCGCACCC
>DASRLO010000131.1:0-13245 GCA_035648415.1 Allostellaceae bacterium
CGCGCCTACCAATCCTCCGCCGAGCGAGGCCAAGCCATGCAGCCCTGGATCACCGATTACAACCACACCCGACCCCACTCAGCCCTCGGCGGAAAACCACCGACCTCAAAGCTGAACAACGTGCTTGGATTCGACAGCTAGACCAGCGCCGTAGGATGGCGACTTAGCTTCCCCAGCCCTCGGCCATCGGCGGCAGGCGCGGCGGCGGCGCCGGTTGCGGCCGGGACGGGCGCTCGGCGGCGCGCCGGTCGATCGCGGCGAGCCGCTGGTCGAGGTCGATCGCCAGGCTCGAGATGACCTCGAATTTGGGGTCCTCGAAGACCTCGATCCGCCGCCGCCGGCGCTTCGGGTCCATCACCGC
The DNA here is from genome assembly GCA_035648415.1 of Allostellaceae bacterium. Taxonomy (GTDB): domain Bacteria; phylum Pseudomonadota; class Alphaproteobacteria; order ATCC43930; family CGMCC-115725; genus DATARH01. The sequence goes on from DASRLO010000131.1 coordinate 362, forward strand.
TTCGTCGCGCCGGTGCAGCAGCGTCGCGATTTCGGGCTGGTAGAGGCGGACGATCGCGGCGAGCCAGAGGTTGAGCGCGCTGGCCGGATCGGCCGCGTCCAAGGTGAAGCAGTCGAGCATGCGGATCACGTCGTCGGCGCGGTACCAGGTCTCGCCGGTCACCCAGCGATTGGTCGTGAACAGGCGCACCGGCTCGCCCGCGGCGTCGAGCGCGATCGCCACGAGGTGGGCCACCTCGTCGCGCCCGCCACGCTTGAAGGGCGCGGCTTGCGGCGGGGTTGGCAGGCTGGCGATCGCCGCTTCCGGCAGGAGCAGCGGCATCGTCCCCCGCGGCATGCCTTCGGCGCGCAGGAACAGGTGGAAGTGACCGTGCTGGTCCGCTTCGTCCGCCGGCGGATGGCGATGGTAGAAATACTGCGCGTGGCTCAGCGGATCGTAAGCGTCGCCATCGGGATAGTGCCGCCAGGCCTCCGCCTCGCCGGTTCGGCCGACAGCCTCGCGCACGACGCTCCCGCCGCGCGCCGCGAGGCTGCGCCGGCACTCCCGAATGACCGCCGCGGCAGACGCCGCGCGCCCCGACCCCATCTGACGACCGCCTGGTTCTTGAGGGTGAACGAAACAGGGACAGGATACCTATCCGCGCGGCGCCGACAAGGCCGGGTCGCTCAGCGTCCACTGAACGACCTGCTTCGCGACCTTCGCCATCGCCGCGTCGAACGCCTCGACGATCTGCGGAGTCGCGTTGGCCGCCGCGGGTTCGCGCGCGCTCAGCAGGGTCTGCGCGATGATCTTGCGTTCGGGCAGTTTGACCAGCTTGACGGCCAGCGCCACCAACACCGTCGGCGCGGCTGCAGTCTTGGGATCCCGCGAATCGTATACAGCCTCGAAATGCCGCAGATCGCCCTCGATCTCGAAATCGGCGCGCAGATCGAGCGTATCCGGCCCCACCGCGGCGACCGCCTTGCTGTTCTCGAACGCCTCGACCAGCACCGCGCGCACCATCGCCGGGGTGCGGTCGGCCCAGTCGCCGTCCGCCAGGTAGTCGATGCCGTTCGCCGCGCGCACCACGGCGATCCGGCGCGGCTCCAATCCCTCGGGCGCATAGGGCGCATCGACCACGATCTGCGCATCGGTGCGCGGCAAGCCGCCGGCGAAGTCGACCGGCGCCGTCAGCTGGAACAGCGGCCGCGGCGCCGACGTGAACAGCTTCGAGCAGCCGCCGAGCGCGACCACCATCACGATGACGGTCAACCGCCGCAGCGGGACGTTTCTTCTGGTCATTTCGGCTTATATCCCTCGCGGCGATCGCCAAAGAGCAGGCGGGTCGGGTCACGTTCGAGCTGCGAAGTCAGGCGCCCCAATCCCGAGACAAACTGGCGGACCTCGCCAACCAGGGAATCGACGTCGCCAAGCGTGTGCTGGCTGAAATTACGCAGGCCAGGACGCAAATCCCCCACGGCCTGGTCGAGCTGGCGGTTGGTGTCGGCGAGGCCTTTGACCAGCTTGTCGAAATCGCCGAGCGACGTGCCGACCTGATCCTTAAGTCCGTTAGGCTTGGAATAGCTCTGGTCGAGATCGGCGAACAGCGCGGCGGCCGATTTGAGCGCCTGGCCGGCATTGGCGGCGATCTCATCGCCGTGCTGCGCGAGGGCTGCACTGACCTTTCGCACGTTGTCGAGCGTCGCGCTGAAGGCGGCGCGATTGTCGTCGCTCAACAAGTCGTTCACATGGTCGAGGATCACGTCGAGCTTGTCGAGCAGCTGCGGCCCGCGCGCGGCAAGGCTGGAAAAGGTCGAACGGCGCGACCGGATCACCGGATAGCGCTCGCCCTTGTGCGCCTCCAGCAATTCGTCGCTTTTGCCGGGCGAGATCAGGATATAGGAGACGCCGCTCAGAATGTTGGTCTGGATCGTCGTCGCGGCATCCTTCTTGATGTTGATATTGCTTTTGATCTCGATCGTCACGCGGATCGGCTTCCCGGCGCGGGCGAGTTCTTCCTTGTCGGTGACGATCTCGATGTCCGAAACCGTGCCGACCGGGATGCCGTTGTATTCCACCCGCGCGCCGGTGTTGAGCCCGGACACCGGCCCCTCGAAATAGATGTCGTAATGCGCGAAGCTGGTGGTGAACTGGGTTCCCGCCAGCCACACCACGGCGACAAAAGCCAGGAACAGCGTCGCCAGCACGAACGCGCCGACCGCGACGTAATGTGCTCGTGTCTCCATCTCGCTCCCCTCACACCGGCTCAATGAGCGCCGGCGCGCGGCTGGCACGTTCCGCAGGTTGTGCCGCTCGCCCCCGCGGTCCGTGGAAATAGGCATGGATCCAGGGGTGGTCGTCCCGCAAATGCTCTTCGAGTGTCGCCACCCGCATCTTTTGGTCGACCAGCACCGCGACGCGGTCGCAGATCGCGAACAGGCTATCGAGGTCGTGCGTCACCAGGAACACCGTGAGGCCCAGGCTCGACTGCAAATCCTTGATCAGCTGGTCGAACGCCGCCGCGCCGATCGGGTCGAGCCCCGCGGTCGGCTCGTCGAGAAAGAGAATGTCCGGGTCGAGCGCCAGGGCGCGGGCGAGCCCGGCGCGCTTTCTCATTCCGCCCGAAAGCTGCGCCGGGAACTTGTCAGCCGCGTCGGCAGGCAGCCCGACAATGCCGATCTTGCACGCGGCGATTTCAGCCATCAGCCGATCGGACAGGCGTAAATCCTCCTTGAGCGGCACCTCGATGTTCTGCGCCACGGTCAGCGAGCTGAACAGCGCACCGTCCTGGAACAGGACGCCCCAATGGGTTTCGAGCTCGTGCCGCTCTTCCGCGCTCATCTGCAGCACATTGCGGCCCAGGACCTCGATGCTGCCCGAACGCGGCCGGTTGAGGCCGACGACGGTGCGCAGCATGACCGACTTCCCGGTGCCGGAACCGCCGACGATGCCGATGACCTCGCCGCGCCGCACATCGAGATCGACACCGTCATGGATCACCTGGTTGCCGAAGGCATTGACCAGATTGCGGATGCGGATGACGCAATCGTCATCCTTGGCGTCATCCTTGGCGTCATCCTTGGCGCTGGCGTTGTCGTCGGCCATGTCAGATCTTCAGCATCGAGAACACGATCGAGAAGATCGCGTCGGTGACGATCACGAAAAAGATCGATTCGACCACGGATTGGGTCGTCAGCTTGCCGACGCTCTCGGCGCTGCGCGTCACATTCAGTCCCTCATAGCAGCCGACCAGCGCGATGATCGCCGCGAAGAACGGCGCCTTGACGACCCCCACCCAAAGCGTCGACGGGCTGATCGCCGTTTGCAGTTGGGTAAGGAAATTCGGGATGTTGATATCGAGCGCCGCCCACGACATCAGCGAGCCGCCCAGCAGCCCCATGAAATCGGCGAAAAACACGATGAGCGGCAGGGTGACGCAAAGGCCGAACAGCCGCGGCAGCACTAGCACCTCGATCGGGTCGAGACCCAGTGTGCGCATCGCGTCGATTTCCTCGTTGACCTGCATCGTGCCGATCTGCGCGGTGAAGGCGCTGCCCGAGCGGCCGGCGATGATGATCGCCGCCAACAGCACGCCCAGTTCGCGCAGGACCGAAACGCCGAGCAGGTTGACCGTGTAGATCTCGGCGCCGAAGCGGCGCAGCTGGTCGGCGCCCTGATAGGCCATGACGACGCCGATCAGGAACGAAAGGAGCCCGACGATCGGCATCGCATCGAGCCCACCGACCTCCATCTGCACCAGGGTCGCGGTCAGCCGCAAGCGGCGCGGCTGCTTGAGAAGGCGCCCGATCGTGACCGTCACCAGCCCGGCAAAGCCGAGGATGTCGTAGACCCGGTTCAGCAATACCAGCGTGATGCGGCCGAGCCGCTCGAGAAAGCCGATCAGGGTGTGGTGCGGCGGTATCGGGTGCGGCAGCGGCTCGGTGACGCCGCGCGCCCGTACCTGGTCGAACAACGGGGCGAAACGCGCCTGCAGGTTCGACAGCTCGACATCGTTGCCGCGCGCGGCAAGCTCGTGCTCGGTGCGCAACAACAGCCAGGCTCCGGCACTGTCGAGCCGGTCGACGCCGGAGAGGTCGACGGTCACATGCCGTCCCTGCGGCAATTCAAGGTTGTGCAGGCTGCGGTCGAGCTCGGCGGCGGAGACCACCACCCATTGGCCCTCGGCCCGCAAGACCGTCTCGCCGTGTTCTTCCGATGCGAGAATTGTCGCGGCTGGCGCCATGCTTTTCCGACAACAGGGAACGCGGCGGGCTAACCCTTTCCAACTACGCGAAAAGCGGCTATGCCGCAACGGAAAGCCACGAGGGCCGCCGCGGAGAGGCGCATGGACCTGAAGCAACATATCCGATCGATCCCCGACTTCCCGAAACCGGGAATCCTGTTCTACGACATTTCCACCCTGCTGGCGCATCCGCAGGCCTGGCGGGCCACCGTCGAACGCCTCGCCGAGGCGGTGCGCCCGCTGCGCGCGGACCTGCTGGTCGGTATCGAATCGCGCGGCTTTCTCGTCGCCGCGCCGCTCGCCTATGCCCTGGGCAGCGGCTTCGCGATGGTCCGCAAGCGCGGCAAGCTGCCGGGCAAGACCGTGAGCTTCACCTACGATCTCGAATACGGCACCGACACGATCGAGATGCAAGAGGACGCGATCGCCCCCGGACAGCGTGTCCTCGTGGTTGACGACCTGATCGCCACCGGCGGCACGACCGAAGCGGCGATCAATCTCGTCGCCCAGCGCGGCGGCACGGTGGTCGGCGCCGCCTGCCTCATCGAGCTGAGCTTTCTCAACGGCCGCGATCGCATCCCGGTCCCGGTGACGGCGATGGTGTCTTACGATTCTTGAGTAACCGGGGCCGCGCTTCTCGCGACCACCGCGTAGACCGGCGCGCCAGCGCCGGGCGGAGTGCGGTCGAGGCAGCGGACATCGCTCCAGTTGCCGGCCTCGGCGAAATAGCGCGCGACGAGCCCCAGTTGTCCGGTCTCGTCAAACAGCCGCCAGCACCCGGTCGCCGGGGTGCACAGGCAGCGGTTCGAAAAGGTCACGACCAGCGGCGCACCCGGCTTCAGTACGCGGCCGATCTCGCGGATGATCTCGGCCGGCCGGGTAAAATGCTGAACGGCGCCGCAAATGGCGGCGCCGTCGAATTCTCCGTTGGCAAAGGCGAGCTGCGGGTCGCGGTTGAGGTCCTGGACGCGCCATTCGTCGAGGAACGGGTTTTCCGCCAGCACGCAGGCGTCGGTCCCGAGCCCGACGATCCGCCGGTAATAGATTTCCGGCGGCAGGTGCGACACCCAGCTCGACATCACGTCGAGAACCGCGCCGCCCGCCGGCATCACCTCGCGGTAGAGCTCGGTGATCGCCGCCAGGGCAGCGGCGTCGACATCGGCGAAACCCTCCACGTCGGAGGCGTGAAACCGAAGGTCGAGCGCGAGCGACAGCGAGGCGGGGGGATGCAGCGACATGGCCCTATTCGATCGTCCTATGAGTGAAATAGGAAAACCAGCGCCCCGGCTCAAGCCCCGACGCGCTCATTCTGCGATAGCTCCTTCCGCCGGGCTGAGCGCGAGGCCGAGATCGTGCGCCACCGCCGGATGGGTGGCCTTGCCGCGGCAGATATTGAGCCCGTCGCGCAGATGCGCGTCGTCCGACAAGGCGCGGCGCCAGCCTTTGTCGGCGATCGCCTCGACAAACGGCAGGGTTGCATTGTTGAGCGCCACCGCCGAGGTGCGCGCGACCGCGCCCGGCATGTTGGTGACGCAGTAATGCACCACCCCTTCCTCGACATAGGTCGGCGACGCGTGCGTCGTCGGGCGGCTGGTCTCGAAGCAGCCGCCCTGGTCGATCGCGATGTCGACGATCACCGAGCCCGGCCGCATCGCCCGCACCAGCTCGCGGCCGACCAGCTTCGGCGCCGCCGCGCCGGGCACCAGCACCGCGCCGATCACCAGGTCGGCGGCCTGAACCTCGCGCTCGATGTTCTCGACCGTCGAGAACAGCGTGTGGAGTTGCGCGCCGAACTGCATGTCGAGCTCGTAGAGCCGGGGCAGCGACTTGTCGATCACGGTGACGTAAGCCTCGACCCCCATCGCCATGCGCGCCGCGTTGGTGCCGGCGACGCCGCCGCCGAGGATCACCACCTTGGCCGCCGGTACCCCCGGCACGCCGCCGAGCAGGATGCCGGTGCCGCCCTGCTCCTTCTCCAGGCAATGCGCGCCGACCTGGATGGCCATCCGCCCAGCGACCTCGCTCATTGGCGCCAGCAGCGGCAAGCCGCCGCGATTGTCGGTCACCGTCTCGTAGGCGATCGCGACCGCGCCCGAACGCAGCAGCCCCTCGGTCTGGGCCGGATCGGCGGCGAGGTGCAGATAGGTGAACAGCACCTGGTCCTCGCGCAGCGCGCGGACCTCGTCGGGCTGCGGCTCCTTGACCTTGACGATCAGCTCGGCCACCGCGAACACGTCCGCGGCCCGTGCCAAAATGCCCGCGCCGGCCGCTTCATAGGCCCGGTCGTCAAAGCCGATCGCCGCGCCGGCGCCGCTCTCGACGACGACCTTATGACCGTGGTGAACCAGCTCGCGCACGCTGCCCGGCACCAGCCCGACCCGGTACTCGTGCGTCTTTATTTCCTTCGGAACGCCGATCAGCATCGCGGCTCTATTCTCCCGCTCCATTTCGGCACAGAGATAGTTCCATCAGCTATCTGCGGCGAGTCGTCGCGGTCCTCCGTAAGGCCACGGCCGGTTAATGCATAGCGTATAGGTTACGCCCGCCCGCCTTACCGTTCATGGAATATGGGGACGATGGAAACACCGGCCATCATCGCGCTTATCTATATCGCTATCGGCGCCGCTATTTTCGCCCATCCGCGGATGCCGATGACGCCGCACGATTTTCACTGGCGCCGCCAGATCGAGATATTTCGCGGCAATTTCCGCGACGTGTTGGTGTGGCCGCTGGCGGTGTGGCTTTGGGTCGCCGAGCGCCGGTAACCCTCTCACAACGTAGGATGGTAGGCCGTAGTAGGCCGTAGGATGGGTAGAGCGCCAGCGAAACCCATCATCTGGCAGCGGCGAGATGGGTTTCGCTGGCGCTCTACCCATCCTACAGCAGTTTTTGCACCACCGCGTCCGCCAGCGGCAGCGAGGCGGTCAGCCCCGGCGACTCGATCCCGTAGCAATTGACCAGACCCGGCACGCCGTGCTCGGCCGGCCCTTGCACCGAGAAATCCGCCGCCGGGTCGTTGGGCCCGCTGATCTTCGGCCGGATGCCCGCATAGCCCGGCTGCAGCGCGCCATCCTTCAATCCCGGCCAATAGCGCCGCACCGCGGCGTAGAACGAGTCGCAGCGGCGCGGATCGACGCGGTAATCGACATCGTCGATCCATTCGACATCGGGCCCGAACCGCGCCTGCCCCGCCAGGTCGAGCGTGATATGGACGCCGAGCCCGCCCGGCACCGGCACCGGATAGATCAGCCGCTTGAACGGCGTTCTGCCGGCGAGCGTGAAATAGCAGCCGCGGCAGAAATAGGCCGGCGGGATCGTATCGAGCGGGATGCCGGCAATCGAGCGCGCCAGCGCCGGGGCGAACAGCCCGGCGGCGTTGACCAGATAGCGGCAGCGGATGGTCGCCGGCTCATCGCCGCCGACCTCGAGCTCGAACCCGTCGGCCAGCACCGTGCCGCCGATGAGCGGCGTCTTAAATGCGACCATCGCGCCGTTCGCCTCGGCCTCGCCCTGATAGGCGAGCATCAGCGCGTGGCTGTCGATAATTCCCGTCGACGGCGACAACAGGGCGGCCACGCAACGCAGCTCCGGCTCCATCCGCTGCGCTTGCGTGACCGAAAGCCATTCGAGGTTGTCGACGCCGTTGGCCTTGGCCGCCGCCTCGATCTTCTCGACGCCGGGGATTTCTTCCTCGCTGGTCGCGACGATCAGCTTGCCGATCGCCTCGTGCGGCACGCCGTGCTCACGGCAGTAATCGTAGAGGCGGCGGCGGCCCTCGACGCAGGCGGTCGCCTTCAAGCTGCCCTTCGGATAGTAGAGCCCGCCGTGGATCACCTCGCTGTTGCGCGAGGAGGTCTCGAAGCCGATCGTGTAGGCCTTTTCGAGGACGACGACCTCGCGTCCCGCCAGCGCCAGCGCGCGCGCCGCGGCGAGGCCGATCACTCCGGCGCCGACCACCACCGTCTCGACCTCGTCCACCGCCCGCGCCCGCCTCGCTGCTTTGCCGCCGCATTTGGCCGGAACCGTTGCTGCGCCGCAAGCCCGCGCGTCTAGCGGCAGGGCCTTGACTTCGAGTTAGGCAATTGGCAAATTCCCGAACATGATCGCCGCTGTCGCCAAGGCGCTCGCCAGCGAACGCCGTCTGCAGATACTGGCCTGGCTCAAGGACCCACGGCTGCACTTCCCGCCGCAAATCGACGGTGATCTGGTCGAGGACGGAGTCTGCGCGGTGTTCATCGCCAAGAAGCTGAGAGTCTCCCAGCCTACCGCCAGCGAGCACCTGAAAATCCTCTCGGCCACCGGCCTGGTGCGCGGCAAGCGCATCAAGCAATGGACCTTCTACAAGCGCGATGAAGAGCGCATCGCGGCGTTGAAACGGGAATTTCAATCGGCATGGTGAGCCGCGGAGGAGCGAGGCGACGATGCAGTTAGCCTTTCAGCAAGCGGATGTCTTTGAATTTCCGCGCAAGACGCGCGGCATTGGTTCGCGCCGGCGACTTTAGACGGCAGCCCCGAATGCGTCTGTGACGGGAGAGAGGGATGAACGGCAAATCGCCGCCGGTCGCGCGCTCGGTCGCCGGATTGCGCCGGCAGGTCGCGCTGTGGCGCGCCGCAGGCGAGCGCGTCGGGCTGGTGCCGACGATGGGCGCGCTGCATGCCGGGCATCTGGCGCTGGTCGCGGCGGCGCGAGGGCAGTGCGAGCGGGTCGTGGCGTCGATCTTCGTCAATCCCAAGCAGTTCGGCCCGCGCGAGGATTTCGCGACCTATCCGCGGCCCGAGGCGGATGATTTGGCGAAGCTCGCGGGAGCGGCGGCCGATCTGGTCTTCATCCCGCCGGTCGGGGAGATGTATCCCGACGGCTTCGCGACGACGATCAGCACCGGGGGCCCCAGCCAGGGGCTGTGCGGGGCGCAGCGGCCGGGGCATTTCGACGGGGTCGCGACGGTGGTCGCCAAGCTCTTGATCCAGGCAACCGCCAACGCCGCGTATTTCGGGGAGAAGGACTACCAGCAGCTGATGGTGGTGCGGCGCATGGCGCGGGATCTCGACCTGCCGGTCGAGATCGTCGGCGTACCGACCGTGCGCGAGCCGGACGGTCTCGCGCTGTCGTCGCGCAATGTCTATCTCTCGGCTGAGGAGCGCCGCGTCGCGCCGCACCTCAACCGGGCGATGCGCGAGGCCGCCGCCGAGATCGGCCGCGGCGCGGCGCCCGGACCGGTTCTGGAGCGGGCGGTCGCCTCGCTTACCGGATTGGGTTTCGCGATCGAATACCTGGAGCTGCGGGACGGCGTAACGCTAACGCGGCTCTTCGAGCTGAGCCGGCCGGCGCGGCTGCTCGCGGCGGCGCATCTCGGCCACACCCGCCTGATCGACAATATCCCGGTCGCAAGAACTTGATCGGGCTGCGTTAAACCGGCGCGATTGTTTGACTTTCGGCGCGCGGCGAAACGCAATAGCATGCCTCTTGCAAGGATGCGGTAAGGAAACGCCGCCGGGGATGGAGGGGAGCATATGAGCAAGTCGTCGCGCCGTGATGTTCTGAAGATCGCGCTCGCCGGAGCCGGCGCCGGCGCTTTGCCGTGGCGGGCGAAAGCCGCCGGACCGACGATCACGATGCTGCACGAAAGCTCGTTCATCAAAGTCTTCGACGAATTTTTCCAGAAAACGCTGGCGCCGAACTACGAAAAGGAGACCGGCGTCAAAATCGTCTACGAGATCACCAGCGTCGGCAGCCTGCCGGCGCGCGACAGCACGGTGATCGAAACGGGTTCGGGCGCCGACATCAGCATGCTCGCGCTGCTCTTCCCGTTCCTCTACCAGGACAAGCTGCTCGACGTCAGCGACATCGCCGAGGAGATGGGCAAGAAGCAGGGCGGCTGGTACGACGTCGGCAAGGAAGCCGGCATGGTCGACGGCAAGTGGAAGGCGATCCCCTTCAGCAATATCGGCCAGCTGATGAATTGGCGCACCGACTGGTTCAAGGAAGTCGGGGTCACCAAATTCCCCGACACCTGGGAAGAACTTTACGATGTCGGGAAGAAGCTGAAGGCCAAGGACCATCCGTTCGGCTTCGAGCTCGGCCATGGCTTTGGCGACAATCACGGCTGGCTCTATCCGCTGCTGTGGTCGTATGGCGGGCACGAGGTGGAAAAGGACGGCAAGACGGTCTCGATCGACTCGTCGGAAACCGCCGCGGCAATCGACTTCGCCCGCAAGTTCTTCAAGGACTGCATGCTCGACGACGTCTTGAGCTGGACCGACGTCAGCAACAACAAGGCCTGGTACGCCGAGCAGATCTCATGCACCAACAATGCCGAGAGCATCCTGTGGCTCGCCAAGCGCGACTTCCCGGACATCGCCAAGGTCACCGACCAGGCGCTCAACCCGCAGGGGCCGAAGGGCCGGTTCCACCTGATGAACTCGATCACCCACGGGGTCTTCAATTTCTCGCCGCAGAAGGAGGCGGCGCACGATTTCCTCAAATGGCTGATGGACGAGAAGCAGCTCGGCGCCTGGTATGCCTCGGCGGACAGCTACTACCAGCCGGTGCTGAAGGGTTATGACAACGCCCCGATGTGGGATGTCGAGCCGCGCAACAAGCCGTACCGCGACGCGATGGCGACTGCCCATCTGCCGGGCTGGCCGGCGCCGCCCGACCGGCGGCTGGCGGAGGCCGTCGCGAAGTACGTCGTCATCGACATGTTCGCCAAGGCCTGCAGCGGCAGCTCGACCAAGGACGTGATCAAGGCGGCGGACTCGCAGTTGCGGGAAATCTACAAGGCCGCCTAAGGCCGCCTGAGTCCCCGGGGCGCCATCCGTGGCGATCCGCTCGGAACCCTTTATCGGCGTCGCGTCACGCCCGCGCCGGACCTTCTCGCTGAGCGAGTGGGCCGATCGCGGCACCGTCTTCAGCTGGCTGATGATGGCGCCGCCGATCCTGTTCCTCCTGGCGCTGGTCGGCTATCCGTTCTGCTACGGGATTTTCTTGAGCCTCGAGGATCGGCAGGTGGCGCAGCCCGGCACCTTTGTCGGCCTCGCCAATTTCGTCAAGGATGCCCACGACCCGGTGTTTTGGCAGGTCGTGCGCAACACCTTTGTCTATACCATCGTCGCCACGCTGTTGAAGATGGTCGGCGGGCTCGGCCTGGCGCTGGCGATGAACCAGCACTTCAAGTTCAAGAACATGGTCCGGGCGCTGCTGCTCCTGCCGTTTATCGTGCCGACGGTCTTGAGCACGGTCGCCTTCATGTGGATGCTCGATCCGGCGTTCAGCGTCGTCAACCGGATGCTGTTCGAGTTCGGCGTGCCGAAGCCGGGGCCGTCTTGGCTCGGCAACCCGATCCTGGCGATGTTCTCGATCATCATGATCAATACCTGGCGCGGCCTGCCATTTTACGGGATCACCCTGCTCGCCGGGCTGCAAACCGTGCCGGTCGAACTCTACGAGGCGGCGACGATCGACGGCGCCAGCGGCTGGCAGCGATTCCGCTTTGTGACCCTGCCGCTGCTGCAGCCGATCATCCTGATCGTGACCTTGTTCTCGGTGATCTTCACCTTTGCCGACTTCCAGCTCGTCTACGTGCTGACGCATGGCGGGCCGCAGAACGCGACCAATCTGCTGGCGACTTACGCGTTCGATATCGGCATGGGCGCGGGCCAGCTCGGGCTTGGCGCATCGGTGGCGCTGACCATGCTGCCGGCGCTGGCGCTGCTCATCGTCGGCATCACCCTTTATTTGCGGAAGAAGACATGATCACCGGTTACGGGCCGATCCAGCGCACCGTGCGGGTCTGGGCGCCGGTGCTGTTCTTCTTGGTGGTGGCGCTGTTCCCGTTCTACTGGATGGCGATCACCTCGATCAAACCCAACGCAGAACTCTACAGCCAGCACACGATGCCGCTGCTGGTGCATGCGCCGACCCTGAAGCACTACATAGACCTGCTCAACACCACGAGCTTCCTGCTGTGGACGTGGAACACCATGGTCGTCGCGGTGGTGTCGACCGCTATCTCGCTGGTGCTGGGGATCATGCTGGCCTACCCGCTGGCGCGGATCAATTTTCCCGGCGCCGGGCTCCTCGCCATCGGGGTCGCGGCCGTCTATCTGGTGCCGCAACCGCTGCTGTTCATCCCGCTCGCCGACATCATCAACCGGCTCGGCCTCGGCAATACGCTGACCTCGGTAATCCTGACCTACCCGACGATGCTGGTGCCGTTCTGCGCCTGGCTTTTGCTCGGCTATTTCAAGACCGTGCCGATGGAGCTTGAGGAGGCGGCGCGGATCGACGGCGCCAGCCGGCTGCAGACGATGCGGAAGATTTTCCTGCCGCTCTGCACGCCGGGCTTCATCTCGGCCGGCATCTTCGCCTTCACGCTGGCGCAGAACGAGTTCCTCTACGCGCTCATCTTCCTCACCAAGACCTCGGTGCGCACGGTGCCGGTCGGCGTCATCTCCGAGCTGATAAAAGGCGACGTATTCTACTGGGGCCAGCTCATGGCCGCCGCCCTCCTCGGCTCGATCCCGGTCGCGATCATCTATTCCTTCTTCGTCGAGCACTACGTCGCCGGCCTGACCTCGGGCGCGGTCAAGGGATAGCTCAGGCCTGGGGCGGTCCGTCGCGGTAAACCCAGCTCGCGCGCAGCTTGCGGAGTCCGGCCCGGTC
>DASRLO010000132.1:0-44458 GCA_035648415.1 Allostellaceae bacterium
TCGACGACGCGCAGCCCGGCGACGCCGCGCACCCTCCCCTGGTTGTCGGTCACCGCCATCGGGTCGTCATCGGCGCCCATCCGGCAGGTACAGGTCGCATGCCACACGCCGATCGTCGCGCCGCGGATAAAGCTTTCGAGCGCCTCGTCGTCGGTCATCAGCTGGTCGAATTTGTAGCCTTCGACGATAAAGCGGTCGATCATCCAGGTGCGCAGCCAACCGGGGCCGTCGAGCAGCCTGGCGACGATGTTGGTGAGCCGCCGGTTCTTGTCGTTGACGACGCCGATCTTGCGCACCCGCTCGGTATAGCTGGCCGGGAACGGATCGCTGGTCGCCGCCGACAGCGCCGCGCTCATCTGCATCGCGCCCAAGCGCCGGAACCCATCCATCAGCCGCTCGAGGTCGCGCCGGTCGGACAACAGGTTGAACTCGACCATCGGCTCGGCCCGCCAATCGGCGCTCGTCAGCCGCACCTGGCCGGTCTCGGAATAAGTCTTGTAGACCGCGAGCAGCAGCGAGGCGATCTGCTCGCCGACCGCATGCCACGCCGATTTGCTCACTCCGGCGACGAACATGTCGCCCGCCGGCGCGCCGCCGATCACCGACGAATAGCGCAACGCCAGCAGGATGTGGCGGCGGGTGATGCCGTTGAGCCGCGCATCGGGCTTGATGAACGACGACACCGAGACCGACGGATGATCCATCAGCCGCTGGCCAACGCCCGCGAGGTTGGCCCGCACCTCGATGCCGAGATCGCGCAAGGGCCCGGCCGGCCCGATCCCGGCGCGCAGCAGATGCGCCGGCGAATGGATCGCGCCGGACGAGACGACGACCTCCTTCGCCCGGAACTCGGTCTCGCGGCCTTTGACCAGCGCCTTGACGCCGACGCATTTCGTGCCCTCGAACAGCAGCGCGGCGACCTGCGTTTCGGCCGAGACCGTCAGGTTCGGGCGCATCCGCGTGCCACTGTCGAGATAGCCGATCGCCGCCGACACGCGCCGGTCGTAGAGGTTCGAGATCGTGATCGGAAAATACCCGTCCGGCTTGAACTCGCCGTTCTGGTCCTCGACATAGGGGAACCCGGCCGCCTCGAACGCTGCGGCGACCGCCTTGGCGTGGCCGTTCCACATGCCGGGGAAGATGCGGCGCACCGGGATGCGGCCCTCCTTGCCGTGATAGGGGCCGTCGAAATCCATGTCGCGCTCGACCTGCTTGAAGTAGGGCAGCACGTCTTTCCAGCCCCAGCCGACGGCGCCTTTCGCTTCCCACTCGTCGTAATCGGTCGGCGCGCCGCGATTGGCGAGTTGGCCGTTGATCGACGAGCCGCCGCCGAGCACCCGCGCCTGCTCGTATTTCCTGAGCGGCGGGCGGATTTCCGGCTGGTTATGCGAGACGATCTCGGTATGGACCTTGAGGTCCTGCCAATGAAAGCGCGGGTCGAAATAGGCGGTGCCGGGATAGGAATCGAGGATTTCGGGCGGCACCTTGCCGTCGGGCGTGTCCTGCCCGGCCTCGCACAGCAGCACGGTGTTGGCGCTTTTCGCCGACAGCCGGTTCGCCATCACCGAACCCGCCGAGCCGCCGCCGACGATGATGTAGTCGTATTCCATCGCCTGCCCCATTCTCTTACCGCCAGATGCCGAGCGATGTTATCGGCACGCTCGTGTCCGGAGCAAGACGCGCCGCCGGGCAATCTACCGGAACGCGATCAGCGTTGCGGTGTTTATCACTCGGCTGCGGCGATCAGCTGCCGCACACCAGACAACAGCGTGAGGAGAGTTCGATGTTGAGAAAGCTTGCGGTCGCCACAACTCTGGCCGTCACCGCGATCGGTGCGGCAGCCCCCGCGATGGCCGACAGGTACTGCGGGCCGGGCTTTCACTACCGTTACCACGAGTGCCGGCCTAACGCGTATTACTATCCTCCGGGCGGTGTCGTCGGGAGCGCCGTCGGGACGGCCGGTTATGTTGCCGGCAGCGCCGTCAATACCGCGGGCGCCGTCGCCGGCACGGCCGTCAATACGGCCGGCGCCATCGCCGGCGGCGTGATCGGTGCAGTGACGGGTCGCTGACGCACCACCGGCTGCCCGCAGCGCCTTTCACAAAAGCGCGCCCGGGGAAACCGGCGCTCGGCCGGCTCCCCGGCGCTGCTGTCGGTCGTGGAACGAATTTCCTTCAGCCGCCGCCGATCTTGGGGATCAGCACGACCTCGCTGTCGGGCTTCAGCTTTTCCAGATAGGCGTCCTGGAAGATCTCGCCGTCGATGGCAATGGCCATCCCGCCGTCGATCTGCTCGCCAAGACCCGGATAGCGCCGGTCGAGCTCGATAATGAGGCGGCGGACCGTGTTCGCCTCGACATCGAATTCGGTGTGCCCGCCGGTGAGCCGGCGGGCGGCGATGCCTGTCATCACGACATGGGGCATCGCGTCAAACCGTCATCGCGAGCGGAGCGAAGCAATTTCGCGCCAACCGAGGCTCGACCGATCGAGATTGCCGCGTCGCTTCGCTCCTCGCAATGACAGCTCCCGTCTACTCGGCGGCCAGCCGCGGCGGGTCTTGCTCATCGAGCACCGCGCTCAGCTTTGGCGGCGACATCGGCAGATGGCGCATTCGCGCGCCGACCGCGTCGGCGATCGCGTTGGCGACCGCCGCCATCGGCGGCACGATCGGCACCTCGCCGACGCCGCGCGCACCGAATGGATGACGCGGGTTCGGCACCTCGACCATCACCGTCTCGATCATCGGCAGGTCGGAGGCGACCGGCACGCGGTAGTCGAGGAAGCCCGGGTTCTCCAGGCGGCCGTCCTTGTCGTAGATGTATTCCTCGTTGAGCGCCCAGCCGATGCCCTGGGTTACACCGCCCTGCATCTGCCCCTCGACATAGGACGGATGGATCGCCCGGCCGACATCCTGCACCGCGGTATAGCGCAGGATCTTGACGTGTCCGGTCTCGCGGTCGACCTCGACGTCGCAGATATGCGTCGCGAAGCCTGGCCCCGCGCCCTGCGCGTTGATCGACACCTCGGCGCTGATCGGCCCGCCGGTGCGGCCCGATTTCATCGCGATCTCCGCCAGCGACAGCGGCTCGAAGCTGCCGGCGTTGGCGCCCGCCGGCCATGCCTTGCCCTCTTTCCATTCGACCGCTTCCGGGCTGATATCCCAGATCGCGGCGGCGCGCGACTTCAGCTGCTCGACGACCTTTTCCGCCGCCTGCGTCACGGCCATGCCGGTGGCGAAGGTGACGCGGCTGCCGCCGGTCAGGAAGGTAAAGCCGACGGAGGCGGTATCGGCGACGATCGGACGCACCTTTTCATAGGCGATCCCGAGCACTTCGGCCGCCATCATCGCCATCGAGGCGCGCGACCCACCGATATCGGGGTTGCCCTCGACTACCGCCACGGTGCCGTCCTCGTTGACGTGCACCGCCGCGCTCGACTCGCCGCCGATGTTGAACCAGAAGCCCGAGGCGACGCCGCGCCCCTGGTTCGGCCCCAGCTTGGTCTTGTAATGCTCGTGGTTTTTCGCCGCCTCGACCGTCTGCAGATAGCCGACATTGACGAGCGTTGGCCCGTACGGGGTCTTGGTCCCGTCGCGCGCCGCGTTCATCTCGCGCAGCGCCAGCGGATCGATCTTGAGCTCGCGCGCCAGCTCGTCGATGCAGCTCTCGACGCCGAACGACGAATTGGGCGCGCCGGGGGCGCGGTACGCCGCCACTTTCGGCCGGTTCGACACGACGTCGTAGCCGGTGATGTGGACGTTATCGAGGTCGTACATCGCGAAGGCACACATGCAGCCTGGTCCGACCGGCGAACCCGGGAACGCGCCGGCCTGGTACTTCAGCACCAGTTCGGCGGCGACGATGCGTCCCGATTTCTTGGCGCCGATCTTGACCTCGATCGTGCCGCCCGCGGCCGGGCCGGTGCCGCGAAACACGTCCTCGCGGCTCATTACGATCTTGACCGGCCGCCCGGATTTCTTCGACAGCGCCAGCGCCACCGGCTCCAGATAAACCAGCGTCTTGCCGCCGAACCCGCCGCCGATTTCGGACGGGATGGCGCGGATATTGGCGATGTCGATGTTGAGCAGCTTGGCGCAATACGCGCGGACCATGAACTGGCCCTGGCTCGAGCTGTACACCGTGCACTGGCCGTCATTGCCGACCGCGACGACGCAGGCATGCGGTTCGATATAGGCCTGATGCACCGGCTGCGTCGTGTATTTCTGCTCGATGACCACCTCGGCCTCGGCGAAACCCTTGGCGATGTCGCCCTTGGTGAAGGTGATCTTCTTGGCGACGTTCGACGGCTTTGTCGGCTTCGGGTCGACTCCCTGGGTGAAGAGGTCGTCGTGCAGGATCGGCGCGTCTTCGGCCATCGCCGCCTCGACGTCGATGACGTGCGGCAGCACCTGGTACTCGACCTCGATCAGGTCGAGCGCCTCGTCGGCGATCGCCTGCGAGGTCGCGGCGACCGCGGCGACCGCATGCCCGTCATAAAGCACCTTGCCGCGCGCCAGGCAGTTGCGCGACAGGTCGCGGAAGTTCATCGGCCCTTCGCCGACAAAGGCTTCCTCGTTGGCGATATCGGGAAAATCCGCCGCGGTCACGACCGCCCGCACGCCGGGCAGCGCCGCGGCCTTCGACGTGTCGATCCGGACGATCCGCGCATGCGCGTGCGGGCTGCGCTTGACCTTGCCCCACAGCATGCCGGGCATCGTCATGTCGGCGCCGAAGCTGGCGCGGCCGATCACCTTGTCGACCCCGTCCGGACGGATCGGACGGGTGCCGACGACCTTGAGGGATTCCTTGTCGAGATAGCTCATCGTCCGGCCTCCTGGCGCATGACTTCAGCGGCATCCATGACCGCCCGCAGCACCTTGTCGTAGCCGGTGCAGCGGCAGAGGTTGCCGGCGAGCCAGTAGCGCGCCTCCTCCTCGGTCGGGTTGAGGGTGGTGTCGAGCAGCGCCTTCGCCGCGACGATGAGGCCGGGCGTGCAGAAGCCGCATTGCAGCGCGGCGTGTTCGAGGAATTTCTGCTGCACCGGGTGCAGCGTGTCGCCATTGGCGATGCCCTCGATGGTCTGGATCGTGCGGCCCTCGGCCTCGACCCCGAGCATCAGGCAGGAACAGACGATGTTGCCGTCGACGATGACCGTGCAGGCCCCGCAATCGCCCGAGCTGCAGCCTTCCTTGCTGCCGGTGAGGCCCAATTCGTCGCGCAGCACGTCGAGCATCGTCTGCTGCGCTTCGCAGAGATACTCGGCCGGCTCGCCGTTGATGGTCGTGGTAACGTGATGCTTGCTCATAAACGGGTTCTCCTGATCAACGCGCCGCGGCGCGTTCGAACGCGATGGCGGCCACCCGGCGCGCGAGGACGCCGGCAATTTTGGTGCGGTATTCGATGGTGCCGCGCTTGTCGGTGATCGGCTTGCAGGCCGCCTGCGCCGCGGCGTCGAGCGCGGCGAGCGTCGCCGCGTCGAGCTTGTGGCCGATGAGGGCCTTCGCCGCGTCCTCGACAAGCACGGTCGTCGGCGCCACCGCGCCGAGCACGACCCGCGCGTCGGTGCAGGTGCCGCCGCCGTCGAGCGTCACGTTGATACCGCAGCCGACGACCGCGATGTCCATTTCGGTGCGCGGGATGAAGCGCAGATAGGCGTCGCATTGATGCGGCTTCGGCTTCGGGATCTTGAATTCGACGACGAACTCGCCCTTGGCGAGCGAGGTGCGGCCGGGGCCGATGCAGATGCCCTCGGCCGGCGCCTCGCGCTTGCCGTTGGGGCCGGCGATGACGACGATGGTGCGGGCCGCGATGACCGCCGGGACGCTGTCCGCCGCGGGCGAGGCATTGCACAGATTGCCGGCGAGCGAGGCTCGCCCCTGGATCTGCGTCGAGCCGATCAGGTCGGCGCCCTCGACGATGCCGGGCCAGGCGTGCTCGAGCGCTTTGTGGCCGCTGAGCATCACCCCCGGCGTCGCCGCGCCGACGACAAAGAAATCGCCTTCCTCGCGAATGCCGATAATGCCGGGAATGCGCTTGGTATCGACGATCAGGTCGGGCTTCAGCCGGCCGCTGCGCAGCTGCACCAGAAGGTCGGTCCCCCCCGACATCACCTTTGTCAGGCCGCTGGCGCCGGCCAGCACCTTGACCGCCTCATCGACACTCGACGGCGCCGCGTAATTGACCCTGGGCATGCTCGCTCCTCGAAATGCGCTCGCGCCTCCACTTCCGCCTCGAAACGGGCAGGGGGCTTGCCTTGGCTTACACCACCGGAACCGGCCGCGTGAAGTGCTATTCTCGGATGGCGGGGGTGGTCCAGCCGCTAGTCTAACCCTGTCCGGCCGAGAGCGCCAAAGATGATCGCGATCAATGACGATTTGACGCTCGACGAACGGGAGATATCCGAAACCTTCATCCGCGCTTCGGGTCCCGGAGGGCAGAACGTCAACAAGGTCGCGAGCGCGGCGCAGCTGCGCTTCGACATGCGCAATTCGCCCTCGCTTCCCGATGCGGTCAAGGCGCGGCTGGTGCGCCTCGCCGGCCGCCGCCTGACGCAGGACGGGGTCGTCGTCATCACCGCGCGGCGCTTTCGCTCGCAGGAGCGCAACCGCGACGACGCCCGCGAGCGCCTCGTTGCGCTGATCCGCCGCGCCGCCGCGCCCCCGACGCCGCGCCGCAAGACCCGGCCGAGCGCCGCGCAGCGCGAGCAGCGCCTGGCGGCGAAGGCGCGGCGCGGCGCGGTCAAGCGGCGGCGTCGAGCGCCGCCAGATGACGGAGCGTAAACCCGTGCCGCGCGGCGAGGATGTCGGCGACGCGGCTGCGGTGGCAGATATGCCAGTCGGCCTCGTAGCAGAAGAGGCAGCTCGGACTGCCGGCGGCGATCCCCGCTGCTTCGTGCAGCGCGTGCTCGGCCTCCGCGGTGGCGAGCTTGGCGTCGACGATGCGCCAGAACTTGTCCCACTCGCGCTTATGGTTGGCCTCGCGGCCTTCGGGCGGCGTACCGAGCGCCTTGAGCCCGACATAGCGGATACCGGCTTGTTCGAGCGCCGCGGCAAGCTGGTTCTTCGAAAACCCCGGCCGCCGCGAGATCGGCCGGTCGCGCACGTCGATCAGGGTCTTCACCCCGGCCGCCACCAGGGCCGCGATCAAATCCGTCTGGCGCGCCTTCTCATAACCGATGGAATAGAGGTTGCGCGCCATCCCTAACCGACCCGGAAGCGGTCGAGCGCGGCGCGGTCGAGCTCGACGCCGAGGCCGGGGCGGTCGGGCAGCTTGATCGTGCTGTCGCTTTCAAGCCGCCAATCGTGCTTGAGCAGGTCGGTGCGCAAGCCGTTGGGGTTCTGGTCCCATTCGAGCACCAGCCCGTTGGGGATCGACGCGGCGTAATGCAGCGAGGCCATCAGCAGCACCGCGCTGCCGAAGGAATGCGGCGCGACCATGCGGTGATGCGCCTGGGCGAAGGCGGCGATGCGCTTGCCCTCCGAAAACCCGCCGGTCCAGGCGATGTCGGGCTGCACGATGTCGACCGCGCCGCGGGTGATCAGCTCGCGGAAGCCGGCGAGGCTCAATTCGGTCTCGTAGCCGGCGATCGCGGTGTCGAGCGCAGCGGCGACGCGGGCGCTGCCGTCGATGTCGTCAGTCATCACCGGCTCCTCGATCCAGAAGAGCTTATAGGGCGCCATCTCGCGGCCCATCTCGATCGCGAAGGCCGGGCTCCACGCGCAATTGACATCGACCATCAGCTTGACCCGCGGCCCGAGCGCCTGGCGCGCCGCGGCGATGCGCGCCAAATCCTCCGACGGGTCGACCTCGCAGAATTCCGCCTGTCCGGTCACCTGGCGCAGATGCGTGCCGGTCGAGGGGTTGCGGCCGATCTTCATCTTCATGCCCTTGAAACCGCGGGCGCGGTAGTCTTCCGCCTCGGCGGCGATGCCGTCGACACCCTTGCCTTCCTGGTAGAACCCGCCGCTGGCGTAGGCCTCGACCCGGTCGCGGCAGGCGCCCAGCAGCTTGTAGACCGGCAACCGCGCGATCTTGCCGGCGATGTCCCACAGCGCGATGTCGATGCCGCCGATCGCGTTCATCACGATGCCGCGCCGGCCGTATTGCCGGGTGCGCACGAACATCTTCTGCCACAGCCCCTCGATCATCAGCGGGTCTTCGCCGAGGAGCAGCGGCTTCAAATCCTTCTCGATACAGGTCGCGGTGACCCCGCCGCCGGGCCCCGCCTCGCCGATGCCGATGGTGCCGTCATCGGTCTCGACCTCGACCAGCAGCGCCCCGCGCCGCGCCTGCACGCCCGAGGCGCTGGCGTAGGGCGGCTCGCATGTGTAGGCGAGCGCGATCGTGCGGACATCTTTGATTTTCATGGGAATTCTGCCTACTCACTCTCCAGCGGAAACGAGGTTAACGTTTGGGACACCAAGTTGTAGAGCGACACAAAATCATATGTTGGTTTGCCTATCTTCAAGGTCCACCACCTCCCGTGCGCGAGCCAATTTCGCAGTTCAAAAGCTCTGATCAGATCGTTCAGAAGTCTATCTGGAACCAAAGAATTTTTATTCCATGTCTTCAATATATCATCCACCAGTATCGCACGTTCTTTCTTCTATAAATGATCCGAAGTGCGCGCGATACAGCATCTTTCCTTTTAAGCCTACATCGAATTACATAATCGACCATGAAAGAAGCCTCAAGAGAAGCAAGCGCAGTGAGGCTATAGCTCAATTCAACTTCCCGTAATCTCTCGCGATAGCGGCCTTGTACGACAGCCTCCTCCTCAGTTGCAAATGTGATTGCGTAATCATGACTGCCGGGGCTGAAGTATCGATGTAAAGACTTGGTCAGATCGTCATAGTGTTTAAATACATCATCAATATTTAAGCTCTCAGCCGATAAGCCGCTAGGCATTCGAAACTTCCATCAGCGCGTCAAAAAACGCTTCTTGCGTGAGGGATTGGTACCTCAACTGTGGAGCATTAGTTACAACGACCTTCCACTCCCAGTCAGGCTTGCGCATTTCCTCTGGAGCAGGCGATTCAGCTGCCATATCTCCGTGGCCGAGCACATGAGATCGAACAACAATTTTGATTCCAGTGCTATTCTTATCCGCAAGGATTAGCCGCACTGTTCCCTTGGGCCCACTCAGGTCAACCCGTCCCTTGGTGCCGATAAGAAGGGTACCGATGGGAGTGAGGGTGAGGCGGTTGGTGCCGAATGCCAGCATCATGGCCCGGGCGGTATATCGGCCGATATTTTCTTCGATCAGCTCGATGTCGCTATATGTAACCGTGATTTGCCCTCGATCAGTGTATTCCTTTAGAAAATTTTCTATCAGCTTATAAAGATCATCCAAATATCGAAGCCACTCCTCTTTCTCTAACCTCCAGTCGATTGGTTGTTCCTCGACTGGCGGCTTCTGCCGGCTGATAAATTCTGAAAATTCTTTCTTAGACATTGTTATCATCCGGGTTTGTGGGGGTCAGCGCATTGTCTTAACTGTCGAATCTATCATTAAGCGACTGGGAGCCGCCATTGACCCTTAACCGCCGATCACCGCCAGCAGATCGCACTGGATCTGCATCGGCGGGGCGAAATCGCCGCTGGCGATCGTGTGCCGCGCCGGACGCGAGGCGGGATCGGGAAACATCTCGACCCAATGCTTGTTCAGGGTCGGCCTGAGCGCGCGGTCGGTGATCCAGACATTCATCTTGACGATGTCGCCGGTGGTGCCGCCGGCGGTCTCGATCACTCGGCGGACATTGGCGAACATCGTCGCGCATTGCGCGTCGAGGTCTTCCGGCACCGTGCCGGTCGCCGGGTCGGCGCCGGAGATCGCGCCCGAGACGACAAACGGCCCGATCCGACTGGCGCTCGGGATCGGGTTGACGTGCCGCGCGCCGGCGACATCGATGCTGCGCCGCTTTTCCATGATCCCCTCCCTCCGACGAAATTCGCGCGGATGATAAGGAGGCGGCGCCAAGCCGGCAACTCGGGGCGCAGCTAGCCGGCAGCCGGCGCCTTGCGCAGTTGCAGCAGCTGCCACACGTCCCCGAACGCGGCGACGAGTTCATCGATGTCGTCGTCGCTGTGCAGCGGCGTCGGCGTCAGGCGCAGCCGCTCGGTGCCGCGCGGCACCGTCGGGTAGTTGATCGGCTGCACATAGATCTGATGATGCCGCAGCAGGAGGTCGGAGGCGGTGCGGCACAGGGCGGCGTCGCCCACCGTCACCGGCACGATGTGGCTGGTGGACGGCATCAGCGGCAGGCCGGCGGCCGCGAGCCGCCGCTTCACCGTGGCGACCCGCTCCTGGTGCCGCGCCCGCTCGGCTTGGCTCTCCCTCAGATGGCGCACCGCGGCGCGCGCGCCGGCCGCGATGAGCGGCGGCATCGATGAGGTGAAGATGAAGCCCGGCGCGTGGCCGCGCAGGAAATCGACCATCAGCGCCGAGCCCGCGACATAGCCGCCCATGGTTCCGAACGCCTTGGCCAGCGTCCCCTGGATCACGGTCAACCGCGCCGAGACGCCATCGCGCTCGGCGATGCCGCCGCCCCGCGCGCCGTAGAGCCCGACCGCATGCACTTCGTCGAGATAGGTCATCGCGCCAAACCGGTCGGCGAGGTCGCAAATCTCGCCGATCGGGGCGATGTCGCCATCCATCGAATAGACCGATTCGAAGCACACGAGCTTCGGCCGTTCGCGCGGCAGGCCGGCCAACAGTTCGGCGAGGTGCGCCGTGTCGTTGTGGCGGAAGATCACCCGCTCGGCCCGGCTGTTGCGGATGCCGGCGATCATCGAGGCGTGGTTCATCGCATCCGACAGCACGACCATGCCGGGCATGCTGCCCGCCAGCGTCGACAGCGCCGCCTCGTTGGCGACAAAACCGGAGGTGAAGACCAGCGCCGCCTCGCTCCCATGCAGCTCGGCCAGCTCGCGCTCGAGCAGCACGTGCGCGTGGCTGGTGCCCGAGATGTTGCGGGTGCCGCCGGCCCCGGCGCCGGTCTTGCGCATCTCGGCCTCCATCGCCGCCAGCACCACCGGGTGCTGACCCATGCCGAGATAATCGTTCGAGCACCACACGGTGACCTCGACGCCCACGCGATGATCGAAGGCGCGCGGAAAGCGGCCGCATTGCCGCTCCAGATCGGCAAAGACGCGGTAGCGGCCCTCGCTGTGGAGCGCGTCGAGCCGCTCCTTGAAAAAGCTGTCGAAATCCATCGCCATCACGATCGTCGGGAAGCTGTTGACGATAACATATCGCCGCGCGCTTTACATCGGACGGTGTGTCGCGCCAAGGCAATTTCGCGTTACTTCGGCTTGCAGATAAAGGTGGCGCGCCCGGGCGTCATCAGCGGGCAATTATCCAGGTGATAATCGGTATCGACCGGTTGAGCGACGGTGCCGCCGAGGCACTCCGCCTGCGCCAGCTCCTGGACCTTTTCCGGCGGGGTCTTCCACAAATTATAGCAGATCGCCACCCGCGGGCCGGCATCCTTGATCCCGGGGTCCGCGGCAAGCGGCGCCGTCGCGAACGGGGTCAGCGCGCTGCATCCGGCCGCCGCCGCGGCAGCGAACAAGATAAGAAAGCGCCAGCGGCTCATGCCGCCGCGGCCAACGCGCGCTCGGCGAAGAGCGCCGCTTCCATCAGCCGCGAATCGTCGCCGATCCGCCCGACCAGCTGGACGCCGACCGGCAAGCCATTGGCGCCCTTGTGCGCCGGGA
The DNA here is from genome assembly GCA_035648415.1 of Allostellaceae bacterium. Lineage (GTDB taxonomy): Bacteria > Pseudomonadota > Alphaproteobacteria > ATCC43930 > CGMCC-115725 > DATARH01. The sequence goes on from DASRLO010000132.1 coordinate 11,717, forward strand.
TCGTTACCGCCGGCGTGCCGAGCAGGGTCCACATCCGGTTGAACACGGGGTTTCCGGTATAGGCGTGGCCCTCGGGCGCTTCGCCGGGCGCGGCGGGAAGCACGATCGCCGCGCAGTCGCCGAAGAATTCGGGCAGTCGCCGCCGCGCCGCGCGCGCCTCGGCGAGCGCGGCGTCGTAGGTCTCGGCGCCGATCGTCATGCCGCGGTCGAAGAGCTGCGCGAGACGCGGCGAGATTTGCGCGCTGTGCCGGACCCGCTCGTAAGCCAGCGCGCGGGTCATCTCGTAGCTCATGATCGTGTCTTGCGCCGCGCTGAGCCCACCGTGCTCGGCCGGCACCGCGACGTCGTCGACGCGGGCGCCTGCGGCGAGCAACGCACCCCGCGCGCGGTCGAGCGCCGCGATGGTCGCGGGCTCGGCCTCGCCCCACATCGGCGTTCGGCAAAATCCGAAGCGCGGCGGCAGCGGCGCGGCGATATCGCGCAGCGTCCGCCGGTCGCTCAGCACGCCGATGAAGAACGCGGCGTCCTCGACATCGCGCGCCATGACGCCGATCGTATCGAGGCTCTCCGCCAGCCCCTTGACCCCGGCGCGCGGCAGGAGCCCGAAGCTCGGCTTGTAGCCGACGACGCCGCAATAGGAGGCAGGCCGCAGGATCGAGCCCGCGGTCTGCGTGCCGAAGGCGAGCGGCGCCATGCCGGCGCCCACCGCCGCCGCCGACCCGCTCGACGAGCCGCCGGGCGTATGCGCTGGGTTGTGCGGGTTCACCGTCCTGCCGGGGGCGAAATAGGCGAATTCGGTGGTGACCGTCTTGCCGAGCACGATCGCCCCCGCGGCCCGCGCCAAGGCGACGCAGGCCGCGTCCGCCGCCGGCTGGTGGTCGCGGTAGATCGGCGAGCCGTAACCGGTCGGCAGGTCGACCGTATCGATCAGATCCTTGACGCCGATCGGGATGCCGTGCAGCGGGCCGCGCGGGGTATCCTTGTCGCAGCGCCGCGCCGCCTCCATCACCGCATCGCGGTCGAAATGCTGCCAGGCGCCGACTTCAGCTTCGCGCGCGGCGATCTGCTCCAGCCACGCGGCGACGTAGTCGCTCGCCGTCAGCCGCTGGGCGGCGATCTCCCGCGCGGCCGTACGAACGCTTAGGGATATCGGGTCGGGCACCGGCGTCTCCTGCGCCAAGTCTCGGCGAAACCTACTCCGCGCGCGATGCCTGCGGGAAGAGCCATGGTGCCATGCGGAGATATCGAAGCGCTTGCCGCAGCCGGCGCTGCCCGGCAGTCTGCGCCGCCATGGCGCACGACCCGAACGAGCATGACCCGAGCGAGCGTGACCTGAGCGAGCATGACGACGACGGCGGCAACCGGCGCGGCGCGCTGATCGGCCTCGCGATCGCCGCGGTGCTGGTCATCGCCGGGATCTACCTGGTGAATGCCCTGCGCAATCAGGCAAAGATGGAAGACTGCCTGATGTCGGGCCGCAGCAACTGCGCCCCGATCGACATCCCGACGCACAAATAGGCGGCGCGGCCGAACGGTGTTGCTTCTCGCCGATGCGCGCTATTTATAGGATATTGGCCGTGGTTACCCGGCGAGGCCGACCGTGTCGGACGTGAAGACTCTCCATGACGAAGATTTCGCCGCCTGGTCGAAGCAGCAGGCCGATGCGCTACGCGCGGCCGCTCGCACCAGCTCAAACCAGGCGCTCGATTGGGCCAACCTCGCGGAGGAGATCGAGGATTTGGGAGCTTCCCAAAAATCAGCCCTTCACAGCCAGCTCCGCCGCATCGTCCAACATCTGTTGAAGCTTGAAAACTCACCGACAGAAGAACCGCACCGCGGCTGGATCGAGTCGATTACTGATGCGAGGGTGGAGATTGAGTATTTGCTCGAAGTCAGCCCGAGCCTTCGAGCAGGGCTGGAAGCGGGCATTGCCGCAGAAACGAAGCGGGCCATTAGGGTCGTCGTTCGCGATCTGGAAAGTTACGGCGAAATCGATCGGGTCGCCGCGGCGCGCCTCCGAGCGACCATTTATACAGACGAGCAAATCCTGGACGACTGGTTCCCGGCCGAGCCGCGGAGCTAGCGCGCCTAGCCGTGATCGCAGCGGGGGCGACATTTGCCCTCCGCACCCTTATATATGACGAAACGTACCGCTCGGCCTGAGCGTTGAGAGTTTCCATGATCGACCCGTTTGGACGCCACATCTCCTATCTGCGCGTATCGGTCACCGACCGCTGCGACTTCCGCTGCGTCTATTGCATGGCGGAGGAGATGAGCTTTCTGCCCAAGCGGGAATTGCTGACGCTCGAAGAGCTCGACCGGATCTGCAGCGCCTTTATCGGGCTCGGCGTCAGGAAATTGCGCCTGACGGGCGGCGAACCGCTGGTGCGGCGCGACATCATGACCCTGTTCCGCTCGCTGGGCCGGCATCTCGGCACGGGCGCGCTCGACGAATTGACCCTGACCAGCAACGGCAGCCAGCTCGCCCGCTACGCCGACGAGTTGCGCGATTGCGGGGTGCGGCGGGTCAATGTCTCGCTCGACACGCTCGACCCGGCGAAATTCGCCGAGATCACACGGCGCGGCCGGCTCGACCAGGTGCTTCAGGGCCTCAATGCGGCAAAGCGCGTCGGGCTTCAGATCAAGATCAACACCGTCGCGCTGCGCGGCATCAACGAGGACGAGATCGACGACCTCATCGCCTGGTGCGGCGGCGAGGGCTTCGACCTGGTGCTGATCGAGGTCATGCCGATGGGCGACATCGGCGGCGAGAACCGGCTCGACCAGTACCTGCCGCTGTCGCTGGTGCGCGCCCGGCTACAGCGCCGCTGGACGCTCGACGACAGCGACTATCGCACCGGCGGTCCGGCGCGCTACGCGACGGTGCGCGAGACCGGCGGACGGCTCGGCTTCATCACGCCGCTCACCCACAATTTCTGCGAAAGCTGCAATCGCGTGCGGCTGACCTGCACCGGCACACTCTTCATGTGCCTCGGGCAGGAGGACGCGGCCGATTTGCGCACGCCGGTGCGCCAGTCGGAAAGCGACGAGCCGCTCGAGCGCGCGATCCGCGAGGCGATCGGCCGCAAGCCCAAGGGCCACGATTTCATCATCGACCGTCGCCACCAGCGGCCGGCCCTCGCGCGGCATATGAGCGTCACCGGCGGGTGACGAGCCGTCGCGTCGCCTTCGTCGCCTCCGACGCCGAGGCGGCGCAACTGGCCCTCGTCGAGCTGCGCCGCAAATACGGCACGATCGAACCCGACGACGCCGACGTGATCGCGCCGCTCGGCGGCGACGGGTTCATGCTCGAAACCCTGCACCGCTTCGTCGGCGCAGGCGTACCGATTTTTGGCATGCACCGCGGCAGTGTCGGGTTTCTGATGAATCCCTATGAGCTGGAGGGACTCGCCGAGCGCCTCGAAATGGCCCAGCCGGTGACGCTTTCCCCGCTCGAAATGACGACTTGGGGCGAGCGCGGCGTCATCGAGCGGGCGATCGCCTTCAATGAGGTCTCGCTGCTGCGCGAAACCCGGCAGGGCGCCAAGCTCAAGATCAGTGTCGACGGCGTCGTGCGCCTCGACGAGCTGACGGCGGACGGCGTCCTGTTGTCGACCCCGGTGGGCAGCACCGCTTACAATCTGTCGGCGCACGGACCGATCATTCCGTTGGATGCCGAGATTTTGGCGCTGACCCCGATCAGCGCGTTTCGGCCGCGACGCTGGCGCGGCGCGCTGCTCTCGCATCGCGCCAAGGTGCGTGTCGATTGCCTCGAAACCGACAAGCGCCCGGTCAGTGCCGTGGCCGACTTCACCGAAGTGCGCGACATCACCGCGGTCGAGATAGAGGTAAAGCGGGACGTGTCGATGACGCTCTTATTCGACCGCGAGGCCAACCTTCAGGAACGCGTGTTCAAGGAACAGTTCCTGACCTGACGCGATTGCCCGTTTTAGTTGCGCCCGCCGAAAATATTGTTGAGCACCGAACCTGCGACGCCGCTGACGATGCCGGCTTCCGCCGTCTGCTGCGCCGCCGCCTGCCCTAGATAGGGCCTGAGAGCGTGCGCGAGGTTGGGCACCGTCAGCGATTGCAGCCACACTTTGCCCGGCCCGGTGAGCCGCGCGATGAAGAGGCCGTCGCCGCCGAACAGCGCGTTGGCCAGTCCCTTCATGAAGACGATGTCGAACCCGACCGCGGCATCGAACATGCCGATATGGCCGGGATGGACCTGAAGCGACTCACCCGGTTGCAGATCGTAGGTCACGATCTCGCCGCCGAGTTCGACCCAGGCCGTGCAGGAGCCCGAGAGTCGCTGCAGCACGAAACCTTCGCCGCCGAACAGTCCGGCGCCCAGCGAACGCTGAAAGCCGGTTGAAAGCTCAACCCCTTGCGTCGCGCAGACAAAGCCGTGGCGATGGATCATGTAGGTGCTGCCCGGCTGAACCGAAAGCTCGACGATCCCTCCCGGAAGCTTGGCGGCAAAGCCGACGACCCCACTCCCCGCCGGCGCGCTGTATTCGGTCATGAACAGACCGCCGCCACCGAAGGCGCGGCCCAGCGCACCGAGGAAACTTCGGGCGCCGGCCGTCTGGGTCGTGGTGTTGAGCTGGACGTTGCCGGTCATCCAGGAAAACTCGCCCGGCTCGGCGATGATGACGTCACCCGGCTCAAGGCCGACCTCCAGAACCGGCATCGTCGTACCGGTGATCTTCGATTTCATCGGGTGCCTCCGCGCGGTGCCTAATTAGTTCAGATTGAGCGGCTCGCCCGCCAGATCCTCGGCGCGCTCGACCGCGATCAGCACCGCGTAGCCCTTTTTGTCCGGGTCGCGATCCTTCTCCGGCTGCACCAGGCGACGCCACACCTCGTCATAGACCGGCCCCGACCGGTAAATCTTCGCGGTGCCGTAAAACCGGGCGATGCCGCCGCGCGGCAGGGTCCCGTCCTCGCGCAGCGAAGGCTTGCGGAAATAGATCGTCAGCTTGGTGCCGTCGCCCATGTTCCCGGCGGTGCTGCCGCTGCCGCGCTCCCACAGGCCGATATGCTCGTCGTCGTAGACCATGGTGCCGCCGCGCGGCGTGATTTGCGCGAACCCGCTGGGCAGCACCGAGCCCAACAAACAGACGTTCGCCGGGAACGCGGTGTCGATGTGCTCGTGGAGCACTTTCGGAATCTTCGCCATGAGTGAAACCTTTCCCGATTATCCAATGACTTTATCACCCCGGCGAAGGCCGACGCCGGGAACCTCGCCGCGCCAAAGAGCGGGTATGGCTGGCGCCGCTTAATTCCATTAGGGCAAGCCCCTCCGCCTTTACTAAACCCGCCCCGATGAAGTCGCGCAACTCCTCGACCAGCTTGGCGAGGTCGGCCTGCATCGCGTCAAAGCCGGCATTCTTTTCGAGGGTGCGCTGGTCCATATAGAGCGCGCGGTCGATTTCTATCTGCAGGCTATGGCGGCGCTCGTTCGGCCGGCCCTGGCGGCGCACGATTTCGACGCCCTTATAGCCGTCGTTGACATGCACCTCGTAGCCCATCTTGCGCAGCGCGCCGGCGACGAAATCGGTGAATTCGGGGGCGCAGGTCGTGCCGTCGCGGTCGCCCAGCACGAAATCGCCGTGCTCGCCCTTGCGCCCGAGCTGGCGATTGCCGGTCGACGGCATCGAATGGCAGTTGACGTGCCACACCGTGCCGAATTGCGCGTGCAGCCGGTCGCAGGCCTCGTCGAGGGCCCGGTGATAGGGAGCATGGTAGCGCTCGACCCGTTCCAGCACCTCGTCGGGACGCAGCTTGCGGTCGTAGATCGGCACCCCCGGCTGGGCGTAGCGCCGGACCAGCCCCACCCGCGTCGCCGGCCGCAACTTCAGGTGATTTGGCCACGCCCCCGCCAGCAGACCGGGATCGAGGTCGTCGGCGGCGCGGTTGACGTCGAGATAGCTGCGCGGAAACACCGCGCCGATCAGCGTCGCGCCATGATCGGGCGCCGCGCCGAACAATTCGTCGACATAGCTGTCCTCGGCCCGACGCAGCACCGGCAGCGGACAGCAAAACGAGAAATCGTCGGGATAGAGCGAGCCGCTATGCGGCGAATCGAAGACCAGCGGCATCGCGCCATCGCGCGGATCGCGACGCCACAGGACGCCGGGGATCTGGTAGCCGATGTCGCATTCGCTCATGCCTGTTCCATCGCACAAGCCCGCGGCGGAGAAAAGGGCCTAGCCCTTGTGGCGGCATTGCGAACCGATGGGGTATCTTGCCGCGGAATCGGGAAGGTGCTGGCAATCGGCGGCCGTTGCGGCCTATCGTGCCGACGTAGAATTATTCTAAAGGGAGGGCCGTTTGGCCCGCGCGGCGATCGACAAGATTGAGATGGCGAAGCGGCTGGTCGCCTTCGACACGACTAGCCGGAACTCGAATTTGGCGCTCATCGAATTCGTCCGCGATTATCTCGACGGCTATGGCGTCCGCAGCGAGTTGGTGTTCGACGCAAGCGGCGCCAAGGCCAATCTCTACGCGACGGTCGGCCATCAGGACCAGGGCGGGATCATGCTCTCGGGCCACACCGACGTGGTGCCGATCGACGACCAGGACTGGCATACCGACCCCTTCGCGCTCGTCGAGAAGGACGACCGGCTCTACGGCCGCGGCAGCAGCGACATGAAGAGCTTTATCGCCACACTTTTGTCGCTCGTCCCCGACCTGGTGCGGCGCAAGCTGCGTGAGCCGATCCATTTGTCCTTCTCTTATGATGAGGAAATCGGCTGCATCGGCGTCCGCCGCCTGATCGACGTGCTTGCCGGCCGGCCGAACAAGCCGCGCCTCTGCATTGTCGGCGAGCCGACCGAGATGCAGGTCGGCGTCGGCCATAAGGGCAAGCACACGCTGCGCTGCCACGTGCACGGGCACGAGGCGCACTCTTCGCTCACCCATCAGGGGGTGAACGCGATCGAGGCGGCGGCCGAGATGGTCGCCAAGCTCAAGGAGATCGCGCGGCGCAAGCGCGACCACGGCCCGTTCGACCCCGATTTCGCGCCGCCCTATTCGTCGATCCATACCGGGCTCATCCACGGCGGCACGGCGCTCAACATCGTGCCGCGCGATTGCACCTTCGACTTCGAGATCCGCCCGCTCCCGGGCGACGACGTGGCGGCGGTGATCGCCGAGCTGCGCGCGTTCGCCGACACAAGTCTGTTGCCCGAGATGCGCGCGGTGCGGGCGGAGACCGGCATCGTCATCGAGGAACTGTCGGCCGCGCCGGGCCTCAACACCCCGACCGACCACGAGGCCACCCAGCTCGCCGCCGCGCTCTCCGGCTCCAACGGGACGATCAAGGTCGCCTTCGGCACAGAGGGCGGGCTGTTCTCCGCCGCCGGCATCCCCACCGTGATCTGCGGCCCCGGCTCGATCGACCAGGCGCACAAGCCCGACGAGTTTATCGCGCTTGACCAGATCGCCCGCTGCGAGGCTTTTTTGCAGCGCCTAATCGATCGCGTCTCGCAGCGCTAGAGGTTCCCCGTGTCCGACTTGCGGTACAATGTCGAGCTGACGCCGCCCGATATCTCGGCCTACCGCGCCGGGAACACCGGTGTCGACTACGTCACCACCTTCGCCGCCGGCGAGCCCGGACCGCATGTCGCGGTGCTGGGGCTGACGCACGGCAACGAGATTTGCGGCGCGATCGCGATCGACAAGCTGTTCCGCGCCAATATCCGTCCGCGCCGCGGCAAGCTCACCCTCGGCTTCAACAATGTCGCGGCCTACCAGGAATTCGACGCCCGCTACCCGATCGCCTCGCGCTACGTCGACGAGGATTTCAACCGCCTCTGGTCGCCCGCGACGCTCGATGGCCCGCGCCGCTCCGCCGAGCTCGAGCGCGCCCGCGCGATCCGGCCGATCGTCGACCAGGCGGACTACCTGCTCGACCTGCACTCGATGCAGTACGCGACGGCGCCGCTGATGCTCGCGGGGGTGCTCGACAAATCGCGCGCGCTCGCCCGCAAGGTCGGCATCCCCGAGACCATCATGTGCGACGCCGGCCACGCCGCCGGGCCGCGGATGCGCGATTATGGCGCTTTCGGCGACCCCGCCCCGCCCAAGGCGGCGCTGTTGCTCGAGGCCGGTCAGCATTGGGAAAAGCGCGCCGCCGAGGTCGCGACCGATGTGATGCTGCGCTTCCTCGTCGCGCTCGGCAGCGTGACGCGGGAGGATGTCGCCGCGCTCGGCGGCCCGGATTTCGCCGCGACGCCAAAGCAGAAGATCATCGAGGTCACCGAGGCGGTGACGATCGCCGGCGGTCGCTTCGAGTTCGTCGTCCCCTATATCGGCCTCGAAATCATCGCGAAGCAGGGCACCGTCATCGGCCACGACGACGACAAGGAGGTTCGCACGCCCTATGACAATTGCGTGCTGATCATGCCGTCGCGCCGGCTGGTTCGCGGCCAGACCGCGGTGCGGCTGGGGCGCTACGTCGACTGAGCGCGGTCCCCGCAGCCCGGCCCAAGCGCAGCTTCCCGCCGATCGTCGACGCCCGCGCCCGCGTGCTGGTGCTCGGCACCCTGCCGGGCGAGGAATCGCTGCGCCGGGTCGAGTATTACGCCCACCCGCGAAACGCGTTCTGGCCGATCGTCTTCGCGCTATTCGGTGCGGCGCCGGCGATCGATTACAACGAGCGCCTGCGCTTTGCCGGAGACCGGCGCATCGCGCTGTGGGATGTCTGCGCGACGGCCGAGCGCCGCGCCAGCCTCGACTCCGAGATCAAGCGCGAGAGCCCGAACCCGATCCATGACCTGCTCGACGCGCATCCCGATATCCGCACGGTCGCCTTCAACGGCGGCGGCGCGCGACGGCTTTACAACCGCCACTTCACCCGCCGGCCGGACCTTCTCTACCTGCCTCTGCCCTCGACCAGCCCGGCCCATGCCAGCCTCGGCTTGGGCGAAAAGCTGGCGCGCTGGCAGGCGCTGCGCGAGGCGCTCGGGGATTAGCCGCGTTGCCTCTCGTCGGGGTCCGGCAAATATTCGCCGAGCGCCGCATCGAGCCGCGCCAGCTCGTCGCCGAGGCGGTTGAGCAGCACGCTGCCCTGCTCGCGCAGCTCCAGCCCCCCGACCTCGCGCATGGAGACCAGCACCTCGCACAGCCGCAGGCCGCCAAGACTGGCGGCGCAATTACGCAGCGCTTGAAGATTACGCGCGAAGCCGGCGGCATCGGCGGATTTAGCCGCGCGCACGATGCGGTGCATGATCTCCTTGGCGTCGGCGCGGAAGCTGCCGATCACCTCGCCGAGGAACGCTTCGCCGCCGCCCAGCTCGCGCAGCGCCGCCATCGCCTGCGGATCGACGACGGGGGTCTCCGCGCCGAAGCGGGGGTGAGCGGAGATCGGCGTTACTTGCGGTTCCGCGGGGGGAGCCGGCGCGACCGGCGTCTGGTAGAGCGCCGCCGCTCCGGGCTCCTCAAGCGCCGTCGGCACCAGCACCGGGCGCGGCGGCGCGCCGGCCGACAGCGGCAATGAATGCAGCGCGCTGGCGAGAAGCTGCGCGTCGAGCGGCGCCGCCAACACGGCATCGACCTCGCGGTCCGCCAGCTCGATGAACCCGCCCATCTGCGCCGGCTCGGCAACGACGAGGATGAAGGCGGGCGGCGAGGCGCCGGTTGCGGCGCGATGCGCGAAACTCAGCGCCGCCAGCACATGAGTGCGGCCGTCGACGATGAGCACGCTCGACGCGCCGTCGCGGCTGTCGAGAAAGCCGAGCGTCCCGCCGAACCCCTCGATCCAGCGCGGGTCGCCGTGCCAGGCGTTGAGCGGCTCGGCCAGCTCGCTGGCGAATTGGCCATCCTCGGTCGCGATCAATACCAGGCAGCGGCCGAGATCGAGCGCGCTGTCGACCGCCGGCTCGTCGACCTCCAGCGGCACGGTGATGGTCAGCGACCCGCCCCCGGCCGCGCCGCCTTCGAACGCTATCCGGCCGCCCATGAGTTCGACCAGTCGCTTGACGACGGCAAGGCGGAAGGCGCCCTGCGCGGCCAACGCCCGTTGCGCGATGTCGCCGGCAAACGGGTCGAACATCGCGTCGCCGTCGCCAACCGCGATCGGCAGGGCCTCGTCGCGTACCGCGAGGCGTAGATCGATGGTTCTGCCGCCGGAATCGGCCCCGTCGATGCCGATATGCACCGCGTCGCCGGCCGTCGCGCTTGCGGGCGGGACGAGGTTGTCGATGATTTGCGCGAGCTGCTGCCGCCACCCGCGCAACCGGTAGGGCAGCGCCGGATCGATATGCACGCACAGCTTTTGCCCGAGCGCTTTTGCTTCGGCGCGGCGGTCGGCCAAGGCGTCATTGACCAGGCGGTGCAGATCGAACGCCTCGACCGCAGGCACCAGCGCGCCGGTCTCGATGGCCGAGAAATCGAGGATGTTGTTGAGCTGCGACAGCAGCGCCCGCGCCGACGGGGCGACCGACGGGGCCAGCGGCTCGAGGCTCATGCCGATCATCGCGTCGAGCGGTGCGCGCAGGCCTTGGCTGATTACCGTCATGAAGCGGGTGCGGGCCGCCCGCGCGGTCGCCGCCGCCGCGCGCGACGCGGCGACTTCGCGCACCATGGCGGCGGCATAGGCGGGCAGCACGATCAGCGCGGCACCGAGACCGCCGGCGAGCAATGCCTGCTCCTGCCAGAATTGCGTGGTCGCCACGACCGCGGCAAAGCCGGCGAGGCCGGTGAGCGCCGTCACCGCGAGGGCGGTCGCGCCGAAGCGAAAGCCGGCGTAGAACGAGGCCAGCAGATAAAGCGCAAACCACGGCGCCGTCAGCATCGCGCCGAAATGCAGGAAGGCCGAGAGCACCACGGCATCGCAGACGATTCCGCAGTAATACCGCAGTGGCGACGACGACGGATCGAGCAGGCTCAGCGCCAGAAAAATCCAGGCGCCGGCCAAGCCTAACGCGGCAACGATCACGCCCGACGCGGCCAAACCGCCATAGACCGACGCGGCTTCGAAGCACAACCCATAGGCCAGCGCCAGCGCCGCCACGAACACCCGCAGCACCGCCTGCTCATGCTCCTTGTCGCCGCGCAGCCGGAAACTGTCGCGGACACTGTCGAGCCCGGACAGCGCCGCAACGAGGCCGACCAGCGCCGGCGCCAGGATCAGTATCCCGGTCAGCACGACCGCAACCGGCACCGCGCCGATGAAGCCGAGCTCGCCCGGCCGGGCGGTGAAGGCGAGCGGCGGCAGCACGCCGGCGAGGCCGAGCCCCAACACGGTGCAACGTTCGAGCCGCGCCATAGCCGGACGCGTCGCCGCCGGCGCGGGAGGCGGCACGAGGAACGGCGCCGCCCCCGGTTCCGGTTCGGTTGTACGGAACAGCGACGGTCCGAAAGAGGCGATCGTGGAGCGGGGCAAGGCCGTATCCCTCTGAAATTGACGCCGTCGCTACCCGGCTGAGCGGAGCTCGGCCACCGCGCCCTGCATTCCTTCCGAGCGATCGATCGGGAAGGCGACCGTCACCGTCGTGCCCACGTCCTTGATGCTCTTGATCGTCAGGATCGCGCCATGCAACTCGGCCAGGCCGATGGCGAGCGGCAGGCCGAGGCCGGTGCCGGCGTGATCGCGGATCCAGGGACCCGTCACCTGGCCGAACCGCGTCGTCGCCAGCTCGACCTCTTCGGGGTCCATGCCGATACCGCGATCGACGACGGTGACCGCGGCAGCGCCGGCATCGTTCTTCAGCACGATCTCGACTTCGCCGCCGGGGCGGCTGAACTTGATCGCGTTGGTTACGAGGTTGAGGATGATCTGCTTGATCTTGCGCAAATCGCCGCGCAACAGCGGCACGTCTCCCGCATGCCGCGCGATCAGCCGGACATCCGCTGTCTTGGCCTTGCCCTCGACCAGCATGATCAGGTCGGCGACCGCCTTTGGCAGGTCGATCACCTCCTCGACCAGGTCGAGCTTTCCCGATTCCAGCTTCGATACGTCGAGGATGTCGTTGATGATGCCGAGGAGATGCTCGGCGCTCGCCAGGATGTCGCGGGCGTAGCCGACATAGCGGGTGGTCGCGATCGGCCCCAGCATCTCGCCGGCCATGACCTGCGAGAAGCCGATGATGGCGTTGAGCGGCGTGCGCAGCTCGTGGCTCATATTGGCCAGGAATTCGGTCTTGCTGCGGTTGGCGATCTCGGCCTGCTCCTTGACCGCCAGCAGGTCGAGCTCCGCGCGCCGGCGCGCGGTGATGTCGAGCGAGACCGTGACCACCATCGTCCCGTCGCCATCGTGGTAGACCGCCTTGGTGGTCAGCAGGTCGCAGAAATTGCCGTCATGGTCGACGATCTCCTCCTCGAAGGACGCGGGCAGAATCTCGCCCGCGAGGAGGCGCGCATCGCGCTCGACGAGCCGCCGCGCCAGCGCGTCGTCATGCGCTTCGTGGGGCCGCCGGCCGATCAGCCGCCCCGGCCGCAGCCCGACGAACGATGCAAAGCGCTGGTTGCAAAAGATGTAGCGACCGTCGCCGTCGGTGGCGCAGATCATCGCCGGCACCGCGTCGATCACCCGGAGCAGGCGTTCATGCGCCCGCGAAAGCCCGGCGGAGGCATCGGGCGCCGCCGCCCCGCGCGCCGACCGCTCATAGTGGCGCAGCAGCAACAGATTGCGCGCCCGGGTGCGGAATTCGAGGTGGTTGATCGGGCTTAGGAGATGGTCGGCCGCGCCGGCGCTCAGCGCCCGGTCGATGCAGCCACGCTCTTCATAGGCGCCGACGACGATCACCGGCACGTCGGCGCACCCATCCTCGTCGTGCAACTGCATGATGAACGAAGCGCCGTCGAACGGCGCCATCTCGCCGGCGGCAACGACCAGGTCGGGCCGCTGTTCAGCGCAGGCGGAGAGCGCCGCCGCCGGGTCGGCAAAATTTTCCACCAGGACCGCCTCGTCGAGCGACAAGGCGAGCCGGCTGAGAATTTTCAGATTGGTGGCGCTGTTGTCGACAACGACCACCAGCGGCGATGGCAACGGGCGGCCCCCCGAGGCGCTGATAATCGCGCTACTCTATAAGGGTCGATGCGCCTGCAAGTTGCCTTCGATATTCCGCTACGAAACCGTCGCCTTTACAATGGGTTCCCGGTTCTATGCCAGAAGGCACAACAGTTTGTGTCAGCGCGGTCCGATCGACGATTCGCCGCCGTCCCCGAGCCGGTAGAACGCCGCGGCGTTTTTCCAGAAGAACCGGTCGCGATCCTCTGGGGAGCGATCCGCCAGCATCCGGCTCAGCGCCGCGACCAGCGCGCCGTAGCCGATCCGGAGGCTGGCGACCGGAAAGTTGGTGGCGAAGACCGAGCGCTCGATGCCGAAGATCGAAATCGCGTCGAGCACGATCCGCCGGTTTTCTTCGTAATCCCAGGCGCGGTCCCTGAGCCCGAACTCCGAGACCTTGACGCAGACGTGGGGTTCGCGCGCCAACACTTCCATGCCGCGCCGCCAGGCGGCCAGCCCCTCCTCGCTGCGATCCCAGGGAAAGCCGGTATGGTTGAGTATGACCGGGGTGCGCGGGAAGGCGCGGGCGACCTGGGCCGCCTCCTCGAGATGCCAGAACGGCACCCGCAAATCCCACGACAGACCGTATTTCTCCAGAAGCGCGAAGCCGCGCAGCCATTTGTCGTCCTGCATCGTGCCGGGCGCGCCGGGCGTGATCCCGTCCGGCGACGCCGCCGTCACCGGCTTCGAGCGGATGCCGCGCACCAGCGGGTTCGATGCCTGGGCGGCAACGACCTCCTCGGCGTTCGGCGTGTCGAACCAGGCATGCGCGACGATCGCGCTGGGGATGCCGTGGCGTTCGTGCATCGTCGTCACCCAGCGCGTTTCGCCGAGCTGGTCGTCGCGCTCCCACTCCGCCTCGCAGTGCACCGTCGCCAGCACGTTGTGCCCGGCGGCGTCGCGACGGTAGTCGCCGGGCAGGTAGTCGCGGCGGATCGCGCTGTTGTCGCCCATGAAGAAGTCGCGGCGCTCGCCGCGCAGCCCCGGATGCTTGTTCCGGCCGATCTCCCACAAATGGTGATGCGCGTCGATCAAGGTCACCGCATCGAGGGAGTCGTTCCAGGTTCCATGGATGGTCTTTGGGGTGGTTTGCATCGCCTCGCCGTCTATGTGTATAACGTCGCCAAATTATACACATAGGTGCAGCGATGCGTACCAACATCGAGATCGACGACAAACTTCTTGCCCAGGCGATCCACCTCACGGGCCTCAAAACCAAACGCGCCGCCGTCGAGGCGGGGCTGAAAATGCTGGTTCGCGTCAAGCGGCAGGAAGAAATTCTCAAGCTGCGAGGCAAGGTGCATTGGGAGGGTAATATTGACGACTTCAATAATCGGACCGATCCGTGATCTTAGTCGATAGCTCCGTCTGGATTGATTACCTCCGCAATCGGACCACGGCGGCGGTCGCCAAACTGGAAACCGTCCTGAGAGTGGGGCCGTTGCTAGTCGGTGACCTCGTGCTATGCGAAGTACTGCAGGGGCTGCATGACGACGCCGAGGCACAGCGGGTTGAAAGCGTGCTACGCGGTTTCGAGATGGCCTCGTTATGCGAGCCTGAAATCGCGATCAGTGCGGCAGCAAACTACCGGTTCCTGCGCACGAGAGGGGTTACGATCCGTCAGACGATCGACCTCATCATCGGCACGTTCTGCATCGAGCGCGGCCATGCCTTGCTGCATTCCGATCGGGATTTCGAACCGATGGAGCGCCTGCTAGGCTTGCAGACAGTATGACATCGGGGAACCGCGCATGAGCGGCAGCTACGAAACCATCCGCGTCGAGGACCAGGGCGGCGGGTTGACCCTCGTCACCCTCAACCGGCCCGATGTCGCCAATGCGATGAACACGCAGATGGGGCGCGACCTCCTGGCGTTTTTCGACGGCGTCAACGCCGATCCGCTGGCGCATCGCTGCATCGTCTTGACCGGGGCCGGTGACAAGGCGTTCTGCGCCGGCGGCGACCTCAAGGAACGTCAGGGCATGACGGACGAAACCTGGGCCGCCCAGCATTTGCTGTTCGAGCGCATGATCCGCGCCTTCATCGGCTGCCCGGTGCCGGTGATCGGCGCGATCAACGGCGCCGCCTATGCCGGCGGCTGCGAGCTGGCGCTGTGCTGCGACTTCATCTACGCCGCCGAGACCGCGCGCTTCGCGCTGACCGAGGTGAGCCTCGGCATCATGCCGGGCGCCGGCGGCACGCAGAACCTGCCGCGCGCGGTCGGCGAGCGCCGCGCCAAGGAGATCATCCTCACCGGTCGCCCGTTCTCGGCCAAGGACGCCTATGCGTGGGGCATGGTCAACCGGCTCTGCGCTCCGGGCACGCTGCGCGACGAGGTCATCGAGACCGCCCGCCGCATCGCCGACAACGCGCCGATTTCGGTGCGCCAGGCCAAGCATTCGATCCATTATGGGCTGCAGATGGATTTGGCGAGCGGCATGATGCTCGAGATCGAGGCCTACAATCGGATGGTCCCGACCGAGGACCGCCGCGAAGGCATCGCCAGCTTCAACGAAAAGCGCAAGCCGGTGTTCAAGGGACGGTAGGGAGATTTACTCTTGGAGCACGAACTGGGAGGGGAATTCATGGACGGTTCAGCGCTAAGCAGCGGCACAAACCTCACCCGAACCCTGGCCGAGCGGGCCTGCGCCGTCACTTACGACGCGCTCCCGGAGCCGGTGCGAGAACTCGCCCGACAGTGCGTGCTGGATTATCTCGGCGTCGGGCTCGCGGGCGCCGATGACGAGCTTGCCCGCATCCTGCTCGACGAACTGGCCGAAGCCGGCGGCTCGGAGCAGGCCGCGGTAATCGGCCACGGCGCCCGGCTGCCCATCCTGTCGGCGGCCCTGGTCAACGGCGCGATCGCCCATGCGCTCGACTACGACGACGTCCATCTGGCGATGCCCGGCCATCCTTCGGTCGCGATCCTGCCGGCGCTGCTCGCGCTCGCCGAGGAAAAGAAATCCTCGGGCAAGGCGGTGATCGCCGCGTTTGTCGCCGGTTACGAGACCTGCTGCCGCATCGGCATGGCGATACGTCCTGGCCATTACACAAGCGGCTTCCACGCGACCGGCACGGTGGGCGCGTTTGGCGCGGCGGCGGCCTGCGCCCATCTGCTCGGTCTCGACGCCGAGGCGACCGCCCGCGCGCTCGGCATCGCCGGCACGCAATCGGCCGGCCTCAAATCGCAGTTCGGCACGATGTGCAAGCCGTTCCACGCCGGCAAGGCGGCGCAGAACGGCCTCCTCGCCGCCCGGCTCGCGGCGCGCGGGTTTTCCAGCCGGCCCGACCTCATCGAGTGCGCCCAGGGTTTCGCCGCGACCCACGCGCCCGATTTCGTCCCCGAGAAAGCTCTCGCCGAGCCGAAGCGCGGCTTTCACATCTTTGGCAACCTCTTCAAGTACCACGCCGCCTGCTACATGACCCACGCGCCGATCGAGTGCGGCCGCCAGCTGCGCGAGCAGGGCGTGGCGCCCGCCGACATCGCCGCGGTCAATCTGCGGCTGCATCACGCGACCGATCGGGTCTGCAACATCCCGGCGCCGACCGATGGGCTCGAAGCCAAGTTCAGCCTGCGGCAAACCGTGGCGATGGCGCTCTCGGGCGTCGATACCGCCAGCCTCGACGCCTACAGCGTCGCCACCGCGACCGATCCGGCGCTCATGCGGTTGCGCGAACAGGTCAATTTCGATTTCCGCGAGGATTGGCCCGAAGCCGCCGCGGAGATCGAGGTCGAGCTAAAGGACGGCCGCAGGGCGACCGCCAAATTCGACGCCGGCATCCCCAACGCGGATCTCGCCGCGCAGGGCCGCCGCCTCGCCGAGAAATTCGACGCCCTCGCCGGCCCGGTCGTCGGCGCCGCCCGCGCCCGCGAGCTGCGCGAGGCGATCGCCGGGCTCGACGGGCTGGCGGATGCGGGCGTGCTGGCACGCCTGGCAGCAAAGTGATCGCGACGTCTCCCAATCGCACTCATCGCCTTTCTCCGCTCCCCGGCGAAAGCCGGGGCCTACTCGTCGGCATCTCGACGAGCGGATAGATGGGTCCGGCTTTCGCCGGGAAGCGGGATATTGTGAGATGAACGATTCCGTCGTCGACAAGATTATCGTGCACCTGGCACGTATCGCCGCCGGCCAAATTCCCGATAAGGCGCGGGCCGCGGCGAAAACCTTCATCGCCGACACCCTTGCGGTCGGCATCGCCGGCGCGCACGCGCCGTGGCGGGCGGAGGTCCTCGACATGGCGCGCGGCGGCGCTGCCGAAGCGACTGTCTGGGGCAGCGGCGCGCGCCTACCGCTGGCCGCCGCGGCGATGGTCAACGCGTTTCAGGTGCACGCGCAGGAATTCGACCCGGTCCACGAAGGCGGCGTGGTGCATCCGCTGGCCGCCGTCCTGGCCTGCGCGCTAGCCTGGGCCGAGCGCGACGGCGGGGTTTCCGGCGAAACCTTGCTCCGCGCGGTGATCGCCGGGGCCGATGTCGCGGTTACGCTCGGTCTCTGCTCGCGCGCGCCGATGCGCTTCTTCCGCCCGGCGACTTGCGGCGGGTTTGGCGCGACGGCGGCGCTGGCGTTGCTCGCCGGCCTCGATGAAACCCAGACCCGCGACGCGCTCGGCATCTATTACGGGCAGTGCGCCGGCACGATGCAGGCGCATGCCGAAGCGAGCCCGCAGCTGGCGATGCAGATGGGGTTCGCCGCGCGCAATGCCGTCGCCGCGGTCGAGCTGGCGCGGCGCGGCATGCCCGGCCCGCGGGCGCCGATCTCGGGCGCGTTCGGCTATTTCGCGCTGTTCGACGGCAAGGCCGACCCGGCGCCGTTCGAGGCGCTCGGCCGCGCCTGGCGCATCGGCGAATTGAGCCACAAGCCGTTCCCGTCGGGCCGCGCTACCCATGGCGGCATCGACGGGCTGCAGCGCCTGATCGCCGAGCACGGCGTAGCCGACGCTCAGGTGCGCGCCGGCCGCTTTGTCGTGCCGCCGCTGACCCACCGCCTCGTCGGCCGCGCGTCCGCACCCGGCATGACGGTCGCCCATGCCCGCCTCTGCCTCGCCTATTGCGGCGCGGTGTGCCTCCGCCGCGGCACGGTCGGGCTCAAGGATTTCACGCCGGGCGCCCTCGCCGATCCCGACACGCTCGCCCTCGCCGGCCGGCTTTCGGTCGTCGCCGAGGCCAATCCCGACCCCAACGCGCTGTTGCCGCAGCGCCTCGAACTCGATCTCGCCGAGGGACGTATAGTCGCTTGCGAGGTCACCGAGGTTCTCGGCAGCCCCGCCCGCCCGTTCGCGGCCGAGGCCGCCCGCGCCAAGTTCGCCGCCTGCGGCGGTTCGCTGGGGTTGTGGGACGCGGTAATGTCGCTCGGACCCGAGACCGACGCCAGAATCCTGGCGCGCCTCGCGGCCCGCTGACAGACGCGGAGAAACGCATGTCGCCGTTTGACCCTCTCGCCTCCTACGCGGTGCCGATCGTCATCGGCGTGGTCGTGATCGTGATCCTCCTGCGCAGCATCCGCGTCGCCAACCAGTACGAGCGCGGCGTCGTCTTCCGCCTCGGCAAGTACAACCGGACGGAGGGCCCCGGGCTCTATTTCGTGCTGCCGCTCATCGAGTGGCAGGTGCAGCTCGATTTGCGCACCGTCACCACCGATGTCGAGCAGCAGGAGGGCATCACCCGCGACAACGTGCCGATCAAGGTCAACGCCGTCATCTGGTACCGCATCGTCGACCCGGCCCGCGCGGTGATGGAGGTGCGGGTCGTCGCCCACGCCGTCGTCCAGGTCGCGGTGACGACGCTGCGCACCTCATTGGGGCAGCACTCGCTCGACGACATCCTGAAGGCGCAGGACACCATCGCCGAGGGCATGCAGATCGCGATCGACGCGGTCACCGAGCCGTGGGGCGTCAAGGTCGAGCGGGTGCAGATGAAGAATGTCGAGATCCCGCCGACCATGCAGCGCGCCATGGCGCAGGAGGCCGAGGCGCTGCGCGAAAAGCGCGCGCGCCTGATCAAGGCCGAGGCCGAGCTCGACGCCGCCGAGCAGCTGCGTCAGGCCGCCGAGGTCATCATGCAAAACCCCGCCGGCCTCGAACTCCGCCGCATGCAGATGATCACCGAAGTCGGCGCCGAGCAGAACACGATGACGATCATCATGATGCCGAGCGAATTCGTCGAAGCGGCGCGAGGGATCGGGGAGCTGGCGAAGGGCGGGGAGCAGAAGTGAACGGCCGCATCATTTTCGCGGCGGCGATGGGTTTCACTGCGTTCAACCCATCCTACAGCGTCAACCCACCGATGGATTGAAACCCATCACCCAGGAACCCGATAGGGACTGCCGTAGCGATGGGTTGAGCAAAGCGAAACCCATCGCCGCCGCGAAGGCGATTCACCTTTCCCCAAATCCGGATGCGGATTTGCCGGCGTCACCTGCCCAATCTTTGGGATAGAAGCCTTGCCGCACCATCCGATGAAAGGATGAATACGGCCAATCCCTCACACGCGGCACATAGCCGTGTTTCACGGGATTGAAATGGATGTAGTCCAGGTGCCGGTCAAAGTCATCTTGATCGCGAACCGCGTGTTCCCAGTAGCGCCGCTGCCAGATACCGCGTTCGCTTTTTTGCGCTCGGCTGCTTGATACGATCTCGCCGGTCGGGAGGCTGTGCGAAAATGCTGACTTGATCAAACGCCAGCGCAGCGGAAAGTCCGCATCCCCGTCAGGCAACGACCATACCGCGTGGAGATGCTCCGGCAACACAACAATAGCTTCGAGATCGAACGGATGGCGCTTGCGCGCATAGCGAAAAGCGGCACGCAGCGCGTCGATATGCTCGGTAAGCAGCAATGACCGCCGATCGAACAGATTGACCGTGAAGAAATAGGTTCCTCCGGAGACGAACGCGCGGCGGTAATTGGTCATCGTGGGAGCAGGCGATGGGTTTCACTTCGTTCAACCCATCGCTACACTAGCGACTATACCAGCGACGTCGCAATCGCGTAGGATGGGTTGAGCATTCGCGAAACCCATCGCTCCAGCCCCTCAATACGACCTTGGCATGCCCAGCACGTGCTGGCCGATATAGGCGAGGATCAGGTTGGTCGAGATCGGCGCGGTCTGGTAGAGGCGCACCTCGCGCCATTTGCGCTCGATATCGTATTCCTTGGCGAAGGCGAAGCCGCCATGGGTCTGGAAGGTGGCGTCGGCGGCGTGCCAGGTCGCTTCCGAGGCGAGGAGCTTCGCCATGTTGGCGTCGGCGCCGCAGTCACGGCCGGCGTCGAAGAGGGCGGCGGCGCGGCGGCAGATCATGTCGGCGGCTTCGAGTTCGGCCCAGGCGCGGGCAAGCGGGAACTGCACCCCCTGGTTCTGGCCGATCGGGCGGTCGAAGACGATGCGCTCCTTGGCGTATTCGACGCCCTTGTTGAGCAGCCAGCGGCCGTCGCCGATGCATTCCTGCGCCACCAGGATGCGCTCGGCGTTCATCCCGTCGAGGATGTAGCGGAACCCTTTCCCCTCCTCGCCGATCAGGCTGTCCGCCGGGATGCGGAGGTTGTCGAAAAACATTTCGGTGGTGTTGTGGTTGATCATCGCGTCGATCGGGCGGATTTCGAGCCCCTTGCCGAGGCTCTCGCCCAGATCGACGAGGAAGACCGAGAGCCCGTCGGTGCGGCGCTTGACCTCCTCGACCGGGGTGGTGCGCGCCAGCAGCAGCATCAGGTCCGAGTGCCGGGCGCGCGAGGTCCACACCTTCTGGCCGTTGACGATGTAGTGCGAATTGCCCTCGCGCACCGCGCGGGTCTTCAATTTGGTCGTGTCCGAGCCGGTGGTCGGCTCGGTGACGCCGAACGCCTGGAGGCGCAATTCGCCGGTGGCGATCTTGGGGAGGTATTTCCGCTTCTGCTCGGCGCTGCCGTGCCGCAAGAGGGTGCCCATGATGTACATCTGGGCGTGGCCCTGGCTGGCGGTGCAGCCGCTGGCGTTGATCTCCTCGAGGATCACCGCCGCGGCGCGCAGCGGCAAGCCCGACCCGCCGTATTCCTCGGGGATCAGCGAAGCGAGAAAGCCGCCGCGGGTCAGCTCCTCGATGAACTCGGTCGGGTAGGCCTGCTCGTCCTCCAGCTTGCGCCAATAGGCGCCGGGGTAGCCCTCGCAAATCTTGCGGATCGATTCGCGCAGCTCCGGATAATCCTCGCCGAGCGCGAGCATCACCGCTTCGTCGGATGGGTCGCCATAGGGCATCGCCGGCTCCTTTTCATGGATTGTCGGCAAAATACCACCGTGGCGACCGGGAGAGTACCGAGGCGTCAGGAGTCCGGAGCGCCGCGCTTGCCGTCGACCTCGTCGGCCATCGCCTCGAGCTGATCGGCGAGGCGGCGCAGCGCCTCGGCCAATTGCGGCGAGCGCCGCGCCAGATCGCGAAGCGCCCTCGCCTGTCGCCGCAAGAATTGCGCGTGTGCGTTGCTGTCCATAGTAGCCGTAGAACAGCGCGGGAGAATTTTGGTTTCGCTTATCTCGCACAATCTCGCTTTAGCCATTCTATTACTGATTGTTACTTTGCAGTCATATGTTGATATTTTTCCGGCTCATCGCCCGCCTGGGCCCCTCGGCGAATGATGTGAGTCGTCGTTTTCCGGGGGAACCATTTCTGTTCGGTTCCGTTCAGTGAAACGTACAGAATCGGTTTGTGTGGTCGCCTGATGAGCCGCGTGCCGTCTGCCCGTATCGTCAGGCGTGAGCCATGAGCGACCCGCGGCCGAGCGCCGCCTATTACCGGCGGATCGCCGCCGAAATAGATCGCCTCGCCGAGCAGAGCCAGTTGCCCGAGACCCGCCGCGAATTGCTCGACCTTGCCGAAAGGTTCCGACGCATGGCCGAGAGGCGCGAACACGAGACCGGGGATTGAAGCCGGTCGCCCGGCCTCCCGCGCCGCTTTTACGAGGCCATCTGCGGCTGGCTTGGGTGCCTCCCTGCCCGTTGCGGCAGCAGCACAATGGCGGCGACGATGAAGGCCGCGATCACGGCCGAGGCAAGGGGGCGGCTCCACGCGAGCCCGCCATCGCTCGTCGGCTTGTCGAGCAGGTCGCCGACGGTGGCGCCGAGCGGCCGGGTCAGGATGAACGCCGCCCAAAACAGCAAAACCCGCGACACATCGGTCCGGAAATAAAGCACCGCGAGCACCACCAAGCCGGCGGCGAACACCAGCGCGCCGCCTTCGTAACCTAAGCCCGTCGAATCAGCCATCCAATCGCCCAGCGCCGTGCCCAGCGTCTGGGAAAAGGTGATCGCCGCCCAGTAGAAGGCCTCGATCTTGGGCGAGTTGACGGTCTCCACCGCTATCGTGCCTTGCGACCAGTACCACAGGCCGAGAATGGCAAGGACGCAGGCGAGCAGCGCCGAGGCTCCGCCGGCGTAGCCGATGCCCAGGGAGCGGTCCGCGAAATCGGCCATCGTCGTGCCGGCCGTCGTCGAGGCGACGATCGTCGCCCAATAGAGGAACGGGTAAAATTTCCGCGCCGCGATCTGCAGCACCACCAGCACCACCAGCAGCGACAGAAAAATCGCCGTCCCGACGATGTAACCCCAGTTCAGGGTCATCGTCACCGAGTCGCCGCCGGTTTCGCCCAAGGTCGTGGCGGCGATTTTGATAATCCAAAAAATCAGGGTGACTTCGGGGACCTTGCTCAGAACGTGATCGCGTTGGTCGTTCATTTCGCCTTGCCGATATTGTTGCACGATCGTCGGCCCTCGCTATCGAGCGAAAATGGCTATTTTGCGGACCTGCCGCGTGACGGCGCCGCTTACCCGGCACGGGCGGCGCGGTATTCGCGGCGGACGATCTCCAACAGCTCCTCGGCCGAGGTGGTCGCGGTCCGGCTCTCGAAGGTAACCTCGCCGTGCTGGATCAGCATCACCCGGTCGCAGATTTCGAGCGTCTGCGCGTAATTGTGCGCGATCATCACGATCGCGATGTCGCCGCGCGCCCGAAGGCGGTCGATCAGGTCGATGATGAGGCGCGCCTCGCGCGCGCCCATCGCCGCCAGCGGCTCGTCGAGCAGGAGGATGCGCGCGTTCGAGGTCACCGCGCGCGCCACCGCGATCGCCTGGCGTTGGCCGCCCGACAATTGCCCGACCTCAACCTCGACCGAGGGCACCTGAACCCCGATCTCCTCGAGCGCGGCGGCGGCGCGGCGGCGCATCGTGCGATGGTCGAGCAGCCGCAGCGGGCCGCCCCACAGCGGCTCACGGTTGAGGAACATGTTGTGGTAGATGCTGAGGCCGTTGACGAGCGCCAAATCCTGGTAGACGCACTCGATGCCGAGCGCCCGCGCCTCGTCGACCGAGCTGAGGCGCACCGGCTTGCCGTCGACGTAGACCTGCCCGGAATCGGGCTGGTGGTAACCGGTCAGGATTTTGATCAGCGTCGATTTGCCGGCGCCGTTGTCGCCGAGGATGCCGAGCGTCTCGCCGCGCGCGACCCGCATCGACACGCCGGCGAGCGCGGTGACGCTGCCGAAGGTCTTGACCAGGTTCTCGGCCCGGATCGCCTCGGGCGTTTCGCTTGGGCTCATCCGCGCCCCCGGCCGCGCAGCCGCGCGAGATGGATGTTGGCGATCATCGCGATGAGGATCGCCGCGCCGATGATGATGTCGAAGGTGAAGGCGTTGATGCCCTGGAGGGTAAAACCGTCCTGCATCACGCCGAGCATGATCCCGCCGACGAGGCCGCCGACGATGGTCCCGGCGCCGCCGGCGATCGCGGTGCCGCCGATGACGCCCGAGGCGACGCCGAGGAACATGATGTTGCTGCCGCCGGCCAGCGGGTCGATCGAGCCGACGCGGAACGCTTCCAACAGCCCGGTCAGCCCGCCCAAGGTGCTGGTCAGCACGAAATTGCCGATCTTGATGCGGTTGATCGCGATCCCCGCTTCGGCCGCGGCGACGATGTTGCCGCCGATCGCGGTGGTGTGCAGGCCCCAGCGCGTATGGCGCAGCACGACATGCATGAGGGCGACGATCGCCAGCGCCCAGACGATCTCGGAATAGCCCCAGGCGCCCATCAGCCCGGTCAGCACCGGACTGTCCGGCGCGTTCGCCGGGTAGCCGCGCGAGATCGTCAAGGTGAGCCCGGTGATGAGGAACAGCATCCCGAGGCTGGTGATGAACGAGGGCACGCTGAGCCCGATGGTGATGAGGCCGATGGTCAGCCCGATGAGGGCGCAGACCGCCAGCGCCGCGAGGATCGCCAGCGGCACCGGCAAGCCGAAATCGTTGATGTTCTCCATCAGGAACGGCGCCAGCGCGAAGACCTGGCCGACCGACAGATCGATCTCGCGGCAGATCAGTAGCATGATCTCGCCGCAGGCGATGATCACCGGCGCGGCGACGAACTGCGACACCGTCTGCACATTGGCGTCGGTCAGGAAATTGCGGTTGGCGATCTCGAAATAGACGACGAGCGCCACCGACACGACGATGACGCTCGCCTCCGGCCGCAGCAGGAAGGCGTAGGCCCGCCGGGCGAGGCCGCCCCCCGCTGCCACGGTATCAGCCGCCGATCGCACCGCTGCGCGTGACGATCTGCGCCTCTTTCGCGCTGCCTTCGTAGCGGCTCTTGGTGTTCATGTACTGGCCGACCGCATCCTTGGTGACGAATTTCAATCCGGTGTTGATGTCGGCCGGGCCGATGAGGCCCCCCGACACCTTGAAGGCGAACATCTCCATCACCGTGTAGAAGCCCTGCAGATAGGGCTGCTGGTCGATGACGAAATCGAGGAACCCGTCACGCACCCCCTCCAGCGAGCGCGGCAGCAGATCGTAGCCGCCGGCGTGCACACCCTTCGACGCCAAATCGTGCTGCCGGCTGACGAGGCCGCAATTCATCGTGTCGCCGCCGCCGACCCCGAACATCCCCTTCACCTCCTGGTTGCCGAGGTAATAGGCCTGGATCTTAGACAGGCCGGCATTGGCGGCCGGGTCGGTGGCGATCATCGTCGCCTGGATGTCGGCGCCGGATTTCTTGATCGCATCCATCGCGCCGTCGACCCGCGGCTGCAGGTTGAGCTGCCCCGGCGTGGCGATGAAAATCGCCACCTTGCCCGAGCCGACGAGCTTGACGATGCGCTCGCCCATCATCTGCCCGCTGAGGAACAAATCCTGGCCGATATAGGCGAGGCGCTTGTTGGTGTGGGAATCGGCGTTGTAGCTGAACACCGGAATGCCGGCCGCGAGCGCGTTGTCGACCGGGCGGTCGAAGCCCTTGGGATCGACGAGGCAGACCGCGATCGCATCGGCCTTGCCGGCGATCGCGGTGTTCATCGCGTTGACCATCTGCGCGACGTCCGAAGTCTCCGACCCGGTCCACTGATAATCGACGCCCAAAAGCGCGCAGGCGTCCTGAATGCCGTACTGCGTCGGCACGAAGAACGGGTTCGACGTCACGTGGTTGACGAAGACGAACTTCCATTTCGGATGCTCGGGGAACGGTCCGGCATCGGCCGCCCGCGCCCGCTCGCCGGCCGACGCGAGCAGCGCCGCCGCCGAGCCGAGCGTCACGCCGCGCATCAGCGCCCGGCGCGGCAGCCCGCGCGCAACCCTCGCTTCGATCTCGCCCCCTCGGATGTTTTCTGGGCGTCGCGTCATGTCGTCCCTCCCCAGTCGATGCGTTTCTGCGTCCGGCACGATAAATCAGCTCCGCCGGATTCACCACGAAGACAGGAGGCGCAAAAGAACAGCGTTTCGACGCAAGGGTCGCGAAGGTGCGCTGAGGTCGCGACGGCACCTTGGCCGCGCGCCGGGCGATCAATAAATTTCCACAACGAGGCAGTGAGATTGCCGTCACTCGGAATCTCACTGCCTCATTGTAGCTTTCGGCGCTTCGTGCCGATAGGACGGCATCGCGTCCTCTGGGCACCCTTCGCGCCCTTTGCGGCGAGATGTTCTTCTCCGTGTTCTCCGCGCCTCCGTGGTGATAAGCCTTTCGCGCCCCCAGCGCTTCGTGGTGAAACAATGTCGTCCGCCCGCCCGCTATCCGGCCTTGTCGTCGTCGAGATCGGTCATAGCATCGCCGCGCCCTATGCCGGGATGATCCTCGGCGAGTTGGGCGCCGAGGTGATCAAGGTCGAGAACCCCACGGGCGGCGACGCGTGCCGCGGCTGGGGGCCGCCGTTCGCCGAGGGCGCGGCGACCTGCTTCCACGCGGTCAACCGCGGCAAGCAGGGCGTCGCGATCGACCTCGCCGACCCCACGGATTCGGCGCGGCTCAAGGCGCTGATCGTCGAGCGCGCCGACGTGGTGATCCACAACCTCAAATTCGGCGCGCTCGACAAATATGGACTCGGCCCCGCCGCGCTGGTCGCAGAGAAGCCGAGCCTCGTCTGCTGCGGCCTCAACGCTTTCGGCGCGACGGGACCGCTGCGCGAGCGGCCCGGTTACGACCCGATGATGCAGGCCTATTCGGGGCTGATGAGCCTCTTGGGCGAAGACGGCCGCCCGCCGGTGCGGGTCACCGCCTCGATCATCGACATGGGGAGCGCGACCTGGTCGGTCGTCGGCATCCTCGCCGCGCTCAGGGAGCGCGATCGCACCGGCAAGGGTGGCGTGGTCGACACCTCGCTCTACGAAACCTCGCTCGCGCTGATGAGCATCATGCTGGCCGACCACCTGGCGAGCGGCAATTTGCCGGTGCGGCACGGCTCCGGGGTCGCGATGATCGTGCCCTACCAGGCGTTCGAAGCCGCCGACGGCTACATGATGGTGGCGGCCGGCAACGACAATCTGTTCCGACGCCTCGCCGGCGCGCTCGGCCGGCCGAGCCTCGCCGAGGACCCGCGCTTCCGTACCAACGGCGAGCGAGTCGTCAACCGCGACACCCTCGTCGCGATCCTCGCCGACATCTTCAAGGCCGAGAAACGGAGGCATTGGGCCGCGCTGCTCGACGCACAGGGCATCCCCAACGGCCCGATCAATTCGCTGGACCAGGTTGTCGCCGACCCGCAGACCCAGGCGCTCGGCCAGATCCAGCAGCAGGGCGGACTGTCGCTCGTCGGCCTGCCGCTATCGTTCGACGGCGCGCGGCCGCCCTTCGCCAAGCGCGCGCCGGCCCTCGGCGAAGACAACGGCTCGGTCTTCGGGACCGCAACCCCTGGGATAGCACCATGATCTTGAAATTCGCCGCGGGAAAAATAGCCGCGGGCGCATTCGTCGCGCTTGCCCTTGCCGGCTGCGCCGAAATGCTGCCCGAGGAAAAACTGCCGGTCCCGCCCGCGGCCCAGGCCGAGGCCCAAGGGGTCGAACTGACCAAGCAGCAAGGCGGCAGGTTTATCGCCTTTGTCGGCCCCCGGCAGCAGCACGCCGCGACGTTCCTCGGCGTCCACGGGACCAATTTTTACGCGCTGCGCAGCTGGCTCGACAACAAGACCGGCGAGGTCGCGCACCAGCTTTATGTCGAGGACAGCTATTTCGGCGCCCCGCTCAATTGGACCGGCGCGCACGACCGCGAGAACCAGCCGCTGCGCTTCATCGCGATCAGCCGCAACCAGATCACTTGCGAGGAAGGCTGCTCCTACGCCGACGAATTCGCCGCCGCGCTGCCCGAGGACTATTTGCGGGCGCATCGCAACGGGATGACGGTCGTCTTCACCAACTCCGATGGCAGGACGCTCCCAGTGAGCGTGACGCCGACCCAGGTGATGGCCGAACTCGCCGCGGTCGATACGGTGCGCGCGGTGGCGGCAAAAGCCGCCGCCAACCCGCCCGTACCGCCGGCCGAAAAATAGGCCGCGCAATCCCGTAGGGTGGGTGGAGCGCAGCGATGCCCACCAAGCTTAAGCAGGCGATGGGTTTCGCTGCGCTCAACCCATCCTACGCTGGCTGCCCTCAGGCGGGTTTGCTCACGCAGGTCCCATGCCCGATATTGACGGCGCCGCCGGTCGATTGGGTTGGGGTCTTGAGCATCAGGCCGAGCCGGTAGCTGCCGTCCTTCATGATCGCGAGCTCGGTATGCATCTCGTTCGCGTTATCCTTCGCGGCGTAACGGATTATCGCCCCGACCCTCAGGTTCGGCGGCCCGGCTGCCGGGTCGATGCTCGCGACCTTGAACGGGATTTTCGTCGGTAGCGCGCCTCCGACGAAGGCAATCGGCTTGTCATTGCGGTCGAGGAGAATCGAAAAGGGTTGCGCGATGCCGACCTGGCCGTGGGGCGGCGGGCGATCCTCGATCGGCGTGCAGGCGAGAACGACGGACCCGGCGGAGATCGCCGGTTGCCTGTCCGGTTGAGCCGCCGGCGCGGCCGGTTGAGCCGATGCCGCCGGCGTGGGCGAGGCCGTCTGTTCGGCCGGGGCGCACGCCGCGGGCAGCAGGAACATAAGAACGATCGCCCAGCGCATTCTCTGCCTCGCCTGCGTTGCAAATCCCTCTTAGCCCGGTAGCCACAGCTCGGCCAGCCGCGAATGGTCGGTAAGGTGCGCCCAATCGTGGCGCCGTGCGATGGCGATCGTCTCGGCCAGCTCGACAAGCCCATAGGGCCGCCCGAAGACATGCGCGTGCACGGTGATGTCGAGACAGCCCGGGCGGTTGCCGAGCCGCGGCCAGTTGGCGACGATCCGCGCGAAAATCGCCGAGAACGCCGCCGGCTCGCTGCCGTAGCGGACATAAAGCGGCATGTCGTTGACCTCCATCGTGAACGGCATCGCGACTATCGGCATCACGTGCGGCTTCACGATATACGGCAGGTCGGAATCGAAGATGTCCGCGTGCCAGCGGAAGCCGGAATCGGCGAGCATCGCGGTGGTGTTCGCGCTCGGCGTGCAGCGCGGGCTGAGCCAGCCTTGCGGCGCGCCGAGCACGGCCACGCAGCGCTTGAGGTCGGCCGCCTCCTCCTCGGCGGTCTGATAGGCCGGGATGATGTGCTGCGACCAGCCATGCGCGGCGATGGTATGGCCCGCCGCGGCGATCGCGCCGAGCAGCTCGGGGTAACGTTCGCCGACGATGCCGCTGACATACCAGACCGCGCGCACCTCTTCGGCGGCGAATATGTCGAGGAGGCGCCAGGCGCCGGTCTTCGGCCCGTATTCGGCCCACGAGCGCGCCTGAAGGTCGAGCACGCCGGGTTTGAGCGGGTTGCCCATCGGCCCGATACCCGGCGCCGCGTCGTCGCTCCAGCCCTCGAGCATGACATTGACGGCAACCGCCAACGAACGATCCGCCGGCCAACCCTTCGGCAGCGATGCTGCGCTCACCCTCGCCTCCCCGCAACACAACGACCGCCATCCTCTAGCGCGATCGTCTGCCGCAGCGGAAGCGAATTTGCCTACTGCGTCGCGGCGTTGAGCGCGGCGCGCTTGCCGACCCAGAGCAGCGCCGCGTCGGCCGCCACGCCCGGGCTCGAGATTATCGGCAAGAATATCTTCGCCGCATTCATCGCCTTTTTCAGCTGTAGCGCCTTTTCGGGCGGCGCCTTCTCGTCATTCACGACGAGTACCAATCCATGCATATCGTCGAGCCCAGGCGGCACGGAGCGGCGAATCTGACCGCCGTCGATCCGCCAGCCGGCGATGCCGAGCTTGGTCGCGATCGCCAGCGCATAGTCGCCGGTGTCCTGGCCACCGGGGTCGGCCGCCATCGAAATCTGCCCCTTGGTGCCGACCAGGCTCTTGACGATCGCCTGACCCTGGTCGGCGCTCAGCGTGCGCGGCGCGTCGCCTTCGGGCACGCCTTCGACCTCGTTGAGCTTGGCGATGACGATCTCGGGGTCGAGCCGCTTCTGCAGCACATAGGTCAGGATGCCGGCGAGCTGGGTCCCGAACTCCTCGCTGACGCCGACGCAGTTGATCATCACCTGACCCTGGCCCTGCGAGATCAGCGCACCGGACACCACCCCGCAGCCCTGGCCCTGCGGCGCATCGTCGGCCCAGGACGCAACCGGAAGCAGCATGAGAGCGCCGAAAACCAGAGGAAGCTGCCGTTTCATGAGAATAATCCGCCGTGGGAGAGCGACGCCTCGACCCTAGCGAAGCTTGCTTAACGTTCGGTTGACAGCGCCGCCGCCGCCGCGTCACCTTTCCACCGTCACACCGAGGGAGGCGGCGATGAATCCACGCCAGAAGCTGCGCCAACTGATCGCCCGGAGCGGCTACACGATGGTGCCGGGCGCCTACGATACGCTGACCGCGCGCCTCGTCGCGGCCGCCGGGTTCGACGCGGTGTACCTGACGGGCGGCGGCTATTCGCGGGCGAGCGGCTATCCCGATCTCGGGCTCCTGACCGTGGTCGAGAACGTGCGCTTTATCAGCCTTACCGTCGAGGCGGTCGGCATCCCGGTCATCGCCGACGCCGATACCGGCTACGGCAACGCGATCAACGTCATCCGCACGGTGCGCGAATACGAGAAATCGGGCGCCGCCGGGCTTCATATCGAGGACCAGGTGGCCCCGAAGAAATGCGGCCATTACGAGGGCAAGGAAGTGATCTCCAAGGCCGAGATGGTCGGCAAGATCAAGGCCGCGGCCGATACGAGGCGCGACGCCGACATGGTGATCATCGCCCGCTCCGACGCGCGCGCTGTGGAGGGGCTGCAGGCGGCGATCGACCGGGTCAACGCCTATCTCGAAGCCGGCGCCGATGTCGGCTTTGTCGAGGCGCCGCAATCGGCCGAGGAATTGCGAGTCGTCGGGCGCAGCGTCAACGGGCCGAACCTGGTCAACGTCTTCGAGGGCGGCAAAACGCCGATGCTCGCCGCCGCCGAACTCGAGGAAATGGGCTTCCGCCTCGGCATCTACCCGTCACAGACCCACCGCGCCGCGATCCGCGCCGCCCAGCGCGTGCTTGCCGTGCTCAAAGAGGACGGCCACACCACCCGCGTCGAACCCGACCTCGCCACCTTCCAGGAGCGCGAGGAGGCGGTCGGCACCGCGGCGTGGCGGGCGCTGGAGGCGAAGTATCTGCGGATCGATTGATCCATGGACCTAACCCTGCTTTTCGAGACATTCAGCCTCCAACACCCTGAATATTACTCCCCATGAATGGGTATATCGACCCAGTCCGCAGGAACCTCAATCTTAGCATCGATCCCAGCATGCTCCGAAAGCAGATAGAGGAGGTTACTTCCGGAAAGTAATTCTAAAGGCTTGCCTGCCGCAAAATCGAAAGCTGCCTTCCCATAGCCGCTTGTAGTTACCAATATGCCCTTCGATGCTCCTTCGTTCTGCACGGTGCCAAAGAGATCTCGTACCGCACTCACGCCGACTGTATTTTTATAACGCTTGGCGATTATCCCTTTGACAAACCGTAGCTACATCTAGTAATCTGGCCTCACCTTCGGAGGCCGCCATGAACATCGCCGACAACCCCGTTTTCCAAGATGCCGAGAAGGCCCGCGAGTTCCTGGAAAGCCTATTGTGGGGCGATGCGCCAATCTGCCCGCATTGCGGTTTGATCGGCTGCGCTAACCAGTTTCACGGCAAGGGCGGCGCGAAGGGTACTAAACACCGCGCCGGCGTCTACAAGTGCAAGGGCTGCGAGAAGCAGTTCACCGTCACGGTCGGCACCGTGTTTGAGCGCTCGCATATCCCGCTCAACAAGTGGCTGCTGATCCTGCATCTGATGGTTTGCAGCAAGAAGGGCATCAGCGCCCACCAAATCCATCGCATGCTCGGGCTGACCTACAAATCGGCATGGTTCGCGTGCCATCGCATTCGTGAGGCCATGCGTGACGGCAGGCTTGGCCCGCTCGGCGGCGCGAACAAGGTTGTTGAAATCGACGAAACCTATGTCGGCGGCAAAGAGGCCAATAAGCACGGTTGGAAACGCACGCCAGGCAGCCAAGGCGGCGCGAACAAAGCCCCGGTGCTGTCGCTGATCGAACGCGACGGCATGGTGCGCTCGCAGCACGTCGCCAACGTCAACAGCAAGACGCTAGGCCCGATCATCACCCAGGAAGTCCACAAGGCCAGCTATATCATGACCGATGACGCCGCCGTGTATCCCGCCGTGACCAAGGACTTCGCCGGGCATGGCACCGTCAACCATTCAGCCGAGGAATACGTTCGCGCCCAGTTCTGGCATACCAACAGCGTCGAAAACTACTTCTCGATCCTCAAGCGCGGCATCACGGGCACGTTCCACCACGTTTCCGAGGCGCACTTGCACCGCTATCTCGCGGAATTCGATTTCCGCCACAACGCACGTTCGGGCATGGGCGTGAACGATGCCGAGCGCATGGCGAAGGCCGCGAAGGGTATCGTCGGCAAGCGCCTCAGCTATCGGCGGATTGGTGGGGCCGAAGAAACCGAGCAAGAAATCCCGTTCTAAGGTCGAGAAGCCAAGGCTCTTACCGCCAAAGGCAGAGCCAAAGCGCCAATTACGATTGCCGTTTACCGAGGACGAGTAGCGGGCCGCTTTTTGGGTTTGCCCTGTTGCTTGCCGTGCCCGGTCGGATGATCGATCGGCGGGTGCTTCGCCACGCGCTTGACGGCTTCCTTGAACACTTCCCACGAATCGGGAACCAGCTCGATATCGTCAGGCGTCAACGGCTTTTCGTCTTTCATGCCAAAATCCTAGCATGGCGGGACCGGATTCGCACCCGGCCCCGCCTCTCGCTATCCTAGTGGATTGACTCCAACGCCTGTTTCCCGCGCCTGACTTTTTCGATGATGGCGTCGGGATCGGCGGTCCAGGTGAAGGGCTTTGGGTTGTCATTGGTCTCGGCGAGGTATCGGTTGATGGCGGCCTGGAGGTCAACGA
>DASRLO010000133.1:0-12737 GCA_035648415.1 Allostellaceae bacterium
GTTCGGGCGGTTGGCCGGGGGCGCCGACCTCGTTCTCGTCGAAGGCGCCGGCAGCCCGGCCGAAATCAATCTGCGCGCCGGCAGCAGATGCGCCGCGTCGAACCACGGCACGACGCCGAAGCTGGCAAGACCGGTGCGCTCGGCGATCGTCGCGAGGCCGCCGTCGAAGAGCCGAATGTCGCCGCGGAACTTGTTGACGATAAAGCCGACGAGGCGCGCCCGCTCGGTGGCGGAGAGCAGCGCATGGGTGCCGACCAGCTGGGCGATGACGCCGCCGCGGTCGATGTCGCCGACCAGCCCCACCGGCACATCGGCGGCCTCCGCGAAACCCATATTGGCGATGTCGCCGGCGCGCAGATTGATTTCGGCCGGGCTGCCGGCGCCTTCGACGAGAACGAGGTCGGCGCCCCCGGCCAACCGCCCGAACGCGGCCAGCACCGCCGGCAACAGCGACGGCGCCAGCGCGCGGTAGTCGCGCGCCGAGGCGGTGCGCAGCACCTGGCCGCACAGCACGATCTGCGCCGTGTGCTCCGCCTGCGGCTTCAACAGCACCGGGTTCATCTCGACGCTCGGCACGATGCCGCAGGCTCGCGCCTGCAGCGCCTGGGCGCGGCCGATCTCGCCGCCCTCGGCGGTGACCGCCGCGTTGTTCGACATGTTCTGCGGCTTGAACGGCCGCACTCGCAGCCCGCGCCGGGTGAACGCCCGCCCCAGCCCGGCGACGATCAGCGACTTGCCGACATCCGAGCCAGTGCCCTGGATCATCAAGGCGCGGGTCATGGTCGGCTGTTCCTGGCGAGGTCACCCTCACCCTCCCGCGCTTCGCGCGGGCCCCTTCCTCTCCCGCTTGCGGGAGAGGGGCTTTCAGCCGCACCGACAAAACGCCTCTCCCGCAAGCGGGAGAGGCGGGTGAGGGTAACCCTCAAAACTCGATCCCCTTCTGCGCCTTGACCCCGGTGCGGAACGGGTGCTTGACCAGCGTCATCTCGGTGACGAGGTCGGCGAGGTCGATCAGCTCGGGCTTGGCGTTGCGCCCGGTGACGACGACGTGCAGGTCGCGCGGCTTCGCCTTGAGCACTGCCAGCACCTCGCCGAGCGGCAGATAGTCATAGCGCAGCACGATGTTGAGTTCGTCGAGCAGCACCAGGCGGTAGGCCGGGTCGGCGATCATTTGCTTCGCCGTCTGCCACGCGGCGCGCGCGGCGGCGATGTCGCGCTCGCGGTCTTGGGTGTCCCAGGTGAAGCCCTCGCCCATCGCGCGGCAGGTGACGAGAGCGGGAAATTTCGCCAGTACGTCGCGCTCGCCGGTGCCCCAGGCGCCCTTGACGAACTGCACCACCCCAACCCGCATGCCGTGGCCGATGCAGCGCAGCACCATGCCGAACGCGGCGGTCGATTTGCCCTTGCCGATGCCGGTATGGACGATGAGGAGGCCGCGTTCCTCGGTCTTGGTCGCCAGCACGCGGTCGCGCGCGGCTTTGCGGCGCGCCATCTTCTCGCGATGCAGGACGTTGATGTCCGTTTCTGTCATGCCAGCAGCGCCTCGCGCGTGGTATTGCGCTTGGGCCGCCACAGGCCGCGCTCGACGGCCTCGGCGAAGCGTCGGCGGATCTCGGCGAGCGCGGCCGGGTTGGCGCTCTCGATGAAGTCGCGCACCGCTACGTCGCCGAGATAGGCGTCGTAGAGCGCGTCGAAATGCGAATCGTCGACCGCGCTTGTCGTGGCGGCGAAGGCGAAGAGGTAATCGACCGTCGCGGCGATCTCGGCGGCGCCCTTGTAGCCGTGGCGCATCACGCCCGCGATCCAGCGCGGGTTGGCGGCGCGGCCGCGCACCACGCGGCCCAATTCTTCGCGCAAGGTGCGGATGCGCGGGTGCTCGGGCACCGAATGGTCGTTGTGGTAGACCACGGGTTCCTTGCCTGACAGATGGCGTACCACCAGCGCCAGCCCGCCCTCGAACTGGTAGTAGTCGTCGCTGTCGAGCAGATCGTGCTCGCGATTGTCCTGGTTATGCAGCACCGCGTCGACCGCGCCGAGCCGGGTTTCGAGCAACCCGCGTTCGGCTTTGCCGTCGCCGCCGGCGGCATAGGCGTATTGGCCCCAGCCGAGCCAAGCATCGGCGAGCTCGCCCTCGCCGTCCCAAATTCGTTCGTCGATCATCGTCTGCAACCCGGCGCCATAGGCTCCCGGTTTGGCGCCGAAGATGCGATAGCCGGCGCGGCGGGCGGCCTCTTCCGGCGGCGCGCCGGCGGTTTCCAGCGCGTCGCGGTCGACGGCGTAGCGGGAAGCGAGCGGGTTGATGCTTTCCGGCTCGTCGAGCGCCGCGATGGCGCGAGCGGCGCTGTCGAACAGGTCGATAAGGCCGGGAAAGGCGTCGCGGAAAAAGCCGGAAATGCGCAGGGTCACATCGACCCGCGGCCGGTCGAGGATGCTCGCCGGTAGAATCTCGAAGCCGGTGACGCGGCCGCTCGCCGGCTCCCATACCGGGCGCGCGCCGATGAGGGCCAGGGCCTGGGCGATGTCATCGCCGCCGGTGCGCATGTTGGCGGTGCCCCAGGCCGACAGCGCGATCCGCGCCGGGTAGTTGCCATGCTCCTGCGCGTGGCGCTCGACGATGAGGCCCGCCGAGTGCCAGCCGAGCCGCCACGCCGCCGGGGTCGGCACCGCGCGGGTGTCGAGCGAAAAGAAATTGCGCCCGGTCGGCAACACCTCGGGACGGCCGCGGCTCGGCGCCCCCGAGGGGCCGGGCGATACGAACCTACCGTCGAGCCCGGCAAGGATGCCGGCGATCTCCGCTTCGCCGCAGGCGGCGATAGCGGGGCGCAGGGTTTGCGCGATCCAGGCGATCGCGGCCTTTGTCTTTTTCCAGGCCGGCTCGGGCGTCGCCTCGCCGCAGATCAGCCGCAGCGCCAGCGCCTCAAGCCGCTCGACCGTATCGCCCGCCGTGCGCCAGCCTGCCGGCCTTGCCCCATTTTCGTCATCCCCGGGCTTGTTTCGGGGATCCCAAGGGAGTTCCCCTGGGATGGCCGGGACAGGCCCGGCCATGACGATTGAACTTAAAACGACTGGCCTCGGCCCGGTCCAAGGCTCAGCAAAGTCGAGCGTCAGCGGGTCGCAGCCCAATTCGAGATCGGCCGCCAGGGCACGCAGCAGCGACTCGTCTTGCGGCTGCGCGCCGCGGCGGGCGCGGGCGATCGCCAGCAGCAACGAATCGAGCAGGCCGCCTTCGGGGCTGGCCCCGAAGACATGCAAGCCGTCACGGATCTGCAGCTCCTTCAGCTCGCACAAAAACCCGTCGAGTTTCCTCAACGCAACGGCGCGGTCGTCGCCGGGGGCGATGCCGCAATCGCGGTCGATCCCGGCGGCGCGGGCGCGCTCCACTATCTCGGTGGCAAGCGGGGCGAGGCGGCGCGGGTCGCCGCGTGCGGCGTCGTAATATTCGTCGATCAGCCGTTCCAGCTCGGCCGGCTCGCCGTAGCTGCCGGCGCGGGTCAACGGCGGGGTCAAATGATCGACGATCACCGCCTGCGCGCGGCGCTTGGCCTGAGTTCCCTCGCCGGGGTCGTTGACGATGAACGGGTAGAGATGCGGCAGCGGCCCGAGCACCGCTTCCGGAAAGCATTCGGCCGACAGCGCCAGCGCCTTGCCGGGCAGCCATTCGAGCGTGCCGTGCTTGCCGAGGTCGATCACCGCGTCGGCGCGGAACTCGTCGGCAATCCAGGCATAGGCGGCGAGATAGGAATGCGGCGGCGCCAGCGCCGGGTCGTGGTAGGTCGATTTGGGGTCGATGTTGTAGCCGCGCGCCGGCTGGATCAGCACCGCGACGTTACCGCAGCGCAAAGCGGGGATGCCGAAATGACCGCAGTCGAGCCGGCTCGGATGAAAGAACGGGTCGCGTTCGGCTGCGCCCCATTGCGCGTGGACCCGCTGCTGCACCGTCCGCGGCAGGGTCGCGAACACGGCGGAATAGGCGTTGAGCTGCAACCTCTCTTCGGACGGCGTATCGGGGCGCTGATTGCTTGGGCCGGCGAGCAGTCGCTCCATCAGCTCGGCGCCGGTTTCAGGCTTGTCCGCGAGGCGATACCCGGCGGCTGCCAGCGCGTTGAGCAGCGCCACCGCCGAGGCCGGCGTGTCGAGGCCGACGCCGTTGCCGATGCGGCCATCGCGGTTCGGGTAGTTGGCGAGGACGATCGCGACGCGGCGTTCCCCCGGCGGTTTCGCGCGCAGCCGCGCCCAGTTGCGCGCGAGGTCGGCGACAAAGGCGATGCGGTCGGCGACCGGACGGTAGCCGACGAGCTCGGCCTCGGTCTCGGGGTCGCGCCCCAAGGGACCTTTGGCCAGCGCCGCCTTGAACGACACGGCCCGCGAGAGGATACGGCCATCGATCTCGGGCAGCGCGACGTTCATCGCCAGATCGCGCGGCCCCAGCCCCTGCGTACCGGCGCGCCACGCCTCCTCGCCGCCGCCGGAGAACACGACCTGCAGGATCGGACAATCGGCGCGCAGCGGATCGTCGCCCCCCGACGCCGCGACCGAAAACCCGGTCGCGTTGAGGATCACCGCCGGCGGATGGGCCTTGAAGCATTCCCCCAGCAGCGCCGCCGCCTCGCCGTCCTTGAGGCTCTGCACATAGACCGGCAGCGGTTTGAGGCGGCGCGCGGCGAGCGCCGCGACCAGCGCATCGACCGGCGCGGTGTTTCCCGATTGCACCAGCGCCCGGTAGAAGACGATCGGCACGACGCCGCCCTCGGCTTCCGCTGGGGCAGGCTTGCCTTTCCACTCCGCCGCGATGTCGGCGAGGCTCGGCATGGTCTGGCCCGGCCAGTAAAGCCCGGCCCGCAAGAGCGGCGCGGGCTCCGCCCAGGCCTCGTCGCGGCCGATCAGCGAACCGGCGTAGCGCAGGAAGTTATCGGCGTTGGCCGGGCCGCCCTCGCTCAGGTAGCGCCAGAGCCGGCGGCAAGCGTCGGGCGGCAGCGCCGAGCGCTCGAACAGTTCGGGGTCGAGTTTGTCGTCGCCGGGGAGCAGCGCGAGCGGGATACCGCGGGCGCCGCAGGTTTCGACGAGCCGCTCGACACCGTAGGGCCAATAGGCGCTGCCGCCGAGCAGCCGGGCGATGACCAGCCGCGCCTTGGCGACAATCTCCATGTAGAGATCGACCGACAAATTGTGGCCGAGCCGCATGACCGGCGCGAGGCGCAGGCGCGGCGCGGCGGGGTCCGCGGCGCGGCGCCGGGCCTGGGCGGCGGCGAGCAGCGCGATCTCGGTGTCGGCGCTCGCCAGCACGACGATGTCGCCCGGTGTCTGGGCAAGATCGACCGCCGCCGTCCCGTCGGCGATGGCGCCGGGTTCGGTGGCGAGGAGGTGCATCGGCCTATGTTCTCGTCTTCCCCGCGAAAGCGGGGACCCAGTGGCAACCGTCACATCGCTCGCCCTGGGTCCCTGCTTTCGCGGGGATGACAAATTTAAAGATCACTGCCCGTCTCCCAGCGCCCCAAGGGCTGCACCGATCGCGGCGCGGTCGAGGCCCTTCTTGCCGATCACCACGAGCCGGGTGGCGCGCCGCTCGCCCGGCTCCCACGGCCGGTCGAAATAATGCTGCACCCGGTCGCCGACCGCCTGGACGATCTGCCGCCGGTCGCGGCCGGGCACGTCGACAAAGCCTTTGATGCGCAGGATGTCGTGGGCGCGGATCGCCGCGGCGAGGCGGTTCTGGAAAGCGCCGCCGTCGGCGACCGGGCCGACGGTCACGACAAAACTATCGAAATCGTCGTGGTCGTGCTCGCCCGCCGCCTCGTGGATCGACGGCCGCGCGGCGAGGTCGTCCTCGGCGGCGGCGGCGACGCCGAGCGCGACGGCGGGGGCGATCCTGCCGTCGCGGGTTTCGACGATGCGCACGCCGGGGCGCAGCCGGGCGGCGATGTCGGCCTTGAGCCGGCCCAGTTCCGGCGGCGCGACGAGGTCGGTCTTGTTGAGGACCACCAAATCGGCGCAGGCGAGCTGGTCGCCGAAAACCTCTTCGAGCGGGTTGTCGTGCGCGATCGTCGGATCGGCCGCCCCCCACGGGACAAGCCCGTGGGCTGAAGGCCCACGCGCGGCGACCGCCACCGGATCGTCGGCGAAGCGGCCGGCCGCGAGCGCGGCGGCGTCGATCACCGTCAGCACGCCGTCGACCGTCGTCGCGACGCGGATTTCGGGCCAGGCGAAGGCCTGGACCAGCGGCTTCGGCAACGCGAGGCCCGAGGTCTCGATCACGATGTGGTCGGGCGGCGCGGCGCGTTCGATGAGCTTGGTGAGCGTCGGCAGGAAATCGTCGGCCACCGTGCAGCACAGGCAGCCGTTCGCCAGCTCGACGATGTCGTCGTCGGTGCAGGTCTTGTCGCCGCAGCCGAGCAGCAGCTCCCGGTCGATGCCGAGCTCGCCGAACTCGTTGACGATGATCGCCAGGCGATAACCCGCGGCGGCGGCGATCAGGTGGCGCACCAGGCTGGTCTTGCCGGCGCCGAGAAAGCCGGTGACGATCGTCGCGGGGATGCGTCGCATCAGGCGGTCCCCTTCAGCACCAGCGGCAGCCCGGCCGCGACGAAGACGACGCGGCCGGCGAGCGCGGCGACCTGCTGGTTGAGCCGGCCGGCGGCATCGCGAAATTCGCGGCCGAGCGGCGTCTCCGGCACGAGGCCGAGCCCGACCTCGTTGGCGACCAGCACGACGGGTCCGCGCGCCTCGCGCAGCGCAGCGCATAAGGTCTCGGCCGCGTGCTCGACGACGCGGCCGGCGAGCATGAGATTGGAGAGCCACAACGTCAGGCAGTCGACCAGAAGGGGCCGCGCCGGGCTGGCCTGCGCGAGGATCGCCGGCGCCAGGTCGAACGGCGCCTCGACCGTCTGCCAGAACGCGCCGCGCTCGACTTCATGCCGTCTGGCCCGATGCTCGGCGATGCGCGCCGCCATCTCGGCATCGCCCGGCTCGGCGGTGGCGATATAGGTTGCGGCGCCGGCCGCGCTCATCACCAGCGCCTCGGCGTGGCGGCTCTTGCCCGAGCGCGCGCCGCCGAGAATGAGCGTGACCGCGGGCAACCCGCCCGCAAAGGGTGACGACAAAGGCTCCTCCTCCGCCCGAGGAATAATGCCGAACCGCGGCGATGCGGAGGTCTCCTGGCTCGGGGTCGTCGTCCGCGGCGCCTTCCCGGGAATAACCCCAGTGGCCAGTGCCGCTAACTCGCCCTAACAGTTGCGGGGGCAGCGCCGGTCTCGCACCGGACTTCCCTGTCGCATCGCAAGGGTGAGGCTAGCACGCGCCGGAAGGCGGCGCTACTTCGGCGGGCGGTTGACGGTGATGACCCGCCAGTTATGACCCATGCCCGGCCCTTCGATGTGGTCGAGGCGGGTCAGCGAACAGTTTTCCATGGTGAACGCGAGGCAGGTCTCGGGTTCGAGGCCGAGCGCCAAGCCCAAAGCCGCGCGGATCGTGCCGCCATGCGCGACGGCGATGATGTCGCGGCCGCGATGCGCCTCGACCAGCTGAAGGACCGCCCAGGCGACGCGGGCCATCAAATCGGCGAAGCTCTCGCCGCCGGGCACGCGCTGGTGCGCCGGGCCGTGCCAGAAACGGTGGAACGCGCCGCCGCGCGAGCGATGCAGCTCGTCGTAGGTCATGCCCTGCCAGTCGCCGAAATTCTGCTCGGCGAGGTCGGGGATCGCCGCGGCGTCGGGGCCGGGGATCCGGTCGGGGCCGGGCAGCCCGGCGGCGACGATCGCCCGCGCGGTCTCGTGCGTGCGACGCAGATTGCTGGTGACCCAGACCGCCTTCTTCGGCAGCTGGCGGGCAAGGCCGGCGAACACCGCGGCGTCGGTGCAGTCGCACGGCATGTCCTTCTGACCGTAGATGCGGCCCTCATGCGCCACCGGCGCGTGCCGCACCCACCAGAAACTCGTCGTGACGGCGTTGGCGCCGGCGTCTCCCCCACCGATTTGGCCGGGCTTGAAGGGCGAGCCGGCGCCCGGCATCAGGTCGCTCATCTGGCCGCCGCGACGAGCAGCATGACGATCTCTCCGATTTGCTGAAAGGCGCCCAAGACGTCGCCGGTGTAGCCGCCGATCTGGCGCCGCGCAAGCATCGCCGTCGCCGCCACGGTCCCGCCGGCGAGGACGAGCGCGACGATTCCGCGCAACGGCCCCAGCATGGCGATGGCGACAAACGCGCCGATGGCGACGGCGACGGCCGCGGCTCCCGGACTCGGCCGCCCCGCCGTCGCCCCCAGCCCCTCCTCGCGCGCCGGCCTCAGCCACCGCATCGCCGGCGCGAGGAACGCGCGCGAGGCGGCATGCGCCGCGATCAGCGCCAGCCCGCTTTCGATCGGGCCGGGGATCGCGGCGATCGCGACGGCGCGCAGCCCGATGCTCAGGATCAGCGCGAGGATGCCGTAAGTGCCCTGCCGGCTGTCGCGCATGATCGCGAGTTTGTCGTCGCGGTCGCGCCCGCCGCCGAACCCGTCGGCGGTGTCGGCGAGCCCGTCCTCGTGCAGCGCGCCGGTGACGAGGCCGGCGGCGACCAGCGCCAGCAGCGCCGAGGGCGCCGCGCCGAGCCCGAATGCCGACGCCAGGAACAGCGCCAGCGCGGCGATCATGCCGACCCCCGCGCCGACCGCCGGAAAGGCCCAGCTCGCCCGCGCGACCGCGCCCTCTTCCGACACGGGAGCGGCCACCGGCAGCCGGGTCAGCACCGCGGTCGCCAGCAGGAATTGCCCGAAGATGCCGCGTTGCGCCGCCATCGCCGCGACCATAACCGGTTTTCTTGACAGACGAACCGGCCCGAAGGCTTTTGGACCGAACCTTCCTTAGGTACCACCCGGCGAAGGCCGGGGCCCCTCTCCGCCATGGGTGCCGGCCTTCGCCGGTAGGGGCCGAATGGGACGATGGCTAGGAGATGGGGAATGCCGGAAATCCCGGCGACTTTGGCTGAAATCCGCGCGCTGTTCGCGCATCTGCCCGGTCCCGGCCTCGAAGCCGGCGCCGCGGCGATGCTGCGCGAGGGGGAGCTGACCAAGCCGCCCGGCGCGCTCGGCCGGCTGGAGGAATTGGCGCATTGGCTCGCCATCTGGCAGGGTCGCCATCCGCCGCGCCTCGACCATCCGCGCACCAGCGTCTTCGCCGGCAACCACGGCGTCGCGGCACGCGGCGTCTCGGCCTATCCGGCCGCGGTGACGGCGCAGATGGTGCAGAATTTTGTCGCCGGCGGCGCGGCGGTGAACCAATTGTGCCGCGTCGTCGACGCCGATCTTCGGGTCTACGAGATGAACCTCGACCAGCCGACGGCGGACATCGTCGACGCGCCGGCGATGAGCGAGGAGGGCTGCGCCAAGGCGGTCGCCTACGGGATGATGGCGGTCGAGCCGGGGCTCGACGTCATCGCTCTCGGCGAGATGGGGATCGCCAACACCACTTCGGCCGCGGCGCTGTGCCTGGCCCTGTTCGGCGGCACCGCCGAGGAGTGGACCGGAAGCGGCACCGGGATCGCCGCCGCCGCCCTCGACCGCAAGCGCGAAGTGGTCGCCGCCGCGGTCGAACGGCATCGCGGCGCGGCGGACGACCCGCTCGAATTGCTGCGCCGGCTGGGCGGCCACGAGCTGGCGGCGAT
The DNA here is from genome assembly GCA_035648415.1 of Allostellaceae bacterium. Lineage (GTDB taxonomy): Bacteria > Pseudomonadota > Alphaproteobacteria > ATCC43930 > CGMCC-115725 > DATARH01. The sequence continues at coordinate 9,634 of DASRLO010000133.1, forward strand.
CGCCGGCGCGGTGCTGGCGGCGCGCATGGGCCGCGTGCCGGTGGTGCTCGACGGCTTCGCCTCGACCGCGGCGGCCGCCGTGCTGTTCGCCGCCGACCCGCACGCGCTCGACCATTGCATCGTCGCGCATGTCTCGGCCGAGCTTGGGCATCGCCGGCTGCTGGCGACGATCGGCAAGGAGGCGCTGTTCGATTTCGGCATGCGGCTCGGCGAGGGTTCGGGCGCGACCCTGGCGATCGGGGTGCTGAAGGCGGCGGTCGCCTGCCACACCGGCATGGCGACCTTCGCGGACGCTGGGGTCAGCGGGCCGGGGTGATGTCGCTACTCCCCCATCTGCATCAGCGCGCCGCGGTGGCGGGCGTTGCGGAAGAAGACGAAGAAGATGGCGATCCCGAGCGCCATGAAGACGATGTCCAGCCCCACCGCGGCGAAGAAATAATCGGTGCGGAAGACATGCTCGAACAGCAGGATGCGCATGCCTTCGAAGACATAGGTCTGCGGCAGGCTCCAGGCGACCGGCTGCAGCCAGTGCGGCAGGATCGACGCCGGGTAGTAGACGCAGCTCACCGGCGACAGCGCGAAGATCACGGTCCAGGCGAGGCTCTCCGCGCCCATCCCGTGACGCAGGATGAGGCCGCAGATCGCCAGGCCCAAGGCCCAGCCCATCGCCATCAGCACGGCGAGGAAGGCGAGCAGCGGCAGCCCCATCGCGAAGATCGAATAATGATAGAGCGGGATCGCCAGCAGCGCCGCCGGGACGATGCCGATCATCACCCGGATGACGCTCATCGCCAGCAGCGAGATGACCCACTCGTAGGCGCGCAGCGGCGTCGCGAACAAATGCCCGAGATTGCGCGACCACATCTCCTCGAGGAACGAGATCGACAGGCCGAGTTGGCTTCTGAACATCACGTCCCACAGCATCACCGCGCCCAGCAGCACCCCGAAGGCGCGCGCGACATAGGAGCTGTTCTGGGAGAAGAACTGGCTCATGAACCCCCAGATCATCACCTGCAGGGTCGGCCAATAAAGCAGCTCCAAGGTGCGCGGCCACGAGCTCTTCAGGATGTAGAGGTAGCGCAGCAGCATCGCCCAGACGCGGCCGAGCGAGAACGCGGTCCCGGCGCTTCGATTCACAATACCGGCTCCGGCTCGAATTCCGGGGTGCGGGCGATGTGCAGAAACACTTCTTCGAGGTTGGCGCGGCCGTAGCGGCCGACCAGCTCGTGCGGGCTGCCGCGATCGACGATGAGCCCCGCTTTCATCATCATCACCTGCGAGCACAGCCGCTCGACCTCGCCCATATTGTGCGAGGCGAGGAGCAGCGTCGCGCCGGTGCGCGCCCGGTAATCTTCGAGATAGGAGCGCACCCAGTCGCCGGTGTCGGGGTCGAGCGAGGCGGTCGGCTCGTCGAGCAGCAGCACCTCCGGCTCGTTGAGCAGCGCCTTGGCGAGCGCGACGCGGGTCTTCTGGCCCGACGACAACTTCCCGGCCGGGCGGTCGAGGAACGGCGTGATCTGCAGGTCGTCGGCGAGGCGCTCGATACGCTCGCGGCGGCGCGAGAGGCCATAGAGCCGGGCATAGACCGACAGGTTCTGGCGCACCGTCAGGCGATGCGGCAGGTCGACATAGGGCGAGGAAAAATTGATCCGCGGCAGCACCCGGTAGCGATGCCGCAGCACGTCCTCGCCGAGCACCCTGACGCTGCCCTCGCTCGGCAGCAAAAGCCCCAGCAGGATCGACAGGGTCGTCGTCTTGCCGGCGCCGTTGCCGCCCAACAGGGCCGCGGTCTGGCCGCGCTCGACGGCAAAGCTGATGCCGCCGACCGCGACCGTCTCGCCGTAGCGTTTGACCAGATTGTCGACGGCGATGACCGGCTCGGGCATCGGCGTTATATGGCGTATTATCGGGCAGCCGGCCAGACTATCACCCCAATTCGTCATGGCCGGGCGTGTCCCGGCCATCCAACCGACAGTCGCATCAGGCGCCGAAGGGGAGGTGGCTGCTAATGGCCGGTGGGTGGGTATACATCATGACGAACCAGCCCAACGCCACGCTTTATGTCGGCGTGACCAGCAATCTGGCGCGCCGTGTTTGGGAACATCGCGAGGGCTTGGTCGAGGGGTTCACGAAGCGATATGGCCTAAAGCATCTCGTCTTCGCCGAGCGCCACGCGACCATCCTCTTGGCGATCCAGCGCGAGCACAACATCAAGCATTGGCCGCGACAGTGGAAGCTTCGTGTAATCTCGGCGCAGAACCCCGAATGGGCCGACCTATATGACCAAATTCTCTGAATGTTGGATGGCCGGGACAAGCCCGGCCATGACGATTGAAGAAGCCTCCGGGGGCGAATGATATGAATGCCTCCACCGCAGCGACGCCGGCCGAGCCGCGCACCGCCTTCGACCGGATCAGTCTGCGCCGGCTGGTCCTCATCCGCTCGGTCGCGGTGACGGGACAGGCGCTCACCCTACTGACCGTGTATTTCCTCTTGGGCTTCGGGTTGCCGCTGCTGCCGGCGCTCCTCGTGGTCGGCTGTTCAGTGCTGCTCAACCTTGGCTCGGTGCTGTATCACCGCGCCGGCACGCGGCTCGGCGAGCGCGCCGCCGCGCTCTATCTCGCCTGCGACACGCTGCAGCTCGCGGCCCTTCTCTATCTGACGGGCGGGCTCGAAAACCCGTTCTCGATCCTGATGCTGGCCCCGGTGACGGTGGCCGCGACGGCCCTGTCGCGCCGCCCGGTGATTGTGCTGGCGACACTCGCGGTGGCGGCGATTACCGTGCTCGGCCTCTGCCACGACCCCCTCCCGTCGCGGACGCCGTTTGTCTTTCCGGCCGATCTGGTGCTCGGCATCTGGGTGGCGCTGGTGCTGGCGACGGTTTTTATCGGCGGCTACACCTGGAGCGTCGCGCAGGAGGCGCGGCGGCTGCGCGACGCGGTGGCGGCGACCCAGCTTGTGCTCGCACGCGAGCAGCGCGTGTCGGCGGTCGGCGCCCTGGCCGCGGCGGCGGCGCACGAGCTTGGCAGCCCCTTGGCGACGATCGCCGTCGTCGCCAAGGAGCTGGTGCGCGACCTGCCGGCGGACTCGCCGCACGCCGAGGA
>DASRLO010000134.1:0-16523 GCA_035648415.1 Allostellaceae bacterium
GCCGGCGCCGACGGTGCGGCCGCCTTCGCGGATCGCGAAGCGCAAGCCCTCCTCCATCGCGATCGGCACCAACAGCTCGACGTTCATCGTCACGTTGTCCCCCGGCATCACCATCTCGGTGCCCTCCGGCAGCTTCACCGATCCCGTCACGTCGGTCGTGCGAAAATAAAACTGCGGCCGGTAATTGTCGAAAAACGGCGTGTGCCGCCCGCCCTCCTCCTTGGTCAAGACGTAGGCTTCCGCCACAAACACCGTATGCGGCGTGATCGAACCCGGCTTCGCCAGCACCTGGCCGCGCTCCACCTCCTCGCGCTTGGTCCCGCGCAGCAGGACCCCGATATTGTCCCCCGCCTCGCCCTGGTCCAGGAGCTTGCGGAACATCTCGACACCCGTCGCGATCGTCTTCGTCGTCGGCCTGAGCCCGACGATCTCCACTTCATCGCCGACCTTGACGATCCCGCGCTCGACCCGCCCCGTCACCACCGTGCCGCGCCCCGAGATCGTGAACACGTCCTCGATCGGCATCAGGAACGGACGGTCCTTCGCCCGCTCCGGCTGCGGGATGTACGAATCCACCGCCGCCATCAGCTTCAAAATCGATTCCTTGCCCACCGCGTCATCGCGGCCATCCAGCGCGCACAAGGCCGACCCCTGCACCACCGGGATGTCGTCGCCCGGAAACTCGTAGGAGGACAGCAGCTCGCGCACCTCAAGCTCGACCAGCTCCAGCAGCTCCGGGTCGTCCACCATGTCGACCTTGTTCATGTACACCACCAGCGAGGGCACCCCCACCTGGCGCGCCAGGAGAATGTGCTCGCGCGTCTGCGGCATCGGACCGTCCGCCGCCGACACCACCAGGATCGCCCCGTCCATCTGCGCCGCCCCGGTGATCATGTTCTTCACGTAATCGGCGTGCCCCGGGCAATCGACATGCGCGTAATGCCGGTTCGCCGTCTCGTATTCGACATGCGCCGTCGCGATCGTGATCCCGCGCGCCTTCTCCTCCGGAGCCTTGTCGATCTGGTCGTACGCGGTGAACGTCGCTCCCCCGGACTCCGCCAATACCTTGGTGATCGCCGCCGTCAACGTCGTCTTCCCATGATCAACGTGACCAATCGTCCCAATGTTGCAGTGCGGCTTGTTCCGGTTAAACTTCGCCTTACCCATCGCCTATTCTCCAATCAACCGCAGCCGGTCGTGTTGAGTTCGCGCCAAGACGGCCTACGCCATCTTCGCGCGAACTTCGTCCGCGACCGCTTCGGGCACTTGCTCGTAGTGATCGAAATGCATCGTGTACTGCGCGCGGCCCTGGCTCATCGAGCGCAGCTGGTTGACGTAGCCGAACATGTTGGCGAGCGGCACCATCGCATTGATGACGCGGGCGTTGCCGCGCGAATCCATGCCGGTGACCTGACCGCGCCGGCTGTTGAGGTCGCCGATGACGTCGCCCATGTAGTCGTCCGGCGTCACCACCTCGACCCGCATGATCGGCTCCAAGAGCCGCGGCGCCGCCTTGACCGCGCCCTCCTTGAAGGCCGCCCGCGCGGCGATCTCGAAGGCAAGCGCGCTTGAATCGACCTCGTGATAGGCGCCGTCGAACAATTCGGCCCTGAGGTCGATCAGCGGAAAGCCGGCGATGATGCCGTTTTCCGCGGCCCCGCGCAGGCCCTTCTCGACGCCGGGCACGTATTCCTTCGGCACGGTGCCGCCGACCACCTTGTTCTCGAAGACAAAGCCGGTGCCCGGCAGGCCCGGCGCGAAGCGCAGCTTGACCCGCGCGAACTGTCCCGAGCCGCCGGTCTGCTTGCGATGGATGTAGTCGATCTCGGCGGCGCGGGTGATGGTCTCGCGATAGGCGACCTGCGGCGCGCCGATATTGGCGTCGACCTTGAACTCGCGCTTCATGCGGTCGACGATGATCTCAAGGTGGAGTTCGCCCATCCCCTTGATCACGGTCTGCCCGCTCTCGTGATCGACCGAGACGCGGAACGAGGGGTCCTCGGTCGCCAGCCGCGCCAGCGCCTGGCCCATCTTTTCCTGGTCGCCCTTGGTCTTCGGCTCGACCGCGATCTCGATGACCGGCTCGGGGAATTCCATGCGCTCGAGCACGACCGGGTTGGCCGGGTCGCACAGCGTGTCGCCGGTCGTGGTGTTCTTGAGGCCGGCCAGCGCGACGATGTCGCCGGCGCGGATTTCCTTGACGTCCTCGCGGTGGTTGGCGTGCATCAGCAGCATGCGGCCGACGCGCTCGCGGTTGTCCTTCACCGAATTCAGCACCATCGTGCCGGTGTTGAGCACGCCTGAATAAGCCCGCACAAAGGTCAGCGAGCCGACAAACGGGTCCGACATGATCTTGAACGCGAGGCCGGAGAACGGCTCGTCGTCGGAGCAGCGGCGGACCACCGGCTCGTCCGAGCCCATCTTGGTGCCGTTGATCGCCGCGACATCCATCGGCGACGGCAGATATTCAACTACCGCATCAAGCAGCGGCTGCACCCCCTTGTTCTTGAAGGCGGAGCCGCAAAGCACCGGCACCAGGGCGCCGGCGATGGTGCCCTTGCGCAGACAGCGCTTGAGCGTCGCCTCGTCGGGCTCTTCGCCGCCGAGATAGGCTTCGAGGACGTCGTCGTCCTGCTCGACCGCCTGCTCGACGAGCTTGGCGCGATAGCTTTGCGCCTCGTCCGCGAGGTCGGCCGGGATGTCGGTGACCTCGAACTCGGCGCCGAGCGTCTCGTCGCGCCACTTCAACGCCTTCATCCGCACCAGATCGACAAGCCCGACAAAATCGGCCTCGACCCCGATCGGCAGTTGCAGCACCGCCGGGTTGGCGCCGAGCCGGTCGTCGATCATTTCCACACTGCGCTTAAAGTCGGCGCCGATGCGGTCCATCTTGTTGACGAAGCAGATGCGCGGCACGCCGTATTTGTCGGCCTGGCGCCAGACGGTCTCGGATTGCGGCTCGACGCCGGCGACCGAGTCGAATACCGCGACCGCGCCGTCGAGGACGCGCAGGCTGCGCTCGACCTCGATCGTGAAGTCGACATGGCCCGGCGTGTCGATGATGTTGATCCGGTGGTCGAGCCAAAAGCAGGTCGTCGCGGCCGAGGTGATCGTGATGCCGCGTTCCTGCTCCTGCTCCATCCAATCCATCGTCGCGGTGCCTTCATGCACCTCGCCGATCTTATAGGAGCGCCCGGTGTAATAAAGCACCCGCTCGGTCGTCGTCGTCTTACCGGCATCGATGTGCGCCATGATGCCGATATTGCGATAGCGTTCGAGAGGCGTCGTGCGTGCCATTACTCACTCGTCCCGGCGGCGCCAAGCGCCCGCCTCAAGAAAAAATTTGAGCCGGCGCCCGCGCGCCGGCCCGCCAAGAGCCGCCCTTTACCAGCGGTAATGCGAGAAGGCCTTGTTCGCGTCGGCCATCCGATGCGTGTCTTCCCGCCGCTTCACGGCGACCCCCCGATTATTGGACGCGTCGAGCAATTCGCCCGAGAGCCGCTCTTCCATTGTGTTTTCCGAGCGGGCCCGCGAACTCGAAATGAGCCAGCGGATCGCCAGCGCCTGGCTGCGCTCGGAACGGACCTCGACCGGCACCTGGTAGGTGGCGCCGCCGACCCGGCGCGAGCGCACCTCGACCGCCGGGCGCACATTGCCGAGCGCGTCGTGAAAGATGCGGATCGGGTCCTGGCCGCTGCGGCGCTGGATCCGCTCGAAGGCGCCGTAAACGATGCGCTCGGCGACCGATTTCTTGCCCTCGTACATCAGGCAGTTCATGAATTTCGACACGACGACGTCGCCGAATTTCGGGTCCGGCTGGACTTCGCGTTTGATCGCGGCGCGGCGGCGCGACATCGTTCCCGTTCCCCTATTTTGGCCGCTTGGCGCCGTATTTCGACCGGCGCTGCCGCCGGTCCTTGACGCCTTGGGTGTCGTGGGTGCCGCGAATGATGTGGTAGCGCACGCCGGGCAAATCCTTGACGCGACCGCCGCGGATCAGCACCACCGAGTGCTCCTGGAGATTGTGGCCCTCGCCCGGGATGTAGCTCGTCACCTCGAACCCGTTGGTGAGGCGGACGCGGGCGACCTTGCGCAAAGCCGAGTTCGGCTTTTTCGGGGTGATCGTGTAGACGCGCGTGCACACCCCGCGCTTTTGCGGGCAGCGTTCCATTGCCGGAACCTTGTTGCGCACTGCGACCGGCTTCCGCGGATAACGGATAAGCTGGTTGATCGTCGGCATTCTCACCTCGCAAAACGCCTTCATCACCCGACGCGAAAGCCGCGCGGGGGCGGTAGCGCACCATACTCGTCATTTACCGCGCCGTCTCTCAGGGCGCCGAGCCAACAGCAAAAAATAGGGCCGCGTCTAGGTGACTTCCCACCGCCAGCCCGTGGAGCGCCGGAATATATGGGCGCGGTCCCCGAGGGTCAAGCCGCTAGGGACGGTTTCTCGGCGGAAACTCCGGCGAAAGCCGGGAGCGGACACGTCCGCCCCGGCCCTCGAACCGGGTGTTATTCGGCCACGCCCGCCTGCTGCTCGACCTCGATCTGCGCCGGCTCGGCGGCTGCCGCTTCGGCGGCGAGCGCCGCGAGCTGGCGGTCGCGATCGGCGGCGATCTCGCGCAGTCGCGCCACGACGCTGCCGGTGCCGGCCGGGATCAGCCGGCCGACGATGACGTTCTCCTTCAGCCCCTGGAGCGAGTCGGTCTTGCCCGAGACCGCGGCCTCGGTGAGGACGCGGGTCGTCTCCTGGAACGAGGCAGCCGAGATGAAGGAATGCGTCTGCAGGCTCGCCTTGGTGATGCCCTGCAATACCGGATGAGCAATTGCGGGCCGCAGGTTCTCGCTCACGACCTTGCCATTCTCGCGCTCGAAATCGAGGCGGTCGATCTGCTCGCCGGCGAGGAAAGTGGTATCGCCAGGATCGCTGTCGATTTCGACCTTTTGCAGCATCTGACGGACGATCACCTCGATGTGCTTGTCGTTGATGCGCACGCCCTGCAGCCGGTAGACCTCCTGGATCTCGTTGATCAGGTAGCTTGCCAGCTCCTCGACCCCGAGGATGCGCAAGATGTCGTGCGGGACGCGGTTGCCGTCGATCAGGAGGTCGCCCTTTTCGACGTAATCGCCCTCCTGCACGCTGATGTGCTTGCCCTTGGGGATCATGTACTCGGTCGACTCGCCGCCATCGGGCGGGACCACGACGATCCGGCGCTTGTTCTTGTAGTCCTTGCCGAATTCGACCCGGCCCTCGCCCTCGCTGATGATCGCGAAGTCCTTGGGCTTGCGCGCCTCGAACAATTCGGCGACGCGCGGCAGACCGCCGGTGATGTCGCGGGTCTTCGACGATTCGCGCGGGATGCGCGCGAGCACGTCGCCGGCCTTGACTGGAGCGCCGTTGTCGACCGAGAGGATCGCGTCGGCCGGCAGGAAGTAGCGCGCCGGCAGACCGTTGGCGAGGGTCATCCCGCCGCCCTTTTCGTCGAGCAGCACGATCTGCGGACGCAGATCGCCGCCGCGCGGCTGCTGCTTCCAGTCGATGACGACCTTGGACGAGATGCCGGTCGCCTCGTCGACGACCTCGCGCATCGACACGCCCTCGGAAAGATCGAGGTAGTGCGCGTGACCGTCCTTCTCGGTGATGATCGGGATGGTGTACGGGTCCCATTCGGCGATGCGGTCGCCCTTCGCCACCTTGCGGCCCTCGTCGGCGAGGAGCCGCGCGCCGTAGGGTACGCGATGCCGCGCCTTCTCGCGCCCGGCCTCGTCGATCAGCACGAGCTCGGCGTTGCGGCCCATGACCACCGGCAGGCCGGATGAGTTCATCACGACGTTGCGGTTGATAACCTTGACCGTCGCATCGAGCACCGCCTCGATCGAGGATTGCTCGGCGCCGCGTTGCGCCGCGCCGCCGATATGGAAGGTGCGCATGGTCAGCTGGGTGCCGGGCTCGCCGATCGACTGGGCGGCGATAACGCCGACCGCCTCGCCAATATTGACGACCGTGCCCCGCGCGAGGTCGCGGCCATAGCACTTGCCGCAGACGCCCTGGCGAGCCTCGCAGGTCAAGACCGAGCGGATCGACACCGCGTCGATGCCGGCCTGTTCGATTAGCTCGATCGCGTCCTCGTCGATCAGACCTCCGGCCGAAATCACCACGTCACCCGAGAGCGGGTTGAGGATGTCGATCGCGGCGCAGCGACCGAGGATGCGGTCGGCGAGCGGCGCGATGATCTCGCCGCCGTCGATCACGGCGCGGGCCAACAGGCCGCGGGTCGTGCCGCAATCCACCTCGGTGATGATCGCGTCCTGCGCGACATCGACGAGGCGGCGCGTGAGGTAGCCGGAGTTCGCGGTCTTCAGGGCCGTGTCGGCCAGCCCCTTGCGGGCGCCGTGCGTCGAATTGAAGTATTCGAGGACGGTGAGGCCCTCCTTGAAGTTCGAGATGATCGGCGTCGCGATGATCTCGCCCGAGGGCTTGGTCATCAGCCCGCGCATGCCGGCCAGCTGCTTGATCTGCGCCGGCGACCCGCGGGCGCCCGAATCCGACATCATCCAGACCGCGTTGATCGGCATGCCGGGCTTTTCTTCCTTGATGACCTTGACCATCTCCTCGGCGACCTTCTCCGAGCAGCTGGTCCAGGCGTCGACTTCCTTGTTGTACTTCTCGCGCTGGGTGATGAGCCCGTCCTGGTATTGCTGCTCGTATTCCTTGACCATCCCCTGCACCTCGGCGACGAGGGTGTGCTTGGCCTCGGGGATGATGAGGTCGTCCTTGCCGAACGAGATGCCGGCCTTGCACGCCTGGGTGAAGCCCAGGGTCATCAGCCGGTCGCAGAAGATCACGGTCTCCTTCTGGCCGCAGTGGCGGTAGACCTGGTCGATCAGGTCGCTAACCTGCTTCTTGGTCAGCAGCCGGTTGATCAGCTCGAAGCCGATCAGCGGGTTGCGCGGCAGGATCTCCGACAGCAGCATGCGGCCCGGGGTGGTCTCGACCCGGCGGACCACCGGCTGGCCGTTTTCATCGACCGTGTCGTAGCGCGATTTGATGCGGGTGTGCAGCGTCACCGCCTTCGCGGCGAGCGCCTGCTCGATCTCGCCGACATCGGTAAACACCATGCCTTCGCCCGGCTCGCCGGCCCGCTCGGTGGTGATGTGGTAGAGGCCGAGCACGATGTCCTGCGACGGCACGATGATCGGCTTGCCGTTGGCCGGGCTGAGGATGTTGTTGGTCGACATCATCAGCACGCGCGCTTCGAGCTGCGCCTCCAGCGACAGCGGCACGTGCACCGCCATCTGGTCGCCGTCGAAATCGGCGTTGAACGCGGTGCAGACCAGCGGATGCAGCTGGATCGCCTTACCCTCGATCAGCACCGGCTCGAACGCCTGGATGCCGAGGCGATGCAGGGTCGGCGCGCGGTTCAGCAGCACCGGATGCTCGCGGATCACCTCTTCGAGGATGTCCCAGACCTCGGGCCGCTCCTTCTCGACCATGCGCTTCGCCGCCTTGATCGTGCTGGCGAGTCCGTAAAGCTCGAGCTTCGAATAGATGAACGGCTTGAACAGCTCCAAGGCCATCTTCTTGGGCAGGCCGCACTGGTGCAGCTTCAATTCCGGGCCGACGACGATGACCGAGCGGCCCGAATAATCGACGCGCTTGCCCAAGAGGTTCTGGCGGAAGCGGCCCTGCTTGCCTTTCAGCATGTCGGACAAGGATTTCAGCGGCCGCTTGTTGGCGCCGGTGATGACCCGGCCGCGGCGGCCATTGTCGAAGAGGGCGTCGACCGCCTCCTGCAGCATACGCTTTTCGTTGCGCACGATGATGTCGGGCGCGCGCAGCTCGATCAGCCGCTTCAGGCGGTTGTTGCGGTTGATGACACGGCGATACAGATCGTTCAGGTCGGACGTGGCGAAGCGCCCGCCATCCAGCGGCACCAGCGGGCGCAGCTCGGGCGGGATCACCGGCACGACTTCGAGGATCATCCATTCGGGCCGGCTGTGCGACTCGACAAAGGCCTCGACCAGCTTCAGCCGCTTGACGAGCTTTTTGCGGCGCGCCTCGGACGAGGTGTCGCGCAGCTCCTCGCGCAGGCGGACCTTCTCCTCATTGATGTCGATCGCCGACAGCATGGTCTTCAGCGCCTCGGCGCCGATCGACGCGGTGAACTGGTCGTCGCCGTAATCGTCCTGGGCCTGGAGGTATTCCTCTTCGCTCAACAGCTGGCGCTGCTTCAGCGGCGTGAGGCCGGGCTCGATGACGACATAGTTCTCGAAATAGAGGATGCGCTCCAAATCCTTGAGCGTCATGTCGAGCAACAGGCCGATGCGGCTCGGCAGCGACTTCAGGAACCAGATATGCGCTACCGGCGAGGCCAATTCGATGTGGCCCATGCGGTCGCGGCGCACCTTCGACAAGGTGACCTCGACGCCGCATTTCTCGCAGACGATGCCGCGATACTTCATCCGCTTGTACTTGCCGCACAGGCACTCGTAATCCTTGATCGGCCCGAAGATGCGGGCGCAGAACAGCCCGTCCCGCTCGGGCTTGAAGGTGCGGTAGTTGATCGTCTCCGGCTTCTTGATCTCGCCGAACGACCACGACCGGATGCGCTCCGGGCTGGCGATCGAGATGCGGATCTCGTCAAAGCTCTGCGGACCGCTGACCTGGCCGAAAATGTTCATCAACTCGTTCATGCACGACCCCTCTTGTGGTCTGTCATTCTCGCGCGGTACGCGAACCGGGCGAGAGACGGCATCGAATTCGCGTCACTGTACCGCCTGTTTTATCAGGGCGAGATCAGTCCTCAGTAGTTGCGCTGCTCCAACTCGACGTTGAGGCCGAGCGAGCGCAGCTCCTTGACCAGCACGTTGAAGCTCTCGGGGATGCCGGCCTCGAAATTGTCGTCGCCGCGCACGATCGCCTCGTAGACCTTGGTGCGGCCCGACACGTCGTCGGATTTCACGGTCAGCATCTCCTGCAAGGTGTACGCCGAGCCGTAAGCCTCGAGCGCCCACACCTCCATCTCGCCGAAGCGCTGGCCGCCGAACTGCGCCTTGCCGCCCAGCGGCTGCTGGGTGACCAGGCTGTAGGGCCCGATCGAACGCGCGTGGATCTTGTCGTCGACCAGATGGTGCAGCTTCAGCATGTAGATGTAGCCGACCGTCACCTGGCGGTCGAAGGCCTCGCCGGTACGCCCGTCGACCAAGGTCACCTGGCCGGAGGAATGCAGCCCCGCCTTGTTGAGCATGCCGACGATGTCGTCCTCGCGCGCCCCGTCGAACACCGGGCTCGCCATCGGAACGCCATTGACAAGGTTGCCGGCGAGGCTGGCGAGTTCGGCGTCGTCCATCGCCTCGACCTCGCTCTTCTCCGGGCCGCCTTCATAGACCTCGCCTAGCAGCTTGCGCAGCTCGCCGTTGGCCTTTTTGTCGTTGGCCTTGTCGTTGGCGCGGCGGACCTTCTCCATGACCTCGCCAATGCGGCGGCCGATGCCGGCGGCCGCCCAGCCGAGATGGGTCTCGAGGATCTGGCCGACATTCATCCGGCTCGGCACACCCAAGGGGTTGAGCACGATGTCGACCGGAGTGCCGTCTTCGAGGTACGGCATGTCCTCGCCCGGGACGATGCGCGAGATGACGCCCTTGTTGCCGTGACGACCGGCCATCTTGTCGCCGGGTTGCAGCTTGCGCTTCACCGCGACGAAGACCTTGACCTGCTTCATCACGCCCGGCGGCAATTCGTCGCCGCGCTGCAGCTTCTCGACCTTGTCCTCGAAACGCTTGGTCAATTCGCCGATGGAATCCTCCATCTGCTTCTTCAGCGCCTCGATGTCGGCCATCCGCGCGTCGTCGCGCACCGCGATCTGCCGCCAATTGGCGGTGGTGTGCTCGGCGAGTACGGCGTCGGTCAGGGTCTCGCCGGATTTCATGCCCTTGGGACCCGAGACGGCGGTCTCACCGAGCAGCAGCTCCTTCATGCGCGCGGCGAAGCTGCGCTCGAGGATGGCCCGCTCGTCATCGCGGTCCTTGGCGAGCCGTTCGATTTCGGCCCGCTCGATGGCGAGCGCGCGCTCGTCCTTCTCGACGCCGCGGCGCGAGAAGACGCGTACCTCGACGATGGTGCCCGAAACGCCCGGCGGCAGGCGTAGAGAGGTGTCGCGCACGTCGGACGCCTTCTCGCCGAAGATCGCCCGCAGGAGCTTTTCTTCCGGGGTCATCGGCGACTCTCCCTTCGGCGTCACCTTGCCGACCAGGATGTCACCGGGCTTCACCTCGGCGCCGATATAAACGATGCCGGCCTCGTCGAGGTTCTTCAACGCCTCCTCGCCGACATTGGGGATGTCGCGGGTGATCTCCTCCTGGCCGAGCTTGGTGTCGCGGGCGCTGACCTCGAATTCTTCGATGTGGATCGAGGTGAAGACGTCGTCCGACACGATGCGCTCGGAGATGAGGATCGAATCCTCGAAGTTGTAGCCGTTCCATGGCATGAACGCGACCAGCACATTGCGCCCGAGCGCCAGCTCGCCGTACTCGGTCGAGGGGCCGTCGGCGATGATGTCGCCGGCCTTGACCACGTCGCCCACCGTCACCAGCGGCCGCTGGTTGATGCAGGTGTTCTGGTTCGAGCGCTGGAACTTCAAGAGATTATATATGTCGACGCCCGAGGCCGCGGCCGAGGTCTCCTCGGTGGCGCGGATGACGATGCGGGTGGCGTCGACCTGATCGACCGTGCCCGAGCGGCGGGCAATGATGGTGACGCCGCTGTCGCGCGCGACGCGCTCCTCCATGCCGGTGCCGACGAGCGGCGCCTCGGCGCGGATCAGCGGCACCGCCTGGCGCTGCATGTTGGAGCCCATCAGCGCGCGGTTGGCGTCGTCGTTCTCCAGGAACGGGATCAGCGCCGCGGCGACCGAGACGAGCTGCTTCGGCGACACGTCGATCAGGTCGATCTGATCCGCGCGCAGCAGGATGACGTCGCCGGCCTTGCGGCAGGTGGTCAATTCGTCGGCGAGGCGGCCCTCGGCATCGACCTCGACATTGGCTTGGGCGATGTTGTAGCGCCCCTCGTCCATCGCCGAGAGGTAGATGATCTCGTCGGTGACCTTGCCGTCGACAACCTTGCGGTAGGGACTCTCGATAAAGCCGTACTGATTGACCCGGGCGAAGGTCGCGAGCGAGTTGATGAGGCCGATATTCGGGCCTTCCGGCGTTTCGATCGGGCAGATCCGGCCGTAATGCGTCGGGTGCACGTCGCGCACCTCGAACCCGGCGCGCTCGCGGGTGAGACCGCCGGGCCCGAGCGCCGAGAGGCGGCGCTTGTGGGTGATCTCGCTGAGCGGGTTGGTCTGGTCCATGAACTGCGACAATTGCGACGAGCCGAAAAACTCGCGCACCGCGGCCGCCGCCGGCTTGGCGTTGATCAGATCGTGCGGCATTACCGTATCGATCTCGACCGAACTCATGCGCTCGCGGATCGCCCGCTCCATGCGCAACAGGCCGACGCGGTACTGGTTCTCCATCAGCTCGCCGACCGAGCGTACCCGCCGGTTGCCGAGATGGTCGATGTCGTCGATGTCGCCGCGGCCGTCCTTCAGATCGACGAGCACCTTGAGGATCGAGAGGATATCCTCCTTGCGCAGCGTGCGGACCGTGTCGTCGGTGTCGAGGTTGAGGCGCGAGTTCATCTTGACCCGGCCGACCGCCGACAAATCATAGCGCTCGCCGTCGAAGAACAGGCTGTTGAAGAGGTTCTCCGCGGTCTCCAAGGTCGGCGGCTCGCCCGGACGCATGACCCGGTAGATGTCGATCAGCGCATCCTCGCGGGTCGCGTTCTTGTCGATCGCCAAGGTCGAACGGATATACGGTCCCTTGCTCTCCGGGCCGCGGTTGACGATGTCGATGTCGAGCACCGGCAGCTCGTCGATGCCGGCCTGGGCGACCTGCGCCAGCGCCGCCTCGGTGATCTCGTCGCCGGCCTCGAAATAGACCTCGCCGGTCTCGAGGTTGATCAGATCCTCGGCGAAAAAATGGTCGACGAGATCGATTTCGGGCGCCAGCACCTCGGTGAGCCCGGCTTCCTGGAGGCGGCGGGCGGCGCGCGGGGTCATCCGCTCGCCGGCGGCGAGCTTCACCTCGCCGGTCGCGGCGTCGATCAAATCGCTGTTGAGCTTGCCCTTGAACTGCTCGGGCTCGAACGGGGTCGCCCAGCCGAGTTTGCCGCGCTGGTAGACGATCTTGCCGTAGAAGGCGGAGAGGATCTCCTCCTTCGACATGCCGACCGCCTCGCCGGGCTGCAGCGGTTTGCCTTCCATCCGGCGCTCGGCGCGCTTCGCCTCGGTCGCCGCGTCGTCAAGCGCCAAAAGCAGCGTCGTCGCCGGCAGCTTGCGGCGCCGGTCGATGCGGACATAGACGTGGTCCTTGGCGTCGAACTCGAAATCGAGCCAGGAGCCGCGGTAGGGGATGACCCGCGCCGCGAACAGGTACTTGCCAGAGGAATGCGTCTTGCCCTTGTCGTGGTCGAAGAACACGCCGGGGCTGCGGTGCATCTGCGAGACGATGACCCGCTCGGTGCCATTGATGATGAACGTGCCGTTGCGCGTCATCAGCGGCATGTCGCCCATGTAGACGTCCTGCTCCTTGATGTCGCGGATCGTGCGCGCGCCGGTGTCCTCGTCGACGTCCCAGACCAAAAGGCGCAGCGTCACCTTAAGCGGGGCGGCGTAGTTCATGCCGCGCTGCTGGCACTCCTCGACGTCGTATTTTGGCGTCTCGAGCTCGTAGCGCACGAAATCGAGCTGGGCGCGTTCGGAGAAGTCGCGGATCGGGAACACCGAGCGGAACACCTCCTGGAGGCCGACGCTGATCCGGTCCTCGGCTTCCACCCCCATCTGCAAGAAGTGATCGTAGGACGCGCGCTGAACCTCGATCAGGTTCGGCATCTGGGCGACCTCTGGAATGCGCCCGAACGTCTTGCGGATCCGCTTCTTGCCGGTAAAGGAAATAGCCATGCAGGTCCCTCGCTGTAGGCCGCCCGGTAGCCCCACCGGCCGTCCTGATTTCGCCCTCGCGCCGCCCGGAGCCTCCCGGCCCTATGCCTGTCAGACGCCAAATCCGGGCGTGCGATAAGGCTCGCACCCCGGCTCGGTGATCTCGATTATCGGCGCGGCGCCAGGCGGGCGCCGCAACGCGCTGCTGTAGGTCGTGGCGGACCTACCTTATTTCGACAGTCGCGCCCGCTTCTTCAAGCTGCTTTTTGATTTTATCGGCCTCTTCCTTGTTGACGCCTTCCTTGACCGGCTTTGGCGCCGCCTCGACAAGATCCTTCGCCTCCTTGAGGCCGAGGCTGGTGATCGCCCGCACCTCCTTGATGACGTTGACCTTCTTGTCGCCGAACGCGGTCAGGATCACATCGAACTCGGTCTTCACCTCGGCCGCCTCCGCAGCCGGCGCCCCACCGCCGCCGGCGGCGGCGACCGCGATCGGCGCGGCGGCCGAGACGCCCCATTTCTCCTCCAGCATCTTCGCCAGCTCCGCCGCCTCGATTACGGTCAGCGCCGACAAATCCGATACCAGTTTGGTCAATTCAGCCATTTCTTGCCACTCCCGCTTACCCGATGGGGGTTGATCCTGTGTGCAAACCTAATCCGCCGCGGCCTCGCCCTCGCCCTGGTCGGCGTGTGCCGCGAGCACCCGCGCGAGCTGCCCGGCCGGGGCCTGCAAGAGGCCCGCGAGCTTGGTCGCCGGCGCCTGGATGAGGCCGATGATCTTGCCGCGCAGCTCGTCGAGCGACGGCAGGGTCGCCAGCGCCCGCACCGCCGCCGCGTCCAGCGCCTGGCCGTTGAGCCCGCCGCCGACGATCGTCAGCTTGTCGTTGCGGTTGGCGAACGCGACCGCCGCCTTGGCCGCTGCGACCGGGTCGTGCGAATAGGCAACCGCCGTCGGCCCGGTAAACAACGGCACCAGCGCCGCGAACTCGGTGCCTTCGAGGGCCCGTTTCACCAGCCGGTTCTTGGTCACCCGATAACCCGCCCCGGCGGCGCGCATCTGGCGCCGCAACTGCGTGACCTCGGCAACCGAGAGCCCGGTCTGATGGGTCACGACGATGCAGGCGCTGCCGGCGAGATCCTGCTGCAGCGTCTCGACCAGCGCCTGCTTTTGCGAACGGTCCACCCGTCACTCTCCCAACCCGCTGGCCCAACCCGCCGGGCCGAACCCGCGGCCCAGCCGCCGACGCCTCGCGGGCGTCACGATAATACACATCGCCACCGCCCACTCCGAAGCGGGCAGCGCGACGCATCGTCGCCGATGCTACGTCCTCGCCTCGTCGGCGAGGCCGGACAGCTCGACCTTCACGCCCGGGCCCATCGTCGAGCTCAAATTCACCTTGTTGATGTAGGTGCCCTTGACCCCGCTCGGCTTGGCGCGCGTGATGGCCCCGACGAAGGCGCGCACATTATCGACGAGCGCGGCTTCGGTAAAGCTCGCTTTTCCCACCCCGGCATGGACGATCCCGGCCTTGTCGGCGCGGAACTCGACCTGCCCGCCTTTGGCCGCCTGCACCGCCTCGGCGATGTTCTGCGTCACCGTGCCGAGCCGCGGGTTGGGCATGAGGCCGCGCGGCCCCAGGATCTTGCCGAGGCGGCCGACCAGCGCCATCATGTCTGGGGTCGCCACCGCGCGGTCGAAATCGATCTGCCCGGCCTGGATTTTCTCGGCGAGGTCCTCGGCGCCGACGACATCGGCGCCGGCCGCCTCGGCTTCCTTGGCCTTGTCGCCGCGGGCGAAGACGCCGACCCGGACGCTCTTGCCGGTGCCGTGCGGCAGCATCACCGTGCCGCGCAGATTCTGGTCCTGCTTGCGCGGATCGATATTGAGGTTCATCGCGATTTCGACGGTCTCGTCGAATTTCGCCGTCGCCTTCGACTTGACGAGCTTCACCGCCTCGCCGACGACGATCGGTGTGCCCTCCGGATCGACGCCCTCGTAAGCCTTTTTGAGCCGCTTGCCTGTTTTCGCCATCGCTGTCGCTCCGCTATTCGCCGACCACTTCGATGCCCATCGAGCGGGCCGAGCCGATCACCATCCGGCACGCCGCCTCGACATCGTTGGCGTTCAAATCTTCCATCTTCTTCTCGGCGATCTCGCGCACCTGGGCCATCGTGACGCGGCCGACGATATTGCCCTTGCCGGTCGCCGCCGCGCCCTTTTCGAGCCGCGCCGCGCGCTTGAGGAAAAAGCTCGCCGGCGGCGTCTTGGTGACGAAGGTGAACGAGCGGTCGCCATAGGCGGTGATCACCACCGGGACCGGAGTGCCGGGCTCGACATTCTGCGTCGCGGCGTTGAACGCCTTGCAGAACTCCATGATGTTGAGACCGCGCTGACCCAGAGCGGGGCCGATCGGCGGCGACGGGTTCGCCTTGCCGGCGGGCACTTGCAGCTTGATCAATCCGACGATTTTCTTGGCCATGAGCTAGTCTCGATCCCTTTGGCTAGACTTTCTCGACCTGGGTGTATTCGAGCTCGACCGGGGTCGCCCGGCCAAAGATCGACACCGCGACCTTGACCCGCGACTTTTCCTCGTCGACATCCTCGACCGTGCCGTTGAACGAGGTGAACGGCCCGTCGCACACCCGCACCTGCTCGCCGATCTCGAAGGTGATCGAGGGCTTCGGCCGCTCGATGCCTTCCTGAACCTGGTGCATGATGCGCGTCGCCTCGGCCTCGCTGATCGGCGACGGCCGGCCGCGCCCGCCGAGGAAGCCGGTCACCTTCGCGGTATTGCGCACGAGGTGCCAGGTCTCGTCGTCCATGTCCATCTTGGCGAGGACATAGCCGGGAAAGAATTTGCGCTCCGAGTTGACCTTGGCGCCGCGCCGCACCTCGACGACCTCCTCGGTCGGCACCAGGATCTCCTCGAAGCGGTCGGCCAAGCCCTTCTGCTCGGCCTGCTCGCGGATCGCGGTCGCGACCTTCTTCTCGAAGCCCGAATAGACGTGGATCACATACCAGCGGTTCGCCATCGGCCGCCCTCACCCGTTCCCGAGGCCGAAAATGAGCCGCACTCCGTAGGACATGACCTGATCGACCACGAAAAAGAACGCCGCGGCGATGAACACCATCAGGAACACCATGCCCGTGGTGACCATGGTTTCCTTGCGGCTCGGCCAGGTGACGCGCGAGGCCTCCTGACGAACCTGTTGCATAAACTCGGCGGCGTTCAACTTAGCCATCAGCCATCATATCCCGACATGTCAAGCCGTCTCCCAGGGGAAGTGGCAGGAGTGGAGGGGCTCGAACCCCCAACCCCCGGTTTTGGAGACCGGTGCTCTACCAGTTGAGCTACACTCCTAATATGATCCCGGATCACGTCCGGGATGAATTTCGCGATGTCGCGAACGTCACTTGATGATCTTGGCGACGACGCCGGCGCCGACGGTGCGGCCGCCTTCGCGGATCGCGAAGCGCAAGCCCTCCTCCATCGCGATCGGCACCAACAGCTCGACGTTCATCGTCACGTTGTCCCC
>DASRLO010000135.1:0-30490 GCA_035648415.1 Allostellaceae bacterium
GGGGACAACGTGACGATGAACGTCGAGCTGTTGGTGCCGATCGCGATGGAGGAGGGCTTGCGCTTCGCGATCCGCGAAGGCGGCCGCACCGTCGGCGCCGGCGTCGTCGCCAAGATCATCAAGTGACGTTCGCGACATCGCAAAATTCATCCCGGACGTGATCCGGGATCATGAGGGAAGCAGGAAACACTGATGGACGGCCAGAACATACGCATCCGCCTGCGGGCCTACGATCATCGCGTGCTCGACCAGTCGACGAGCGAGATCGTCAACACGGCCCGCCGCACCGGCGCGCGGGTGCGCGGTCCGATACCACTGCCCACCAGGATCGAGAAATTCACCGTGCTGCGCTCGCCGCATGTCGATAAGAAGTCGCGCGAGCAGTTCGAGATCCGCACGCACAAGCGCGTGCTCGACATCGTCGACCCGACCCCGCAGACCGTGGACGCGCTGATGAAGCTCGACCTCGCCGCCGGCGTCGATGTCGAGATCAAGCTCTAGGGGATAGGGGCGATGCGTACCGGCCTCATCGCGCAAAAGCTCGGCATGAGCCGCGTCTTCACCGACGAGGGCACCCACATTCCGGTGACGGTGCTGCGCATCGACAATTGCCAGGTGGTCGCCCAGCGCACCGCGGAGCGCGACGGTTACATCGCGCTGCAGCTCGGCGTCGGCACGGCCAAGGTCAAGAACGTCACCAAGCCGATGCGCGGCCATTTCGCCGCCGCCAAGGTCGAGCCCAAGGCGCACATGGCCGAGTTCCGCGTCTCCGAGGATGCGCTGGTCGATGTCGGCGCCGAGATCACCGCGGCGCATTTCATCGCCGGGCAATATGTCGACGTCACCGGCACCAGCATCGGCAAGGGCTTTGCCGGCGGCATGAAGCGATGGAATTTCGCCGGCCTGCGCGCGACCCACGGCGTCTCGGTCTCGCATCGCAGCCTGGGCTCCACCGGCCAGCGGCAGGATCCCGGCAAGACCTTCAAGAACAAGAAGATGGCCGGCCATTTGGGCGCCGAGCGGGTGACCACCTTGAGCCTCGAAGTGGTCGCGACCGACGCCGAGCGCGGCGTCCTCATGGTCAAGGGTTCGGTGCCCGGCAGCGAAGGCGGCTGGGTCCTGGTGCGCGACGCGGTCAAGCGCAAGGCGCCGGCCGAGCTGCCGTTCCCCGCGGCGCTCAGGAGCGATCCGGCAGTGTCGGAAGAGCCTGAGGCGGCGCTGGAAGCCGAGACGGCGGACGAGAGCGGCGCCACAACCGAGACCACTGGCGAGACCACTGGCGAGACCACTGGCGAGACCTCGGCCGGCGCCGAGGAAGGCGGGGCGGTATGAAGCTCAAAATCCACAGCCTCGACAATAAGGAGGTCGGCGACATCGACCTCGCCGACGAGGTTTTCGGCCTGCCGGTGCGCGCCGACATCCTGGCGCGCGTCGTCAACTGGCAGCTCGCCAAGCGCCGCTCCGGCACGCACAAGACCAAGGGCATCAGCGACATCAGCGGCACCACCAAGAAGCCCTACAAGCAGAAGGGCACCGGCCGCGCCCGCCAGGGCAGCCTGCGTTCCCCGCAATTTCGCGGCGGCGCGGTGATTTTCGGCCCGGTCGTGCGCAGCCATGAATTCGGGCTGCAGAAAAAAGTCAGGAAGCTCGGCCTCAAGACCGCGCTGTCGGCGAAACAGGCCGAAGGCAAGCTCGTCATTATCGACGCCGCCAAGATCGACGAGCCGAAAACCGGGGCGCTGCGCGCCCGGTTCGCGACCTTGGGCTGGGGATCGGTGCTGATCATCGACGGCGCCGCGGTCGACGAGGGTTTCGCCAAGGCCGCTCGCAACCTGCCGAAAGTCGATGTGCTGCCGTCGGTCGGCGCCAATGTCTACGACATCCTCCGCCGCGACACGCTGGTGTTGACCCGCGACGCGGTCGAGCAGCTTGAGGCGCGCCTCAAATGAGCCGGTTCCGCGTCATTCCCCGCGCCGAGACCAAGCTGACGCGTCAGGCGATGTACGATCTGATCCGCGCGCCGCTGATCAATGAAAAGTCGACCGCGCTGTCGGAGCACAACCAGGTCGTCTTCCGCGTGGCGCTCGACGCCACCAAGCGCGAGATCAAGGCCGCGGTCGAGGGGCTGTTCTCGGTCAAGGTCGATGCGGTCAACACGCTCCGCGTCCAGGGCAAGTTCAAGCGGGTGCGCGGCCGGCCGGGACACCGCTCCGATTTCAAGAAGGCGATCGTCACGCTGGCCGAGGGCTCGCGTATCGACGTGACGACGGGGATCTAGGCGATGGCGCTCAAGACATACAATCCGAAGACGCCGTCGCAGCGCCACCTCGTCACCGTCGACCGCAGCGAGCTATGGAAGGGCAAGCCGGTCAAGAAGCTGACCGAGGGCTTGCGGGAAAAGGGCGGCCGCAACAATTCGGGCCGCATCACGATGCGCCGGCGCGGCGGCGGCCACAAGCAGCGCTACCGGGTCATCGACTTCAAGCGCACCAAGGACGACGCGCCGGCGAGCGTCGAGCGGCTCGAATACGACCCGAACCGCACCGCCTTCATCGCGCTCATCAAATACCCCGACGGCGAATTGTCCTACATTCTCGCGCCGCAGCGGCTGCGCGTCGGCGACATGGTGGTCTCGGGCGACCGGGTCGACGTAAAGCCGGGCAATTCGATGCCGCTGCGCAACATGCCGCCGGGCACCATCGTCCACAATGTCGAGATGAAGCCGGGCAAAGGCGGCCAGATCGCGCGCTCCGCCGGGACCTACGTGCAGCTGGTCGGCCGCGACCAGGGCTATGCGCTCCTGCGCATGTCCTCGGGCGAGCTGCGCCGGGTGCGCAGCGAATGCCGGGCGACGATCGGCGCGGTGTCCAACCCCGATCACCAGAACATCGTCATCGGCAAGGCCGGGCGCAGCCGATGGCTCGGCATCCGCCCGTCGGTGCGCGGCGTCGCGATGAACCCGATCGACCATCCGCATGGCGGCGGCGAGGGCCGCACCTCGGGCGGACGCCATCCGGTGACGCCGTGGGGCAAGCCGACCAAGGGCAAGAAGACGCGGCACAACAAGCAGACCGACCGGCTGATCCTGCGCCGTCGTCAGGTCAGCAGGTAGGGAAGGAGAGGGCGTGGCTCGCTCGGTATGGAAAGGCCCGTTCGTCGACGGTTATCTGCTGCAAAAGGCGGAGAAATCGCGCAATTCCGGCCGCAACGAGGTGATCCGTACCTGGTCGCGTCGCTCGACGATATTCCCGCAATTCGTCGGGCTGACCTTTGGCGTCTATAACGGTCACAAATTCATCCCGGTGCTGGTCACCGAGAACATGATCGGCCACAAATTCGGCGAGTTCTCGCCGACCCGCACCTTCTACAGCCACGCCGGCGACAAGCGGGCGAGGAGAAGCTAGATGGGCAAGCAGGCCGCCGAGCGCCGGCTCGCCGACAACGAGGCCTCGGCCTTCCTGCGCGCGCTGCGCACCAGCCCGCGCAAGCTGAACCTCGTCGCGGCGATGATCCGCGGCAAGGCGGCGCAGACCGCGCTCGCCGAGCTCAGCTTCTCGCGCCGGCGCATCGCGCAGGACGTCCGGAAGGTGCTGCAGGCGGCGATCGCCAACGCCGAAAACAATCACCAGCTCGATGTCGACCGGCTCTACGTCAAGGAAGCCTCGGTCGGCCGGGCCTTTGTAATGAAGCGTTTCCATACCCGCGGCCGCGGCCGCTCGTCGCGGGTCGAGAAATATTTCGCGCATTTGACCGTCGTCGTGCGCGAGCGGCCGGAAGCAGCGGAGACCGCCTGATGGGTCAGAAAGTCAATCCGATCGGGCTGCGGCTCGGCATCAACCGGACCTGGGATTCGCGCTGGTTCGCGCATCGCGGCTACGGCGCTCAGCTGCTCGACGATTTGAAGCTGCGGAAGTTCCTCGAGCGGCGGCTGAGCCAGGCGGCGATCGCCCGCATCCTCATCGAGCGCGCCGCCAAGAAGACCCGCATCACCCTGCATTCGGCCCGCCCCGGCGTCGTCATCGGCAAGAAGGGCGCCGATATCGACAAATTGCGCCTCGACATCGCCAAGATGACGACGAGCGAGGTCAGTCTCAACATCGTCGAAATCCGCAAACCCGAGATCGAGGCCAAGCTGATCGCCGAGGGCATCGCCCAGCAGCTGGAGCGCCGCGTCGCGTTCCGCCGCGCGATGAAGCGCGCGGTGCAATCGGCGATGCGCTTTGGCGCCCAGGGCATTCGCATCAATTGCTCGGGCCGGCTGGGCGGGGCCGAGATCGCGCGGATGGAGTGGTATCGCGAGGGCCGCGTGCCGCTGCATACCCTGCGCGCCGATGTCGATTTCGGCGTCGCCACGGCGAAGACGACCTACGGCACCTGCGGGGTCAAGGTCTGGGTCTTCAAGGGCGAAATCCTCACCCACGACCCGATGGCGCAGGACAAGCGCCTGGCCGAGGCGCAGCCCGCGGGCATGGATCGACGACCGAGCGGCGGCCGCGATCGTGATCGCGATAGAGAATAGAAATGCTTAGTCCTAAGCGCACCAAATACCGCAAGGCGCACAAGGGCCGCGTCCATGGCATGGCCAAGGGCGGCACCGCGCTCAATTTCGGCGCCTACGGCATGAAATCGGTCGAGCCTGGGCGCATCACCGCGCGCCAGATCGAGGCGGCGCGGCGCGCGATCACGCGGCACATTCGCCGCGTCGGCCGCGTCTGGATCCGCATCTTCCCCGATGTGCCGGTGTCGACCAAGCCGGCCGAAGTGCGCATGGGCAGCGGCAAGGGGTCGCCCGAATACTGGATCGCGCGGGTGAAGCCGGGCCGGATCATGTTCGAGCTCGACGGCGTCGAGCGCGAGATCGCGCGCGAGGCGTTCGAGCTGGCGGCGGCCAAATTGCCGGTCGCCACCCGCTTTGTCGTCCGCGCCGGCGACGAGGGCGCGCCATGAAGGCGATGAAGCCGGGCGATCTGCGCGGCCAGACGCCGGACCAGTTGACCGAGCAGATGGAAATGCTCGGCAAGGAAATCTTCAATCTGCGCTTCCAGCGCGCGAGCGGGCAGCTCGAAAACACGGCGCGGGTGCGTCAGGCGCGGCGCGGCATCGCCCGGATCAAGACGATCCTCGGCGAGCGCGGTCGCCAGACGGCGCCGGCGGCAAGGAGCTGAGATGCCGAAACGCGTTCTCCAGGGCATCGTCGTCAGCGATGCTCAGAACAAAACGGTGGTCGTGCGCGTCGAGCGCCGGGTCATGCACCCGATCTACAAAAAGTTCATCACGCGCTCGAAGAAATACGCGGCGCATGACGAAGAGAACAAGTTTCACGCCGGCGACGCGGTGCAGATCGAGGAAAGCCGCCCGATCTCCAAGCGCAAGAGCTGGGTCGTGATGGGCGAGGCGAGCGGGGTCGCGCCCGGGTTGGCGCGGCGCCGCGCCCGCGCCGCCGCAGCGGAGGTCGAGGCCGTGGCTCCCGGCGCGGCGAGCGAAGCTGCCGGCGAGATCGGGGGTGCCGCATGATCCAGATGCAGACCAATCTCGACGTCGCCGACAATTCCGGTGCGCGTCGGGTCCAGTGCATCAAGGTGCTGGGCGGCTCGAAGCGCAGGACCGCCGGGGTCGGCGACGTCATCATCGTCTCGGTCAAGGAGGCGATCCCGCGCGGCCGCGTCAAGAAGGGCGACGTGCACCGCGCCGTCGTCGTGCGCACCGCCAAGGAAATCCGTCGCATCGACGGCAGTGCGATCCGCTTCGACCGCAACGCGGCGGTGCTGATCACCCGCCAGAACGAGCCGATCGGCACCCGCGTCTTCGGCCCGGTGACCCGCGAACTGCGGGCGCGCAAGTTCCTCAAGATCGCCTCCTTGGCGCCGGAAGTCCTCTGAGATGCCGAAGCTGAAGATCAAGAAGGGCGATAACGTCGTCGTCATCACCGGCCGCGACAAGGGCAAGCAGGGCGAAGTGCTGCGCGTCTTCCCGGCGGAGTCGCGGCTCGTCGTCCAGGGCGTTCATGTCGCCCGCCGCCACACAAGGCAGAGCATGGGCAATCCGGGCGGCATCGTCGAGAAGGAGCTGACGATCCACGTCTCGAACGTCGCCCATATCGACCCGAGTTCAGGCAAGTCGACGCGGGTCGGCTACAAGACCCTCGATGACGGCCGCAAGGTCCGCGTCGCCCGCCGTTCGGGCGAAGTGATCGACAAGTGAGGTAGAGGCAATGTCCCGCCTGCAGCAGCAATACAAGGAGGTCGTGCACCCGGCGCTGATGAAGGAATTCAGCTACGAAAACCGGATGCAGGTGCCGCGTCTCGAAAAGATCGTCGTCAACATGGGCGTCGGCGAGGCGGTGCAGGATGCGAAGAAGATCGACGCCGCGGTCGGCGATCTGACCGCGATCACCGGGCAGCACCCGGTGGTGATCAAGGCCAAGCAGTCGATCGCCACCTACAAGCTGCGCAAGAACATGCCGATCGGCGTCAAGGTGACGCTGCGGCGCGAGCGCATGTACGAATTCCTCGACCGGCTCATCAATGTCGCGCTGCCGCGCGTCCGCGACTTCCGCGGTGTCTCGAACCGCAGCTTCGACGGCCGCGGCAATTACGCGCTGGGGCTGCGCGAGCAGCTCGTCTTCCCCGAGATCGATTACGACCGCGTCGATGCCCAGCGCGGCATGGACATCGTCATCGTCACCACCGCCCAAACCGATGCCGAGGCCAAGGCTCTGCTCAAGGCCTTCGACATGCCATTCGCCAACTGACCGTCATCAACAGACTGCCCGCGGAGACCGGATCACCGATGGCCAAAAAGAGTTCGATCGAAAAGAATAATCGCCGCGCCAAGCTGTCCAAGGCGATGGCGCCGCGCCGCGCCCGCCTCAAGGCGCTGGCCCGCGACCGCGACGCCAACCCCGAGGATCGCTTCGAGGCGCAGTTGAAGCTCGCCCGCCTGCCGCGCAACAGCTCGGTGACGCGCGTCCGCAACCGCTGCGCGCTTTCCGGCCGGCCGCGCGGCGTCTATCGCAAGTTCCGGCTGTCGCGCATCGCGGTGCGCGAATTGGCCTCGTCCGGGCAGATCCCGGGCATGGTCAAATCGAGCTGGTAGGGAAGCGCCAAGATGACGATGAGCGATCCTCTCGGCGACATGCTGACCCGCATCCGCAACGGCCAGCGGGCGCGCCAGGCGGTGGTCGCGGCGCCGGCCTCGAAGCACCGCGCCAACGTGCTCGAAGTGCTGAAGCGCGAGGGCTACATCCGCGGCTATTCGCGCGAGCAGCTGCGTCCCGGCGTCGCGGAATTGAAGATCGAGCTGAAATATGTCGACGGCGAGCCGGTGATCCGCGAGATATCGCGCGTGTCGAAACCGGGAAGGCGGATTTACTCGCGGCTCGTCGACCTGCCGCGGGTCTATAACGGGCTCGGCATCTCGATCCTGTCGACGCCGCGCGGCGTCATGTCGGACAGCGAGGCGCGCGCCGCCAAGGTCGGCGGCGAGATTCTCTGCCGGGTATTCTGAGCCAAGGGGACTGAGGTAAGGTCAATGTCACGCATCGGCAAAAACCCCGTCGTCATCCCTGCCGGCGTCCAGGCCGCGCTCGCGGGCGAGGTGCTGAACGTCAGCGGCGGCAAGGGCAAATTGAGTCTGCCCATCACCTCCGACGTCACCGCGACGATCGCCGACGGCGCCATCACCATCGCGCCCAAGGACGCTTCGAAACGCGCGCGGGCGATGTGGGGCACGACGCGGGCGCTGGTCAACAACATGGTGACCGGCGTCTCGGCCGGGTTTACGCGCACGCTGGAGATTAACGGCGTCGGCTACCGCGCCGCGGTGCAGGGCCGCACCCTCAACCTCCAGCTCGGCTACAGCCACGACATCCCGTACCCGATCCCGCAGGATATCCAGATCGCCTGCGAGCGGCCGACCCTGATCGCGATCAGCGGCGCCGACCGCCAGCGGGTCGGTCAGGTCGCCGCCGAAATCCGCGCCTATCGCCCGCCCGAGCCTTACAAGGGCAAGGGCATCAAATACTCGGACGAAACGGTCCGCCGCAAGGAAGGCAAGAAGAAGTAAGCGCCATGGCGAAGAAATCAGCCGAGCTCTTCCAGCGCCGCCGTCAGCGGGTGCGCTACAAGCTGCGCCAGGTGGGCAAATTGCGCCCGCGGCTCACGGTCTTCCGCTCGTCGCGGCACATCTACGCGCAGATCATCGACGACGCGGCGGGGCGCACGCTCGCCGCGGCCTCGACGCTTGACGAGACGATCAAGAAGGCTTTGAAGACCGGCGCCGACAGCGACGCCGCGACCGCGGTCGGCAAGGCGCTGGCCGAGCGCGCCAAGGCCGCCGGTGTCGCGCAGGTCGTTTTCGACCGTGGCGCCTATATGTTCCATGGCCGGGTCAAGGCCCTGGCCGACGCCGCCCGCGAGGGCGGGCTCGATTTTTAAAGAGGCTCTCGAATGGCACGCACTCAAGGCAACCGGCCAGGTGGTGGGCCGCCCCGCGGTCCCGGCGGCGGGCCGTCGCGGGAGGGCGGCGATCGACGACGCCGCGATGGCGACCGGCAGTCGCGCGAGCGGGGCGAAGAAAGCGAATTCGCCGAAAAGCTGGTCGGCATCAACCGCGTCGCCAAGGTCGTGAAAGGCGGCCGCCGCTTCGGCTTTGCCGCGCTCGTCATCGTCGGCGACCGCAAGGGCCGGGTCGGTTACGGCGCCGGCAAGGCGCGCGAGGTGCCCGAGGCGATCCGCAAGGCGACCGAGCAGGCTCGGCGCAGCCTCGTCCGCGTACCGCTGCGCGAGGGGCGCACGTTTCACCACGATATCGCCGACCGTTACGGCGCCGGCAAGGTCATCATCCGCGCCGCCAGGCCCGGCACCGGCATCATCGCCGGCGGCCCGATGCGCGCGATCTTCGAGGCGCTCGGCGTGCAGGACGTGGTGGCGAAATCGGTCGGCAGCTCGAACCCGCACAACATGATCAAAGCGACCTTCGCGGCGCTGGCCCATGCGACGAGCCCGCGCGCGGTCGCGGCGCGGCGCGGCAAGAAGGTCAACGAGGTGCTCGGCCGCCGCGACGCCGAGGCGAGGGAGCCTGCGTAATGGCCCGCACCGCCCGCGCTCCGGCCGACGGCAAGAAGCCCGCGGACAAAACCGTCACGATCGTCCAGACCGGCAGCCCGATAGGGCGCCGCTCGGATCAGGAAGCGACGCTCAAGGGCCTTGGCCTCAACAAGCTGCGCCGCCAGCGCACCCTCGAGGACACGCCCGCGGTGCGCGGCATGATCAGGAAGGTGCATCACTTGGTTCGGGTGGTCGAGTAGCGTCTTAGTCATTGCGAGGAGCCGCAAGGCGCCGAAGCAATCTCAATCGGAATGCGCAGTGGGCGCGGGATTACGTCGCTGCGCTCGCAATGACGGCATGATGGAAGAAGCTAGATGAAGCTCAACGAGATCAGGGACAATCCGGGCGCGCATTACCGCGCCAAGCGCGTCGGGCGCGGCATCGGCTCGGGCAAGGGCAAGACCTCGGGCCGCGGGGGCAAGGGCCAGACCGCGCGCACCGGCGTCGCGATCAACGGCTTCGAGGGCGGCCAGACACCGCTGCACCGGCGGCTGCCGAAACGGGGTTTCAACAACAAGATCTTCCAGAAGGACTTCAAGGTCGTGAACCTCGGCCGGCTGCAGCAGGCGCTGGACGCGAAAAAGCTCGGCACGCAGGACACGATCGACGGCAAGGCTCTGGTCACCGCCGGCGTACTGAGCCGGCTCGGCGACGGGGTGCGCCTCTTGGCCAAGGGGGAGCTCAAGACCGCGATCATCATTGAGGTCGTCGGCGCCTCGCAGGCGGCGATCGCGGCGGTCGAAAAGGCGGGCGGCAAGGTCCTCCTGCCGGCGGGCGCCGTGCCCAAAGCCGAGCCGCCGGCCGCCGAGCCCGCAGCGCCGAAGCCCAGGGCACGGAGGGCCAAATCATCGGAGTCGGAAGCGCCGGAGGCGGAGACGCCGGCGAGCTAGGCTCAGGACGCGGTCTGACGCGGTCGACGCAAGAAAGACCGCCCGCCAGCTTTCGGATTAGCCTGTGAGCGCCTATTCTATAAGCGGCCTCTGTCGAGGCGAGGGAACGAAGTAGATGGCGTCAGCCGCCGAGCAACTCGCGAGCAGCATCAATTTCGGCGCCTTTTCCAAGGCGACCGAGCTCAAGAGCCGCATCTGGTTCACTCTCGGTGCGCTGGTCGCCTATCGGCTCGGCACCTATATCCCGATCCCCGGCATCGACCCGGGCATCCTGCACGACATCTTCCAGCACAATGCCGGCGGCATCCTCGGCATGTTCGACATGTTCTCGGGCGGCGCGCTCGGCCGCATGTCGATCTTCGCCCTCAACATCATGCCGTACATCTCCGCCTCGATTATCATCCAGTTGCTGACGGCGGTGTCGCCGCAGCTCGAGGCAATGAAGAAAGAGGGCGAAAGCGGCCGCAAGAAGCTCAACCAGTACACCCGCTACGGCACGGTGCTGCTGGCCGCGGTGCAGGCCTACGGCATCGCCGCCGGGCTTGAGGGCATGCGATCGGGTGCGCAATCGGCGGTCATCGACCCCGGACTCTTCTTCCGTCTGGTCACCGTCGTCACGTTGGTCGGCGGCACCGTCTTCCTGATGTGGGTCGGCGAGCAGATCACCGCGCGCGGCGTCGGCAACGGGATTTCGCTGATCATCATGTCGGGCATCGTCGCCAACCTGCCGCACGCGCTCGCCGCCACCCTCGAACTCGGCCGCACCGGCGCACTGTCGCCTGTTTTCATTCTGTTGTTTCTGGCGATGTCGGTCGCCGTCGTCGCCTTTATCGTCTTTATGGAGCGGGCGCAGCGCCGCATCCTGGTGCAGTACCCCAAACGCCAGGTCGGCAACCGGATGTTCGGCGGCGAGGCGTCGCATCTGCCGTTGAAGATCAACACCTCGGGCGTGATCCCGCCGATCTTCGCCTCGTCCTTGCTGCTGCTGCCGGCGACGATCTCGACCTTCGAGCAGAACGGGCAGAGCTTTGGCTGGCTCGGCACGATCACCGCCTATCTCGGCCACGGCCGGCCGGCCTATATGATCCTTTATGTCGGGCTGATCGTGTTCTTCTGCTTCTTTTACACGGCGATCGTCTTCAATCCGCAGGAGACCGCCGATAATCTGCGCAAATACGGCGGCTTTGTGCCGGGCATCCGGCCGGGCAAGAACACCGCCGATTACCTCGACTACGTGCTGACCCGGCTGACCGTGGTCGGCGCCGCGTATCTGTCGGCGGTGTGCATCCTGCCGGAGATACTGATCTCTCAATATTCGGTGCCGTTCTATTTTGGCGGCACCAGCCTGTTGATCGTCGTCAGCGTCACGATGGATACGGTGGCGCAAATCCATTCGCACCTCCTCGCGCACCAATACGAGGGGCTGATTAAAAAATCTCGGTTGAGGGGACGCCGGGGATGAATTTGATCCTGCTGGGGCCACCAGGCGCCGGCAAGGGGACGCAGGCCAAACGCCTCGAGCGGGCGCATGGACTCGTCCAGCTGGCGACCGGCGACATGTTGCGCGCCGAGACCGCGTCGGGCGGCGAATTGGGCAGCCGCATCAGGGCGGTGATGGATTCCGGCGCGCTGGTCTCCGACGACATCGTGATCGAGGTGATCGAGCATCGCATCGGCGCGCCGGATGCCAAGCGCGGCATCATCCTCGACGGTTTTCCGCGCACCATCCCGCAGGCGGAGGCGCTCGACGCGATGCTGGCGCGGCACGAATTGAAGCTCGACCATGTGATCCTGATGGAGGTCGACGAGGCGGCGCTGATCGACCGGCTCGCCGGCCGGTTCAGCTGCGCGAAATGCGGCGCCAGCTATCACGAGCGCCATCACCGTCCCGCGACGGAGGGCGAGTGCGACAATTGCGGCGCCACCGATTTTGTCTATCGGCCCGACGACAGGCCGGAAGCGGTCAAGACGCGGTTCGCCGTGTACCACCAGCAGACCGCGCCGATCCTCCCCTATTATCGCCGCAAGGGCATTCTTTCGACCGTCGACGGTATGGGCGAGATCGATGCGGTGACGCGGCAGATCGAGGCGATCACCGGCGGCGGAACCCGGCTTTAAATAAAACACGGCCAGCCGTTGACGGGGTGTGGGCGATCCGTATAATCCCGCGTTTCGCGGGGAGTGATCCCACGCTCCTTCGTCTATGCCCAAATCCGAGGAGATGCGCAGGTGGCGCGAATTGCTGGCGTCAATATCCCGAACCAGAAGCGCGTGCCGATCGCCCTGACCTATATTCACGGCATCGGCCGCACCAAGGCCCTCGAAATCTGCAACAAGGTCGGCATCCCGCTCGACCGGCGGGCCAACGACATGACCGATGACGAGGTGCTCCGCGTGCGCGAGCTGATCGACCGCGACTATACGGTCGAGGGCGATCTGCGCCGCACCGTCGCGATGAACGTCAAGCGGCTGATGGATCTGGGCTGCTATCGCGGCCTGCGGCACCGCAAGGGGCTGCCGGTGCGCGGCCAGCGTACCCACACCAATGCGCGCACGCGCAAAGGTCCGGCGCGGCCGATCGCCGGCAAGAAGAAATAACTTCGTTTGATCAACCCCCCGAAAGTGCGGAACGGCTAAATGGCGAGAAGCTCGGCGGCGGCGCCGCGATTGCGGCGGCGCGAACGCAAGAACATCACCTCGGGCACCGCCCATGTGAATGCGACGTTCAACAATACGATGATCACGATCACCGATGCCCAGGGCAACGCGATCGCCTGGTCGTCGTCGGGCAGCCAGGGCTTCAAGGGCTCGCGCAAGTCGACCCCCTACGCGGCGCAGATGGCCGCCGAGGATGCCGGGCGCAAGGCGATGGAGCATGGCATGCGCACCCTCGAGATCGAGGTAAAAGGCCCCGGCTCCGGGCGCGAGTCTGCCCTGCGGGCCTTGCAAAGTGTCGGTTTCGCGATCACTTCCATCCGTGACGTGACGTCGATCCCGCATAACGGCTGCCGCCCACCCAAACGACGCCGGGTCTGACCCGGCGCCACGCGGCCGCTATCGGCGCGCCGCATAAATCTGTCGCCGGCAGCGTTGCCGGCGCGGGATGCCAATAGGACAAGAGCCTGATGACTGATGTGTCTGTGATCCAGCGGAATTGGCAAACCCTGATTAAGCCGAAGGCGCTTGAGATCGAGCCCGGAGACGACGCGCTGCGCGCCGCGACGATCGTCGCCGGGCCGCTTGAGCGCGGCTTTGGGTTGACCCTCGGCAACGCTCTTCGGCGCGTGCTGCTGTCGTCGCTGCAGGGCGCGGCCGTCACCTCGATGCAGATCGAGGGCGTGCTGCACGAATTCTCGTCGATCCCGGGCGTCCTTGAGGATGTGACCGACATCGTGCTCAATATCAAAAGCATCGGCCTGCGGATGCACGGCGATGGGCCGAAGCGGATGCGGCTGCGCCACACCGGGCCGGGCGAGGTCCGTGCCGGCATGATCGAGACCGGGCATGACATCGAGATCCTCAACCCCGATCTGGTGATCTGCACGCTCGATACAGGCGCGCGGATGGCGATGGAGTTGACCGTCGAGATCGGCAAGGGCTATGTGCCGGCAACCGATAACCGCCCGGAAGACGCGCCCATCGGCCTTATTCCGGTCGACGCGCTCTACAGCCCGGTGCGCAAGGTGTCGTACCGCGTCGAAAACACCCGCGTCGGTCAGGCGACCGACCTCGACCAGTTGGTCTTGCGGGTCGAGACCAACGGCGCGATGAGCCCCGAGGATGCGGTGGCCCTGGCCGCCCGGATCCTCCAGGACCAGCTCCAGCTTTTCATCAATTTCGAGGAACCGCGCCACGCGGTCGAGAAGGAAGCGACCGGCGAGCCGCTCATCAACAAGAACCTGCTGCGCAAGGTCGATGAGCTGGAGCTGTCGGTGCGCTCGGCCAATTGCCTCAAGAACGACAACATCGTCTATATCGGCGACCTCGTTCAGAAGACCGAGGCCGAGATGCTGCGCACGCCGAATTTCGGCCGTAAATCCTTGAACGAGATCAAGGAGGTGCTGGCCAATATGGGACTTCATCTGGGGATGGAGATCCAGAACTGGCCGCCTGAGAACATCGAGGATTTGGCCAAGCGCATCGACGAGCCTTATTAGGGCGCGCTTAGGCAGTAGGGGAGGGTCGGGACATGCGCCACGGCAATCATGGGCGCGGCTTCAGCCGCCGCTCCGAACACCGCAAGGCGATGTTCGAGAACCTCTGCGCCTCGCTGATCAAGCACGAGCAGATCACCACCACGCTGCCCAAGGCCAAGGATCTGCGCCCGGTCGTCGAGCGCCTGATCACGATGGGCCGGCGCGGCGGGCTGCACGTCCGCCGCCACGCGATCGCGGTGCTGCATGACAAGGCGCTCGCGGGGAAGCTGTTGACCACCCTGGCCGAGCGCTACAAGACGCGCCCGGGCGGCTATACCCGCATCATCAAGGCCGGCTACCGCTACGGCGACAATGCGCCGATGGCGTTGATCGAGCTGGTCGATCGCGACCCCGACGCCAAGGGCCAGGATTCCGGCCCCGTTCCGGAGCGCGACGACGAAGACGAGGCGGCGTAAAGTCTCTTGGCGCCACCCCGGCGAAGGCCGGGGCTCGCCTTTCCTATTCTCCTTGGTTGAACCGTTGACCGCCCTTGTCGGGAACGGAGTGTTTGCTAAATCACGTCGCGATCCAATAGCTCGATCAACACGTCCTGGGGGCCGCGGACAAATGCGATGCGCACGCCGGGGCGGATCGTCTTCGGTTCGACGGTGAATTCCACGCCCTTCCCCTTCAGCTCGGCGCAAACCTCGTCGAGGTTGTTGACCCTGAGCCCCATATGGTCGAGCCCGACAAAGCCGTTCTCCGGCTTCTCGGCCAGCGTCGCGCTGTCGGGGACCTTGGCGATAAACACGGCGACCCCGCCCAACCGGATGTCGGTGCGCTCGATGCCGCTGGACATCACCGAGCGGATCACCTCGGCGCCGAACATCCGCTCGTACCAGGCCGCCGTCGCATCGGGGTCGGGGCTGCGCAGATGGATGTGGTCATAGCGGAATTCGGTCATCGCGGGGCTCCTTTGTCTCATGCCGTTATTGCGAGGAGCGCAGCGACGCAGCAATCTCGCTCCGCCTTGCCCCCCTTGGCACGAGATTGCTTCCCCCCGGAATAGCGCGCAAGCGCTATCCGGGGTCGCAATGACAACAGGAGGAAGGGCTGCCCATGCGCTTCGGCTTGATGCTGCCGAGTTTTTCGTTCGCCGGGCTCGACTACCCGAAAGTGGCGAAGTTGCGCGAGTTCGCGGTGCGCGCCGAGGCGGCGGGTTACGAGGCGCTGTGGGTCGCCGAGCACCTGCTGACGGCGCGGGGTCTTTACGGCACCGCCTGGCTGTCGCCCTTGGAGACGCTGGCCTTTGTCGCCGGCTGCACATCGCGCATCAAGATCGCGACCGGCATCCTGATCCCGCCGATCCGCAACCCGGTGTTCATGGCCAAGGAGATCGCCAGTCTGCACATGCTGTCGGGCGGTCGGTTCGAGCTTGGCGTCGGCGTCGGCTGGGATGCGCGGGAATTCGCCGTCGCCGGGGTGAAGCTCAGCGAGCGCGGCGGCCGCACCGACGAAATCCTCGACATCTTCGCCAAGCTATGGAGCGGCGGCGAGGTTACGCATTACGGCCGCTATTATCATTTCGACCGGGTGACGATCGATCCGCCGTTGCCGACCCGCCCCAAGCTCTGGGTCGCCGGCGGCTCGAAGATCAAGACCGATCTGTCACCGGACCCGGAGACGATCGCGCCGACTGTCCTGGAGCGCATCTGCCGGCGCGCCGATGGCTGGCTCGCCCGCGCCGCCGGCTCGAACGCCAGCGTCATCGCCGACTGGCGGCAGATCACCGCCCGCCTCGACGCGACCGGCCGGCCGCGCGGCAGCGTGACCTTCGCCCACCTCAACTTCGCCCATGTCGTGCCGACCGATGATCCCGCCGCGGCGTTCAAGGTGCAGCGCCCGCTGATCGAGCGCATCATGGGCACCCACCGCTCGTTCGATCATCTGCGGACCTGCTATCTGCTCGGCACGCCGGCCGCAATGCGCGACCGCATCGCCGAACTTGCCGAAGCCGGGCTCGAATACCTCGTGCTGTCGCCGCTCGACTACGAATTAGAGCAGCTCGATTTGTGGGAGGAAGAAATCCTCCGCTACTTCCGCGCGGCTTGATCGGATTATTTCGCCGCGAATTGCTGCGGCGGCGCCTGCGTTACCGGCGCGGCGACGGCGAAAATCTCCCGTGGGTCGCGCGAGCGCGGCGGATAGATGCGCTCGCGGTTGATCATCCGCTTGGTGGCTTTCGCCGACGCGCCCTTGGCCGCGACCGCGCGGTCCCAGCCCTGGCAGTAGACCGCACCCCAGGCGCCGAGGTCGAGGCAGGTCACGTAATAGCCGATCTCAAGCGGGATCGGCGCCTCACCGACAAGGTCGCAGACGACATTGTGGCCGGCGATGCGGCCCATAGGGCGCGCGTGCTGGCAGGACATGACCGAGATGTGGCTCGCATCGAGCTGCGCGGCGGCGACGTCGCCGGCGGCATAAACATCCGCGATGCCCTCGACCTTGAGGAAGCGGTCGACCGCGAGACGGCCGGTCGCGTCGTGCTTGCCGGGCAGCGTCGCGGCGAGCCCATGTGCGCGCAAGCCGCCGCACCAGATGATCGTCGCGGCGGCGATGTCCTCGCCTGATGATAGGCGCACGCCCTGCGCGTCGGCCGATACGACGCTTACCCCGGCGCGGATTTCGATCCGCAGCTCGCGCAGGGCCTCGTCGATCACCGCGCAGGCCTGCTCGCCCATCATTGCGCCAATGCGCGGAGCGCGGTCTATGATCACCACCCGCGATGGCGCGCCGCCGGCGAGATCGCGCATCCGCGTTCCCAGTTCAGTCGCCATTTCGATCCCGGTGAGGCCGCCGCCGATGACCAGCGCGGTGAAGCGGCCCGAGGCCGCCGGTCGGGACGGCAGGGCGCGGAGGTGCGCGTCGAGCTTTGACGCGGCTTCATAGGTGTCGATGTCGAAACCGTGCTCGTCCAGGCTTGGCACCGGCGGCCGCACCAGTTCGCTGCCGAGGGCGAAAACCAGCCGGTCGTAACCGATTGCCGCCGGATGGCCTCCTACGGTGCAACCCACCTCGCGGCGCGCGCAGTCGATCGCGGTGACGTCGCCGACGATGAGATCGACGCCGATCGGCTCGAGCACATCGGCGAGCGGCACCCGGACATCGCTAAGGTCGTTCTCGTAGTTGCGCACCCGGATGGCGTGCCATTCGTCGCGATTGACGATGGTGACCGAGACGTCCTCGCGGGGGATGTTCAGCTCGGCCAGCTTGCGCGCGGCGCCGATGGCGCTGACCAGCCCGGCGAATCCCGCGCCCAGGATGACGATGCGTTTCACTTGTCCCCTCCCAACCGACGATCCCTTGTAGCCATGCCCGCGAAACCGCGAGAAACTGGACCCCGTATCGGCATCTTCGGTAGCGGAAACGGCGATGAAGATCAAATCGGTCGAGGCGCATTGGGTGCACATCCCCATCCCGCCCGAGCGTCAGCATACCAGCGATTTCGGCAAGACCTTGTCGTTTGACGGCACGATCGTCCGAATCGAGACCGAATGCGGCATCACCGGCTGGGGCGAGGCCAAGGCGCAGGTCGGCGGCATGGCGCAAAACCAGGCGCTGACGATTCTGATCAACGACGAGTTCGGCCCGCTGCTCGAAGGCGAGGACCCGCGCGACATCACCCGGTTGTGGGAGATGCTCTACAGCGGCAGCCGCGGCCATTACGCGCTGCGCGAAGGCCGCGTCTTTCCGGTGCTGGGCCGGCGCGGCATTACGATCTCGGCGATCAGCGGCGTCGATTGCGCGCTGTGGGACATCCTCGGCAAATCGCTCGGCGTGCCGGTGTGGCGACTGCTCGGTGGGCGCCGGTCCGAGAAGATGCCGGCCTACGCCTCGGGCGGTTGGGCCGGAGCGGACAAGATCGGCGACGAGTTGATGGGCTATGTGAAGCGCGGCGGCTTTGCCGCGGTCAAGATGCGGGTCGGCATTATCGACGGCGACCCGCGCCACTCGGCGCGCCGCGTCCATGCCGCGAGGGAGGCGCTCGGCCCCGATATCGGCCTCATGTGCGACGCGCACGGCACGCTGTCGGTCGCCGAGGCCAAGCGCTTCTGCCGCCTGGTCGAGGACGCGAATATCGCCTGGTTCGAGGAGCCGGTGACCGCCGACGATAAAGCCGGCTGCGCCGAGGTGCGGCGCGCGACCGACATCCCGATCGCGGCCGGCGAGAGCGAATTCACCCGCCACGATTTCCGCGACCTGGCGGCGTTCGGCGCGGTCGACATCATGCAGCCCGATCTCGCGATCTGCGGCGGCATCACCGAGGTGATGCGGATATCGGCTATCGCCAGCGCGCACAATCTGAAGCTCGCGCCGCATCTGTGGGCCGGCGCGCCGGCCTTCGCCGCCGGACTGGCGGTCGCCGCCGCCTCGCCGGCGGGGTTTATCGTCGAGTATTCCTTGGGCGCCAACCCGCTGCTGCACGATCTGGTCGAGGAATCCTTCCCGGTCAGCGACGGCATGATCGAGGTGCCGGAGCGGCCCGGCCTCGGCATCACGGTGCGCGAGGATTTCCTCTCCCAGCACACGGTGAAAGCGTGAAGGCGCTGTTCCTCGGCGGGGTCGCCGCCGATACCGCGCGCGGCATCCGCGACGAGTTGGCGCCGAGCCTTCAGGTCGAAATCATCGACGACCCGATCGACCGTGCGCGACTCGAGCAGGTCGCGCCCGATATCGACATCCTCGTCAGCAACCATTGGCGCCCCGATTATCCGCTCGCGCCAAAGATGCGGCTGGTGCAGTCGGTGGCGACCGGGGTCGAGCTTTTCGATCTTAAGGCGCTGCCCAAGGGCTGCGCGGTGTGCAACGCCTTCGGTCACGAAACGGCGATAGCCGAATACGTCGTCATGGCGATGCTGGCGCTGTACCACCGCTTCTTCCAGATCGCCGGCGAATTTCGCGAGCGCGGCTCGTGGGCGACGAGCTGGGTGCAGAGCGGCGCCCCGCACGGCGAGGTGCGCGGCTCGACCCTCGGCATCGTCGGCTACGGCAGGGTCGGTCGCGAGGTCGCGCGCCGCGCCGTGCCGTTCGGCTGCCGCATCCTCGCCGCGAACCGGTCTCCGCGCGAACGAGACGCGGAAGTCGAGCGCATCTATCCGCTCGCCGAACTCGACCGCATGCTGCCGGAATGCGACACGGTTGCGGTCTGCACCGCGCTGGGGCCGGAGACGACCGGCCTGGTCGACGCGCACCGGATCGCGCTGATGAAGCCGGGGGCGTTCCTCATCAACATCGCACGCGGCCAAGTGGTCGACGAGGACGCGCTCTATGCCGCGCTGCGCGGCGGCAAGCTCGGCGGCGCGGCGATCGATGTCTGGTGGCAGTATCCGAACCCGGCCGAGCCGGCGCGCCGCGGCTCGCGCCATCCGTTCCACGAATTGCCGAACGTGATCGCGACGCCGCACAATTCCGGCTGGACCGCCGGTATGGTACGCCGCCGCTGGGACGAGATCGCCGGCAACATCAACCGCTTCGAGCGCGGCGACAGCCCGCTCAATCTGGTCGCCACGGCTTGAGAGGGTTCATGGCCGACGACATTTCCTTTTTGCCTGCGACCGAGTTGCTGGCCCGCTATCGCGCAAGGACACTGTCGCCGGTGGAAGTGATCGAGGAGACGCTGCGGCGGCTCGAGACCTACGAGGGCGCGCTC
This sequence comes from Allostellaceae bacterium, assembly GCA_035648415.1. Lineage (GTDB taxonomy): Bacteria > Pseudomonadota > Alphaproteobacteria > ATCC43930 > CGMCC-115725 > DATARH01. The sequence goes on from DASRLO010000135.1 coordinate 19,844, forward strand.
AACGCCTTTGTGCTCTACGACCCGGAAAGCGCGCTGCCGGCCGCGCGGGCGTCTGAAGCGCGCTGGCAGAAGGGCGAACCGCGGGGGCTGCTTGACGGCGTCCCGGTCGCAATCAAGGACACGCAGCTAACGCGCGGCTGGCCGCGCCTCGTCGGCTCGCGGACGATCGACCCGGACCAGGCGTGGAACGAGGACGCGCCGGCGACCGCACGGCTGCGCGCCGAGAACGCGGTGTTCTTCGGCAAGACGACGACCCCGGAATTCGGCTGGAAGCCGACAACCGACTCGCCGCTCTCCGGCGTCACCCGCAATCCCTGGAACCTGGAGCGGACGCCCGGAGGCAGCAGCGGTGGCAGCGCCGCGGCCTTGGCCGCCGGCATCTGCCCGTTGGCGATCGGGACCGATGCGGGCGGCTCGATCCGCATCCCGGCCGCGTTCAGCGGCGTCTTTGGGCTGAAGCCGACCTTCGGCAAGGTCGCGCTCTATCCGCCTTCGGCCTTCGGCGACGTCTCGCATGTCGGACCGATGTCGCGCACCGTCGAGGACGCGGCGCTGATGCTCGACGCGATCAAGGGGCCAGACACGCGCGACTGGTACAGCCTGCCCGACGACGGCATCGCCTATCGGGAGCGCGTGCGCGACGCGTCTATGAAGGGAAAACGTGTGGCGCTGTCGCCGACCCTCGGCTACGCCGAGCCCGCTCCGGCGGTGCGCGCCGCGGTCGAGGCCGCGGGCAAGGTCTTTGCCGAGCTGGGCGCCACCGTCGAGCGCGCCGATCCGTTCGGTGAATCGCCGCTGCCGGTCTTCCAGACCCTGGCGCTCAGCGGCTTCTGGGCGCTCATCCGCGCGATGACGCCGGAGCAGATCGCGGTGATGGATCCCGGTCTCGTCGCCACCTGCCGCGCCGGCGAAGCGGTGACGCAGGAGCAGCTGGTCGAGGCGCTCGGCAAGCGGGCGGTGCTCGGCGCGCAGGTACGGCAATTCTTCGACCGCTACGACATTCTGCTATCGCCGACGATGCCGATCACCGCGGCCTACGCCGACAAGCGCGATGACGGCCAGCCTGACCCGGCCAATTACCGCGAGTGGCTGACCTATACCTGGGCGTTCAACCTGACGCGCAACCCTTCGGCCTCGATCCCCTGCGGCATGGCCGGCGGCTTGCCGATAGGATTGATGGTGACGGGGCAGCTCTACGACGATCTCGGTGTGCTCCAGGCATGCCGCGCCTATGAGCAGGCTGTCGGCGCGATTTTTCCCGATGCACGGCTCGTTGCGGCGCTCGACAAGGCCGCCGGCGCCGCCGACAAGTCTGTATCGGCCAAGATCACCCAGTTGGGCGCTTCTTCATAATCCGCGCTACAGGCCAGTTTCCGCAATTGAGCTTCCAGCGAGTCGAGGTCGGCATGAAGGTTTCGATGGGCCGGTTGCTTGGGCTGATCGCGGCTTTGACCGTTGTTTCCGCCGCATACGCCGCGCCGCCGGACCAGGTTCTCGCCGGCCCCTGGGTCGAACTGAGCGCGGACGATACGCTGAGCGTGCGCGTCGTGGTCGGCTCCGGCGTCACCGCGTGCCCCGAGGTGGTCGCCGACGGCAACAGCGTGCAAGCAACCCAACGCGGCGCCGCCGATGGCGATTTCCCGATCACCACCTGCGGCGCGACGGTTCCACTCACCACCAAAAAGCTGACGGTCGGGGGTCTCGCCGTCCCGGTGTTGCCGGCCGCGATCAACCGGATCGCGGTCATCGGGGATACCGGCTGCCGCATCGAGGGCGCCGCGCCGCAGGATTGCAACGATCCCCAGCAATGGCCGTTTCCCGCCGTCGCAAAGCATGCCGCGGAGCACAAGCCCGATTTGGTGATCCATGTCGGCGACTATCACTACCGCGAGACCGCTTGCCCGTCCGGCAACAAGGGCTGCGCCGGCAGCCCGCATGGCGATAATTGGGCCGCATGGCAAGCCGATCTGTTCGCGGCGGCGGCGCCGCTGCTCAAGGCGGCGCCCTGGGTCGTGATCCGCGGCAATCACGAATTGTGCCGGCGCGGCGGCAAGGGGTGGATAAGATTGCTCGATCCGCGTGATCAAATGTCCGAGTGCACCGACATCTCGCCACCCTATCGCTTGCATCTGGGCGGGCTCGATCTGTTGGCCTTCGACAGCGCCGGCGCCGACGATTTCAAGCCCGAGCCCGACAAGGTCGCAGCCTATGCCAAGCAACTCGCGACCCTATTGGCCAATGCGCCGCTGCATGCCTGGATGGTGACGCATCGTCCGGTCTGGGCGCTGGCGCAGGGCGCGTTCGGCGGCAAGCCGGTCAACCTGACCGAGCAGGCGGCGATCAAGGGGCATGTACCCGCCGGCCTCGACATGGTCCTGTCGGGTCATCTGCACGATTTCACCAGCTATGAATTCGGCGCGGGGCGGCCCTCGCAGCTGATCGTCGGCGTCGGCGGCGATACCATGCTCGACCTTTCCAACGTGCCGCTCACCGGCGCCCAGATCGACGGAATGGAGACGACAAGAGGCTTCGCGCTCGAGCGTTTCGGCTTTTTTATCATGGAGCGCAAGGGCGACGGCTGGGCGGGGACGCTCTACGCCGCGGACGACAAGAGCGTGCTGGCGCAATGCCAGATCGCCGGGCGCACGCTCGACTGCCATAACTGACCGAAATTTGCCGGCGTGCCATCGCGAAGCGGCGCGTCTCGCGGCGCGTGTTTCGCGCTATCGTGGCGAGAGGGGACATCTCGGCGGGGCGGATTGTGGCGATCATCAGCGAAGCAACCAAGGCGCAGGTCGCCGGCATCGCCGCCGAGGCGGCGCGCGTCGAGACGCCGTGCGGCGAGGGAGCGCTGGTCTGGCGGGTGTGGGGCGGCGGCCCGCCGCTTGTCCTGCTGCATGGCGGCTACGGCTCGTGGACGCACTGGATCCGCAATGTGCCGGTGCTGTCGCGGCAATTCACCGTGATCGCGGTCGATCTTCCGGGCCTCGGCGATTCGGCGACGCCGCCGGAGCCGTGGACCGCGCAAGGGCTCGCCGCGATCATCGTCGAGGGCCTCGACACCGTCCTGCCGAAGGACGCCCAACCGCACATGGCGGGTTTCTCGTTTGGCGGGGTGATCGGCGGCGTGGTCGCGGCGCAACTCGGCGACCGGCTGCGCGGCTTTACGGTCGTCGGTTCGAACGGGTTGGGGCTCGAGCGCTCGCCGACGCCTTTGGAGCGGGTCGCGTCCGACGCCGGCGAGGAGGTGGAATTCGCCACCCATCGCTACAATTTGAACCAGCTGATGATCCACGACCCGGCCAAGATCGACGAGCTGGCGCTGTGGCTGCAGAAGACCAACCACGCCCGCGCCCGCATGCGCAGCCGACGTTTTTCGCGTTCGGGAGCGCTGGTCGAGGCGCTGCCGAAGATCAAGGCGCGGCTCGACGGCATCTGGGGTGAGCGCGACGCGACCGCCTACCCGCATGTCGAGGAGCGCAAGCGCATCCTGCAAGGCGTGCAGCCGGGCGCCCGGTTCGCGGTCGTTCCCGGCGCCGGGCATTGGGTGCAGTTCGAGGCGGCCGACCAGTTCAACCGTCTGATCGCCGAATACGCCGCGCCCTAAAGTTCAATGGCGATCTCACTGCCGATCTGAAGGCGAAGAACCTGAACGGCGCGGCCGCCGTTGACCGCGATTTCCGCAAGGCCATTGGAGTTGACGTACCAGAAGGCGTCGCCGCGCGGCACGGAAGAGAAAGTCGGCGCCCTGGCCAGCTTGCGGCCGGCGGCGACGAGCTTGGCCTCGGGCGGCAGCAGCGCGCCGCGCAGCCCGGTCATCGCATTGCCGTAATGGTCGATGTAGACGATCTCGGCGAGATCGTCGGGCCAGCCGCGCTCGCGGGATTCGTCGGCAGCGGGCTGCGCCAGCTCGCTGACCGGCTCGCCCAGCGCCAGCCGCGCCGCAACCGGCGCGAACAAATCGCGGCCGTGAAAGCTCGCCGACAACGGGCCGGGATGCCAGATGATTTCCCACAAACGCGCGCCCCGCGCGCGCCGCATGACGATGTCGAACAGTCCGTTATCGGGTCCGACGTAAATTCGGCCCTCGGCTTCGACCACCACCGCGCGGCGATCGCTGCCGACCCCGGGATCGACGACGCACAGCAGCACCGTCCCCGACGGGAACCAGGCGCCGTAGGCGGCGAGCAGATAGGCCGACGGCTTCGGCCGCTCGGTCGGCGCGTCGGCGAAGAGCGGGATGATCGGCGCGTCGGGCGCCGTCCGGTGCAGCACCGCCGTCACCTGGCCCGTATAGGGTCCCGCCAAGCCGAAATCGGTGAACAGCACGATCATCCGCGGACTATGAGGCGGCGACCGCACACGGCGCAAGTTGCCGCCGGCGGCAAAGAGTTCGCGGCGCGCTCGCGGCCACCGTCAAAGTGATACGAGCGCGCTCGATTCGCACTTATTCAGAGAAGCGGCGGGTTTCGGAGAACCGTTGCGTTTCGCGAGAACGAACCTTGAGCTACTCACGGTCGCAACGGCAGTTTCGCGTTCCACGTTCTTGCAAATAGTGACCGCTTGGGTATGGTCGCGTCGTGGGGTTGTCATCGGGGGAGTGATGAAAAAATTGGCTGTCGCGGCGGCTTTGACTGCTGCTGTTTTGTTGCCTGTCGAAGCGGGCGCCGCGGCTGAATGCTATTCGCCGGCGGCGCTCGAGGCTGAGCAGGGCGTACGTTTCCTCATTGATCTGATGGTCGCCAGCACCGCTTGCCGAGACCAGACTTACGGTCTGTTTCAGCAGCGCAACAAGGACGCGGTGCTTGCCTATCAGAAAACGATGGTCACGCACTTTCACGGCAATGCGGCCTATGATCGTTGGGATACGGCGCTCGCCAACGAGGCGGCGCTGAAGCAGGCTGGCAAATCGTCCCCCCAGTCCTGCCAGGAATCGGCGGAGTTGATCAAGTCCGCCGCGGCGATGGACATAAGGGCCTTCCGCGCTCTTGCCGCCGGCCGGGCGACGGCCGCGGCGGCGAGCGGCCGCTATCCCAAATGCGGCCGCTGAGAACTTGATTTCGCGAAAAACGCGACGCCGGCAAGTCCGATCGCCGACAGCGCGGCCATGAAGAGATAGGCGCCGCCACCGTAAGCCGAATAGAGCGCGCCGGCGCCGAGCATGACGACGCCGCTGCCGATCCCGGCCGAGGCTCCGGAATAAAGCGCTTGGGCGCTTGCGGCCGCGCCGGGCGGGACGGTGCGCGACAGAAAATTCATCGCGCCGAGATGCGTCGCGCCGAAGGTCAGCGCGTGCAGCGGTTGCAGCGCGAAGGCCGGCAGCAATCCCGGCACGAGGCCCATCAGCCCCCAGCGTACGATCCCGGCGGTGGCGCCCGTCATCATCAGCCCAAGCGGCCCGAGCCGCGCCAGCAGGCGGCGGCCTTGCCAGAACAGCAGGATCTCGGCGACCACCCCTTCCGCCCACAACACGCCGATCACCGCGTCGGAAAAGCCGAGCGAGCGCCAGTAAAGCGTGCCGAACCCGTAATAGACCTGATGGCTTGCCTGAATCGCGGCGGTCGCCGCGACGAATTGCCAGAACCGGCGGTTGCCGGCCAGGGCGCCAAGCGCAGCCCAGCGCGCCGGGGCCGCTTTCTCCCGCGGCGCGGCGGGGACCGCGATGCAGGCGACCAGCAATACCATCGAGGCCGCCAGCACCAAGGCGAGAACGGCATTGGCCGCCGGTCGCTCGCCGAGTGGCCGGGCGAGGAAAACCCCGCTCGCGATCGCCGCCAGAATGAACGTGACCGAGCCCCAGACGCGGACCCTGCCGTAATCGATCCCGATGTCGCGCACCGCGGCAAGGGTGATGCTGTCGCCCAGCGGCATGATCGCCGACTGTCCGGTTGCGGCGACCAGCGTCAGCGCCAGCGCCAGCAGGGCCCAGAATCCGTATGCGTTCCACAAGCCGGCGTAGCCGGCGATTGCCGTTCCCGCGAGCACGATCATCACCGCCCGACGGCGGCCAAGCCGGTCGGCGAGCGCGCCGATCGCCGGCGTCGCCACCACATTCACCCAGATCGCGGCGGCGAAGAGGAACGCGATTTCATGCGCACCGAGGCCGCGACCCGACAGAAAAACCGGCCAGAACGGCGTCTTGACGCCGACGATCAAAAAGATCGCGGCGTAATAGGCGCCGAGCCGCGCCGAAATCCGCGAATGCGCCAACCGGCTCATTATCGGCTCAACGGCAGCGGCCGGCATGCTTATAAGGGCGCATTGTGTTGCCGACCCTAAACCAGCTCAGCGCACTCGTCTCCGTCGTCATCATCGACGTTGTGCTCGCCGGCGACAATGCGATCGTCGTCGGCATGGCGGCCGCCGCGTTGCCGCCGGAGCGTCGCCGCCGCGCGATCCTGGCGGGCATCGCCGCGGCGACGGTGTTGCGTATCGTCTTCGCGGCAATCGCCTTACGGCTTCTCGATATTGTCGGGCTGGGGCTGGCCGGTGGGCTCCTGCTGCTTTGGGTGGCGTGGAAGCTTTATCGCGAGCTGCGGCAGGTCCAGAGCCACGGGACGGCGGCGCATCCGCATGCGGGCGCGGCGTCCCCGCCCGACAAGACCATGCTCCAGGCCGTGACGCAGATTGTCCTCGCCGATCTGTCGATGTCGCTCGATAATGTGCTCGCGGTGGCCGGGGTGGCGCGAACCCAGGCCGAGCCCTGGGTGCTGTTTCTCGGGCTGGGGCTGTCGGTGGCGCTGATGGGGATCGCGTCGAGCCTGATCGCGCGGCTGCTCGCCCGCCATTTCTGGCTGTCGTGGCTCGGTCTGGCGATCATCGCCGTGGTGGCGGTGCGGATGATCTGGCTCGGCGGCGGCGAGGTATTCGGCCATTTCGGCCTGACCTGATTAAAGGCGCAGGTTCCAGGTTTCGCCGACGAGTTCGGGTCCGAACTCGTCGTGGGCCTCGGTTTCGACGATCTTGAAGCCGACGGAATCGTAGATGCGCCGCGCGGCGGTGAGGATGCTGTGGGTCCACAGCGTCATCTCACGATACCCGGCCCGCCGGGCGAAGCGCACGCATTCCTCGACGAGCCGCCGGCCGACGCCGAGGCCGCGCGCTCGCGCCTCGACGATCAGGAGGCGCAGCCGCGCGACCTCATTGGTTTCCTTGACGAGAAACACCGAGCCGATCGCCGCGCCGTCCTGCTCGGCAATCCAGCACTGCTCGCGGACGGGATCGAATTCGCGCAGGAATTTGGCGACGACCTCGGCGACATAGGCCTCCATCTTGTGATTGAGGCCGTATTCCTCGCTGTAGAGCGCGCCGTGGCGCTGCGTCACCCAGCCCATGTCGCCGGGCCGGTGCGGCCGCAGGACAAAGGCCGGCGTGGTTTCGGGATAGCCGCCGAGCAGGCCGCCGATCGCCCGCATCGCCGCGATCAGCCGGTCTTGATCGGCTTCGGCGAGCGGTGACAGCAGATTACCGATCTCCCGATGCGAGGCCCGGTCGAGCGGCTCGAACGCGTCGCGCCCGGCCGGGGTCAGCGAGATCAAGGTCTGCCGCCCGTCCTGCGGCGACTGGCTGCGCAGGATCAGGTTTTGGCGATCGAAATCTCGCAAGATGCGCGACAAATAGCCGGGGTCGAGGTCAAGCTCGCGGCCGAGCCACGTCGCCGTCGCGCCGTCGCGATGGGCCAGCGCATGGAGCACCCGCGCCTCGGTCAGCGAGAACGGGGTGTTGAGAAAGGCCTCGGACAAAACGCCGAGCCGTTGCGTGTAGAAGCGATTGAAATGACGCACCGCGGCGATGCGGCGGTCGAGGGAGGACGCGGTCATCGAATTTGACATCCGGCTTGTGAATTCCGGAAGAATTAGGCAATCATTTAATTGACTGAGTCAAATTATAGCTTCGAGCACCATCTGCGTCTGGGTGACGATGGCGACGAGGCGGCCCTCGGCGGTGCTGACCCGTGTCGTCCATACTTGCGTGCGGCGGCCGCGATGCACCGGCAGGGCTTCGCCAGTGAGACGCGTTCCGAGCGGCGCGCCGGCGATGAAATTGGTCTTGCTCTCGATCGTCGTCGTGGCGGCGTTCTCGGGCAGGTTGAGGACCGTGCCCGCAGCGCCGAGCGTGTCGGCGAAGGCCATGATCGCCCCGCCATGCATCACCGCCGGCCGCGTGCAGAGCTCGGCGCGCACCGTGAGCTCCGCGACGACCCGGTCCCTGTCGGCGGTGACGAACTCGATGCCGAGCAGTTCGGAGAACGGCAGCTTCAGTGCCTGAAGCCGTTCCAAGGGGTTCATGGGGGGTGTTCCTCGCCGGTGAACAAATCGTCTTTCCCATAAAGCGGTACCCGGAGGCGAGCCGCGAGACGGTCGCCCTGGACCCCCGCTTTCGCGGGGGAGACGAGACAGGGCGTTTACCCGCCGTATCCCGGCGGGCGGCGCGTATGCCAGTCGGTCGCTTGCTGGTAGGCCCAGCCGATGCGCAGCGCCATCGCCTCGTCATAGGGGCGGCAGGCGATCTGCAGCGACAACGGCAGCCCGCCGGCGGTGAACCCGTTCGGCACGGCCAGCGCGCACATCTCCAGGAGGTTGAAGACGCGGGTGAAATGCGCCGGTGTCGTGTTCTGGTCGACCTCATCGTTGGGGATTGCGGCGGTCTGCGTGGTCGGCGTCAGCAGCGCGTCGATCCCGTCGCGGTCGAGCGCGGCGAGGAATTCGGCCTTCATCCGGTCGCGCTCGGCGAGCGCGGCGAGGTACTGGTGGGCGCGGATGTCGCGGCCGAGCTGGATGCGCGGGCGCACCGCCGGGTCGATCGCCAGCGCCGCATCGTCGACCAGCGCGCCGGTCAGGCGGTAAGCCTCGGAGCCAATGATCTGGCCGGTCGCAACCGTGGCGTCGGCGAAGGCGATCGGCAGCTTCACATCGACGATCTCGGCGCCTTCGCGTGCCAATGCCTCAAGCGCGCCGGCATAGGCGGCGAGCATTTCCGGGTCGCAGCCGTCGCGCTCGCCTTGCGGCATGCGCGCGAGGCGCAACCCCTTTACGCCGCGCCGCAGCGCCGGGAACGGATCGACCGGGGGCGGCGCTGAGAGCGTCAGCCGGTCGAGCGGGTCGGCGCCCTGCATCACACTGAAGAGCAGCGCCGCGTCCTCGACCGAGCGCGCCATCGGCCCCGGCGTGTCGAGCGACGGCGCGAGCGGCAGGATGCCGTGGCAGCTCACCCGGCCGACCGTGGTCTTGAGCCCGGTGATGCCGCACCACGCGGCCGGCAGCCGCACCGAGCCGCCGGTGTCGGTGCCGATCGCCCACGGCGCCATCGCGCTCGCCACCGAGACGCCCGAGCCGCTGCTCGACCCGCCGGGCGTGCGCGCGACCTCGCGGTCCCACGGGTTCCACGGCGTGCCCATATGGTGATTGGTGCCCCAGCCGCCCATCGCGAACTCGACCGTATGGGTCTTGCCGAGCACGATCATGCCGGCGGCGATCAGTTTGCGGGCCAAGGTCGCGGTCGCCGGCGAGCGCCGTTCGCGCCACACCGCCGAGCCGCCGGTGGTCACCCGCCCTTCGAGGTCGATCAGGTCCTTCAATGCGATCGGCACGCCGTGCAGCGGGCCGACCGCGTGGCCGGAGCGGATCGCCTTGTCGGCGGCCTCGGCGGCGAGTTTCGCGTCATCGGCATAGATGTCGATATAGGCGTGAAGCCGCTGGTTCTGCGCCGCTATCCGCGCCAGAAACGCCTCGACGACCGCGACCGGCGACAAGCGGCGCGCGGCGATCTCGGCGGAAAGCTCGGCGGCTGAGAGCAGGCTGGGATCGCCGGTGGGGGGCATGGCGGGAGCCTCGATGCGGTGGAGTGCAACAATACGCCGGGCCGCCGCCAGCCTCCACCCTAAGCCGAGCCCTATTTCGGAAAGACGCGCCGGTAGATGCCGGGCGAGCCGACATCGTGCCGCATGTAAGGGCGGATGCGGTTGCTCCATGGGTTGGCGTCGCGGGCGCGCTCCCAGGGCGCGCTTTCCGAGACGTGGGCGTTCTCGAATTCGTAGAGCGTCAGGTATCTGGGCTGCGAGTCGAGGGCGACGTAGCGCCGCGCGCCGAGGCAGCCCGGCACCGCGCGGTAGGGCGGGATGTAGGCGGTGTTGTACCAGTCGTTGAACTCGTCCTCGACCACCGAGGGGATGTCGATGCGGCCCATCTGCAGGAACGGCGCCGGTCCTTGCGTCATCTCGATCGGATGGGTGTGCGTCGGGAAGATCTGGCGGTAGCCGTTGATCAGGTAGTTGCGGCCGATGGTGCCGCCCGACGCCGCCACCCGCTTGGCCGACGGGCGAAAGCGCACCTCGTCGAGAAAGGCGGCGGTGCGCAGCACCTCGTGGGTTTCGAGCTCGTAGAGCGCCAGGTTCTTCGGGCCGCCCTTCAACGCGACGTAGCGACCGGCGTTGAGAAAGCCCGGCACGGCGAGCAAGCGGGCGATGTGCTCCTCGTCGTACCAGCGATGGTATTCGGCCTCGTGCTCCGGGTCGATGTCGGCCCACACCATCAAGAGGCCGGCGCCGCGCGTCTTGGCCATCGCCGCTCTCCTTCTCAGCGATAGGGCGGCGGTGGGGGCGGCGCGCCGTAAGGCGGCGGCGGCGGCGCGCCGGCGCCGCCGCCTTAC
>DASRLO010000136.1:0-37580 GCA_035648415.1 Allostellaceae bacterium
GTGCCGAAGGCTCGCCAAAGACTTCGAGGCCACCCTTACCAGCGCCGTTGCCTGGGTCCTTGTCGCTCATATCAGGCTGTTGACACGACGCATCGCTCAAACCTGAAATCGTGGACACCTTTTCGAGTCAGACTCTAAGCGGGCGATGTGCTGGCGAGAGTAGGGCACCAGGGTCTTGAGCACCTTCCAATCGATTATCTGCATCGACAGTCTCCGTTAGGAGGCCATCGATGGCCGTCCGGGTTAGTACCCTTGGGCTCGGGGAATCTAGGAAGCGCTCAACAGACTCGCAAGGTGGGCTTCCCACTTTTCTAGCGCCGCGCGCATCTCTGGCATGAAGGTGTGTCTTTGGTACACGCCCACGATGCCGCCCGTGGTCTCTGCGTGCGCGAGGTATTTCTCCGTGACGGCGATGGGGATACCAAGCGCCTGCCAGGTAGAGGCAACGGTGCGTCGAAGGTCATGAAGGGTGTAGTCCTTCACGCCCGCTTTCTTGTCGAGCGCCGGTTTGAGCTTTGAGAAGCCGCTCATAGGCTTGTCCTTCCCGCGAGCCGGGAGCAGTAGGCCCTTCTTTGGAAGGGTATCAATGATGGCGGCGGTCATGTCGCCATAAGGTATCCGGTGCTCGCGGTTAGGCGTAGCCAAAACACCGCGGCAACGCTGGCGGACCAGCCTTTTCGACAGCGTTCAACGTGCCGCATGCGCGATCCTATACCACGCTGGCGGCGATAGGTGGATAGCAGGGCAATTGGTGACGAGGGGCGGTATGGGGGAACGTCCTCGGACGGCTTTAGGCTCGCTAGTCTAGGCGGCGCCGAGCGCGTGCTGCGCGGAGCAGCTTTGCTCGCTGCCGTCGGAATTATAGGAGCGATGCGGGTCGTAGCGGTGCAATCTGTCGATGGCGGCGGTCAGATGGCGCAGCATGGCGGCACAGATGACCGCATTTTCCTGGTTGTAGCGCGCGAGTGCGGTCAGCGCGTCCGGGTGCGGCCGCGGCGTGCCGGGAATGACCGTCGCCGTCTCGATCGTGTCCGCGAGGACCAGCTTGCGCTGGGTGATCGCGTTGATTGCCGGCGGCGTGCCGCTCAGCAGCGCCCGGCGCTCCTCTTCAAGGATGTCGCGCAGCTCGTCGATGAGGTCGTCGAGGGGTTCCGCAGGGTTTGCCATCGTTCCGTCCGTTAGAAATTGATCTCGACACCGCCGTCGCGCGCGACGGTCGCCCGCAGCGTCTTCTGGCTTTCGGCGTTCTGTACCGAAATGCTGTCGCCTACCCGGCCGTCTTCGAGCGCCAGGGCCGTGGCTTTTATCGTCATCTCCGAATCCGTCAGCGTCAGCATCACCTTTTGGCCGCGATGAACCGCGATCGGCAGGTCGAGCTGCGGCGACAAGATAGGCGACCCCGCGACGAGGCCGACCCGCAAGATCTTGCCGGTGACCTCGTGGGTATCGGTCACTACCCCCGCATTGTTGGCGAACGCGTCAACCTTGCCGCGCGTCAACTGACCCCCGGTCAAAATGGTATTCGGCGGCAAGTTTGTCGACGCGACGATGGCATCGACCCAGAGATGCAGGCGAACCGGCACGTAAATCGTCCAGCTTGGCGTGTCGCAACTTACTTTCGCCGTGATCATTGCAGCATTGGCCGGCGGCACATCGACCTTGATGTTGCCGCACGGAGCCAGACGAAGTCGCGAATCAATCGCCCCGACGTCAACCTCCCCCGATGCGCCGTGATTGGCGGCAAAATGCGGCGTGATCGTCGCCTCTATTGCAGCACGAATAGCGGCTTGATCTTGTATCTCTTCAGCCGATGACACACCAGCTCTGGCAATAAGCAGGGCAGCAGCGCCGGCAAAGGCAATACCGCTCAACCTGTTCTTGAGGGCCATCGCAGTTTTCCCTTGCGCGTTAACCAAGTTTTTACCATCATAGCGAAAAATGAAAATTCGGCAAGTACGAGAGAAGTCACGTTTGGCACGACGAGCGTGGAACAACGCGAGGCCGCAGCGGTGAATAAGCAGGGTGACAACAAGTCGAGGGACCGGTGATGGTCGCGACAATCAACGCCGGACTTGATTTTTTTCGCGAGGTTCTCGCGCTGCGCGGCTATCGCCAGGAAATTCTTTCGGCCGATATCGCCAATGCCGGCACGCCGGGTTTTAAGGCGGTCGACCTCGACTTCGCCGGCGCGCTCGACGCCGCCGCCTCGCGCCGCCCGGCATCCGCCGCTCCGCCGAATGCGCGCCGCCTGTGGCTTGTCGACGATGCGCGGCAGATCGGCCCCGCCGCCGCCAATGGTACCGGCGGCGGACCGCAGGCGGCGGGCTTCGTCAAATACCAGGCCGACAGCGAAGTCACGCTCGACGGCAACAGCGTCGATCTCGACCACGAAAAGGTCGCCGCGGCGGAAAACGCGGTGCAATACGAAGCGGCCGCGACATTCGCGACGCAGACGGTCCGCATGCTGATGCTCGCGATCACCGGATCGGGATCGCAGCAGTCGAGCGGGGGCTAGAGGATGTCGCTGTTCGGCGCCCTCTCCATCGCCGGAACCGGCATGTCGGCGGAAGCCGAGCGGCTTTCGGCCACCGCCAGCAATGTCGCCAACGCGAACAGCGCGGTCGCGCCGGGCGGCCAGCCCTATCGGGCGCGCGAAGTCGTCTTTGAGGCGGTCGCGCCCGAGGGCGCCGACGACGCATCCTCGGTCGGGATGGCCGGGGTGAAGGTCGCCGCCGTGGTCGAGAGCGCGGCGCCGACCCATCGGGTCTACGACCCGGGCAGCAGCTTTGCCAACGCAAGCGGCTACGTGGAGATGCCCAACGTCAACCCGGTGGACGAGATGGTCAACATGATCTCGGCCCAGCAGGACTACCAGGCCAATCTCGAGGCGTTCAACGTCGCCAAGACGCTGGCGCTGCGCACCCTGACGATCTAGCGCCGCGGGAGGAACACGCAAGATGATGCCGGCTTCCGTCGTCTCGCTGCCGCCAGGCACCCAGTTGCCGAGCGCCGCGAGCAGTGCGTCGAGTTCACCCGCCGCGAGCGCGAACACGACGTTGAACGAGAGCGATTTTCTGACGCTGCTTACCACGCAGCTCAAGAACCAGGACCCGCTGAACCCGCAAAACCCCAGCGATTTCGCCGCCGAGCTCGCGCAGTTCTCGACCGCGAGCGGCGTGCAGAGCCTCAACACCGCGTTCGGCACGGGCAGCGCGATGCAGGCGGCGGGGCTCGTCGGCAAGAACGTCGCGGTGGCCGGAAACGCGCTCGTCCTCGGCGCGAGCGGTTCCGCCCCGGGCGCCTTCAACCTGTCGGCGGCGGCCAAGGACGTCAGCGTGACGATCACCAATTCCGCCGGCAGCGTCGTCGGTCAAATCGACCTCGGCGCGATGAGCGCGGGCAACCAGAGCTTCAGCTGGAACGGCCAGGTGGCCGACGGCACGGCGTTGCCGGCCGGCAATTACACCTACGCGATCAACGCCGCCGCCGCGGCCGGCGGCACGGCGGTCGCCGCGACGCCCTATGCCGTCGTCCCGGTCACCTCGGTGGTGCTCGGCGGCCAGGGCGGGCCGACTCTCGATCTGGGCGGTGGGCTCTCGCCGGTGGCGTTGAGCGCGGTCCAGGAAGTGTTTTAACCCCGCTGAGGAGTAGCGGCGATGACCCTATCCGTCGAATTGTCAGGATTACAGGCGGCGCAGACCAATCTCGACACAATCGGCAACAATATCGCTAATGTCGGCACGGTTGGCTTCAAAGGCTCGACGCCGACTTTTGCCGACGTCTATGGCACCTCCCTGTTGGGGTCGGCTGGAAAGAACACCGATCCGGGCCAAGGCACGACAACCAACAGCCTGTCGCAGCTCTTCACCGAGGGTTCGATCAGCCAGACCGGTAACCCGCTCGATGTCGCGATCAACGGCAACGGGTTCTTTCAGGTGCAGACGCAAACCGGGGTCGCCTTCACCCGCGACGGCGCGCTGCAGCTCAACGCCGGCGGTTTCCTGGTGAACGACACCGGCGCGCTGGTCATGGGGTACGGCGCGCCGGCGAGCGGAAGCACGGCGACCGCGGCCGGTACGCTGGGGACGATCCAGGTCAGCGAGTCCAACCTGGCGGCGGCGGCGACAACGAAGCTGACGGTGGATTTGAACCTGCCGACGACCGATACGCCGATCAATACGGGCACGACGCCGTTCAGCGTCACCAACCCGAACAGCTATAATCAAAGCACCACGACGACGGTGTACGACAGCCTCGGGACGCCCAGCTCGCTGACCACGTTTTTCACCCAAGTCAGCGGCTCCGGCTCACCGTCGCAATGGCAGACCCATTATGAACTGTCGAACTCAAGCGGCGCGATGATCGCCTCGGGCGCCGGGGCGGCGTTGACCTTCAACAGCTCGGGCGCTCTGACCGCGGGCAGCGCCACAATCAACGTCGCGACCCTGCCCGATGGCGCCGCTCCCCTGTCGATCGCCCAGAACTTCACCGGCTCGACCCTTTCGGATTTGGCTTTCGGGGTCAATTCGGTGACCAATGACGGTTCCGCCGGCGGCCAGTTCGCAGGCGTTCAAGTCGCCTCCGACGGCAACGTTGTCGCCCAGTATTCCAATGGCTCGACCCGGGCGATGGGGACCATCGCGCTGGCGAATTTTGAAAATCCGCAAGGCCTGACCGCAATCAACGGCAATAACTGGCTCCCCTCGGTGGCGTCGGGTCAGCCGGTGCCGAACATGCCGGGCACCGCCGGCCTCGGCGCGCTCGAATCCGGGGCGCTCGAGGGGTCGAACATCGATCTGTCGACCCAGCTGGTCAATTTGATCGTCGCCCAGCAGGCCTATCAGGCCAATGTCCAGGGGATCAACATCGACCAGCAGGACGTCCAGAAGCTGCTGACGCTGCAATAAACGCATGAGTCGCGAAACCTCGAATAAGGCAGCTCCGCGATGAGCCAGCAACTGGTCTACCTGGCGATGTCGGGGCTGAACGCGACGATGGACCGCATGACCGCGGCGACCAACAACCTCGCCAATGCGAGCACCACCGCGTTCAAGGCGCAGCAGCCGGTGTTCGCCGCCCAGCCGCTATACGGCCAGGGACTGGCCGACCGGGTCGATGTCGCCGCCGGCGAGGACAAGGCCAATTTCCAGGCGGGGCCGGTCGAGGTTACCGGGCGCAGCCTCGACGTGGCGGTCAAGGGCCAGGGCTGGATCGGCGTCCAAGGAGCCGACGGCACCCCGGCGCTCACGCGCAACGGCTCGCTGTCGATTTCGGGCACCGGGGTGCTGCAGACGAGCGACGGCAACCCTGTTCTCGGCAAGGGCGGCACGCCGGTCACGCTGCCGCCGCTGCAGAGCGTGACGATCGGCGCCGACGGCACGATTTCCGGGGTCCTGGTCGGCCAGACCCCGGACCAGATCGCCACGCTCAACCGCATCCAGCTGGTAAATCCCCCGCCGGCGGCGCTGTCGCGGCGCGGCGACGGCCTGTTCGAGGACAAGCTCGCCACCCCCGCGCCGGACGCCTCGGTCCAGCTCCAGCTCGGGGCGCTCGAGGGGAGCAACGCCAACCCGATCGCGACCATGATGAGCATGATCGAGAACTCCCGCATGTTCCAGATGCAGACCGAACTGGTGCACCGGGCGACGACTGTCGGGCAAGGCCAGAGCAGCCCGCTCACCCTGAGCTAGGCCGCAGAAACCAAGGACTCGAAGATGATGCAGTCGCTGGCCGTGGTTCGCACGGGACTTGAAGGCGAACAGACCAAGATGGACGTCATCTCCAATAATTTGGCGAACATCAACACGACCGGCTTTAAGAAGATGCGGCCGATCTTCCACGATCTGCTGTACGAAGATTTGACGCAAGCCGGCGGTTTCACATCGCAGGCGACGAATTATCCGTCGGGCTTACAGCAGGGCACCGGCGCCAATGTGGTCGCGACTGAGCCGGTGGTGACCCAGGGCAGCCTTGAGCAGACCGGCAACGCGCTCGACCTGGCGATCAACGGCCAGGGCTATTTCCAGATCCTGCTGCCCTCGGGCCAGCTCGCCTACTCGCGCGACGGCAGCTTTCAGATCAGCGCGCAGGGGCAGGTCGTCACCGCGCTCGGCAACCAGCTCCAGCCGCCGATCACGATCCCGCGCGGCGCGCAGAGCATCACCGTCGGCGTCGACGGCACGGTCAGCGTCACCATCCAAGGGCAGGCCCAACCCTCGCAGGTCGGGCTCATCCAGCTCGCCAATTTCATCAACCCGGCGGGCCTGCAGAACATCGGCAACAATTTGGCGACGCTGACCCAGGCCTCGGGCTCGGCGATCACCGGCCAGCCGACGCAGAACGGGCTCGGCTCGGTCGCCCAGGGTTACCTCGAAGGATCGAACGTCTCGGTGGTCGACGAGATGATCGACATGATCGCGACGCAGCGTGCCTACGAGCTCAACACCGAGGCGGCCAAGGGCGTCGACCAGATGCTCAACTACCTGACCCAGGCGACTTCGTGATTTCTCGCAACCGGGTCACTCCCGCCGCGGTGTTGCTGGTGCTGGGCGGTGGGGTCGCCGGTTGCGCGGACGCGCCGCCGAATAACGGAAAGATGCTCGCCGATTTGGCGCATCTGCCGGGCGATCAGGCGACCGACGCGACGGTGACCAACGGCGCGATCTACCAAGGCAATGTCCAGGGCGCCGGTCTCGAATTGTTCCGCGACCACCGGGTGTGGCAGGTCGGCGACATCGTCACCGTGCAGATCGTGCAGGCCGCCACCGCCACCAAGAACGTCAGCCAGAACCTCGGGCGCAGCGACAGCGTCAACAGCAATCTCAATAATTTTTTTGGGCTGCCGACCTCGTTCGGTCATTCGAGCAAATCGACCCAGTTCAACCCCAATCTCAGCTACACCAGCGCCAATACCTTGCAGGGCAGCGGCGCCACCGCGCAAAGCGACACCTTTGCCAGTACGGTCTCGACGATGGTGCAGCGCATTCGCCCCAACGGCGACCTTGTCATCTCCGGCAACGACGAAATGAAGCTGGTCGGCGGCAAGGAATATATCCGCATCGCCGGCGTCGTGCGCCCGGAAGACCTGTCCGGCAATGTCGTCCTGTCGACCCAGATGGCCGAGGCGCATATCGAGTTCAGCGGTGACGGAGAGACTTATCTGTCGCCCAAGATGGGCTTTCTGCAAAAGGTGTTTCTGACGGTGAGCACGGCATGGCCGGGCGACTGGTTCAACTAGGCCGCGTTCCGCTGCGTTGGCTGCGGCTGGCGCTGCTCGCGGCCGCGCTTTGTCCTGTCGCCGGCGCCGCCCATGCCGACCGGCTGAAGGAGATGGTCCAGGTCGAGGGCGCCCGCGACAACCAGCTGATCGGCTACGGGCTGGTCGGCGGCCTCCCCGGCACCGGCGACCAGACGACGCAGGTGCCCTACACCGTGCAGGCCATCCAGAACATGATGCGGCAGATGGGTCTGACGCTGTCGCCGCAAGCCTTTTTGCAGCCGACCGCGGTGGCCGCGGCGATGGTCACCGCCGACCTTCCGGCCTTCATGCAGGTGGGGCAGCGCATCAACGTGACCGTGTCGGCGATGGGCAACGCCAAGAGCCTGCGCGGCGGTGTTCTCCTGATGACCGAGCTGCGCGGCGCCGACGGCCAGGTCTATGCGATCGCGCAAGGCTCGCTGCTGGTCAGCGGGTTCGAGGCGAGCGGCCAGGCGGCCTCGACCACGATCAACATCCCCACGGTCGCGCAAATCCCGTCCGGCGCCACCATCGAGCGCACAGCCAAATCGTCGTACACCGTCGGTAATGCGATCCTGCTCGATCTCGACCAGCGCTCGTTCGGCAACGCGGCGCGGATAACCGAGGCGATCAATTCGCGGATGGGGCCGATCGCGGAGGCGGTGGGGCCGGCGCAAATCGCCGTCCGCGCGCCGCCGGTTCCCGCGGCGCGGGTCGGCTTTATCGCCCAGCTGCTCGACCTGGACGTTTCCCCCGAGCGGCCGGTCGCCGAAGTCGTCATCGACGCGCAGAGCGGCACCGTCGTCCTTGGCCAGGACGTCCAGATCGGGGCGGCCGCGGTGGCCTATGGCAGCCTGGCGGTGACGGTCAACGAAACGCCGCGGGTCTCGCAGCCGGCTCCCTTCAGCAACGGCACGACGCGGACCGTGCCGCGCACCCAGGCCAAGGTAGAGGAGAAGACCGCGAAGATCGTCGAATTGAGAAACGCGCCGCGCGTCTCCGACATCGTCCGCAATCTCAATGCCATCGGCGCGACCTCGTCCGACCTCATCGCGATCCTGCAGGCGCTCAAGGAATCGGGCTCGCTGCACGCCCGAGTCAAGGTGATTTGAGGTGGATCTCGGCGGCGCCCAGACCCTGGCGGTGGCGAGCAGCAGCGACGACCTCGCCAAGCTCAAACAAGCCGCCGGCAATCCGGCGGCGGCCCGCAAGACGGCGCAACAATTCGGCGCGCTGCTGATGGAAAACCTGATGCGCCAGAGCGACGGCACCGCGCTGCCAATGGCCGGTGGCACCGGCAGCGACGCCGTCAACCAGATGTTCGCCGCAACGATCGGCAAGGCGGTGATGGCCAACGAAAAGCTGGGCCTTACCGAGATGATCATGCATTCGATCGCGAAAAAGCAGCAGCAGGCGGGCGGCACCGCGGAGCCTGCTGGCGCGGCGGCCCCGGCGGCGTCGCCCGGCAATGGCTTCGCGCTCGCGGCCTATTGGCAGGGCAACGGGATGCGCCCGCTGGCCGCGGTGGCCGCGCAAGGTCCCGTCAGCCCCGGCACGGGCGCGGCCTTGGCGCTGATGACGCAGATGAACCCCAAGCTCGCCGCGATGTTCGGCGCCGGGGCGAACACGCAGCCCAGCGCCACCCCCAGCACCCAGATCGCGTCGAGCCACGCCTCGGGCGGGGCCTCGGCCGAGGAGATCGCGGCGTTCACGCAAAAGCTGATGCCGGCGCTGCAGCAAGCCGGCCGGCAACTCGGCATCTCGCCCAAAATCCTGCTTGCCCAGGCGGCGATCGAGACCGGCTGGGGCCGCTCGGTCGTCGGCAACAATCTGTTCGGGATCAAGGCCGGCTCGTCGTGGACCGGGCAGAAAATCGATGCCGCGACGCACGAATATCAAAACGGCGAGATGGTCGCGATCACCGACGCGTTCCGCGCCTATCCCAGCATCGAGGCCTCGGTGCAGGATTTTGTCGCGCTGGTCGCGAACAGCCCGAGATATCGCGCGGCGCTCGGCGCGGGCGACGACGTCGTGGGCTACGCGCAGAACCTGTTGGCCGGCGGCTGGGCGACCGACGTCAATTATGTGCACAAGCTGCAAGCGGTGGCGGCGAGCGCGTCGATCGCGGCCGCGAGCGGGCCCGCATCGCCGAAACCCGCCGTGCCGACGCCGGCCGCGCCGGGGCAGCCGATCTCGCTGCTGCCGGTGAATTTCGCCGTCCCGGCGTCGTAGCCGAAAAGGCCGATGAGCGCCGAGGAAATCCTGCTGATGCGACAGGAGGTGCGCGCCGCGCGTCGGCTCGCCCGGCTGTTTCGCATCGAGCGTTCCGGCCGTCTCGGGCGCCGGCGGCGCGAGACCGCGCGGCTTTTCGTCGAACGTCGCGGTGTTCTGATCGACGAGCTGTTGCGGCTGGAGGCGCGGCGCCGATCGTTTGCCCCGTGGATTCCGACCGAGCTCGATCTGGCGATGGGCGCGTTGCGGCTGGAGGTGGATCGCGCCGAGCAATCCTGTCTGGCGCTTCTCGCCCGGCTCGAAACCGAGCTCGGCCGGCGGCGCGGCGCGGGCAGGGCGACGGGTCTGCGCGACGGCGCCGACGGACAGTTGTTGGGACGCGGCTGAGATGACCGGGCTGACCCAGCTGATCAATTCCGGCCGGACCGGCCTCGACGCGGCGGCCCAGGCGCTCGAGACCGTTTCCAACAACACGTCCAACGTCAACACGCCCGGCTACGACCTCGAAAAGGTGCAGCAGGCGGCGCTTCCCGGCGCGCTGGGGCAGCCCGGCGCCGGGACCGAAGTCACCTCGATCCAGCGCGCCTTCGACCAGTTCGTCTTCTCGCAGATGGTCAGCGCCACGTCGAGCAACCAGGCGGCGCAGGTGGCGCAGGGCAACGCGCAGAACCTCGCGGCGCTCTTCCCGGTGGCGTCGGGCGGCGCGGGCGGTCTCGGCGCCGCGCTGACCAGCTTTTTTTCGGCGATGAACACGGTCGGCCAGGACCCGACGAGCCTGCCCAACCGCCAAACCTTCCTCAGC
Organism: Allostellaceae bacterium; assembly: GCA_035648415.1. Taxonomy (GTDB): domain Bacteria; phylum Pseudomonadota; class Alphaproteobacteria; order ATCC43930; family CGMCC-115725; genus DATARH01. The sequence goes on from DASRLO010000136.1 coordinate 10,272, forward strand.
GACGCCCGGACGCTCGCGGCCGATTTCAACTCGGTCGGCGGCCAGCTGGCCGGCGGCCTGACCACGCTCAACGGCCAGATGACCGCCGCGGTCGGCCAGATCAACAGCCTCACCCAGCAGATCGCGAGCCTCAATCGGCAGATCGCGGCGCAGTCTGCCCCAGGGACCGCGGCGCCGCCCAACGCGCTGATGGACAGCCGCGACAATCTCGTTCAGCAGCTCGGGCAGGAGCTGGGGGTGACCGTCGTTGCCGGGACCAGCAACGCACTCGACGTCTACGCCGGCGGCGCGGCATTGGTCGAGGGCGGCAGTTCGGCGAACCTGATCGCGACGTCTGGCGGTTACGGCGGCGGCAGTCTGTCGATCGCCTATCAGCCGACCGGGCAGGACATCACCGCCAGCCTCAGCGGCGGAACAATCGGCGGGCTCATCAGCTCGCAGGCGCAAGTCACGGCCGCGCAGAATTCGGTCGGTGGGCTGGCCGCCGCACTCGCCTCGGCCGTCAACACCCAGCAATCGCTGGGCCTCAACCTCAATGGCGCGTCCGGGGCCAGCCTGTTTTCGGTCGGCGGGCCGAGTGTCCTCGCCGCCACCTCGAATACCGGCGGCGGCACGCTCGCCGCGAGGATCGCCGACACCAGCGCCTTTGTTCCGGGCAATTACAGCGTCACCAAAACGGCGAGCGGCTACGAGGCCACCGACACCGCGACCGGCCAGGCGAGCGCGCTCGGCAACGGGCCGAGCCTCAGCCTCGACGGGATGGTTCTGACCGTCACCGGCACCATCAACATCGGCGACTCGTTCGCGGTCGAACCGACAGCGACCGCGGCGCAAACCTTGCGGCTGGCGACGAGCGATCCCAATGCGGTCGCCGCCGCCTCGCCCTATGTCGCGACCCCCGGAACCAATCTCGGCAATGTCACCGCGAGCGCCGTCGGCGCCGCCGCCAGCGGCTCGCTCGCGGCCGGCACGGCGATCGTTCCGGCGGGCTATTTCGGCCAGAATCTCACGGTAAACTTCACCTCGGCGACGAGCTTCAACATCCTCTCCGCCAGCAACGCGGTCATCGCTTCGGGCAGCTTTAGCGCCGCCAACGGCGCCCAGATCGCAATCGCCTATCCGGCTTCGGCCCCGGCCGGCGAGGTCGCCGCGCTGACCCTCTCGCCCGGCACCCCGGCGGCGGGCGACACTTTCGCGCTCACGCCGGGAGGCTCGGGCAGCAACGGCAACATCCTGGCGATGACCAATCTCGCGAGCCTAAACCTGTTGTCCGGCCAGACCTTGAGCAGCGCCTATGGCGCGCTCGTCGCGCAGGTCGGCGGCGCCGGCCAAGCGGCGAATTTCGCCGCCCAGGCCGCGCAGGGCGTGCTGAGCCAGGTCCAGACGGTTCAACAATCGATCTCCGGGGTCAATCTCGACGAGCAGGCGGCCGACCTCGTCACCTACCAGCAGGCCTATCAGGCGTCGGCGCAGGTCATCGCCAGCGCCCAGGCGCTGTTCCAGAGTCTCCTCACCGCGATCCAGACGGCATAGGCGAGGCCCATGCGGATCAGCACCAGCGAATTCCTGCTCGGCTCGCTCAACGACCTCCTGGCGCAGCAGCAGAACGTCAACCAGCTCAACCGCGAGATCGCCAGCGGCGAGACCATGCTCAGCGCCTCCGACGATCCGGGCGGCGCCGGCCAGGTGGTCGGGCTGGCCAACCAGATCGGGCAGCTCAGCTACGACGCGGCCAACGGCGCCGCCGCGACGCAGACGCTGCAAAACGGCGTCAGCACGCTGCAACAGGTGACGACGCTTCTCGCGCAGTTGCGCCAAAGCGCCGTCGCGGCGGCGAATGGCGGGTCCGGCGCGACCGCACGCTCCTCGGCGATCGCCGGCGCGCAATCCCTGCTGCGGCAGCTCGTCCAGCTCGCCAACACCCAGGGGCCCAACGGCGGCTACCTGTTCGCCGGCTCCACATCGAACGCGCCGGCGTTTTCGACGCTGCCGAACGGGCAAGTCGTCTTCAATGGCGATGCGTCGACCAACCAGGTCCAGATCGCGCCCTCGCTCAACATTGCCTCGACGATCTCCGGCCAGAACATCTTCATGAACGTTTCCGCCGGGACGCAGGGCGTCGCCGTCTCGGCCAGCGGCAGCAACAGCGGCAGCGCCTATGCGCTCGCCGACGGCGTCACCAACCTGTCCCAGGTCACCGCCGCGAGCCTCGCCGGGACCCGGTACGACATCAGCTTTGCCGGCAGCGCCACCGGCCTCACCTACACCGTGACCAGCGGCAGCGGCGCGCCCGGCAGCGCCGGCTACAACGCGAGTTCCGGGGTCGTCGCCTCGGGCAGCTATGCCGCCGGCGCCGACATCGCCTTCGGCGGAATCGACGTCGCGATCAACGGCACGCCGGCGGCGGGTGACAGCTTCGCGGTCCAACCGGGGGCCACGACCAGCCTCTTCCAGACCGTGCAGAACCTGATCGCGGCGCTGCAGATGCCGCAAGGCACCGGGGCGCAGGCGACGCTGGCGCAGCAGGCGCTGCAGAACGTGCTCGCCAATCTCGGCGGGGTGCAGACCAGCGTGCTGTCCGCCCAAGCGACGCTCGGCACGAGCCTTTCGGAAATTCAGTCGGTGCAGACCCAGACGAGCGCGCTCGGCGCCAATGCCGGCACCGAGATGTCGAACCTGCAATCGGCGAGCCTGCCGCAGGTATTGGCCAGCTACAGCGAGAGCCTGACGGCGTTGCAGGCGGCTCAGCTCGCCTTCGCCAAGGTACAGAACCTGACGCTGTTCGCCGACATCCAGCCGTAAGAAAATAGGCCCAGCCTTCTTGCCGCGCTGCTTTGCAGCGTGACGAATTTCGGAAATTCGTGATAAAGTTCCCGCCTCGCGTGGGGTGCGGATGAACGACATAACGCTCGTCGAGAAGACGCTGCGTCCGGCGGTGACGCAGCAAGCCGGCGCTCTTGCCGGGTCGACCGCGCTCGTTGTGCTCGGCATGCACCGCAGCGGCACCTCGGCGCTCGCCGGGATGCTCCACCATCTCGGCGTCGCGCTGGGCGAGCGGCTGATGCCGGCGTCGCCCGACAACCCGCGCGGCTACTGGGAGCACAGCGAGATCGTCGACTCCGACCAGCGCTTGATGGCGTCGCTGGGCTGGGCGTGGGACGACATCCGGCCGCTGCCCGCCGGCTTCGAGCGCGAGGCGGCAGCGCAAGCCGCCAAGCGCGAGTTGATCGCGGTTCTACGCCGCGACTTCGCCGGGGTCCCGCTATGGGGGCTCAAGGACCCGCGGCTGTGCCGGCTGATGCCGCTGTGGACGGCGCTGTTTGCCGAGGAAATGGTCGAGCCGCTTTATCTGTTGGCGCTGCGCCACCCGCTCGATGTCGTCGCCTCGCTCGGCGCCCGCGACGGGATGAGCGCCGAGCGCGCCGGGTTGCTGTGGCTCGGGCACGTCCTCGCCGCCGAACGTGCGACCCGCGGCAAAAGGCGCGCGATCGTCCACTACGAGGATCTTGTCGCCCAGGACGGCTGGCGTGGCGTCGCGTCGCGGATCGCCGGCGAGTTCGGCATCGCCTGGCCGAACCCCGAGGCGGCGGCGGTCGGGAGCTTCCTCGATCCCGAGCTGCGCCGCCGGCGCGTCAGCGACGCAGACGGCGCCGCAGCCGGGCGGCTGCCGGTCTGGATCGCGGATGTGTACCGGGCGTTTCGCGCCGGGGAGTCGCAACTCGGCGAAATATGCGATGCGGTCGGCCGCCAGCTTGCCTCCGCCGGCGAGCTGTTCCTGCCGATCCTCGGCGAGATGGGCGGCAAACTGGGTGAGGCGGCCGCCGGCCGGCAGGCGCAAGAACGCGCTCTTCTCGAACTGACGCACCATGTCAACCGCGCGCGGCACGAGACAGGTGAATTGCGCGACCGTCTGCGCCGCGTCGCCGACGAGGCCGCGGCGCAGAGGCAGGCCGCCGTGGCGCTGTCGCCCGCCGGCACCCGGCTGCCGCCGCCGCTGGGGATCGACGAGGCCTTCCCGCGCTGGATCATGGCGCGCGGTTCCACCGCCGCGGCGCGGCTCGATTGGGTCGCCGAGCGGGTCGGGGAATGGGATTTCACGCCGGTCTTGGGGCTCGGCATGATCCTGCCGGCGGGCAGCGAGAAGCTGCTGGAGCTGACCCTGCGCTCGCTCGACGGGCAGATCGCCGGCGACTGGCTGCTGCACGTGGTCTGCGAGAACGGGCGGCCCGAATCCTTGCCGGCCGATTCGCGGGTCGTCTGGCATCGCGTGCCGGCGGGCGGCGATGCAGGGCCGGCCGAGGAAGCGACCCGGCGGCTCGCGGCGTCCCCGGCGCATTGGGTGGCCCTCATCGACGCCGGCGACCAGCTCGCGCCGCGCGCCCTGTTCGCGGTCGCCGACGCGTTCTTCCGCCACCCCGAATGGCAGGCGCTCTATACCGACGAGGCGCGCATCGACCCGCACGGCGTGCTGTCGGGCCCGCATTTCAAGCCCGACCTCAACCTCGAGATGTTGCGCGGCCTGCCTTATGTCGGCGCGCTCCTGGCGGTGCGGCGCGAGGTCTTCGCCGCGATCGGCGGGTTCGACCCGGCATGGGACGGGACCGAGGAATACGACCTCGCGCTGCGTCTCGCCGAGCGCGCGGGTGAGGGCGGGTTCGGCCATGTCGCCGACATCCTCTATCACCGGCTGACGATCTCCGGTCGCTCGCGGCGCCCGGCGGCGGCGATCTGCGCCGACATGCCAAGGATCGTCCAGGCCCATCTCGATCGCCAGGGCATCGCCGCTGCCGCCGAGCAGGGCGTGCCGGCGCATACCTGCCGGGTGCGTTATCGCCACGACGGGCCGGACCCGCTGGTCTCGATCGTGGTGCCGAGCAAAAACCAGCTCGCGCTGCTGAAGCGCTGCGTCGAGAGCGTGCTGCAGCGTACCGACTACGAGAATTACGAGGTGATCGTCGTCGACAACGGCAGCGACGAGCCCGATGCTTGCGCCTATCTCCAGGCGATCGAGGACAAATACCCCGAGATCGGCAGCCGCCTGCGGGTGCTGCGCCACCCCGGCCCGTTCAATTTTTCGGCGATCAACAACCGCGCCGTCCGGGAGGCGGCGCGGGGCGAATATATCTGCCTCCTCAACAACGACGCCGCGCCGCTCGACGGCGCCTGGCTCGGCGAAATGATGGCGCTGGCGCGGCGACCCGATATCGGCGCCGTCGGCGCCAAGCTCACCTATCCCGACGGCCGCATACAGCATGCCGGGGTGATCCTCGGAATCGGCTGGGGCGCGCCCGCCGACCATCCCTATATCGGCGAGCCCGGCGAGGCGATCGGCTATTGGGGCCGGCTGCTCGTGCCGCAGGAGTTTTCCGCCGTCACCGCCGCGTGCTGCGTCACCCGGCGCGCGGTCTGGGATGCGGTCGGCGGGTTCGACGAGGAAAATTTCGCGGTCGCCTACAACGACGTCGATTACTGCCTGAAGGTGCGCGAGGCCGGTTTTCGCGTGGTCTGGACCCCCTACGCGCGGCTGCTGCACGAGGCGAGCGCCAGCCAGCGCGCCAACACCGAGACGAAGGCCGTCGACGCGCGCAACGCGCGCTTCGCCGGCGAGCGGCTCGCCCTCTATCGCCGCTGGCTGCCGCGGATCGCCTTCGATCCGGCCTATAACCGCAACCTGTCCTCGATGGGCTTCGGCTTCGCGGTCGAGACCGAGGGAGCGCCGACCTGGGATCCGGAGTTTCGCCCGCGCCCGCGGGTGCTGGTCTACCCCGCCGACCGCGAGGGCTGCGGCGAATACCGCATCGTCGCGCCGAGCCGGGCGCTGGCCAAATCCGGGACCGTCCACGCCTACGAAACGATGCGCCTGCTGACGCCGCCCGAAATCGCCCGCCTGCAGCCCGACAGCATCGTCTTCCAGCGCCAGCTCGAACCGGGGCAGATCGAGGTCATCGAGTGGGTCAAGCACACCAGCAAGGCGCTGCGCGTCTTCGAGCTCGACGATTTGATCACCAACCTGCCGCCGAAAAGCGCGCATCGCGCGGCGATCGCCCCCGATATCGCGCAGCGCCTCAAGCGGGCGCTGGCGCTGTGCGACCGGCTCGTCGTCAGCACCGCGCCGATGGCCCGCGCCTACGGCCGGATGTGCGGCGACGTCGTGGTCGTGCCGAACCGGCTGGAAAAATCGCGCTGGCTCGGCCTGAGTCCGGGGCGCCGGCCCGACGGCAAGCCGCGGGTCGGCTGGGCCGGCGCGATCGGCCATAGCGGCGATCTCGCGGTCATCGCCTCCGTCGTCGAGGCGACGGCGCGGGAAATCGACTGGGTGTTTCTCGGCATGTGCCCCGACGCGCTGAAGCCCCTCGTCGCCGAGTTCCACCCGTGGGTCCCGCTCCACGATTACGCGGCAAAGCTCGCCGCGCTCGATCTCGACCTCGCGGTCGCGCCGCTCGAGCATCACCCCTTCAACGACACCAAAAGCAATCTTCGGCTGCTCGAATACGGCGTGCTCGGCTATCCGGTTGTGTGCACCGACATCCTGCCGTACCAGGGCGACCTGCCGGTGACGCGGGTCGGCAACCGTCACCGCGAGTGGGTCCGCGCGATCCGCGAGATGGCGGCCGACCGCGCGGCGTGCCGGCGCGCCGGCGCGGCGCTGCGCCGCTCGGTGATCCGCGATTGGATGCTCGAAGATAATCTCGACGAATGGCAGCGCGCCTGGCTGCCGTAGGCCGAGGGCCGCGGCGGCCGGCGGAACTCTCGCCTTGCCGCGGCCGCATTTACGCAAAATTAACCATGAATTGTTCGGCGCAACGCCGAAAAGCCCGATCTTTTGCCGACAAAACCGGTGCAACCCCTGCAACAAATTCCGAAAGCGTCCGTCTCCTTGAGGGTGAATGGCCCGCCGCCAACGCCGAGTCAGACCGGTTTGGAAGCTGGTTGCGTGGTTACCCCAAGTCGCGCCGCGCCTCATCCCGAGGCGCCGGCAATAGGAGGCAAGAGATGCTTTCGGGAGTCATCAACACCAACGTCAACGCTCTCTACGCGCTGAATTCGCTGAACAATACGACCAATACGGCGAACCGGCTGGAGCAGGAGCTGTCCTCGGGCCTGTCGATCAACAGCCCGGCCGACAACCCGGCCGGCTACATCGCCGCGCAGGGGTTCACCTCGCAGCTCAGCGGCGTCAACCAGGCCACCTCGAACGCCAACCAGGCGATCTCGCTGGTGCAGACCGCGGACGGCGCGATCACCCAGCAGGTCAATATCCTGCAGAACATTCTCAGCGTCGCCTCGCAGGCGGCCAATGGCGGCGCCACGTCGCAGCAATTGGCCTCGCTCCAGCAGGTGGTCTCGCAGCTGCAGACCGAGGTCTCGTCGATCTCGAACCAGACCAACTTCAACGGCGTCAGCCTGCTCAACGGCACCTTCCAGAACGTCAACTTCCAGGTCGGCGCCTCCGCCGGCCAGACCATCGGCCTCACCATCGGCAGCACCGCGGCCAACCAGATCGGCGCTTATCAGTCGGGGATCAACGCTGGCGGCATCTACGCCGCGACCGGCGCGGGCACCGGCGGCGTCGGCGACAACACCGGCAATTCCTTCACGATCAGCGCGGCGGGCGCGTTCACCGCCGGCAATGTCGGCGTGTCCGGTTCTTCGGGCAATTCCAACGTCGCGATCGCGGTGGCCGAGTCGGCGCAGAATTTCGCGGCCGCGGTCAACGGCGTCACGTCGAAGACCAACGTCACCGCCACCGCCGACACTAGCGTTGCCTTCACCGTCACCGCGGGAACGGTCTCCTTTACCCTCGGCAACGGCATCGCCTCGGCGCAGACCAATACCGTGAACATCTCGGCTACGGTGTCGAGTGTGACGGCTGCCGGTTTGGCGAACGTGGTCAGCCAGATCAACAATGCGACCGGCCAGACCGGCATCGTCGCCGCGGTCAATTCCAGCAACCAGCTGGTGCTGACCCAGTCGCAGGGCGACAACGTCTCGATCCACGGTTTTGCCGGGACCGGGACGCTGATCGCTGGCGGCACCACCCTCGCAGCAGGCGGTACCACGGCCGCGACGATTCAGGGTCTGACGAGCTTGCAATCGACCCAGAGCTTCGGCCTGTCGGACACCGGCGCCGGGCTCGCCGTCACCTCGTCGCTCTCTGCCCTGTCCGGAGTGAACGTCAGCACCCAGGCCGGCGCGACCGCGGCGCTCAATGTCGTCAGCTTCGCGCTGCAGCAGCTCGAAAACGTCGGCGGCCAGCTCGGCGCCGTCCAGCAGGAGCTGCAGGCCACCGTCTCGAACCTGCAGTCGACCAACACCAACATCACCGCGGCGCAAGGCGTCGTCGAAGACGCCAACATCCCGCAAGTGACGACGCAGTTGACGCAGACGCAGATCCTCCAGCAGGCCGGCGTTTCGGCGCTATCCCAGTCGAACACGTTGCAGCAATCGTTCCTGAAGCTGCTGCAGTAGCCAGCGTCCGGCCAGCCGCCGGTGGGGGAACCCGTCTCCGGAAGCCACCGGAGACGGGCCCTTCGTTGAGGAGTTGAACCGAGTCCATGGCCGCCGTCAGCAATCTCCTGAGTTCGAGCCAGATCACCTCGCTGATCCAGCAGGCCAGCGCGGCCTACCAATTGCCGGCAGCGACCTTGCAGGCCCAGGAAGCCCCGATGAAGGCGCAGATCTCCGCCCTCGGCAAGGTTCAGGGCGCGCTGTCCGGCCTGCAATCGGCGCTTGCCGGCCTCGCCGATGTCGGCGGGCTGGCCCAGCGCACGGCGTCGGCCTCGCCGAGCGGCATCGTCCAGGCAAATGTCACCAACGTCGCCGCGGTCGGAAGTTATTCGCTGACCGGCATACACCTCGCCCACGCCCAGACCCTGGTGTCGTCGGGCTCGTCGAGCGCGAGCGGCAGCCTCGGCTCCGGCTCGCTCGCGATCAAAACCGGCGCCGGCGGCACGGTCACCGTCACTATAGCGAGCGGCTCGTCGAGCCTTGCCGGCATCGCCGCGGCCATCGACCAGGCCGGCGCCGGAATCAATGCCACAGTGGTGTTCGACGGCGCGAACTACCACCTCGTGCTGACCGGCGATGCCACCGGCACCGCCAGCGCGTTCACCGTCAGCGGCGGCGGCGGTCTCGCGGGGTTCAGCTACAATTCCGGGGCGTCGGGCCTGTCGCTGACCCAAGCCGCGACCAATTCGGGCTTTTCGCTCAACGGCCTCGCGATCACCAGCGGTTCCAACAAAGTCGCCAGCGTGATCCCCGGCGTCACCTTGACGCTCGCCGCCAGCGGGTCGGCGACGGTGGCGGTCAGCCAAAGCAGTTCCGGTCTCGACAGCGCCGCGCAGAGCGTGGTGCAGGCGCTCAATTCCGCCCTCGCGACGATCAACCAGGAAACCGCCTTCTCGGCCGCCAGCTCCGGCGGCAGCGGCGGCGCCAACGGTCCGCTGCTCGGCGATGTCGGGTTGGAGCTGTTGCGCTCGAGCCTGCTCGATTCGATCAGCGCCGGGATCGGCGCCGGCAGCGCCGCGGGTTCGCCCTACAATTCGCTCAGCGCGGTCGGCTTCGGCATCACCCGCGGCGGCACGGTGACGTTCGACGATTCGGCCTTCCAAACCGCCGTTCAGACCAATTACGCCGCGGTGGCGTCGCTGCTTGGCGCCGGCGGCATCGCCAGCAACGCCAATGTCTCGGTCAGCAGCGTCGCCGCCGCGCCGCCCGGCACCTACGCGGTCGATGTCGCCTCCAATGCGAACGGCACGGTCGTCGGCACGGTCAACGGGCTGGCGGCAAGCGGAACCGGCGGCCTGCTGACGGTGACGGATTCCGGTTCGCCGCTCTTCGGGTTGGCGTTGCAGATTGCGCCCGGAATCATCGGGAATGTCGGCAACGTCACCATCAGCCAGGGCCTCTACGGCGGCCTGTCGAGCCTCGTCACCGCGGCGCTCGCGAGCGGCAGCGGCAGCATCGCGGGGCAGGTCGGCAGCCTCAATGCGTCGATCAATTCGATGAACACGCAGATCGTTGCGCTGCAAAAGGAAGCGACGCAGCAAACCCAGGAGCTGACGGCGCAGTTCACCGTGGCGCAGGCGACGCTGCAACAATTGTCGACGGTCAGCGATTTTCTCACCACCTATTTCAATCAGACCTCCGGGTCGGGAGGCTGACGATGCAAGGGTCGTGGTCGGGCGGAGATGCGGCGAGCGCCTATCGCGCGATCGAAGGCGTCGGCGCGACGCCCGAAGGCTTCATGAAAATGGCGCTCGACGCCGCGCGCGCCCTGCTGTTGCGCGCCGAGGCGGCGATCGCCGCGCGAGACCGCGTGGCAAAGGCCCAGGCGCTCGGGTCCGCCGGCAAGGTAGTGGAGTTCATGCTGGGATTGTCCGGCGCCGCGCCGGGCGAGTTGAGCACCTGCCTCGCCAGCGTGTATCAATATGTCTTGGCGGCGATACTCAAAGGCAATGCCGGAGACGATGGGGAAGCCGTCCAGGCGGCGCGGGTCGCACTCGACGAACTCGCCGCCACCTGGCGGAAGATTTTCCCCGACGCGATCGGCTGGGAAGACGACGCCTCGGAAAATTCATCGAGCGGGAGGCTAGACCGTGCCTGATCCGATCCAGGGCCTCAACACGACCAGCCCTGTCACCCCGGCGACATCGGCCGGACAGACCGTCGTGCCGGCCTCAACCGGGGCGACGGACGCGCCGCAATCGGCCGGCCCCGGCGCCGATCTGGCCGATGTCGGCCAGACCGAGGCGCTGCTTCAGCAGATCATCCAGGCGGCGAACCAGACCCCCGGCATCGATCAGGCCAAAATCGCCGAATTGCGGCAGGCGGTCGCCTCGGGCTCATACCAGGCGAACCCGCAGTCGATTGCACAGAAAATCGCCGAGCTGGAAAACCTGCTCGGCACTGCGGGGCTGGTTCGATGAAGCTCTCGAGCGGCTCAGGAAGCAAGCCGCAGAGCGTCGAAGATGGGATCGGCGGCGGCCCGCTCGGCCTCCCGGCTGATCCATTGCTGCACCCGGGCGAGCCGTTCGGCCGCTTGATGGATGTCGTCCCGGTCGGCGAGGTCGGCCACCGCTTCGAGCAATTGTTCGATGCATTTTTCGCGCTCGCCGGGCGGCCGGGATACCGGCGGGGAGGCGGCGCATCGCGGCGTGCGGATTATCGCCCGCATGTTACCGGCCCTCGCATAGTACCGGCCTGTGCCACCCGATCGTCTTCCCCCCGTGATGTCACGGCCGCGATGGTCGCGACCGCTCTGGCCTTTATTCAACCTCGTCGCGCCGCCCTGTAGCCCGGCGCGGAACTTCGAATCGCGAAAAGACAACGTAAATGCCCGGTAAATGGCAGCTTGACGATAACCGGAATATTTTCAATACGATGGTAGGAGCGGGCTGATGCGCGCCAGATCTGAGATCGTTTTTCCTAATAATATCAAAGATTTGAGATTGCGTCGTCAGATGACCCAAGCCCAGGTCGGCCGCATGATGGACCCGCCGGTCGGCGAATCGACCGTGTCCAAAATGGAAAGCGGCGAGCGCCGCTTGACGAATTTGCAGCTCGTCAGCCTGGCCGCGATCCTCCATTGCCCGCCGGAGCAGATCCCGGTCGTCAGCGGCCGCGACCCGGCGGAGGGCGTGCGGCGCTGGCAAAAGGCGCAGCAGGAGGTGGTCGGCAACAGCATCGCCAGCGGCGCCGCGGCGGCCGCCTATGTTCTTGCGCAGCTGCGCAAGAAGCACGGCAAGACGATGCAGCGGGTGGCGGACGCCATCGGCATGACCTTGTCGGTCTACCACCGCATGGAGATGGCGAGCCGCATGATCACGGCGGAAGAGATCGAAAAAATCGCCAGATTTTACGAACTGCGCGAGCCGGAGCTGATCGCGCTGTTCGAGCGCCGCACGGCGGACAACCTGGAACGGTTGAAGGCCGGGGTTCCCGTCGAGCAGCTGTTACCCCGAGTGCCGCGTTCGCTGCTGAAGGAAGGATCGAAATGGAGCCGGCTCGGCGCGCTCGAGCGCTACGCTTTGCAGCGCAGCATCCGGTATTCCTCGGCGCCCGCCGCGCAACTCGTCTCGCTTCCGGTGCACGGGCAGCTGAAAAGCGGCGGAGGCGGCGCGCACCGCTTTACGATCGACCGCGACGCGCCGGTCGACAGCGTCGCGCTCAACGAGCTGTTGAACCCGAGCAAGGAAGGCTTTCTGGTCCGCAATTTCTCGCGGCGGCTCGGCGTGCTGCTGCGGCCGAATGCGCTGGCCTATGTCGATCCCGGCGTCCCCGCCGCGATGGGCGACATCGTCTTCCTCGTCCGCACGGACGGGACGGCCGACGCCGCGGTGGTGATCGGCGACGGCATCGGCCCGCTCATGCTGAAAATGTACAATCCCGAGGAGCAGGTTCCGATCAGCGACCCGAGCATCGCGTCGGTGCTGCGCGTCGGCATGCTGATCCTGCCGTAGCCGGGTTGTCCGCTCGTGCAGACCGCGATAGCGGCGATTCGCGGAACGCTGCGGTGCCAGCGAAGCGGCCGCTGCCGCCCGGTCCCCGAACGGTGGCGGCAAAGCAGGATAATTCGCGTGATTTCCGTGCGCCGCGGCCCCCCTTTGGCTGCGAAAATCGCCACAAATCGCGGCCTCTTATACACTTGCGCCGTGCCCTATACGCCAAGCGCCCGGCCTTTGAGAATGCGACCTGGTCAGCATGCGCGACCCATCGCCTGATCGGTCGGGCAGTTTGGCGCCGAGGCCGCCGGCCCGCGTGTCGCGGCGGCAATGGCTGCCGCGCTTGCACCGGCCGCTGCCCGTCGCCTTCGCTCTGGTCGTCGCCGGCGTGTTGCCGCCGGTTGGGCTGGCCGCCCTGCCCGGCGGCCTGTCGATGCTCGGGGCGCCGCGCACCGGCATCGTCCTGCTCGCGGCCCTGCTGTTTGTGCCGGCGCTTGTCGGCTTCGCCGTAGCGCTGCAGGGGTTCGACGCGATCCTGACGCGGCTGCGCGATCTCACCGGCGGCGAATACCGCCAGATCATCGCCCGGGTGCTGCTGGACGGCCTCATCCTCGCCTATGTATACGGCCTGATCGTCGCGCTGCCGGACGATGCGACGATCGCGCGATGTCTCTTGATCGGCGCCTTGAACCTGGCGTCGGCTTGGCTTTTTTTCCTGAGCGTCATCCTCGACCCGCGCCGCTCGGCGGTGCGCCGCTATGTGGCGCTCGTCTCCGATGTGACGCTGCTGTCGATCCTGCTCGCGGCGGGAGGCGGCCTGACCGCGCCGCTGGCGCCGCTCTACGTCTCGATCGCGATTGGCAATGGCGAGCAGCATGGCGGGCGCGCGCTCGCCTCCGCCACCGCGCTCGGCGTCGCCGGATTTGCCGCGGTCGTCGCGACGACCGGGTTCTGGCAGGCGAACCCGCTCCTGGCCGGCGGGATGCTGGCGACGATCGCGTTTCTCTCGCTCTCTGTCGCCGCGATGCTGCGCCGGCTTGCCGCGGCGAAGACCGGGGCCGAATCGGCGAATGCCGCGAAGAGCCGGTTTCTCGCAGCGCTTGGCGAGGATTTGCGGGGCCCGCTGCGCGCCCTCGCGCGCGCCGGCGCCGGAATCGACGAGGCCCCGGCCGATCCGGCCCAGTCCGACATGATGGCACGGGTTCGGCTGATGGCGCGCTCGATGCTGCTGCAGCTCGACGACGTCCTCAATTACGTGAAGATCGACGCCGGCACCTTCGCGCCCGACACCCGCGCGTTCGATCTTTACCGGCTGGCGAACGGGGCGGTCGCTGCGCTGCGTCCCTCGGCGGCGGAACGCGGGATCGTACTCGCCCTGCGGATCGACCCGCTGCTGCCGTTCCAGCTGCGCGGCTGGCCGAACCAGGTCAGGCAAATCCTGAATTGCCTGATCACCAACACGATTTGCCATTCGGGCAAGGTAAAGGTGCGGATCAACCTCGACGCGGTCGCGCTCGGTGCGGACGCGGTGACGGTGCGTTTCACGGTGACCAGCAGGCTCCTCGACAACCAACTCGAAACCGCCGGCGACGCGGCCGAAATCGGGACCGGCCGGCATCTCGCCCTCGCCGTCGCCGACCGGCTGGTCGCGCTGATGGGCGGGCGGCTGGCAGTGCACGCCGACCAGGGCGGCGGGCTGTCGCTCGCCGTCGAGCTGCCCTTCGCCATCGACCAGGGATCGCAGGGTCTGCCGCTCGACCTCGCCCATCTGCCGGTGCTGATCGTCACCAAGGATGCCGAATTCGTCGGCGAGCTGATTGAGCCGCTCGAAGCGTGGCGCGCCGAGCCGCGCTGGATCGGCGCCGGCGAGGCCGCGCTCAACTATCTCGAAGCGATGGAGCCCGGGGCGCGGCGCGCGGTGCTGGTCCTCGACGGGCGCAGCGACGTGCTGCAGGCGTTGAGCTTGGGGCACCGCGCTCTGTCGCTGCTGGCGGCGATGCCGCCGCATCTTCTGTTCATCGCCGACGAGGCGCGCATCGACAGCGTCATCGGGCTGGCCGACGACGAGCTCGACAGCATCCTGCCGGCGCCTTTCACCCTCAACGCGCTGCGCAGCGCGCTGCACGCTCTGTGGGTCGAGCCGGCCGACTGGTTCCTCGCCGATCCGTCACCGGCCATCGAGCCATCTCCTGCGCCGCCGCAGTCGCGCGTGGAAGATGGGCCGGCCCCGGCCCCGGCCCCGGAAGAACCGGTCGTTCGCCCTCGCTCGCGGCCGTTGCCCGCGATGCCGCCGGGGCGCGCCCCGTCGCCGAAGCGGCGTCGCCAGATCCTGATCGCCGCGAGCAACCCGGCCAACCGCAGGATCATGTCGTCGCTGCTCGCCCGCGCCGGGCATGCGGTGCGCCTTGCCGAAACCCTCGATGAGACGCTGCAGGAGCTGGAGGCGCGCGAGGTCGATGTGCTGCTGCTCGACCTGACGGGCGCTCCCGGCGCCGATTACGAGGCGGCGCGGCGGTGCCGGCGGGCGCGGCCGAGCCTGACGATCGTGGCGCTGACCGGCGACGCCCCCGCGCAGGCCGAGCGGCGCGCGCGCGAGGTCGGGCTCGATGCGGTATTGCCCAAGCCGATCGAGCCGAAGCGGCTGCTCGCGACGATCGATGCGGCGATCGAGGACGATGCGTCCGAAGCGCCGGTGCAAGCGGCGGCTCGCTCCGTCGTCACCGAGCTCGCGTCGCACCCGCGCTTCGCCGGCGAGGCCGCGTCGGCGGTCGATAATCGTGCCGTCGCGACGCAGCCGCTACCCCGCCGCGATCGTGGCTATGGGCAAGATACGATCGAGCAGTTCCGCGCGGATTCCCGCCGGATGGTCGCCGATATCGCCCGGGCGGCCCGCGCCGGCGACGTCGCCGCGTTCGACGGTGCGGTGCAGGCGCTCGCCGGCCGCACCGTCGATTTGGACGCAGCTCGGCTGCGCGAGGCGCTCCAGCTGATGCAGGAGCCGACGCCCTCGGTGCTGCGGCTGCACGGCGGCGAGTACGTCGCGCGGCTGCAGACCGAGCTGGCGAGGCTCGACGCGCTGCTGGTCAAGTATTTAAAGACTGCCGACTAGCGGCAGCGCCGCGGCGGGTGCGACGGGGATCGGCCGGCCGCGCCGCTCGGCGAGCAGGGCGATCGCCCGGTCGCGGTTTTCCCAGCAGATTTCGACGTAATAGATCGCGCTGGCGGCGACGAAGACGGCGAGCGCGTCGTTGTAGGCCTCTATTGCCGTCTCGAACGGCATGGCGCGCTCGCCGCCCCTCGCGCCCTCGGCGCGCTCGCCCAGCCGCAGCAGGGCGCTGCCGAGATTGTTCTGGGTCATCGCCCACTGCATCGGCGCCTTCTCGTGGGTACATTCGGCGAGCGCCTCGCGGTAGCACGCGATCGCTTCCTCCATCCGGCCGATGCCGTTGTCGCGCTCGCCGAGCCGGGCCAGCGCATTGCCCAGATTGTTCTGCGTCATCGCCCAGTCGAGCGGGAAGCTCGCGCGCGGATATTCCTTGAGCGCCTCGCGGTACGCGAGCACGGCCTCGCGCAGCCAGTTGGCCTCGTTCTCGCGCTCGCCGAGGCTCGACAGCGCGTTGCCGAGATTGTTCAGCGTGCGCGCCCATTCGACCGGGCTGCGCTCGCGGCGGTATTCCTTGAGCGCCTCGCGATAGGCGACGACCGCCTCGCGCAGGTTCTGCGTGCCGCCGTCGCGCTCGCCGAGCGCCGCCAGCGCATTGCCGAGATTGCCTTGCGTCATCGCCCAGTCGAGCGGCGCGCGCTCCCGGGTCCGCGTGCGCAACGCCTGGCGGTAGACGCCGACCGCTTCTGCGAGCCGCGCGGTCCCGGTTTCGCGCTCGCCGAGGCTGCGCAGCGCCGCGCCGAGATTGTGCAGCGTCATCGCCCAGTCGAGCGGCACCCGTTCGGGCCGGTATTCAAAGAGCGCCTGGCGATAGGCGTCGACCGCTTCCTCGAGCCGCGTCGTCCCGGTCTCGCGCTCGCCGAGAAGACGCAGCGCGGCGCCGAGGTTGTTCTGGGTCATCGCCCATTCGAGCGGCGAACGCGAGCGGGTATAGATTTCGAGCGCGCCGCGATAGGCGGCGATGGCCTCCGCGACGCGCTCGGCGCGCCCCTCGCGTTCGCCGAGCCGGCGCAGCGCGTTGCCGAGATTGGTTTGCAGCATCGCCCATTCGAGCGGCGCCCGCTCGCGGGTATGGCGCCGCTGCATGTCGCGCAACGCCTGGACCGCCTCGGCGAGCCGCGCCGTGGTGATCTGGCGGCTCTCTCGCGACTGCGCGTCGTCCGCGAAGCTGGTCGGAAATCGGGCGAGAGCGGCGCTGTCCATGCGGCCGAACGATCCGCCTTTTGCCCGGCGATGACAACGCGAGTGCCGGGGTTCGGCCTGTTGCGCCGATGGGGCGCGCCGCCGGACCGCCTGCCGCTTCCGCCGCTGGCGCGACGATTCCCTTGCGCCGTTGGTTCGATGCCGAGGCCGGCCGCGGCTACGAGGCGAGGAGGACCGCCTGAGCCTGCTCTACCCGGGAGGCGGCGTGACGGGATTTCGCGACAAGTTGCGCCGCCTCTTGGCTCCAGGCATGACTTGTCCCAAGCGTTCTCTCCTGCCCGGCACACGCGGTCTCGGCGTGAGAGACGGAATCCGCGGCGCGACCGGCGGCCAGCAGCGCGCGCGCCAGATTGTACTGGGCACGGTGGGTGTTCGGATGGTCTCTGCCGTAGGTGAGCTGCGATCGCTGCAAGGTGCGTTCGCAGAGGCCGAGCGTGGCATCGGCTTCCTGCTGGCTGCGCAGCGCGGTCAACAGCTGATCGACCGTGAGCACGCCCATCGCGACCAGCTGGGTGCCGAGCCGGCCTCCCTCGCTTTTCTGGCGTTCCACCGCAACTCCGACCTCTTCCAGGGTGGCGAGCCCCTGACCGATCAACAAATCCCCGAGCCGCATACGGTTCTCCGCCGAGTCATATGCGCGTTATCGGGAAACATCGTTTCCGGGCCGTTACCTTGATCCGGTATTTTAGATAAAGCCCCCGATCTACCCATCGAGCGGCCGGTCGGGGTTCAGGTCTTCAGCGCCACGCACGCGCCGCCGCCCGCTTCGATCGACCGGCAAATCCGGTCCGCTTTCGCGCGCGACGACGCCGGCACCAGCACCCGGTAGAACGGCCGGGTCCCGCGGCTGCGCAGCACGGTGCCGATGATCATCGGCCGCAGGTCGCGCACCAGGCCGTAGAAACGGCGCCGGGCGCGCTCGAACGAGGCAAGCGCGGCGCCTTTCGAGAAATTGCCCGCGAGCTGAACCCCCCACGGCGCCACGGGAACCGCCCCCGCCCGCTCTTCCGCCTTGAGCGCGGCGGTGATCGCGACGCACGATCGCCGGTCGGTCGGCGCCCGAGCGCGCGCCGCGTCCCGCCGGTCGGCGGCCCAGTCTTCGACGCTGCGCCCGGTGACGCTGAATACGTAGGCCTGGGTTTGCGGGGGGATGCCGCTCGCCCCGGCAAGCCAGCCGGCCACACGATTGGGGCCGGCATTGTAGGCGGCCGCCGCCAGCCCGAAATTGCCGAACTGCCGGTTGAGGCCGGCGAGAAGCCTGGCGGCCTTGGGGATCGCCTGTTCGGGGTCGAAGGGGTCCGTCAAGCCGCGCTCGGCGGCGGTCTCGGGCATGAACTGGGCGATGCCTTGCGCTCCCGCCGGGCTCGTCACATCGGCCTGAAAGCGGCTCTCGACCCAGACGAGTCGGGTGAGCAGGCCAACCGGGACGTCGCTGGAACGCGCCGCGCTCTCGACGATCCGGCACGCCGTCTCCCCGACCGTTTCAGCGGGTCCGGCGGCAGAGGCGTCCCCCCGCGCGGCCGAGGCCGATAGCCACAGCGCGATGCCCAGCCACACCGGTGCGAGCCTTGGGAACACGAAACGCAACGCGATGGTTGGACGGGCGAGATAATTATGGGCAATATCGGCTCTCCAACCCGGATGGTATATGGTCATCGGCGACGGCGTTGACCGAGAAGCGGCAATGATGTTTTTGGTCGGGAGAGCGGCGGGCGATTTGTCGGAACCAGGATCCCCGATCCCCCGTACCAGCAAGGCAAGAACACGCTCATGGCAGCGCCACCTATCGTTGCGTCCCCCCGGCAGAAGCGTTTAGTGCGATGTATGTTCGTTTTTGGGGCACCCGAGGCTCGATAGCCAAGCCGGGACCGAGTACCGTCCGGTATGGCGGAAATACGTCGTGCGTCGAAGTGCGGTCGGCCGCGGGAACGACGATTGTCCTCGATTGCGGTACGGGTGCGCTTTCCCTGGGCGCTAATCTTGTGCAGGGCGTTGGCAAGCCGTTGCACGGCCACCTGCTGATCAGTCACACCCACTGGGACCATATTCAGGGCTTGCCGTTTTTCGCCCCGCTCTTTGCGCCGGCGAACGAGTGGGACATTTACGCCCCGCACGGCGTATCGCAATCGGTCCGCCAGACGCTTGCCGGGCAGATGCAGCACACCTATTTTCCGGTCGAATTGGCGCAGCTTGGCGCCACCATCCGCTACCACGATCTCACCGAAGGCGTCTTCACGGTCGGCGACATCGAGGTTAAGACGCAGTACCTCAACCATCCCGCTCTCACCCTCGGCTACCGCCTGGAGGCTGACGGCATAGCGGTCGTCTATTGCTGCGATCACGAGCCGCATTCTCACGCGCTCGGCTATGGCGGTGGGGGCGAGATCGGCGAGCAGGATCGCTACCATATCGAATTCGCCGCCGGGGCCGATCTGCTGATCCACGACGCGCAGTACCGGGCAGCGGAATACGAAGGGAAAATCGGCTGGGGTCACAGCACCCTCGAGTATGCGGTTGCCTTGGCGAAAATGGCCGAGGTGAAGTGCCTAGCTTTCACCCATCACGATCCGGGGCGCGAGGACGATACGATCGACCGCGAGGTCGAGGCGGTCCGAGCGGATTTGCGGACCGAGGGTAATACCTCCTTGACCATTTTTGGCGCGTTCGAGGGCCAGATATTGGAATTCGCGCCCAAACCGGTGCGGGCGCCCAAGGCGCCAATCGAGATGGCCCCGGCGGAAGTGGCGGCGACCCAGCAATTGGTGGAACAGACTGTGCTGCTGGGGGTCGCCGATTCTGCCCTGTACGACGATCTATGGCAGGCGTTGCACGCCGATGGGGTCCGGGTTTTGCGGGCAACAGACAGCGCCGCGGCAGTGCAGCTGGCAGAAAGCGAGAATCCGGCTCTTGTCGTCATCGAGCGACATCTCCCGGGCGATGGCCTCGCCGCCTGTCAGGCAATCCGCGACATGGCCGATGCCGCCTGTGCGAAGGCCCCGGTCGTCATCGTGGCGGCCGAGGAGGATTTGAGCGCGGGGACGGCCGCCGGCGTGAGTGATTGGCTGGTCAAGCCGTTTACCACCACCTATGCGCGGACGCGGATGCGGGCCTGGCTGATGCGAAGCACTTGTCACTGGATGCGGCCACCAGTACCGAAGGATGAAGCCAGGCGATTGGCGGCCCTTCACCACCTGTCCATTCTCGACACGGCTCCGGAGGAGCGTTTCGACAAGCTGACGCGGATCGCCACGTCGGCGTTCGATGTGCCCGTCGCCCTGGTAAGTCTGATCGACGAGAACCGCCAATGGTTCAAATCGGCTTGCGGCGCCGAGGTCTCCGAGACGCCGCGCGACATGTCGTTTTGCGCGCACGCCATTCTGGAAGGATCGGTAATGATCGTACCGGATGCGCTTCTCGATCCGCGCTTTGCCGACAATCCGGTTGTCGTCAATGACCCTCGCGTCCGGTTTTATGCCGGATGCCCGCTGGTACTGGACGGCGGAGCCTGCGTCGGAACGCTTTGCCTAATAGACACCCGGCCGCGCCAGCTCGATGAGACCGGTATTCTCCTGCTCCAGGACCTCGCCAGTTTGGTTTTGCAAGAACTTCAGCACCCGGCGAGCTAGACCCGGCCGCTTTCCACCGACCCCGCGGGAGAACGCGCCGGCGTTTGGCTGCGGGAGGACGATCCGATCAGCAATGTGCAAAAGCCGCGTGCACGCGGCTTTTGAGCATTCCGGCAACTGGAGCGGGCGAAGGGATTCGAACCCTCGACCCCAACCTTGGCAAGGTTGTGCTCTACCCCTGAGCTACGCCCGCATCCGTCGGCGGAGTTCCGCCGGAGACGATCCATAGCATAACGAGGGGAGGGGCGCGCAAGGGGGCGGGCCCTATGCGCGAGAACCCGGCGCGAGACCGAAGCCCTTGCGCGGCCGGGAGCCCGCGCCGCATCGTGGCGCCATGTCTCCGCTCACGATATCTCCGCTCACGCCCGACGAACTCTTCGCCCGGCTCGACGTGCTGGGCATCGCGCACCGCACCTACAACCATCCGCCGGTTTTCACCGTGGAGGAGGCGAAGACGCTGCGCGGCACGCTGCCGGGCGGGCATTGCAAGAGCCTTTTCCTCAAGGACCGGAAAGGCGGGCTGTGGCTCGTCGTCGCGCTCGAGGAATGCCGCGTCGACCTGAAGGCGCTGGCCGACGGCCTGGGCGCGCCGCGCTTCTCGTTCGGCTCGGCCGAGCTCCTCCGCGAGGCGCTGGGCGTGCGGCCGGGCAGCGTCACCCCGTTCGCCGCGATCAACGATCGCGCGGGCCGCGTCGCAGTGGTGCTGGAGCGCGCGATGCTCGCGCGCGAACCGCTCAACTACCACCCGCTCGAAAACGACCGCACGACGGCGGTGGCGGCCGCCGGCCTCGTGCGTTTTCTCGAAGCCTGCGGCCACGCTCCGCGCATCGTCGAGATTGCAGCGCCGGCGGGTTGAAGCGCCCGCGACGCTTGTCATCGCGGCGGCGTGCGGCCATGTTGTGGGGACTTTCCATCGCGAGGCGGGAATGGCGGACGAACAATTGATCGGCGGCGGCAATGGCGCCGCCGGGGCCGAGGTTTCGGTCCAGGACGTGACCACCGCGACCTTTATGGCTGAGGTCGTCGATGCCTCGTTCGAGCAGCCGGTGATCGTCGATTTCTGGGCGCCGTGGTGCGGGCCGTGCAAGCAGTTGGGCCCGCTGCTGGAAAAGGCGGTGCGCGCCGCCAATGGCGCGGTGCGGATGGTCAAGCTCAACATCGACGACAACCCCGAAGTCGCGCAGCAGATGCGCATCCAGTCGATCCCCGCGGTCTATGCGTTCAAGGACGGCCGCCCGGTCGACGCCTTTGTCGGTGCGGTGCCGGAGAGCCAGATCAAGCAGTTCGTCCAGAAGCTGGGCGGGCCCGCCGGCCCCTCGCCGGTCGAAGAGGCGATCGCGATGGCCAAGGAGGCGCTGCAGAACGGCGACCACGACAGCGCCGGCGGCATCTTCAGCCAGGTGCTGCAGCGCGAGGCGGAGAATATCGAGGCGCTCGCCGGCCTCGCCCGGGTGCTGATCGCCAAGGACGATCACGGCAACGCCCGCCAGCTTTTGTCCCGCGTCCCGACCGAGCACCTCGGCCATGTCGAGATCGCCGCCGCGCACTCGGCGCTGGAGCTTGCCGAGCAGGCGGTGAAGGCGATGGGCGAGGCCGACAAGTTCCGTGCCCGACTCGCCGCCGACGGCGACGACCATGAGGCGCGGCTCGAACTCGCGACGGCGCTCTTCGGCGCCGGCCAGCGCGAACAGGGCGTCGACGAGCTGTTGACCCTCTACCGCAGGGACCGCGCCTGGAACGAGGAGGCGGCGCGCAAGCAGCTCGTCAAGTTCTTCGAGGTCATGGGACCGACCGACCCGCTGACCGTGGCGTCGCGGCGCCGCCTCTCCGCGCTGATGTTCTCGTGAGGCATCGGGCGCCATGAGCGACGCCGCAGAAGATCTGTCCTCGGGGGCGCTGCCCGGCATCCTGCCGATCTTTCCGCTGACCGGCGTGCTGCTGCTGCCGCGCGGGCAGCTGCCGCTCAACATCTTCGAGCCGCGCTATCGCGCGATGACCCGCGACGCGATGGACGGCGAGCGGCTCATCGGCATGGTGCAGCCCGCCGATCCGCCGATCCGCGAGATGAACCCGGCGGTCTACCCGCTGGGCTGCGCCGGCCGCATCACCAGCTTCTCCGAGACCGAGGACGGCCGCTTCCTGATCACCCTGACCGGCGTGTCGCGCTTTCGCATCAAGGAGGAATTGCCGCTGCTCTCCGGCTACCGTCGGGTGGTCGCGGACTGGGACGATTTCGCGGTCGACCGCAACCCCGACGAAGCCGGCTTCGACCGCGCGCGGCTGACCCAGGGGCTGCGCACTTTCTTCACCCAGCGCCAGGTACAGGCCGATTGGAGCGCGATCGACCAGGCGCCGGGCGAGAATCTTGTGACCTCGATCGCGATGATGTGCCCGTTCGCGCCCAACGAGAAGCAGGCGCTGCTCGAAGCGAGGGACCTCGGCGAGCGGGCGCGTCTGCTGACCGCGCTCATCGAAATGACCGCCAGCGCCCCGCCGACCGATCCCGAAGCCGGCGTCACCCGGCATTGAGCCCTCGGAGAGCAGCGATGGAAGGCAGTTTCGACATCGATCCCAAGCTCCTGGAGATTTTGGTCTGCCCGCTGACCAAGGCGCCGCTGCGCTATGATTGCGCCGCGCAGGAGCTGATCAGCGACGAGGCCGGCCTTGCCTACCCGATCCGCGACGGCATCCCGATCATGCTGGTCGACGAGGCCCGTCGCCTCGGCGACGACGAGAAGCCGAAGCCGTGAAGGCGAAATATCTAATCGTCTCCCCCGCGCAAGCGGGTGCCCAGGGGCAACCGTCTCGTCGCCCGCCCTGGGTTCCCTCCCCGGACGGCCGTCCCTTGCGGGCCGTTCCGGGGATCGCGGGAAAGACGATTTAATCGCGTGCCAATGGCCAACAACGCCCCCTGGCCCGTCCAGCTCCGCCTGATCCGGGCGGAGAAGCGGCTCGACGTCGAATTCGACGACGGCAAGAAGTTCAGCCTGCCGGCCGAATACCTGCGCGTCGAAAGCCCCTCGGCCGAGGTCCAGGGCCACGGGCCGGGGCAGAACGTGATCGTCCCCGGCCGCATCCATGTCGGCATCATGGAGTTGGAGCCGGTCGGCAATTACGCCGTCCGGATCAAGTTCGACGATCTGCACGACACCGGCATCTATTCCTGGGACTACCTCTACCAATTGGGCGTCGAACAGCCGCAGCGCTGGCGCACCTACCTCGCCGCGCTCAAGGACAAGGGCCTCAGCAGAGAACCGGCGCGGCGCTGAGCTTATGATTCAACGGCAGAGCGTAACCGGTGAATTTAATACCACCGCGACGCTTCCTTACGAGCTGAGACTTTTAGATTTTCAAATGACCATGCAGGATGCGTACGATTTCTTTTTTTTGATGTTAATCGCCTTCTTCTCGACAAAGGACTTCATCGAATGGACGACATGCTCCGGCGCGCCGCCATGTCGGGAATTATTTCGGATATGCTTACCGCGAGCATGGCGAAGCATTCGCGTACGCTCGTCGAAAACCGATATTTTAACGGCCACCCGGATCTCATTGTCCAAGGCAGATATTCGGATAATTCGGTGCGCGCCGGAGAATATGGGATTGAGATCAAGAGCACCCGGAAGGCTGGTGGTGCCGTTGACACCCACGGCGCGCGAAACCAATGGATGGCCGTATTCGTTTATAAAACCGATCACGAGACCGAGCCGGTTACCGGTCGGGCACCGATGCGCTTTATCGAGGTCTATCTCGCGCAAGTGGAGATAACCGACTTCAGACGGAATCCGCGAGGAGAACTTGGAACGCGCACGGCCACGCTCGATCGATTGGGTATTCGCACACTACGGACGAATTGGGTCTACAAGAGCCAGTGACGATAGCTTATGAATCGCTCGTTGCGCCATGCTGACGTACCGCTCGTCGGCTTCGACTCCTACGCTTTCGTGCCCGACAGCATTAGCGGCGGCGAGCGTGGAACCAGAACCCGCAAACGGATCAAGAATCACCCCCTCTTCGAGCGGTAGGACCGACCGCACCAAGTGTCGCAAAAACGCCTGCGGTTTAAGCGAAGGATGGGGAGCCATGGCGCGCTCGGCGCGAGGGGTCGGGCTGGATTTAATAACATCCCCAAATGGGCGATCCGCGCCGATACGCCGGTATCCGCCAGTTTTCCATTTTCGTAAGTTATCCTGGACGCGGCCTTCCAACGGTCGGCGCAGCATTACCCACGGTTCCCACATCCCTCGCGGAATTACGCTGACGTCGGAAAATTCAAGATGGGCGTTCTTTGGGCGACCGCCACCACGCATCGTCATCACCAGCCGGACGATGTTTCCGCGAGGCTCCAGTCCAGCCTCTGTCATGGCCGAAGCCACGATGTGGGAGAGAAGGGCATTGCTGGCGATGAGGATGTTCGCTCCGGGCACGACGACGCGTTTAAGAAGGGACCCAAACCGTTTGAAAACGTGTGAAGCGCGCGGCGATCGCCATCGTCAAGCACGGTGAAGCGCGGCAAGGGCGCTCGCTTGTGCCCGTCGAACGACGGCGGAATCCGCCAAATGCCTCCCCGGCCGTTTACAAGCTTGCTTTGCTCCAGCGCGCTGTATTCAACAAGCCCGTAGGGTGGGTCAGTTATCACCGCCTGGATTGAGGCGGGCGGCTGATTTGCCAGCCACTCGAAGCAATCAGCCTGATAAAATCGTGCCTTGCCCACCTCGAATGCCGGTTCGAAAAACATCGTGTCTTCCGCGGCGGGCGGATATGTCGCGAGGCCGTAGCAGCCCCGACCGATACGCTCAAAGATGTCCGGCGTATTCAGGTTCAGGTACGAGCGGACCGAAGACGCGGCCACATTTCCTAACTGATGAGCGACTGCGTCGTGAATTTCCGCGACTGTAGCCGATCCGCCGAGCGCGGATAGATAACGGATAATCGAGTCGCGGACGTTTCCCGGCGCATAAGTCATCATGATACCCAGCAGCAGCAGCGACGTCCAGACGTCATACTGGTACAAACAGCGAACGCGGTCAATGGCGAATGTAGGCCCGCACCGCGTCGAGCAGCCGTTCGGTGGGCGCGAGGCGCGGTCCCGCGCCGTCGTCGACCGGCGGCACGATGGTCACCCCCCAACCGGGCAATGTCCCGAGCGACGCCCGCGCCTGCGGGTGGGCCAGCAGCGGCGCGTTGAGCGACGGCCCGACGATCACCGGGGTGCCGCGCCCGATCGCCTCGGCGACCACCGACAGCGCGAGGCTGTCGGCGATGCCGTGCGCCAGCTTGTTGAGCGAATTGAAGCTGCACGGCGCGAACAGCACCACCCCGCGTGGCGGTGACGGCCGGATCGCGCGGTCGAAATAGGATTCGACCACCTGCACGCCCGCGATTTCGGCAAGGTCGCGCGGCGCGATCACCCGCGACGCGTTCGGCGTCGGCAGCGCGATGATCGTGGCAAAGCCGAGCCCGGCCAGCCCGCGCAGCAGCTCGGGGCAGCGCGCCGCCGTCGTCGTGCCGCTCAGCACCAGGTAGGCGACGTCAAACCGCTCGCCGCCCTCGGCGATCGTCACAGCCTTTCGCCCCGCGCCAGCCGCGGCCGGTCGCCGAGCGTCCCCATCGCGTGTTGCATGAGGAGCCGCTTCAGCGGCGGCAGGCGGTTGACCGCGGCGAGGCCGAGGCCGCGCGCCAGCTTGACCGGCGCCACCGTGTTCGAGAACAGCCGGTTGAGCCCGTCGGTGACCCCGGCGAGCAGCACCGCGTCGAGCCGGCGCCAGCGCTGGTAGCGTTCGAGCACCGGATCGCCGCCGATATCGAGGCCGCGCCGGCGCGCATCGATCACCGCCTCGGCGAGCGCCGCGACATCGCGGATGCCGACATTGAGGCCCTGGCCGGCGATCGGGTGGATCACGTGCGCCGCCTCGCCGACGAGGGCCAGGCGGCGCGCGGTGTAGCGCTCGGCCTGCATCAGGCTAAGCGGATAGACCCAGCGCGGCCCGACCGGCTCGATCGCGCCGAGAAAATCGCCAAACCGCGCGTGAAGCTCGGCGGCGAACTCGGCAGCGGGCAGCTTGACCAGATGCGGCGTGAGGCCCGCATGCTCGGTCCACACGATCGACGACCGCCCGCGGCGCGGCAGCGCCGCATCTCTTGACGGCTCATCGGTCATCGGCAGGATCGCGAACGGCCCGGCCGGCAGGAAATGCTCGATCGCGATCCCGGCATGCGGCCGCTCATGCGCGACCGTGGTGACGATGCCAGTCTGCTTGTAGCGCCATTCGACGGCGCGGATGCCGGCGGCGCGGCGCAGCGGCGAATCCTTGCCGTCGGCGGCCGCCACCAGCCGGGCGCGCAGCCGCGTCCCGTCGCCGAGCGTCGCGACCGCGGCGGCCTCGTCGCGCGCCACTGCCTCGACCGTTTGCGGCGCCAGCAGCGTGAGGCTCGGCAGCGCCCGGGCGCGCTCGATCAGCGCGCGGCGCAGTACCCGGTTCTCGACGATGTAGCCGAGCGGTTCATCGCGTCCGAGGTCCCGGTGGTTGTAATGCAGGAACAGCGGCGAAGCGTCGTCGGCGACGCGGATTTCGCGGATCGGCTCGGCCTCCGCCGCGATCGCCGGC
Source organism: Allostellaceae bacterium (assembly GCA_035648415.1). Lineage (GTDB taxonomy): Bacteria > Pseudomonadota > Alphaproteobacteria > ATCC43930 > CGMCC-115725 > DATARH01. The sequence continues at coordinate 37,315 of DASRLO010000136.1, forward strand.
CACAGCCCCACGCCGTCGAGCACCAGCTTCGACCCGTAGGCGATGGCCGAGGCGCGCCCGTCGAACGCCTCGCCGAGCATCGTCGCCGGGTCTTGCCGGTCGACGACCGCGACCGCAAGCCCCGCATCGGCGCAGGCGACGCCGAGCAGCAGCCCGTTGAGCCCGCCCCCCGCCACCAAAAGCTCGACATCGTCTCGCATGCCCGAAACATGGGCGGCGGACTGGCCGGAGTCCAGCGCGGCGCCCATGTTTCGGGCATGCGAGAC
>DASRLO010000137.1:0-12734 GCA_035648415.1 Allostellaceae bacterium
GTGCCGAAGGCTCGCCAAAGACTTCGAGGCCACCCTTACCAGCGCCGTTGCCTGGGTCCTTGTCGCTCATATCAGGCTGTTGACACGACGCATCGCTCAAACCTGAAATCGTGGACACCTTTTCGAGTCAGACTCTAAGCGCGATCCTCGATTACATCGCAGCCCACTCGCCACAGGGCGCGCGCCGGGTTCATGCCCGCACCCAGGCCCTCACCGATCTTCTACTGGTCCATCCCCGCATAGGCCGCCGCACGAACGATCCATCGATCCGCCGGATGGCGACGACGCCGTACCCATATTTGGTTTTCTACGAGATCACCGAGCGAGAGATCATCATTCATGCGGTCCGGCATGCAGCCCAAGAGCCGTCCGGAATGCCCGGTTCCGCCTGATTGTTATGTATGAGACCAATAATACGGCCCAGGTGAGCAATGACCGAAGACGATCTCTTTCTGTGGCTCGAAGACGTCGAGGGCGAGCGGGCGCTCGGCTGGGTGCGCGAACAGAACGCGCGCAGCCTCGCCGACCTCGAGGCCGACCCGCGCTACCAGGGCCTCTACGAGACGGCGCTCCAAATCATCACCGCCGAGGACCGCATCGCCTATCCGCGCTTCCTCGGCGAGGGGATCGCCAATTTTTGGCAGGACGGCAGCCATGTGCGCGGGGTCTGGCGCAGGACCACACCCGCCTCGTACCGCCAGCCCGCGCCGGATTGGCACACAATCCTCGACCTCGACGCGCTCGCCGCCAAGGAGGGGAAGAACTGGGTCATGGCCGGAACGGAAATGCTGCCGCCCGACGACCGGCGCTGCATGGTCGGGCTTTCGGACGGCGGCAAGGACGCCTCGGAATGGCGCGAGTTCGACACCGCGTCGGGCGCCTTCGTCGCGGGCGGCTTCTTTCTTCCGGAAGGAAAGCAGAGCGCCACCTGGCTCGATGACAGCACCCTCCTCGTCGGGCGCGATTGGGGGCCGGGGACGATAACCGCCTCGGGCTACCCGTTTATCGTCAAAAGTTGGCGGCGCGGCGCGCCGCTCGACGCCGCGGAAGAAATTTTTCGCGGCGCCGCCGCCGATGTCAGCGTCGGCGCCGGCGTGTTGCGCGACCCCGACGGCACGGTGCGCGGCGTGACCCTAACCCGTGCGGTCGATTTCTTTTCGAGCGAGCGGTTCCTGCTGACCGGGGCGGGGCCGGTCAAGCTGCCGCTGCCCGGCAAGGCGAGCATTGTGGCCTTCGTCTCGGGTCAGCTCGTCGTCAGTATCGAAGAGGAATGGGCGTGGCGGGGCCATACTTTCCCCTCGGGCGCGCTGATCTCGCTCGGTCTGGCGGCGTGCCTCGCGGATGTCGCGGCGGTCGAGCCTTTGCTGGTCTACGCGCCGGGGCCGCGCGAGACGATCGAGGGCGCGGCGGCGACCCGCTCGCGCCTGCTGGTCGCGATCTACCGCAATGTCCAGGGCCGCGCTGTGGTCTACCGCTTCGCGGCCGGCGCCTGGCAGGCGACGCCGCTGCCCTTGCCGGACCAGGCGTCGGTGCAGCTGGTCGCGGCGAGCAAGCATGACGACGGCGCGTTTCTTGACGTCGCCGGGTTCCTGCAGCCGAACACGCTGTATTACGCCGATCTCGCCGTCGATCAGGCTGAACCTGTCAAATCCATGCCGGCCCGGTTCGACGGCTCCAAGGCCGTTGTCGAGCAGTTCGACGCGGTCTCGAAGGACGGGACGGCGGTGCCGTATTTTGTCGTGCGGCCGCGCGAGATGGCGTTCGACGACAGTGCGCCGACCCTGCTCTACGGCTATGGCGGGTTTCAGGTGTCGATGAACCCGGGCTATTCGGGGGCGCTCGGCAAATCGTGGATCGAGCCGGGCGGGGTCTACGTCGTCGCCAATATCCGCGGCGGCGGCGAATTCGGGCCAGGGTGGCACCAGGCCGCGCTCAAGGAGCACCGCCAGCGTGCGTTCGACGATTTCATCGCGGTCGCCGAGGATTTGATCCGGCGCAAAGTCACCTCGCCGCGGCGGCTCGGCATCATGGGCGGCTCGAACGGCGGCCTCCTGATGGGCGCGATGCTGACCCAGCGGCCCGAATTGTTCCGCGCTATCGTCATCCAGGTGCCGCTCTTGGACATGCTGCGCTTCCACAAGCTGCTGGCCGGCGCGTCGTGGATGGCCGAATATGGCGACCCCGATAATCCCGAGGAGGCGGTGTTCCTGAAGCGCATCTCGCCCTATCACAATCTGCGGGAGGGTGTTGCCTACCCCGAGCCGTTCTTCCTCACCTCGACCAAGGACGACCGGGTGCATCCCGGCCATGCCCGCAAGATGGCGGCGAAAATGGCGGCGATGGGGCTGCCCTTCCTCTATTATGAGAACATCGACGGCGGGCACGCGGCCGCCGCCAACCTCAAGGAGCGCGCCCGCCGCAACGCCCTCGAATTCACCTACCTGTTTCGAAAGCTGGTTGATTGAACGTTTGTCATTGCGAGCGCAGCGAAGCAATCTTGTGACGAGTGCGCACCGTGATCGAGATTGCTTCGTCGCCTACGGCTCCTCGCAATGACGGTCTTTTCCGGGAAAGGAAACTCAATGGCGATCAGCAAATTCACCACCGTCTATGCCGGCCATATCGATTTCCCCGATCACGGGCAGGATGCGACCCCGGCCAACGAGCGACGCTTTTCCAATGACGAGCTCGCCTCGGTGTTCGAGAAATCGGAGGCGATCGCCAAGACGATGGACGATCTCGGCTACGACATGATGTGGATGGCCGAGCACCATTTCCAGCACGAGGGCTACGAGTGCATCCCCAACATCCTGATGCTGGCGGTGCATCTCGCGCACGTCACGAAGAAGATCAAGATCGGCTGCGGCTTCAACATCACCCCGATGTGGCACCCGCTGCGCCTCGCCGAGGATTTCGCCACCGCCGACATCCTCACCAAGGGCCGCACCGTATTCGGCGTCGGGCGCGGCTACCACAGCCGCGAGGTCGAGACCTTCGGCGCGCCGATGCTCGACGGCGAGGCCAATCGCGAGCTGTTCGAGGAACAGGTCGAGATCATCATGAAGGCGTTCAACAACGAGCGCTTCTCGCACAAGGGCCAGCACTACACCTTGCCGCCGGCAGTGCCGTATCGCGGCTACGATCTGAAGGAGCTCAGTCTGGTGCCGCGCCCGGTCAACATGCCGGTCGAATGCTGGCAGCCAATCGTCAGCGCCAGCCCACGCGGGCTCGACTTCATGGTGCGCCACAACATCAAGGGCGCGGTCGGCGGCGGCGCGGCGACGATGTCGGCCGGGCCGATCCAGGCCTATCAGGACGCCGCGGCGCGCGCGGGGAAGAACTGGAAGCTCGGCGAGAACCTGACGATCGGCATCCATTTCATGGTCGGCAAGACCCGTGAGGCGGCAATGAAAGCTCTGAAGCCGCTTTATGAAGAGCATGCCAAGATGTTCGCGCCATTGGGTTTTGTCCCCGGTCTCACGCCGGCGCAGGTGGCGGCGGTCGCCAAGCGCGGCGGCTGGGAGGCGGCCGGGGTGCCGAGCGTCGACCACTATGTCGGCCTCGGCTCGTGGTTCGCCGGCACACCCGACGATCTGGTCGCGCGCCTCAAGCAGATCGAGGAGGACTACCCCGGCATGGAACTTATGAGCCTATCGCCGCCGCTGACGACGCCCAAGGATATCATGCTCGAACAGTTCCACATCGTCGCCGAGGAGGTGATGCCGCATTTCCGTCCGCGCCCGGCGGTCAGGGACGCGGCGAAGTAAAGGAACCTTCGTGCAAAGGACGCGAAGGCGTTCTGTCGGTCGCGCATAGCGCGGCCGAAAATCCACAATGAGACAGTGAGGCGGTGAGATTGCCGCTGCTTTGTATCTCACTGCCTCACTGTCTCATTGTTCATATCGGCGCTTCGCGTCGAAAAAACGTCTCCGCGTTACCTCTGCGCCCTTCGCGTCAAAGCGTTGTGTTCAGGTAGCTTGCCGCGCCGACAGCGCCATCGCGACCAGCGAGAAGCCGCCGAACAAGAGGTCGATGCCGACCAGCAGCCCCAAGGCCCAGGCCAGCGTGCCGGGCAGCCCGGCGAGGATGATCGCGGCGAGGACGAGGTCCATCACCCCGCCGAGCATCATCCATTCCCAGCGGCCCGACAGCTCGCGGCGGTGCTCGAACGCCATCACGATGATCAGCACGCCGTCGATCAGGAAGAACGCGATCAGCACATAGGTCAAGGTCGCGACGCCGGCGACGGGGTTCGACAGCAGGACGCCGCCGGCCAGCACGGCGATGGCCGCCGACAGCAGCGCCCACCAGAAGCCCGGCGCGTTGCGCTGGCTGAAGGTGGCGACGAGGCCGACGACCCCGCCCAACAGGAACAGCCAGCCGAGGACCACCGCCGTCGCCAGCCCGGCGATCGGCGGCAAGGCGATCGCCGCGAGCCCGAGGATCACCAGGATGATCCCTTCGATCAGGAACGCCCGCCAATGCTCGCGCACCGATTTGCGGAACGCCGCGCCGAGATCGGGCTGATTCAGCGACATGGTTGTCTCCTATCCCGTTGGGACGGATATAGAAACACGCTTCGACGCCAAGGTCTTGGAGGATACGCAAAGGACGCGAAGGCGTCTTTCGACGCGAAGCGCGAATATAAACAATGAGGCGGTTAGGCGGTGAGATTCCGAGTGACGGCAAACTCACCGCCTCACCGCCTCATTGTAGATTTTCGGTCACGCGACGCGACCGACCGACGGACGCCCTTGCGTCCTTTGCGTATCCTCCGCGAGCTTTGCGTCAAAGCGTCGTCTTTTAAAACAAAAAGCCCCTCCGCCGTCGCGCGGAGGGCTTTGCAATCGGACTTGAGACCTATCGATGGTTCGCCTGGTAGCGCGAGTTGCGCAGCACCCGGCCGGGGAGGTTGCCGGTGTGGTTGCCTTCCTTCATCAGCATGCGGCCGTTAACGAAGGTCGCATAGATGCCCTGTGCCGGCTCCTTGAAGCGCCAGCCGCCGGCCGGGAAGTCATGCACCACGAACTCGGGCAGCGGCTTCACGGTGCCGGGGTCGAACACGGTGATGTCGGCGGTCATGCCGGGGCGCAGCAGCCCGCGGTCATAGAGCCCGAAGGTCGAGGCCGAGTCGAAGGTGAGCCGCCGCACCGCCTGTTCCAGACTCATCACCTGCTTTTCGCGCACCCATTCGCCCAGCAGCCGCGTCGAGAACCCGTAACCGCCGTGGTATTGCACATGCGCGCCGCCGTCGCTGAGGCCGATCAGCGCGTTCGGGTAGTTGAGGATTTCGCGCATCGCCTCGACGTCGATATTGTTTTCGGCCTGCATGAAAGTGGTCTGGAGTTTTTCCTCGACCACCAGATCCAAGAACGCGTCGATGATGCGCTTGTTCTGGGTCTTGGCGATCTCGTTGAGGGTCTTGCCGACCATCCATTTGTTCTTGTCTAGTTTCGGCTCCTCGACCCAGATGTAGTTGTACCACTCGCGCGAGATCGTGTTGCCGGGGATCTCGACCTTCCACTCGACCATTTCCTCGTGCAGCTTGGCGCGGGTCGCCGGGTCGGCATAGGCGCGCAGCTTCTCCTCGTCCGACAGCAACAGGATCGGGTGCCAGGTCGGCGAGCCGCGGAACACCTGGGTGTTCGACATGTTGAAAGTCTGCGTCGTGGTGTTGGGCGAAGCCAGCGGGTAGGCGCGGATGCCCTGCGCCGAAGTCTCGTCGACCCGCTCCATGTGCTTCTTCCACTCGCCCGGCCGGCGCACCGACTGGCCGAGGTTGTTATAGACGACCGGCCGCCCGGTGGCCTCGCTGAGGCGGGCCATCAGCCCGTCCTTCATCTCGGCGTCGCGCCCGCCGCCCGACTGGATGATGCCGGTGCCCAGTTCGCGCAGCACGTCGGCGAGCGCGAAAATCTCCTTTTCGTCGGCCCACAGCGCCGGGATGTGCACGCCCTGCGGGTCGTAATGGCCCTTGTTGCGCGACACCGAGAGACCGAGCGCGCCGCCCTCCATGCCGTCGCGCACGACGCTTTGCATTTGTTGGAGCTCGGCGTCGTTGGCGGTGCGGGTCTGGCACTCGTCGCCCATCACGTAATAGCGCACCGCGGTGTGGCCGATGAGGGTGCCAACATTGACCCCGAGGTTTTTGTCGAGCTTTTCCATGTATTGCGGGAAGGTCTCCCAGTCGACCTCGATGGTGTTGAGCACCTCCATCGGGATCGCCTCGACATACGACAGGAACTCGGCCATGCGCTGCTCTTTGCCCTTGCGCACCGGCGCGAGGCTGAGCGAGCAATTGCCGATGACGACGCTGGTCGCGCCGTGGTCGCACGAGAACGAGCACATCGGGTCCCAGGTGACCTGCGCGTCGTAATGGCAGTGGTTGTCGATAAAGCCCGGCGCGATGACCTGGCCGCCGACATCGATCACCTGGTCGGCCGCGCCCGACAGCTTGCCGATCTCGGCGATCTTGCCGTCCTTGACCGCGACATCGCCCTGGAAACCGGGCATCCCCGAGCCGTCGACGACGCGGCCGTTCTTGATCAGGATGTCGTACGCCATGGGATTTCCTCCTTGCGGTGGCTGCGGTTCAACCGGTTGTTGTGTAAAAACTATAGCATCGCGGGACAGAAGCGGGCCGTCATTCTCGACATGGCGAACGGCTCAGCTATGCGTTGACGAACATCGATGAAGGATGTCGTGACCGTGAGCACGGAGAATTGGTACTCATCCAAACCAACCGAGATGACGTACGGCAAGCGGACGCAAGGCTCATTAGCGTGAGGCCGCACCGATACGACGCCGTGCTGTTCGACCTCCTGACCGCGCTGCTCGACAGCTGGTCGCTGTGGAACAGTGTCGCCGGCGGCGAGACGGCCGGGCGGCAATGGCGCACCGCCTATCTGCGGCGGACCTACGGGGCCGGAGCGTACCGCCCTTATGAGACACTGGTCGCCGAGGCGGCGGCGGAGGTCGGGCTGGATTCTCGGCTGGCCGACGATCTGTCGGCACGGTATGGCGAGCTGAGCCCGTGGCCGGGAGTCGAGGGAGAGTTGACGCGATTGTCGGCGGCGGGCACCCGGCTGGGCGTCGCGACCAATTGCTTCGCGGCGCTGGGGCGGATCGCCCTCGGATGTGTCGGCGCCGCGTTCGACGTGCTGGTCACCGCCGAACGGGTCGGGTTCTACAAACCCGAGCCCGCGCCCTATCGTCTCGCGCTATCCGAACTCGGTGTCGCGACGGAGCGCTGCCTTTTTGTCGCCGGCTCGGCCTACGACCTGACCGGCGCGTCGCGCGTCGGCCTCGACATCTGGTGGCACGACCGGGTCGGAATGGCAAAGCCGCCCGAGGCCCCGAAGCCGCTCCGCCACACCCGCGATCTCGCGGGCCTGGCGGATTTCGTGCTGGCCGATTGAGCGGCGACTACTCCGCCGCCTCTTTGTCCCGTGGACCGAAACTGGGCGCTTTGTCGATTTCGTCGACGAGCGCGGCGTCGCCTTCGGTGGGCAGGTTCTCGGCCCAGTTGAGCGCGGTGTCGATATCGCCTTCCCACATGTCGCGCGGCAGCTCGTAGAGGAGCTCGACGCCGTAGCCGTTGGGGTCGCTGATATAGACGCTGCGGGTCATGCCGTGATTGACCCGGCGCTCGAACTTGACGCCGCGGCCTTGCAGAAAGGCGAGCTGCCGCAGCCACGCCTCGCGGCCGGGCAGGGCGATGGCGATGTGGTTGACCGCGACCGGCGTGCCGAACATCGCCCAATCCTTGGGCCGCGGCGGCAAATCCTTGTTTTCGACCAGCGCGATGTCGTGGTGGTTGAGCTGGCCGTCGTGGTCGGCGCTGTAGAAGCGCATCACCGGGCGCGGCCGCTCCGGGGTGCCGGGCTTGAGCGCACCGACCTGCTTCATGCCGACGATCTCGGTCCAGAATTGATGCGATTCCTCGATGTCGCGGACATTGAGCACCAGGTGGTTGACCCCGGACGGGGTCACCGCGCGATCGGGCGCGGCGGTCTTGCGGTCTGTCATGATCAAACCTCGTGGACGATCTCGCGCCATGCTACGCCGGTGCGCGACGCGACGAAAGCGCGTCGCGCCGGCGCATCACCACAGCGAGGAACCCAGGATCAGCCCGCCGATCAGCAAGGCGAGGAAGATCACGATAAACAAGAAGAACAGGAGCTTGGCGATGCCCGCCGTGGCGGCCGAGATGCCGGTAAAGCCGAACAGCGCCGCGACGAGCGAGACCACGAGGAAGAAAAGGGCCAATCTGAGCATGGGGCGTCTCCGTCGGGTGTCGAGCGGGTCAACGCCGGGCTTCGCAAACCATTGCCCGGCGCGGCGACTGCGAGCGAAGTCGGCAGCCTATCCAAGGCAAGCGCGATCGTCACTCGCCTCATGCCCGGCGATGGAGCCTGTTCGGCAGCCTCCGGCAGGCTGAGCCCCGCCACCAAATAAAAAAATTTAACAGCATGGCTGGTCAAACAGGGGCGAGGCGGTCGCCGATCGCGATGACGCCGCCTCCGACGATTTCGGCATAAATGCCCATGATGTTGTGCCCGAAATGCCGCATCAGCTCCTTGACCAGCGCCAGGTCGCGCTCGGCGGTCGCCGGGTTGACCTCGGTCGCGGCGCAGCGGGTGATCGGCGCGATGACCCGCAGACGGGCGCTCCCGGCCGCCAGCTCGCGCTCCAGCCATTCCTGCTCGCGCCAGGCGGGCGGCCCGTCGAAATAGACATTGGCGCGGAAACGCAGTGGGTCGACGGTCGCGCCGATCCTGCTCTCGAGGTCGCGGATGCTGTTGAGATTGATCAGCGAGACGTATTTGTCGGTCGCGGCGTTGGGCTTGGGACGGGCATCGGCGAAGGCGTGACCCGGCGCCTCGACGACGCGCAGCGGGCCGGGCACGGCGCCGCCGGGAGAATTAGCCAGAAATTCGTCGAAGAACCGCGCGATCGCGCGGCGGCCGTCATCCTCGACGAGCGAGGCTCGCAGCAGGGTGCGGCCGGCCTCGGCGATCGTCAGTTCGCCGCTCGTCGGGTCGAAGCTCGTGCCGAGCCGCGCCAGCGCCGCGTCGCGCATCAGCATGATGAAGTTCGTCTTCGCCAGCCATTGCGGCCGGTCCGGGTCGAATTCGGTCGGACCGAGCGCGATCGCGAAGCGCCGGTCCTGCGGCAGGCACTGGCCGATGCCGAGGTCGATCCGGTCGAGCGCCTCCGCGCTCAGCCCCTTGACCGGATAGCGGTAGATGTCGGTGATCGCGGCATTCATGGCCCGGCCCCCCCTTCGCCGATCAGAGTAGCGCGGAAGAAGCCGATATTCATCGCGCTTCGGTGCGCTAGAGTAGGCGCGAGGTTACTCTCACCCGCCTCGCGCCGACGGGACCGTCGCTCGACACCCTCTCCCGCATGCGGGAGAGGGAAGGGGCCCGCACCGTAGGCGTGGGAAGGTTGAGGGTTGAAGGTCCGAGCTTTGGGGAGAGCAACATGAAGGCGGATTATGTGATCGTCGGCGCCGGCTCGGCCGGGTGCGTGCTGGCCAACCGGCTGACCGAGGACCCGAGCGTGCGCGTTACGCTGATCGAGGCGGGCGGCAAGGACTGGAACCCGCTGATCCATGTGCCGGCCGGCTTTATGAAGATGCTCGACCACAAGACCCTCACCTGGGGCTTCTACGCCGAATCCGATCCCGGCACCAACGGGCGCGCGATCCTCTACCCGCGCGGCCGGGTGCTGGGCGGCTCGTCGTCGATCAACGGGCTCATCTACATCCGCGGCCAACCCGAGGATTACGACCATTGGCAACAGCTCGGCAATCGCGGCTGGGGCTGGGAAGACGTGCTGCCCTATTTCAAGAAGGCGGAGCGCTGGGAAGGCGAGGGCAGCGAGGTCCGCGGCAAGGAGGGGCCGCTTTTCACCTCGAAGATGGATCGGCCGCCGATCTGCCAGGCGGCGGTCGAGGCCGGCAAGCAGATCGGCCTGGAATACCGCGAGGACGTCAACGATTTGACGCGCCTGCACAATGACTGCATCGGCTGGTGCCAGCAGACCCGCGGCGGACGGCGGCGCGCCAGCACCGCGCGCACCTATCTGCGCCCGGCGCTGAAGCGGCGGAACCTGCAGCTCATCACCAAGGCGCTGGTGCATCGCATCCTCTTTGAGGGGAAGCGCGCGGTCGGCGTCGAGATATCGCGCGGGGGCGGGCAGGTGGAGCGCATCGATGCCGGGCGCGAGGTGATCCTGTCGGCCGGCGCGATCGGCTCGCCGCATCTGCTGCAATTGTCCGGCGTCGGCGATCCGGAGCATCTCGGCAAGATCGGCGTGCCGGTCGTCCACGAGCTCTTGGGCGTCGGCAAGAACATGCAGGACCATTATGTCGTGCGCGTCACCCGCCGCGTGGTCGGAGCGCAGACCGCCAACGAAAAGGCGCGCGGCCTGCCGCTCGCCGGCGAGGTGCTGCGCTACCTCTTCACCGGCAAGGGGATGCTGACCTACAGCGCCTCGCTGGTGGCGGCCTCGGTCAAGGTGCTGGAGGAGTCGGCCACCCCCGACATCCAGTGCTCGTTCGCGCCGGGCAGCTTTGTCAACGGCACGGTCGGCCAATTGGAGCGCGAGCCGGGCCTCACCGCCGGGATGTGGCAGATGCGGCCGCTGTCGCGCGGCTATGTGCTGGCCAAGACCAACCGGCCCGGCGACGCACCGGCGATCAACCCGCGCTACCTCTCGGACGAGACCGACCGGCGCGCGGTGCTCGGCGGCGTGCGCTATGTGCGCAAATTCTTCGAGGCGCCGGCGCTGGCGCAGTATGTCGGCGAGGAAAGCCTGCCCGGCGCGCAGGTGCAGAGCGACGACGAGATCCTCGATTATGCGCGCAGCTACGGCAACACCGTCTATCACGCGACCTGCACCTGCATGATGGGCCGTCACGCGATGTGTGTGGTCGACGACGAGCTCAAGGTCTACGGCATCGAGGGCCTGCGCGTCATCGACGCCTCGATCATGCCGGCGGTCAGCTCGACCAACACCAACGCGCCCACCATCATGATCGCCGAGAAAGGCGCCGCGATGATCAAGGCGGCGCAGCGGGAGCGGCTGGCGGCTTGACCCTCACCCGGCTCGCACCGGCAAGCGGTGCTCGCCACCCTCTCCCGTGCCACGGGAGAGGGGATTACGCGGTGCCGTTGTTTGTCTCCTCTCCCGCAATGCGGGAGAGGGTGGCCGCCGCGTCAGCGGCGGACGGGTGAGGGAGATGGCGAAGACCATAGCCCGGCGATTGCGGCAATCGATGACCGATGCCGAGAGACGGCTGTGGTTTGCGATGCGCGATCGTCGGCTGGCCGGATATAAGTTTCGCCGCCAGCATCCGATCGGCAGGTTTGTCGTCGATTTCGCCTGTACGAAGCATAATGTCTCGTCGAAGCCGATGGTGGACAACACGCGGAGAGTGCACGAGATCAAATCCGCACCGAGAAGATCGAAGCGCTCGGGTGGCGAGTGATACGGTTCTGGAACAACGATATTCTCAGCAACACGGAAGGTGTGATCCTCACCATCCTGCGCGAGCTGGAATTTGATCGACCCTCACCCGCCTCAGGGCTTTGCCCTTCGGCGCCCTCTCCCGCACTGCGGGAGAGGGATAAGCGCGGCGAGGGCTGAGGGAGGACAGGAATGCAAGCGGATTACGTCATCGTCGGCGCCGGGTCGGCCGGCTGCGTGCTGGCCAACCGGCTCTCGGCCGATCCGAGCGTGCGGGTGCTGCTGATCGAGGCCGGCTCGCGCGACACCAGCCCGCTGATCCATGTCCCGGCCGGCTACATCAAGCTGCTCGACCACAAGAAATGGACCTGGGGCTACATCGCCGAGCCGGACGAGGGGGTCAACAACCGCTCGATCCTCTACCCGCGCGGCAAGGTGCTCGGCGGCTCGTCGTCGATCAACGGGATGATCTACGTGCGCGGCCAGCCCGAGGATTTCGACCACTGGTCGCAGCTCGGCAACCGCGGCTGGGATTGGGACAGCGTGCTGCCCTATTTCAAGCAGGCCGAGAGCTGGGAGGGCGGCGAGGACGAATTCCACGGCAAGGACGGGCCGCTGCTCACCTCGCGCACCGCCGATCAGCCGTTTCTCTGCCACAGGATCATCGAGGCCGGCGCCGAGATCGGCCTCGAATACCACGCGGACGTCAACCGCCTGCCGCCCGGCGCGCCCGGCAATATCGGCTGGGTGCAGCAGACGCGGCGCGGCCGGCGGCGGCAGAGCGCGGCGCGCACCTATCTGCGCCCGGCCTTGAAGCGGCCGAACGTTACGGTCGTCACCGATGCGCTGGTGCAGCGCGTCGTCATCGACGGCAGGCGCGCGGTCGGGGTCGAATTCTCGCGCGGCGGGACGGTGGAGCGGACCGACGCGGCGCGCGAGGTGATCCTCTCCGGCGGCGCGATCGGCTCGCCGCATCTGCTGCAGCTCAGCGGCGTCGGCGATCCCGACCATCTCGGCCGGATCGGCGTTCCGCTGGCGCACGCGCTGCCGGGGGTGGGGAAAAACCTGCAGGATCATTTCCTCGCCCGCTGCACCGCCGAGGTCACCGGCGCGCCGACCGCCAACGAAAAATCGCGCGGCCTGCCCTTTGTCGGCGAGCTGATGCGCTATGTGTTCCAGGGCAGCGGCCTCTTGACCTACGCCGCCTCGCTGGTCTGCGCCTCGGTCAAGGTGCTCGAGGAATCGGCGACCCCGGACGT
>DASRLO010000138.1:0-7122 GCA_035648415.1 Allostellaceae bacterium
GTCGGAAGATGCGGCGCGAGCCGCGCGAACTGCCCCTCGTCCAGCCAGAATTGATCGCGATCCATGATGGTTCCCCCTTCGGGAACCTTGAATCACAAAACGTTCCGGCTGGGAATCCACTTTATGGGTCCGGAACCTAGGCGGTCGCGGCGGTTTCGTCATCTCGCGGCGTCGATCGGCCGCGCGAGGACGTGAGTATGAAGCCGCCCAGGCTCTGCTAAGATCGCCCCGGCCGCGGCGGCGATAAGCGGATGGTGCGGGGAGCGGAAATGAACTTGCAGCTACGCATACTGGGCGCGGTCCTCGTGGCTTCAGTGTTTGGGGTTGCCGTCGCGGCCCAGGCCGATCCGTTTCCGATCCGCATCGGCTGGGTGCAGACCCCGGGCCACATGGCGCCGGTGATCGAGGCGCTCGGCAAGAAGCATCCCGAGCTCTTCAAGCATCTCGGCCAGAGCTACACGACGCTGCCGACCCGGTTCAACGGCACCACGCCGCAAATCCAGGCGCAGGCGATCGGCGAATTGGAGATCGCCTCGCAGGCGCCGAGCGCGCTGGCGCTGGCGATCACCAACGCGCATCTCGACCTGCGCATCGTCGCCGATGTGCTGCAGGACGGGCACGACGGCTATTTCAGCGAAGATTTCGTGGTCAAGGCCGACGGCCCGGTCAAGACCATCGACGACGTCAAGGGCAAGCGCATCGCCACCAACACGATCGGCTCGGCCAGCGACTCGGCGATGCGCGCGATGTTCCGCAAGCACGGCATCCAGGACGCCGATTTCACCACGGTCGAGACCAATTTCGCCAACATGCCGGCGATGCTCGACGGCGATAAGGTCGACATGATCGGCCTCCTGCCGCAATTCGCGAAGGGCTATACCGGCAACCCGAAATACAAGGTGCTGTTCCGGGCGGTCGACGCTGTCGGGCCGACCCAGGGGGTGATGTGGGCGATGCGCGCCGACACGATCGCGGCGCACCGCGCGGCTCTCGTCGATTTCTTCGAGGACCATATCAGGGCGGTGCGCTGGTTCCTCGACCCGGCCAACCACAAGGAGGCGATCGCGATCTGCGCCGACGTCACCAAGCTGCCGGAAGAAAATCTGGAATACGCCTTCACCAAGGCCGATTTTTACCATTCGCCGGACGCGGTCCCCGATATCGGCTTGGTGCAGCAGGAGATCGACGAGGATGTCGAGCTGAAGGTGCTGCCGAAGCCGGTCAAGGTCGATCCGAAATACGTCGATCTGTCGCTGATCGGGGAAGCAAAGAAACGGCTCGATGGCCACTAAGAACGGCGCCGCGGTCGCGGCGAGCGACATCGCGATCGAGCGGATCGGCTACGGCTACCGGCCGGCGCGCGGGCGGCCGGTGACGGCGCTCGACGATGTGTCGCTCGAGGTGCGGGATCGCGAGTTCGTCGCGCTCTTGGGGCCGAGCGGTTGCGGCAAGAGCACCCTGCTTTATCTCGTCGGCGGGTTCCTGCCGATCCAGACCGGGTCGATCCGCATCGGCGGCAGACCGATCGCCGGGCCGGGCCCGGACCGCGGCATCGTCTTCCAGCATTTCGCGCTGTTCCCGTGGAAGACGGTGATCCAGAACGTGCGCTACGGCCTCGAAAAGCAGGGGCTGCCGGGTGGAGAATGCGACCGGCGGGCGCGCGAGTTCATCGCGCTGGTCGGGCTCGCCGGGTTCGAGACGAGCTACCCCTCGCAGCTGTCGGGCGGGATGAAGCAGCGCGCGGCGATCGCCCGCACCCTGGCGATCGACCCCGGCACCTTGTTGATGGACGAGCCGTTCGGCGCGCTCGACGCGCAGACCCGCAGCCTGATGCAGGCCGAGCTCCTGCGCATCTGGCAGGGCTCGCGCAAGACCGTCATCTTTGTGACCCACGATGTGCAGGAAGCGGTGTTCCTTGCCGAGCGGATCGCGGTGATGACGGCCCGGCCCGGCCGCATCAAGGAGATCGTCGACGCGAAGTTCGACCGCGAGGACCCGGAGCTGACCCGCACCCGGCCGTTCATCGACCTGGTCGACCACGTCTGGAACCTGGTGCGCGGCGAGGCGATCCTCGCCCAAGGCGGCATTGCCCAAGGGGGCATCGCCCCAGCTGGCGTCGCCCAGCGCGGAGGAGACGCGTGAGCGCAGCGCTGACCCGCTATTTTCCGCTGCTGCTGTTGGCGGCGACGTGGGAGGCGGTGACGCGGCTTGGGCTGGTGCCGGCATCGGCCCTGCCGTCGCTCGATAAGGTGGCGTCGGCCTGGTACGGGCTCGCCGCCGGCGGCGATTTGTGGACCAACGGCGTGTCGTCGATGACCCGCGGCGCCGCGGGATTGGCGCTGGCGATCGTGTTCGGCAGCCTGATCGGCGTGCTGATGGCGTGGTACAAGCCGGTCCATGTCGTGGTGAACCCGGTCGTCCAGTTCTTTTATCCGATGCCGAAATCGGCGCTGATCCCGGTCATGGTGCTGTGGCTCGGCTTTGGCGATGCGTCGAAGGTGGTGCTGATTTTTGTCGGCGCCATGCTGCCGGTGACGCTTTCGGCCTATAACGGCGCGCGCGGCACCGACCAGGTGCTGATCTGGTCGGCGCGCAGCATGGGGGCGAGCCGCCTGCGGGTGCTGTGGGAGGTGGTGGTGCCGAGCGCGCTCCCCGAGCTGCTGAGCGGCATCCGCACCGCGCTGGCGCTGTCGTTCGTGCTGCTGGTCGCGTCGGAGCTGATCGTGGCGCGCAGCGGGTTCGGCTACATGATCGGCTGGCTGGGCGATGGCGGCGCCTACGATGCGATGTTCGCGGTGGTGCTGACCGTGGCGTTCCTGGGCTTTGTCGCCGACCGGCTATACCTGATGCTGGTGGCGCGCGTGCTGGCCTGGCGCGAATGAGCGCCGACACGCCGATCCTCGCGCCGGCGGCGCCCGCTCTCCGGCTCGACCGGCTTGCGGCCGGGCTGACGCAGCGCGCGGCGGGCACCCTGCCGCTGATCGTGCTGGTCGTCGCCTGGGAGGGGCTGGCCCGCGCCCATATCCTGAGCACCTTCCTGCTGCCGCCGCTGTCGACGGTGCTCGAGCGCATTTGGGACGACGCGCTGTCGGGCGATTTGGCGCTCAACCTCGGCGTGACGCTTTACCGCGCGCTGGCCGGGTTCGCGATCGCCGCGATCGCCGGGGTCGCGCTCGGCATCGTCATGGCGCGCAATGCCGCGGTGCGCTGGTTTTTCGACCCGATCGTCTCGGTCGCGTTCCCGATGCCGAAGATCGCGTTCCTGCCGATCTTCATGCTGTGGCTCGGGCTTTACGATGTCTCGAAGATTTCGATGGTGGTGTTCAACGCGATCTTCCCGGTGATCACCGCGACACTCGCCGCGGCGGAGGGGGTGGACAGCTATCTCTTGTGGTCGGCGCGCAGCCTTGGGGCCAGCGCGCGGCAATTGCTGCGCGAGATCATCCTGCCGGCGGCGATGCCGCAGGTGCTGACCGGGCTGCAGGTGGCGCTGCCGATCGCGATGATCGTCGAGATCGTCACCGAGATGCTGATGGGCGGCACCGGGCTCGGCGGAGCGATGATCCAGGCTTCGCGCTTCGCCGACTCGGCGGGCGTCTTCGCCGGCATTATCGAGATCGCGGTCGCGGGGCTGGCGCTGGTCAAGGGCATCTCGATGGTCCGCCGCCACCTCCTGGTATGGCACCAGGAAGCCGAGGACCCGACGACGGTTTAAAGCTTGATGATCGCTGCCAGGGCGGCGACGCAGACCGCCGCGATAGTGCCCATACGGATCGTCAGCCGCATAGAAAGCTTTTCCAGCTCGGATTGAAGAAAGGTCTTGCTGACCATCTCATCGGTGATGTGTTCGCGCGTCGCTTCGGCAAGCACTTCGGCCTGCTGTTCGCTGAAGCCGGCGCCTTTGAGCCGGCGCGCAAAATCAAGAGTATCGAAGCTCATGGCACTGCCAAATATAGTCGTTGCGCGCTGATTTTACGACCGTTGACTTTTTAGCCGCCGATGGCGAAGAGCGCTCAAGCCGCCCGCGCATCCTCCTTGATCATGTCGGCGGCCTTCTCGGCGATCATGATCGTCGGCGCGTTGGTGTTGCCGGCGGGGACGGCGGGCATCACCGAGGCGTCGACGACGCGCAGCCCCGTCACTCCGTTGACCCGCAGGCGCGGGTCGCACACCGCGGCGGCGTCCGGCCCCATCCGGCAGGTGCCGACCGGGTGCAGGTTGGAGACTCCGTTGGCGCGGATCGCCGCCTCGAAATCCTGGTCGGTCTGGATCGAGGGGCCGGGCAGGATCTCGCCGGCGACGAGCGGGGCGATCGCCGGCTGCTCGGTGATCTTGCGCACCAGCCGCATCCCGGCGGTCAGCGCGTCGAGGTCGTAGCGCGTCTTGAGGAAATTGAAGAGGATCGAGGGCGCTGCCGTCGGGTCGGGGCTCTTGATCCGCACATGGCCGCGCGCGTCGGGGCGCAGATGCACCGCGCTGACGCTGAAGCCGGGGAAGGGATGCGGCCGGACACCGCGATTGTCTCGCGCCTGAAAGCTCCAGGTGCTGAAATTCAATTGGATGTCGGGCCGCGACAGGCGCTCGTCGCTCCGGGCGAAGCCGCCGGCGCAGATGCCGTTGCTGGCGAGCGGGCCGGAGCGCATGAGGAAATACCGCACCCCCGCCGCGTTGCGCCGCCAGAAACTGTTGCCGACATCGTTGAGGGTGATCGGCTGGGTGCAGCGATAGGCGAGGCGGACATAGAAATGGTCCTGCAGCTCGTTGCCGATTCCGGGCATGTCGCGGATGACCGGGATGCCGTGCTGCTGCAACAGATCGCCCGGCCCGAGCCCCGATAGCTGCAACAGTTGCGGCGAGTTGAAGACGCCGCCGCAGACGATGATTTCAGCGCCGGCGCGCGCCTCCCTGGGCATGCCGCGCTGGCGGTAGGCGACGCCGACCGCCTTGTTGCCGTCGAACAGGATTTTGGTGGCGAGCGCCTCGGTCTCGATCGTCAGGTTGGCGCGGCCCTTGGCCTGGCCGAGATAGGCGGCGGCGGTGCTCCAGCGCCGCGCGTCTTTCATCGTGCATTGAAAATGGCCGGCGCCGTCCTGGCGACCGCTGTTGAAATCGTAATTGGCCGGCAACCCCGCCTCGATCGCGGCCTCGACAAAATGCTCGGCGAGCTTCCAGCGCACCGGGTGCTCGGAGACGCGCAGCGGCCCGCCGACGCCGTGCGCCTCGTTCGGGCCGCGCTCCTGGTCCTCGGCCTTCTTGAAATAAGGGAGGATGCTGTCCCAATCCCAGCCGGTGCAGCCGCGCTGGCGCCATTCGTCGTAATCGGCCGGGTTGCCGCGCATGTAGACCATGCCGTTGATCGAGCTGGTGCCGCCCAAGACCTTGCCGCGCGGCTGATACATCGTGCGGTTTTGCAATTCGGGCTCGGGTTCGCTCTCGTACATCCAGTTGAGCTTGGGATGGGCGAACAGCTTGGCGTAGCCCATCGGCATATGGATCCACGGGCTCGAATCCTTCGGGCCGGCTTCGAGCAGCAGCACGCGGTGCTTCGGGTTTTCGCTCAAGCGTGCGGCGATCACACAGCCGGCCGAACCGGCCCCGGCGACGATGTAGTCGAAAATCTCGGGCATCCTTTCCCCCAATTTCTGGTCCGCTTGGTCTGGTCAGCTCGGTACCAGCCCGCCGTCGACATTGTAGGACTGCCCGGTGATGTTGCGCGCGCCGGGCGAGGCGAGGAACACCGCCATTGCGGCGATGTCCTCGGGCGTGTTGGCGCGGCCGATCGGGATGCCGGCTTCCTGCTCGGCTTGCAGCACTTCGATGCTGACGCCGCGCGCCGCGGCGCGGCCGACCGCGTTGCGCTGGCCGAGCTCGGTGCGGGTCACGCCGGGGCAGATCGCGTTGACGTTGATGTCGTAGCGGCCGAGCTGCTGCGCCGCCATCTTGGTCAGCGCGATCACCGCGCCCTTGCTGGCGGCGTAGGCGGCGTTCGACGCGCCGGCATAGCCGCGGCCGGAAATCGAGGCGATGTTGATGATCCGGCCCCCCGATTTCTGCTCGATCATCGACCGGGCGGCGCGCTGCAGGCAGAAGAACACCCCCTTGGCGTTGACCCGGTGGATGCGGTCCCAATCCGCTTCGGTCAGGTCCATGATGTCGCTGAAGCGGGTGACGCCGGCATTGTTGACGATGATGTCGATGCGACCGAGCTCGCGGACGACCCGCGACACCATCGCATCGATCCCGGCGACATCGCCACAATCGGCCTCGACCGCGAGCCCGCGATTGCCGGCGGCGTCGCTGGCGGTGCGCCGGGCGGCGGCCGCGTCGATGTCGGCGGCGGCGAGGGTCGCCCCTTCATTCGCCAAGGCCAGCGCGATGGCGCGGCCGATCCCCGCGCCGGCGCCCGTCACCAGCGCGACTTTGTCCTGCAGGATCGGCATGGTTTTCCTCCCGTCGCGTGCTGCTGTGCTAATAGGAAACCAGCGCTGACCGAGAGGCAAGGCGATGCTCGCCAATATACCCGCCACCCAGACCGTGATCGAGATCAAGAAGCCCGGCGGACCGGAGGTGCTGGCGCCGGGAACCCGGCCGGTGCCCGAACCGAAAGCCGGCGAGGTGCTGATCCGCATCGCCGGGGCCGGGATCAACCGCGCCGACACCTTGCAGCGCATGGGGCGCTATCCGATGCCGCCCGGCGCCAGCGACATCCCCGGCCTCGAATGCTCCGGCACCATCGTCAAGGCGGGCGAGGGGGTCAGCGGCTGGTCGGTCGGCGACGCGGTCTGTGCGCTGCTCGTCGCCGACGGCTACGGCGAATACGCGGCGGTGCCGGCGGTGCAATGCCTGCCGGTGCCGCAGGGCGTCGGCCTGATCGACGCCGGCGGGCTGATGGAGACGTTCTGCACGGTGTGGACCAACGTCTTCGACCGCATCCACCTGAAGGCGGGCGAGGTGTTCCTCCAGCAGGGCGGGTCGAGCGGCATCGGCATCACCGCGATCCAGCTGGCCAAGGCGTTCGGCGCCACGGTGCTGGCGACCGCGGGCTCCGAGGAGAAATGCCAGGCCTGCCGCGACTACGGCGCCGACCTCGCGATCAACTACAAGACGCAGGATTTCGTGAAG